>NZ_DATFAF010000082.1:0-149969 GCF_035254865.1 Noviherbaspirillum sp.
AGACGGGTGTGCCGCGCGTTGAGATAGTCGAGGTCGAGCAGTGCGGCGAGGGTGTCGCGCAGCGGCGATGTCAGGTAATACGCCGCGTTCTCGACGCCGAGTTGCGCATGCTGCCCGAGCAGGGCCATGGGGTTGGGAACAAAGAAGGCCGGAATGCCCGCGACCAGCGTGAACCAATTCATCGCGGCATTGCCGAGCAACGGAAAACAGAGCGAGGGCAGCGGGCCGCGCGGGTCCTGTTCGATGCGCTGCCAGAAAGCGTTCAGGCGTTCCAGCCGGTGTTGCGGCGGATTGGCGGCAATGAGTGCGCCATTGATCGCGCCGATGGACGTGCCGATCACCCAGTCCGGTTCGATGCCGGCTTCGTGCAGTGCTTCATACACACCGACCTGGTAGGCGCCCAGCGCGCCGCCGCCTTGCAGTACCATCACGACCTGCCCCGGCGGCGATGGCCGCGCCGGCTGAGCCGCGTTGCGAGGCGCACGCTGCGTTCGCGATCCTGCGATCTGATTTTTTCGTTGAAGTGCCTTCACCTTGATTTCCTCCCCAGTAGGCGGGCGATGCAAGCAGCCCTATTGCTGCGACGGCCAATACAGCCCCGGAGTTCACGACGGCGGGCTCGCGCATGACAAATGGAAACGACGCGCCGCAATGTTTCCCGGAGCGAATCTGCGCATGTGCGGACTGGCGTAAACGCGTCCCTGCCCTATAGTGAACTATTCAAATCATGGTCTCATGCCGCATCCATCGGTGGCTGGGTTTTTGTTCACGCCTGTCCGTGAGGCGTTCTCACCGATTTGTGTTCATCATGCAAAAAACGCTTTCCGCAGTCATGTCGCCACCGCGCAGGACAAGCCTGTATTACCGGCATCGCCTGCCGGTGCGACTGATGCATTGGATCAATGTGCTGTGCCTCACCGTGCTGTTCATGAGCGGCCTGTCCATCTTCAATGCGCATCCGGCGCTTTACTGGGGTAATTCGTCTTACAGCGGAAGGCCGGCGGTGCTGGAGATCGATTCGCTCGACACCGCGCCTGCGCCCAGAGGCATCCTGCGCATCGGCAGTCGTCAGTTCGATACCACGGGTGTGCTGGGCGTTTCGGCAGGCGCGGACGGCGCGCCGAACCTGCATGCCTTTCCGTCGTGGATCACCATTCCCGGTTATTACTCGCTGGCATTTGCGCGGCAGTGGCATTTCTTCTTCGCGTGGCTGTTCGTCCTCAACGGGCTGGCTTATATCCTGTATGCAGTGTTCAGCGGGCATCTTGCGCGCGACCTCGCTCCGGATAAACAGGAGCTGAAGGGCATCGGCGCATCGGTGAAGGACCATCTTCTGTTTCGCCATCCGCGGGGTGAGGCGGCCAGGCGTTACAACGTGCTGCAGAAACTGGCTTACCTGGCGGTCATCTTCGTGCTGCTTCCGCTCATCGTGCTGATGGGCATGGCGATGTCGCCGATGCTCGATAGCGCGATCACGGGTTGGGTCGACTGGTTCGGCGGGCGACAGTCGGCGCGCACCATCCACTTCATCATCGCATGGATGCTGGTCGCGTTCGTGCTGATTCATGTGTTCGAAGTGATTGTCAGCGGGCTGTGGAACCATCTGCGGTCGATGATCACCGGCTACTACGATATCGAGCCGGAACCCGCCACGGGAGCGCGTCATGAGAATGCCTAGGCGAATATTCCTTCAACGGTCCTTGCAGGCGCTCGCGGTGCTGGGCATGGCCGGATGCGACCGGCTGAGCCGGGCCGAATGGTTCCAGCAAGTGCTGTCGGCGGGCGAGGGCTTGAGCCGCGCCGCGCACAAGGCATTGCTGCCACGCTCAACGATGGCGCAGGAATTCACCGAAGCCGACCTGTCGCCGCGCTTTCGCAGCAACGGCACCAGCAATCCGGAAAATCCGGCCTATCAGGCGCTAGCCGCCAACGGATTCAGGGACTGGGCACTGAGGGTCGATGGCCTGGTGGCAAATCCTCTGCAACTGTCGCTGCCGCAACTGCGCGCCATGCCGAGCCGCACGCAAATCACGCGCCATGATTGCGTGGAAGGATGGAGCGCGATCGGGAAGTGGACGGGTGTCCCGCTGGGGCGCGTGCTCGACGCTGCACATCCACGTCCGGAGGCACGCTTCGTGGTGTTCCATTGCGCCGATCCGATGGAAGGTCCCGGCTCGGTGCAGTACTACGAAAGCATCGACATGGATGACGCCTTCCATCCGCAGACGATCCTCGCCTACGACCTCAACGGCAGCGCGCTGCCGATTGCCAATGGTGCGCCCTTGCGGGTGCGCGTGGAGCGTCAACTCGGTTACAAGCATGCGAAGTATCTCAGCCGCATCGAACTGGTCGAGAGCCTGGACAGGATTGGCGGCGGCAAGGGCGGCTACTGGGAAGACGGCAACGGTTACCAGTGGTACGCCGGCATCTGACATCCCGCCTTACTCTGCGACCAATCGCTTCAGCCAATCCAGCAGCACGGTGGGCAGCAGTTCCGGCCGAGGCAGCAGCGCGTACTGATGCGCACCGAACACCTGCGGCAGATAGTTCGCGGCCTGCCGGTCGATGGTCAGGCAGAAGGGGAAGATGCCTTGCAATTTTGCTTCGGTTACCGCCTGGCGCATGTCCTCCACGCCGTAGCGGCCTTCGTAGTCATCGACATCGTTCGGCTTGCCGTCCGATAGCAGCAACAGCAGGCGGTGCCGCGCGCTTTGCCGCATCAGGCTTGCGGTGACATGGCGTAGCGCGGCGCCGGCACGGGTGTAGTGCTCTGGTTCCAGTGCGGCGATGCGTTGCGCGACTTCATCGCTGTGATGCTCGTCGAAATCCTTGATGCTGCGCACCGTCACCTTGTCCGGCCCCTCGCCGGAAAATGCGTGCACCGCGAAGGGTTCGTTCATGCCTTCCAGCGCGATGCACACCAGCAGCAGCGCTTCGCGTTCCACGTCGATCACGCGCCGGTTCGCGGACACCCATGCGTCGGTCGAGCCGCTGACATCGATCAGCAATGCAATCGCCATGTCGCGCCGGGATGCGCGCCAGGTCTGATACAGACCCTGCGCCATCGGCCGGCCGGCATGGAAATCGGCGCGGCTGTCGATATAGGCATCGAGGTCGATGTCCGCACCGTCGATCTGCTTGCGCAGGCGCACGCGGTCGGCGCGCAGCATCTCGAAGCGGCGGCGGATCGCGTCCAGCATCGCGCGGTGTTCGGCCAGCGTCGCGGCCACCCATTGCGGCGAGCCCTGCGATGCCGGCAGCAGATGAACCCGTGCGCCCGGTTCGCGGTAGGCGCCGATGCGGTAGTCCCACTCGGGATAGGTGAATGTGGCTGCGTCGCCGGGTGTTGCGGCGGCGGCAGTTCTTGTGCGCGACGGCAGCGGATCGTCCGACAGCAGCACTTCCTTCGGCTGGCCTGGCGTCGATACCAGGCGCGCTTCCGGCAGCTCGGAGAGCGAATCCGCGAAGTCCTCGGCGGCGGTCGATTCATCGCGGTCGGTGGGCCGCTGCATGCCGATCGGATCTTCCGCGTGCTCTTGCGGTTGCGCGGTCTGCACCATCCACGGACCGGTGCGCTGATCGTCTTCGTCCTCGGCCGCTTCGCGCACTTCGGGACGGCGAGCGAGGCGCGCACTGCGCGGGGCCTTGTCGCTTTTTTCGGCAAGATCAGTGCTTCGCGCGTCCATTGCGTTGGATGGAGAGGGCGGGCACTTGAACTCGCCGGTCCACAGATCCTTGCAGAGCGGATGGCGGATGCGTTGCAGCGCGGGATCCGATCTCGCAGCCAACGATTGCGCCTGTCGCCATGCCTCCGCAGGCGAGAAGGCGATGGACAAGTCCGGCGGCGCTGTGCGGCAATCAGTGCGCAAGATGCTGCACAACAATGCTTCGAGCCCTTGCCGGCCTGCGGCAAAGCGCTCCGGTGCAGGACGTTGCGCCAGCGCGTCGCGCCGCAAGGCATTCAGCCCCTGCACGAGACCGGGAAGCAGGCGTGCCAGCGCGGCATCGGCGGCAATCGCTTCCAGCAGCAGGTAGAGGTCGCGCTCCAGCGCCGTCGCCGTAGACGGCAATGGATGCGCGCCGCCGCGCGTGGCGCGCATTGCCTGTTGCAGGGCGAGGATGCGATAGCGTTCCAGCGCGGTGTGCGTCGATGGCACTGGCAGCTCGGCGGGCAGCCAGATGGTGTCGCCATCGGTGGCCGCCAGAGCCTGTTGCGACAGCGGCTGTTCGTGCCGCCGAAACAAGGTCTGCAGCAAGGTCGGTGACGGTGGCGGCTGGGCCGCGCGCAGCGGCGGCGCGTTGCCGAACACGGCGGTCAGCAACAGGCTGATGCGTTGCGCGACATCGTTGAGCCTGAACGATGGCGTGTTCGCGTGCGACGGGCGGTGGCGGCGCCACAGGTCTTGCGCGTACACCGTCGCATGATGCGCGACATCGACCAGCACGTCTTCGGCTTCGGCCATCAGTAGCAGAACGTCCAGTAGGGTTTAATGGATGTGCCAGGAGCGGTTTGGATGTCCACGGAAATCACGGAAGGCACGGAAAGAACACCCAATCTTTTTGTCTTTCGCGGATATCCATAATTCCCCCGCCGCAGATCAGAAATCCTTGTCCACAAACAGCAAGATATCCAAGGTTTTTTTCCGTGTATTCCGTGTTTTCCGTGGACATCTACGCTGAATTAACATCCTTAGACAAAAGTCGCATCCACCAGATCGCGCATCGCGCCTGCCAGCGCGGCATCGTCCGACAGCGGCGAGACCAGCGCGGCATAGCATGCCTGCCTGGCTTCGATGCCGCTGGCGATCAGGCGCGCGGCGGCGATCAGCAGGCGCGTGCTTGGCACTTCCGCGAGGCCGCGATCCTGCAGCGCGCGCAGGCGCTGTCCCAGCGTCACCAGCGCGTGCACGGTGGGCCGGTCGGCGCCGCTTTCATGTTCGATGATGCGGATCTCGCGTTCCGCCGGAGGAAAGCCAAGATCGAGCGCGACGAAGCGCTGGCGCGTGCTCGGCTTCAGATCCTTGAGCATGCGCTGATAGCCGGGATTGTACGACACCACCAGTTGGAATCCGTCGGCTGCTTCGATCAGTTCGCCGGTCTTGTCGACGGGCAGCACGCGCCGGTAATCGGTGAGCGGATGCAGCACCACCACCGTGTCCTGGCGCGCCTCGACGATTTCATCGAGATAGCAGATCGCGCCTTCGCGCACCGCACGCGTCAGCGGCCCGTCCTGCCATACCGTGCCGTCATGGCGGATCAGGAAGCGGCCGACCAGGTCGCTCGCGGTCAGGTCGTCGTGGCAGGAGATGGTGATGACCGGGCGGTCGAGCCGCCATGCCATGTGCTCGATGAAGCGCGTCTTGCCGCAGCCGGTCGGGCCTTTCAGCATGACCGCCAGGTTGCGTGCATGGCATTGCTCGAAGATGCGCACTTCGTCGCCGGAGGGCACATAGAACGGCTCGTCGGCCGGCCGGATGGCGGCGATCTGCATGCCTGTTCAGTCCTTGCTCACGGCATGGCTCCGGCCCGGCCTGCGCCCGCCGGCGCAACATCTTCAATCAGGTCGAAGCGCGGCGCCCTGCGGAAGAAGTCCCAGATGAACAGCGCCACGCCGATGGTAAACAGCGACGCCGTCACGATCAGCATCACGAAGTGCACCTGGATGCGCAGCTGCGTGTCGAGGTAGCCGAGGCCGAGAATGCGCTCGAGGTAGACCTGGCCGATGCCGGCCGTGGCAAACGACAGCGTCATGCCGAACATGCCGGCCAGTTGCAGCCAGAACGCCCAGAAGCCCACGCTGCTGCCGCCTTCGCTGCGCTCGCTGGTCATCGCCGGCAGCGCGTAGCTGATCATCGCCAGCACGATCATCGCGTACGCACCGTAGAACGCGGCATGGCCGTGCATCGCGGTAATCAGGGTGCCGTGCGTCCACTTGTTCACGCTCGGCCAGGTGTGCGCCAGTCCGAGCAGGCCGGCGCCGAACATGGTGAATACCGCGCTGCCCACGGTCCAGTGCAAGGCGAGCACGTTGGGATGCGCAAGACCGGAGCGGCGTATCGCGGAGTAGGCATAGATCGCCATGCCGATCAGCGCCAGCGGTTCCAGCGCGCTGAAGAAGCCGCCGATCGGCAGCCAGTAATGCGGCACGCCGACCCAGTAATAGTGGTGCGCGGTGCCGATGATGCCGGCGATGAAGACGAGGCCGACGATCACGTACAGCCACTTCTCCATCACTTCGCGGTCGGCGCCCGACAGCCGGATCAGCAGATACGCGAGGAAGCCGCCCTGGATCATTTCCCACACGCCTTCCACCCACAGGTGGATGGTCCACCAGCGATAGAAGATGGCAATCGTGTAGTTGCGGAAGTCGATCAGCGAAGGCAGGTACAGCAGCGCCGCGCTGCCCAGGCCGAGCAGCAGCACGCCTTCGGTGGTGGTGAAGCGCCCGGATTTTCGGATGGTCATGCCGATGTTGTAGAGGAACATCAGCATCACGATCACGATCACGATCTTGTGCGGCAGCGGCTGCTCCAGCAGCTTGTTGCCGGTGCCGTAGCGGAACAGGTAACCGATCACGGCGCTCACCCCCATCAGCACCCACAGGATCAGCTGGATATACGCGAGCTTGACACTGTGCAGCTCGGTGCGCGACTCGTCCGGCACCATCCAGTAGGTCGCGCCCATGAAGCCAGTCAGCACCCAGACGATCAGAAGATTGGTGTGGATCATCTTCGTCACGTCGAAGGGCAGGATGTACAGCAAGGGATCGGGGCCGAGATACTTCGAGGCCGACAGCAGCCCGAACACGAGCTGCAATCCGAACAGCACCATCGCCACCGCGAAGTACCAATACGCTACTGCCTGGGACCGATATCGCATTGCAGTTCTCCCTTTCGTAACACTCTCTAGACCCGGGTTGTCATTTCAAGCTCATCAGATAGGCGACCAGCTGATCGACCTGCTCCGGCTTGAGATCCTTGCCGTAGGTGTCCGGCATGAAGGACTGGCCGTTCGCGGAGAAGGTCGGGCCGGGAACGAGGAACGCGCTCGGCTTGACGATCGACTCGCGTATGTAGGCGGCCGGGTCCTTCGCCGCACCTTTGTACTCGCCGGAGCTGATTATTTGCTGCGCGCGGGTCGCCACGCCGGAGAGCGAGGGGCCGACCAGGTTCACGCCGGGCACGACAGAGTGGCAGGCGAAGCAGCCGGGCGGCGACGAATGGAACAAGGTCTCACCCAGCGCGACCGGATCGTCGCCGGAAGTGACCGGACGCGCGCCTGGTGCCTTCTGCGCGCCGCCTGGCGTGCCGGCCGGATTCTGCTGCTGCGCCGGGCTGGCGCCGGTGCCGGGGATGGTCGAACCTGTCACCAGGATGGGGCGCGGCGGCCAGCCCTGGTTATCGACCTTGCTGACCCAGTCGAGAAAGGCGAGCAGGTCGTTGATTTCATTGTCGGCCAGATTTTGCTTCGGCATCAGGCGGCGATGGCGTTCCTCGTTGTAAAACTTGGAGGGGTCATGCAGGTAGGCGCGCAGATAGGGCGCGCCGCGGTATTGCGTGATCTTGGTCAGGTCGGGCGCATAGTACGCGCCCTCGCCGAACAAGGTGTGGCAGTTGATGCAGTTGTACTTGTGCCAGACATCCTTGCCATGAATCACCTGCGGCGTGAGGTTTTCCGCATTGGTCAGCTTGTCGACCTGACGATGGGTGTCGATGGTCATGCCGAGGAAGGCCAGCGCGAGGATGGCGGTCGAGCCGATGGCGAAGAGGCGGGTTTGTCGTTTGTTCATATGCCGCGCCTCCTGTCAAACACCGATGCCGGACCAGTAGCTGATCGAGATGTAGCCGCCATACACGATGGCCGCCAGCATCAGGATCACTATCAGCAGGCTGACGAGTTTGAGCGGGCCGTACAGAGCAGTGCCTTGCATGGACTATCCCTCCAATGCCGAGATATTCGGGCACAGCAATAAGGATGCCAAAATCCAGAGGGAAAGAGGACGAAGGGTGATGCATTGAATGATGCAAGCCGCGCGCCCCGCCGGCAGTAGTGTTGCGGCGGATTTCAGAAAGGGGCATGTGCGCCGGTGGCGAACCGGCGCACATGCCGCGCGTCATGCATGGTGCTGCGCGTTTTTACCGTGTCTTGCAATTCTTACGTGGAACTTCTTCAAGGGCGGCGCCCTGGTGATGCCGCCTCGACTTTTTTCAACTCGGCCGTACGCTCCATTACGCGGATCGGTTCAAGACGAAAACCGAGCGCGGCAACTTTCCTGTTCATCGCCCGGACCGCCTTGTCGACCGAAATCCTGGATGGATCGAAGGTAAATGCCAGCGCGGTGTTTTCAACCGACATGCGCATGCTGCCGCGATCGACTCCCGCTATTGCCTCGACGGTCCGCGCGATGTTGCGTTGTGCGTTTTCATCGGCCGGCAGATTGCCCTCGACCGCGCAGAAGGCCACATGATGATGTGCCGCTTCGGCGCGCATCAGTTCCGCATGGTCATACACGGCAGCCACCTTGTCTTCCACGCAGTGGCCGCAGGGCAAGGCCGCGGTGCAGAATGCCGCCAGCGACAAAGTCACCGCGACCCTACCCAGGGATATCATGATTTCCCTTTCTCCATTTCTCCATGATCGTGTGCCGGCTGTCCATCGATCCAGTGGAAATACTTGATGAAGTCGGAAATTTCCTTGTCCGACAGATTCTGGTTCGGCATCGGCAGGTTGTTGTACTGCTGGAGCAGCGCTTTGGCATCCGCATCCTTGGCCAGCATGTCCTCCGGGGATTTGAGCCAGCGACGCAACCATTCATCGGTGCGGCGCTTGGTCACGCCGGCCAGGTCAGGTCCGATCTTCTTGCCCTTGCCGCCTTCAATCGCGTGGCATGCGAGACATTTCGATTCAAACTGGAGCTTGCCTTGCACTTCGTCGGGATCGGTCGGCGTGCGCGATGCGGCGATATTGTGATGCTCGACGGCATGCTCGCCGGCGGCGCCGGTGCTGATCAGGCCGACCGCGCCCTGCGATGCATTGGCGAAGTGGTGATCGACCATCACATAGGAACCCTCTTCGGGAACCACGAATTCCACGATCGCGCTGTTGGACGAGCCGAGCAGCACGGTCTGCATGCCGCGGAACTGATTGTCCGGATTGCCCTCGATCCAGACGCGGTCGAAGATCGCGCCCACCACGTGGAAGCTGGAGGTCTTGCTGGGGCCGGCGTTCAGGACATACAAGCGCACGCGCTCGCCCGGCTTGGCGGGGAGGGGAGTGCGCATCATGCCGTTGTGCACGCCGTTGAACACCGTGTGGGTCGGCTGCGCGTTGCGCAAGCGGTTGCCGTCCAGCACGTAAAGCGGCACACCTTGCACCTTTGCGTTGCCGGGTGCCTGCTTGACGTAAAACTCACTCTGGATGATCACGTATTCGCGGTCCGCCTTGGTCGGATAGCCGCCACGCGGTTCGACCACCACGGCGCCATACATGCCCGATGCGATATGCTCCAGCGTCATCGGCGTGCCGCAGTGATACATGAAGACGCCGGGATAATTGGGCGTGAATTCGAACTCCATGGTTTGCCCCGGCGCGATCGAGCGATACTTGTCTTCCGGCGAAACCATCGCCGCATGAAAATCCATCGAATGCATCATCGGTGCGGCCGTCATGCGCGGACCGGGCACCGGCTCGTCGCTGCGATTCGTCATCGAGAACTTGACACGGTCACCGACGCGAACGTGCACTGTCGGCCCCGGCACCTGGTCGCCGAAGGTCCAGCCGCTGAATTTGACGCCCGGCGCGAGATCGATGATCTTGTGCGTGGTGTCCAGCCGTATCGTCTTCACCGGCGACGGGTCGAGCGGTTTCAGTATCGGTCCCATGCTGAGCGCGCTGCCTTCGGCAAAGGCTCCCGTATGCCTTTCGGACGTCACTTTTGCCGGCACGGGTTTCAGATCCATCTTTGCAGGATCGTAAGACGAGGAACTGGAGGACTCTGATGCGGCGACGGGTTTGGTGGCTGTGCTGGCGGTCGAGGCGGAATCGACGCAGGCTGTCAACGAGAGTGCAGCCATGCACAAGGCGGCGGAGGCGAGTTGCGAAGGCAGGCAAAATTTCACGGGCATCCTTTCCGGGGTGTTGAGGTGATGGCACATTACCATGAATCAGGATCGGGCATATCCGTCAGGAATGGCTGTCGGGCCATGAAGCAATTAGCAGGCCTGCTAATCCACTTCCAGTGTTTGCAGTTCCACCCGCGCGCTGCCGTTGCTGATGCGGAGAAAGCCCAGCGAAATCGGCAACTTGAAGCGGCGCGGACCGGCGCTGCCGGGATTGACGAACTGGACGCCGCCATCCATTTTCAGCGAGGGCCGATGGGAATGGCCGCTGACGACCACCTGGACACCGGCGCTTTTCGGGTCGAGGTCGAGATCGGCGAGATCATGCACGACATGGATGGCGACGCCGCCGACCGTGACGGTTTCCCGCTCATGTAACGCCTCGGCCCAGGCACCCCGGTCGTTATTGCCGCGCACGGCGACGACGGGCGCGATCTGCTGGAGCGCATGCAAGACTTCGGCGTTGCAGATGTCGCCGGCGTGAATGATCAGGTCCACGTCCTTGAGCGCGACCCGGGCTTCCGGCCGCAACAATCCGTGGGTATCCGCGATCAGGCCTATGCGTAAAGTTTTCATGGTGACTGAAAAACGGGGCGTGCAGCAAAAATTGCACTGCGCGGCACTTGCGCCGAAATCCGGAAAATATGCTTTAATGGCTAAACATCAGTTTTCGTATAAGCATATATTCTTTTTGTTTAGACGCATGAGCAAGCCAGTTGTTTCCACCCTGATTTGTTGTCGCCGGCGGCCGGAGGGGCTTGCCGACTAGCGCGTGCGTTTTTCGTCAGATTCCAATGGCCGCAGTGAGGTAAAAACTGCGGCCATTTTGTTTTATGCGGGCATGAACGCAACCAGGAGAATCATCATGAACAGAGCAGAAGCCGATGTCGCACAGCCCGACCAGGCTGCAATGCCAGGGACACGCGAGGACGACGGCGTCTGGCACGACATTCGCCGTGCCGCGCAGGACCTGGTGCGGCACGAACCGATCCTGCAAGCGCGCCTGCACGCACTGATACTCGCGCATGCCTCTCCGGTCGCCATCGTGGCGGCCGTGCTGGCGCGCCGCCTCGCCTGCGAGGAGTTTCCCGAAACTGCGCTGCGGCCCCTGATGGAAGACATCCTGCACGCGCATCCGGCCATCGTGGCGCAGATTGCCGCCGACCTTGCGGCGGTGAAAGAGCGCGATCCCGCTTGCCCGGATTCCCTGCATGTGCTGCTCAACCTGAAGGGTTTTCATGCACTGCAGACTTACCGCATTGCCCATGCGCTCTGGCAAGCCGGGCGATCCGAACTCGCGTTCGCCTTGTCCAACCAGGCATCGGCGGTATTCGCGGTCGATATTCACCCGGCCGCGCGCATCGGCAGCGGCGTGATGCTCGATCATGGCACCGGCATCGTGATCGGTGAAACCGCCGTGGTGGAAGACAAGGTCTCCATCCTGCAGAACGTCACCCTCGGCGGTACCGGCAAGGAACACGGCGACCGGCATCCGAAGATCCGTTACGGCGTGATGATAGGCGCGGGCGCGAAGATCCTCGGCAACATCGAAATCGGCATGATGAGCAAGGTCGCCGCCGGCAGCGTCGTCCTTAAAGCCGTGCCGGCGCATTGCACCGTGGCCGGGGTGCCGGCGCGCGTGGTGCGGCATCAGCCGCCCGACAGTTGTCCGTCGGTGGAGATGGATCAGACGCTGTGAATCGGCGGCGAAGCCTTTCAGGAAGCCGCCGTCGCAACTTGATTACAATAGGGCATCGCCACTTGTGTCAGATGCAATGCATCCACGCCTGCAACTCCTTCGCTCCCACCCGCGCCTGATGAGTTCCCTGATGGCCGGCGCCGTCGTTGCCATTACCGTTCCGCAGGCCTGGGGGGCGGTAGCCCGGGCGCTTGTAGGCTGGAATGCCGCCGTCTGGGCCTATCTTGTGCTGATGTCCTGGCTGGTGGCGCGAAGCGACGAGAATCGCATGCACCGCCTTGCCAAGCAGGAAGATAACAATGCAGTGTTTGTGCTGGCCGTGATGTCGCTCGGCGCGCTGCTCAGCCTGATTGCCATCGTGGCGGAGCTGGCATCCGCCCGGCACGTATCGGGGAGCGTGCGGCTGTTCCATTACATCCTCACGGCGTCCACCGTGTTCGGCTCCTGGCTGCTGTTGGGTACGATCTATACGTTCCACTATGCCCACCAGTACTACCGCGCCGCGCCGGACGCCAAGCCGCTTCGTTTCCCCGAGGACAGCCCCAAGCCCAGCTATTGGGATTTCCTGTACTTTTCGTTCACGATCGCCGTGGCCGCGCAAACCTCGGACATCAGCATCATCTCGCCATCGTTGCGCAAGGCGGCTCTCGCGCAATCCGTGCTGAGCTTCCTGTTCAATGCCGCCATCATTGGCCTGACGATCAACATCGCCGCCGGTCTTGTTGGCGGGTAATGATGTAACGGTTGCGGGAGCGATGAACGTGCTGCCGCGTCTCGTTGCTATAATCTGCTCACCTATCATTATTGCGGGCAACGGTTCAAGCTTGTGTACCGATCCTGTTGCACCATTTTCGCCCCTGACTGAGTGAACGCCCGTCGAGTTCTTGCGCAATTTGCCTTCGTGCTTCTGCTGGTTACGCAGCAGCTCGGGATCACGCACGCGATTTCGCACCTCTCTTCGGCGACAACTTCCGGCAAGGTGCAGGACAAGCAATTGCCGGCGGAACTGCAGTGCGAGCAGTGCCTGGCATTTGCGGCGATCGGCGCCGGCCTCGCCGGTTCGCCGCCCCCGCTGGTCTTGCTGGCCATGCCGAGCGAGACGGGGACCGACATCCCGCTCGCCGCGCAACTCCCGCCCGTTCCGCGCGCCTTCGATTCACGCGCTCCTCCAGTCCACGCCTGATTGCTGTTTCGCCTGGTCGCCGGCCTGCAATGCGCCGGCCCGATTCCATTTCTCAATCAGGAAATAACATGATGAAACGACCCGTCCTGGCGTCGGCAGTGGCCGCCGCCAGTCTGGCTGCATGGTGCGTGCCCGCGCCGGCTGCCGACAATCCGGAGCTGTCGCAGATGCGCGAAGAAATCCGGCAGATGAAGCACGATTACGAAGCGCGGATTCGCGCGCTCGAAGCCCGCCTGCAAGCCGCCGAAACACAAGCCGCCACGCAGACAGCACCCGCTCCACCCCTGGCACCAACGCCGGCACCAACGCTGGCAACAGCCGCTGCCACCGGCGGCGCCAGCGCCTTCAATCCCGAAGTCTCTCTCATACTCGGCGGCACCTATGCCAATCTGTCGCAGGACCCGACGCAATATCGCTTGCAGGGTTTCGTGCCTGGCGGCGATGAAATCGGCCCCGGTAAACGCGGCTTCAATCTCGGCGAGTCGGAGCTGACGCTGCGCGCCAACGTCGATCCGCGCTTCGCCGGGCAGCTGACTTTCTCCCTTGCTTCCGACAACACGGCCAGCGTCGAGGAAGCCTTTTTCGAAACGAAAGCCTTGTCCAGCGGCATCAACCTGCGCGGCGGGCGCTTCCTGTCATCGATCGGTTACCTGAACAACCAGCACGCGCACGTGTGGGATTTCGTCGATGCGCCGCTTGCGTACCAGGCCTTCCTGGGCGGCCAGTTCAAGCCCGACGGGCTGCAGCTCAAATGGCTGGCGCCGACCGAGCGCTTCATCGAGCTCGGCATGGAAGCCGGGAGCGGCGCCGCCTTCCCCGGCAACGACCGCAACAAGAACGGCATCGGCTCCACCGCGCTGTTCGCGCATGTGGGCGACGACATCGGCGAGAGCGCGAGCTGGCGCGCCGGCCTGTCCTACCTGCGCACCGGTGCCAGCGACCGGACCTATGCGGACATCGACCGCAGCGGCACCGGCGTGACCAATGCCATCAGCGGCCATGCCAACACCTGGATCGTCGATGGCGTCTACAAATGGGCGCCGAACGGCAACGCGACTTACACCAACTTCAAGCTGCAAGGCGAATATTTCCATCGCAAGGAAAGCGGCACGCTGACCTACGACACGCTGGCGCAATCCTTCGGCACGGCGGCAGGCGCTTACGCATCGGCGCAATCCGGATGGTATGTGCAGGGCGTCTACCAGTTCCGTCCGGCATGGCGCACGGGATTGCGCTATGACCGGCTGAATGCCGGCACGCCAGAGATCGGCCTGGTGAGCAATGGGGCCTTGTCCGCCGCGGATTTCCAGCGCCTGGCCTCCTACAAGCCCGCGCGCACCAGCATCATGTTCGACTACTCCCCTTCGGAGTTCAGCCGCTTCCGCCTGCAGTTCGCACGCGACCGGTCGCGCCCCGAGGTCACCGACCGTCAGGTTTTTCTCCAGTACATCATGAGCCTGGGTGCGCATGGCGCACATAACTTCTAGGAGTGAAGAATGAAAAAGATTCTATTGAGTTTGATCGCCGCATGTGCGGCAGTATTGGCGGCCCCTTCGTATGCAGCGCTCAATGTCCTCGCCTGCGAGCCGGAATGGGCCGCGCTGGCGACGGAAATCGGCGGCGACAAGCTGAAGGTTTCCAGTGCGACCAACGCGCTGCAGGACCCGCACCGCATCGAAGCACGGCCCAGCCTCATCGCGCGCGCACGCAACGCCGACCTGCTGATCTGCACCGGGCTGGAACTGGAAGCCGGCTGGTTGCCGATTCTGCTGCAGCAATCCGGCAATGCCAGGATCGTGCCGGGACAGCCAGGTTATTTCGAAGCCGGAAGCTACGTGCAGCGGCTGGAAGTGCCGAGCCATGTCGACCGCAGCCAGGGTGACGTGCACGCCGCCGGCAATCCGCATATCCAGCAGGACCCGCGCAATATCGCCAAGGTGGCCGATGCCCTCGTCAAGCGCCTGAGCGAGATCGACGCGGGCAATGCCGCTTACTACCAGTCGCGCTACAAGGACTTCTCCGGCCGCTGGGCCGCGGCGATGAAGAAGTGGGAGCAGAAGGCGGCGCCCCTGAACGGCATGCCCGTGGTGGACCACCACAAGAACATGAGCTATTTGCTGAACTGGCTCGGCATGCGCGAAGTGGCGACGCTGGAACCGAAGCCGGGTGTCGAGCCCAGCGCGGCGCACTTGTCGGAGCTGGTCAACCAGCTGCAACGCCAGCCGGCGAAGATGGTCATCCGCGCCGCTTATCAGGATGGGCGCGCGTCGCAATGGCTGTCCGAGCATGCGCACATGCCGGCGGTGATGGCGCCCTTTACCGTGGGCGGCAGCGATGCGGCGAAGGACTTGTTCAGCTTGTTCGACGACACCGTGCAGCGTCTGCTGGAGGCGGCCAAATGAGTTTCGAAGCCATGGACCTGTCCATCATCGGGCCGGCGTTTCTCGCCGGCGCCCTGGTACTCGCCACCCATGTCCCGCTTGGTGCGCAGGTCTTGCGTCGCGGCATCGTGTTCATCGATCTGGCGATCGCGCAGATTGCCGCGCTCGGCGTGATCGTCGCGGGCATGGCCGACTTCGAACAGGCCTGGGCCGTGCAGCTTGCCGCCGGCGCGGCGGCGGTGCTCGGCGCGTTCCTGCTGACCTGGACCGAGCGGCGCTGGCCGGAAGTGCAGGAGGCGCAGATCGGCGTGGTGTTCATCCTCGCGGCCACCGGCAGCCTGCTGCTGCTCGCGCATAACCCGCACGGTGGCGAGCATCTGCGCGACCTGCTGTCCGGGCAAATCCTGTGGGTGCGTTATGACCAGCTGATCGTGCCGGCCATCGCAACCGCCGTCATTGCCTTTGCCGTGTTCCGCTTCCGCCATCGGCTGGGGCGGCTCGCCTTCTATCTGCTGTTCGCGCTGGCGGTCACGATCTCGGTGCAACTGGTGGGCGTCTACCTGGTCTTCGCCAGCCTCATCGTCCCCGGCCTGGCGGTGCGCAATTACCCGTTCACACGGCGCCTGCCCATTGCCTATGCGGTCGGCATCGGTGGCTACGCGGCCGGGCTGGCGATTTCGCTGGTGTACGACTTGCCGTCGGGTGCGCTGATCGTCTGGTGCCTGGCCGTGCTGGCCGTGGTGGTGTATGGCGCCGGGCCTGCGACATCGCGCAAGCGCGACCTGCCGGTGATGGAAGGCTATTGAGGCGGGCGCCGGTGTTCCGGTCAGCCGCTCTTTTGTGTTTCCTCGATCGCGACCGCCTCGCGCCGGAAATGCTTGGCGACGGCGTGGTAGAACGGGCGCGGGCTGAACTGGCGCGACACGAAGGATGCAATCAGTGTCGCCGCCAGCAGATAGAGCATCGTGTCCTGGCCATGGGTCATTTCCATGACGATCACGCTGGCAGTGATGGGCGCCTGCGTGGCCGCCGCCAGAAAAGCGGCCATGGAGATCAGCACCAGGATGCGCGACTCGGCCATGCCGCCGAACAGCATGCCGACATAGTCACCGACACCTGCGCCGATCGCCAGCGATGGCGTAAAGATGCCGCCGGGGATGCCTGCAAAGTAGGACAGCACGGTTGCCGCCCATTTCGCGATGCCGAACCAGTGGTTGTCCGCCGGCTGGCCGTTGAGCAAGGCGGCCGCCTGATCGTAGCCGGTGCCGTAAGTGGTGCCGCCGGCCAGCAATCCGAGGATCGCGACCAGCAGGCCGCAGAAGAATGCGGTGTAGATCGGATGCTGCGCCGGCAGGCTGCGGAATCGTCGCGGCAGCAAGCCAGGTACGCCATGAATGAGCGTCTTGGAAAACAGGCCGCCGGCCACGCCGCCGACCAGCGCGCACAGGATGACCGCACCCCACGCGCCGTTCAGAATCAGGATCGGTTTCTCAAGCTGGAAGTAGGAGTAGTTGCCGATCAGCGCGAGCGACAGGAAACCGGCGGTCAGGACGCCCGACAGCACGATCCGGTCCCAGCGCACGGTGCTGCCTCGGCCCAGTTCTTCGATGGCAAAGACCACGCCGGCGAGCGGCGTGTTGAATGCCGCAGCCAGTCCGCCTGCCGCGCCCGCCGCGATCAAGGCTTCCGAGCGGAAGCCCGGTCCCATGCGCATTTTTTCGTGCCAGAAATCGCCCCAGGCCCACATGATGGCCGCACCCACTTGCACCGACGGGCCTTCGCGGCCGATGGATGCGCCCGCCAGCAGGCCGGCCGCGGTGAGCAGGACCTTCCACATCGACTGGAAGAGTGAGACCAGGACGGCTTGCGCGTGGCTGCCGGCCGGCAGGTTCATCGCAGCGATGATCTGGGGTATGCCGCTGCCGCGCGCCTGCCAGGCATAGCGGATGGTCAGCCAGCGTAATCCTGCGAGGCCGAACGGCAGCAGCAGAAAGGCGCTCCACCAATGCGCATGAACAAGACGCGTATTCCAGGCAAGCATCAGCTCGGCCAGCCGCGCAAAGGCAAGCGAGCCAAGCGCAACGCAGACCGCGCCGCCGAGAAAGATCGTGTATCTGACGGAATGACGCGAAATGCGCCCTGTATGGCGGGCGCGTTTTGCCAGGAAGAGTTTGACCCGTTGCTTCAGTTCTTCAATCAATTGCGGCTCACCATTCACGCGGCAGGTTGGACGGAGGCAGGTTTCGCAGGGAGGGTTTGCATGGACAAGCGCATGCAATGGCGCGCCAGTTTAGCATAGGGATTTCGCAGGGCTTGGGACCGCCGCCATGCGGTGCGGACGCAATTCGGGCGGTTTTTTCCGCGCTTTATCGCTGCCTTTTGCAATTCGTCGCAGCACACTCGCGGATTCCAGCCGACATTGTTATATTGGCAGCGTTTTCCATTCCTGCGAGAGCGCCATGCATCCCGTCGTCCTGAAGCAAGTCGGCAAGACCTATCATCTCGATGCGGTCGATGTGCCGGCATTAAGCGATATCAATCTCGAAATCCGATCCAACTGCTTTACCGTCATCTCGGGTGCATCCGGCAGCGGCAAGACCACGCTGCTCAACCTGATCGGCTGCATCGACCGGGCCGATCATGGCGATATCCTGGTGGCGGGGCAGGACGTGAAGTCCATGTCCGACGACGCCTTGTCGGATTTTCGCGCACAGTATCTCGGCTTCATCTTCCAGAACTTCAACCTGCTGCCGGTATTGACGGCCTACGAGAACGTGGAATATCCGCTGCTGCTGGCAAAGATGCCCGCAGCCAAGCGCAGGGAGCGCGTGCGCGCGCTGCTTGATGCGGTGGGCCTTGCCGATCGCGCCAACAACCGTCCCGGCCAGTTGTCCGGCGGCCAGCGTCAGCGGGTGGCGATTGCGCGTGCGCTGGCGACCCAGCCGCAACTGGTGCTGGCCGACGAACCGACTGCCAACCTCGACAGCCAGACCGGCGCGGCCATCATTGCCCTGATGCGCAAGATGCAGCGCGAGCATCACGTGTCCTTCGTGTTCTCGTCACATGACCCGAACGTGCTCGCGGAGGCCGACGACGCGGTATTCATCCGCGACGGCCGCATTACCGGCATCGAACGCCGCAACGGGGAGGCGCGCGCATGAAGACCTTCTCGCTCGCCTTGCGCAACCTGCTGCGCAACCGCCGCCGCTCGCTCACCACGCTGCTGGCGATGATCGTCGGCCTGGTCGCGATACTGCTTTTCGGCGGCTACAGCCGCAACGTCATCCTGGCCATGCAAACCGGTTATGTGCAGCTGCATGGCCATTTCCAGATCCAGCGCAAGGACTATTTCCTCTACGGCAGCGGCAATCCCGCCGCCTATGGCCTGCCCGACTACCAGCGCCTCATCGACACGATCAAGCGCGATCCGGTACTGTCGCCCATGCTGACCATGGTCACGCCCAAGCTGCAATTGAGCGGCATCGGCGGCAATTTCTCGGCCGGCGTTTCCAAGACGGTGCTCGCCAGCGGCATTGTGGTCGACGACCAGAACAAGATGCGGGCCTGGGATGATTACGGCAGCATGAGCTTTGCGCGTCCGCTGGCACTGACCGGCACCGCGCCGGACGCCGTGGTGGTCGGCACCGGGGTTGCGCGCATCCTGCAACTGTGCGGCCCGCTCAAGGTGCCGGATTGCCGGCAGCCGGAGCCCCGCCGCGAGGCAACGGGACCGAGCGCGCCAGACGACATCGCCGCGCTCTCCGCGATGGAAAAGGCGAGCGAACCGCAGGCAGGTGCACAGGGAACGACCATCGAGATGCTGGCGGCCAACCTACATGGCGCACCGAATGTCGCGCGACTGAACGTGGTCAAGGCGGAGAACCAGGGCTTGAAGGAGGCCGACGACGTGTTCATGATCATGCATCTGTCGCAGGCGCAGCGACTCATTTACGGTAGCGAAGCGCCGCAGGTCACCGCGATCCAGTTGCAGTTGCAGCACACCAGCCAGATGCCGGCAGCCAAGGCGCGGCTGGACGAATTGCTGGCGACCACCTTCAAGGACAGCTCGCTGGAGGTCCAGGCCTTCCAGACGCTCGCGCCGATTTACGGTCAGACCATCCAGTTCTTCAATTCCGTGTTCGGTTTCATCGCCACCCTGATCGGCGTGATTGTGCTGTTCACGGTCGGCAATACCATGAGCATGGCGGTGGTCGAACGCACCGTCGAAATCGGCACCCTGCGCGCCATCGGCCAGCGGCGCGGCGGCATCCGGCGCCTGTTCATGTGTGAGGGGATGATGCTTGGCGTGATCGGCTCCATCCTGGGGGTGGCGATCGCGGTGCTGCTGTCGACCCTGATCAATCACAGCGGCCTGACCTGGACGCCGCCCGGCTATGTCTATGCGTATCCTGTCAAGACGCGGGTGTGGGGTGAAAACGGCCTGATGCTCGGCAGCGTGATTGGCCTGATCGTGGTGGCCATCGTGTCGGCATGGTGGCCGGCCAACCGTGCCTCGAAGATGGTGATCGTGGATGCCTTGCGCCATGTGTAATGGGATGAATTAAAAGCGTTGTCCACGAAAGGCACGGAAAACACGAAAAAACGCAATGCACCTGTTTTCGAGACGCCTTCCTTTCGTGCCTTTCGTGTTTTCCGTGGACAAAAAAATTTCAAAACAAGAGAAAACGTATGCGAATCTTCACAGCAGTGTTTCTACTCACCATCGGCGGGCTGGCACATGCCGCGCCCACCGCACAGGACATCCTCGCGGCCAGCGATGCCGTGCGCAATCCCGACTATTCCTTCGGCCTGACCACCACGCTGATCGAGTACAAGAGCGGCAAGCAGAACGACACCAGCACGCTGGCGGTGTATTCGAAGGCGGACAAGAGCAGCGGACAGTTCCGCAGCCTGATCCGCTTCATCGCGCCGGCACGCGATGCCAACAAGCTGATGCTCAAGAGCGGCAACGACCTGTGGTTCTACGATCCGTCCAACAAGGCCAGCATCCGCATCTCGCCGCAGCAGCGCCTGCTTGGCCAGGCCGCCAACGGCGATATCGTCACGGCCAATCTCGCCAAGGACTACCAGGCGGAGCTGGCGGCGGAAGAGGATACGCAGGACGGCGACCGGAAGACCCGCCACTGCTACAAGCTTGCCCTGGCCGCGACCGCGCCCGACGTCACCTACCACCGCATCGAGATGTGGATAGACACGAGCAACAACCGCCCGGTCAAGGCGCGCTACTACACCGAAAGCGGACGCCTGCTCAAGAGCGCCTACTTCCGCCGCTACCAGACGCAGCTCGGCGCCGAGCGGCCGACAGAAACGGTCATCATCGACGGCCTCGATCCGAATTGGGTGACGGTGATGCGCTTTTCCGACTATGCAAAACGCGATGTGCCGGAAGCCTGGCTGCAGCGCGATTACCTGCCACGGTTCAAGCCGGAATGAAGCGCATCCTGGCGATAGGCCTGCTGACCGCAGCAGGCACGGTGCTGGCCGCGGATGCGGACGAGGACGCATTGCGCCTGGCTGACGAGGCGCCGGCAGTTGTCGAGCGCGCCCGCGACTGGCAATGGTTTGTCGAAGGCGCGGTCGGCCAGTCGGCATTGCGCAGCGGCGGCACGGTCGATAGCCAGCGCCTGTCGATCGACATGCAGCTCGACAAGGCATTGGCGCCCGGCTGGCGCGCGGTCTTCGCCGACCGGCTCGACCTGAACTGGCAGGACCAGCCAACGCGCCAGAACGGCATCAACACGCTCAAGGAAGCCTATGTCAGCTGGCAGGCACGCGACGACCAGTTGTTCGACTTCGGTCGCATCAACGCGCGCTACGGCGTGGCAACCGGCTACAACCCGACCGATTATTTCCGCGCCGGGGCAACCCGCTTCGTGGTCTCCGCCGATCCGGCCAGCCTGAAAAAGAATCGCATGGGCAGCGTCATGCTGCGCACTCAGAGCTTGTGGGAGAGCGGCTCGCTGACCGCGCTGTATTCGCCGAAGCTGGCGACGCGGCCGAACGAGGCATCTTTGAATCCCGACATCGGCGCCACCAACAATCAACACCGCTGGCTGATCGCCGCAAGCCACAAGCTGGCCGACAACATCGAGCCGCAATGGCTGCTCTACGATGAAGAGCACAAGGCGCCGCAGCTCGGCTTCAATCTGGCCATGCTGGTCAACGACGCGACGGTGTCCTACCTCGAATGGTCGGGCGGTCGCAGCCGCTCGCTGCTGTCGCAGGCGCTGAGCGGGGCCGACGACAGCGCGTTCCGCCATCGTCTCGCCACCGGTCTGACTTACACCACGTCGAACAAACTGTCGCTCACGCTGGAGTACCAGTACAACGGCGCGGGCCTGAACAAGGCGCAGTGGAATGCGCTGCCGCGCACTTCGCCGCTTGCCTACTTGCGCTACCGGCAGGCGCTGCAGGATTGGCAGGACATGCCGACGCGCCAGGCGGTGTTTTTCTACGGCGCGTGGCAGGACGTGATGATCAGTCACTTCGATCTGAACGCCATGCTGCGCTTCAATGTCGCCGACCACAGCCGTTTGTCGTGGCTGGAGGCGCGCTATCGCTGGGACCGCGCGGAAGCGGCCTTGCAATGGCAGATGAACAGCGGCGAGCGTGCCAGCGAATTCGGTGCCGTGCCGCAGCAGCGTGCGGTACAGGCGGTGCTCAGGTATTTCTTCTGACGCGGGGCGCTCAGATCTGGGCAATGCGGGTATTCTGTTTGCGCAGCAAATCGGTGAGCGCATCGGCCGGGACTGCGGCGCTGTAGAAAAAACCTTGCGCCGCGAGGCAGCCGTGCGTCTGCAGGAACTTGACCTGTTCCGGTGTTTCCACGCCTTCGGCCAGCACGTTCAGCCGCAGGCTCTGCGCCATCGAGATGATGGCAGTGACCAGCGCGGTGTCGCTCGCGCTCTGTCCGATGCCGCTCACGAAGGAACGGTCGATCTTCAGTGCGTCGACCGGAAAGCGCTGCAGGTAGGCCAGGCTGGAATAACCGGTGCCGAAGTCATCGATCGACAGCTTGATGCCCATGTCGCTCAGATGCCGCAGGGTGGATATATTGTCTTCGGTGCGATGCATCAGAATGGATTCGGTGAGTTCCAGGTCGACGCTGTCGGGCGGCACGCCGGTCTCCGCAAGGATGCGTTCGACGTTCTCCCTGAAATTGGGCTGGAAGAACTGGCGCGACGACAGGTTGACCGCCACCACCATCTGCGTAAAGCCGAGCTCATGCCACTTTCGCAACTGCTTGCAGGCTTCCCGCAGTACCCATTCTCCGATAGGAAGAATCAGGCCGGTTTCTTCCGCGACCGCAATGAAATCGCTGCAGACGACAGTGGCCTTGGTGTCGGGGCAGTGCCAGCGAAGCAAGGCTTCCGCAGAAAAAATCCTGCCGGTTTCCATGTCTACCTGCGGCTGGTAATGCAGGACGAATTCATCATGCGCCAGGGCATGCCGCAGCGCGTTCGACGTCGCATGCCTTTGCTGCGCCGCCCGGTTGAGTGAAGGCGTAAAGAACTGGAAATTGCCGCGCCCTTTTTCCTTCGCGTAGTACATCGCGGTGTCGGCGGTGCGCATCAGGGTTTCGACATCGGCGCCGTCATCCGGATACATGCTGATGCCGATGCTGCCGGAGACATGCAGTTCATGGTTGGCGCAATCGTAGGGCGCATCGAGCAGGTCGAGCGCCTTGCGCGCCACCAGCGCCGCATCCGAGGCGCCGCCGACCAGGGGCAGCACCAGCACGAATTCGTCGCCTCCCAGGCGCGCCACCGTGTCGCCTTCGCGCACGCAGCAGCGCAGGCGTTCCGCGGCCATCTGCAACAGGCAGTCGCCGATCTGATGGCCGAGCGAATCGTTGATGTGCTTGAAGTAGTCGAGATCGATGAACAGCAACGCGACCTGCGTCTCGCTGCGATGGGCATGCGCAAGCGCCTGCCGCAGGCGATCCCGCAGCAGCGAGCGGTTGGGCAGGTTGGTCAGCGCATCGTGGTCGGCCAGGTAGCGGATACGCTCCTGCGCCTGCCTGTGCGCGCTCAGGTCGAGCACGAAGGCTACGCCCTCCCGCGCCGCGCCGTCGACCAGCGCCGCGCCGATCAGGATCGGCACCCGGCTGCCGTTCTTGTGGATGTATTCCTTCTCGAACGGCGTCGAGGTGCCGGTGCGCTGCAGGTCTTGCAGTGCATGTTCGCTCTCCTGCGCGTATTCCGGCGCAGCGATGTTCGACAGCAGCACCTTGCCTTCCTGCAGCTCTTCCTTGCTGTAGCCGAGCAGATTCAGGAATGCATCGTTGGCCTCGGTGATGCGGCCGTCCATGCGCCAGAAATAGATGCCGATGATGTTCGACTCCACCAGGCGGCGCAGGCGCGTTTCGCTTTTGCGCAGGGATTCCTCCACCCGTGCACGCTCACTGATTTCCGCATTCAGGCGTTCGTTCGCATTGGCCAGTTCGACGGTCCTTTGCGTCACGCGCTGCTCCAGCATGTCGTAAGCGTGCTGCAAGTGCGTTTCGATTTGCTGGCGCAGTGCGACTTCCTTTTGCAGCTGGCGATTCTTCTCGGCCAGCGTGCGCTGCATCGACCCCAGCGCCAGGTGCGCGCTCACACGCGCCAGCACTTCCTCGACCTGGAACGGCTTGGTCACGTAGTCGACCGCGCCCGCCTCGAAGCCGCGCAGCTTGTCGCTGTTGTCCGCCAGCGCCGTCATGAAAATCACCGGAATGTCGCGCAGCTGCTCCTGCGCCTTCAGCCGGCGGCAGATTTCGAAGCCGTCGATGTCCGGCATCATGACGTCGAGCAGGATCAAGTCGGGTTGCACGAAGCCGGCGCGCTGCATGGCTTCCTCGCCATCCTGCGCCACGACCACGCGATAACCGTGTTCCTCCAGTACATGCGTCAGCAACGCCAGGTTTGCCGGTGTGTCGTCGACCATCAAGATGGTCGCTTCGGTTGGCAGTGGCGTGCTTTCCTGGTTCATCCGGTTTTTCCTTTTTCATTGCAGGATGGCGGACGGCATGATGCTCCGGTGTGCGATACCGGGTCGCAGAAGAAGGGGACGAGGGCGGTAAACATGATGTGTGCCGGGCAATGCGAGGACCTTGAGAAGGAATTGCCGCGATCAGGCGGTGATGTCACGGGCGGCAAGGCTGTGATGCTGCAGGCAACAACACTTGTTAGACTTGCCGCTCTCCGCCGAGTTCAGGTTCTCCTGCCGGAAGGCATGTTTTCCGCCGTCAGGCGTGCGGGCCGACGACCGCGCTGAGCATGCTGATGGAACCGAGCTCGATGCCGTCGACGGGAATCGCGATCGGCTCGCCTTGCTGCTGCGTTCCGACAATATAAAGCAGCGGCAAAAAATGCTCCGGCGTCGGCACCGACAAGCGCGCATCCTCTCCCCACTGCGCGTAATCGACCAGGCGCTCGGCCTCGCCGCGCAGCAGGCAGCCGTGGATCGCGTCATTGAAGCGGATGGCCCAGTCATAGGCATCGCCATTGTTCCACTTGATCGTGCGCAGATTGTGCACGACGTTGCCGCTGGCCATGATCAGGATGCCTTCGTCGCGCAGCGAAGCGAGGCGCTGGCCGATTTCAAAATGGAAGCGGTTCGGGCGGCTAACATCGAGGCTGAGCTGGATCACGGGCACATCCGCCGCGGGATACATCTTGCGCAAAATTGACCAGGTGCCATGGTCCAGCCCCCAGCTTTCATCCAGCGTGACATCGACCGGCCGCAGCAAGTCGCGCACGCGTGCCGCCAGGGCCGGCGCACCGGGCGCCGGATACTGCACGTCGAACAGCGCCTGCGGAAAACCGCCGAAGTCATGGATGGTCCTCGGCGCATCCATCGCCGTCACCTGCGTGCCGCGCGTGGTCCAGTGCGCGGAAATCGCCACGATGGCCTTCGGCTTCGGCATGGCGGCCGCCAGTTGCCGCCATACGGCGGTGCTGGCGTTCTCTTCCAGCGCATTCATCGGACTGCCATGGCCGAAAAAAATGGCGGGCATGTGGGGGGAGGAAGATGGGCTCATGGGGTGTGTCCGATTGGATTGCGCTGGCGCAAACGATTGAACGGCGTTGACAGGAGTAGTGTCGCATATGAGGCCGAATTCGGCTTGTCGATTTTTTTCGATCGGATTTTGTTGAAAGGCAATCATGTCGAATCGCACCATCAACCTCAACGACGCGCTGTATCAGTACCTGATCGATGTGTCGCTGCGCGAGCATGCAGTGCTTGCCGAACTGCGTGCCGCCACGCTCAGCCATCCGCACGCCAGCATGCAGATCGCACCCGAGCAAGGCCAGTTCATGGCGCTGCTAGTAAAGATGCTGGGCGCGCGGCGCACGCTGGAGATCGGCGTGTTCACCGGCTACAGCGCGCTTGCGGTGGCACTTGCCCTGCCGGACGAGGGACGCGTCGTCGGCTGCGATATCAGCCGCGAATATACCGATGTTGCACGATCGTATTGGGACAGGGCCGGTGTCGGGCACAAGATCGATCTGCGTCTCGCTCCCGCGCTGGAAACCCTGGATGCGCTGCTCGCGCAGGGACAGGAAGGCAGTTTCGATTTTGCCTTCATCGATGCGGACAAGACTGCGTATGACGCGTATTACGAGCGGTGCCTGACGCTCCTGCGCAGCGGCGGCGTGATCGCCGTGGACAACGTGCTGTGGAGCGGGCGCGTGATCATGCCGGGCGCGGACGCGGACACGCTGGCGATCCAGGCCTTCAACCGCAAGCTGCATCACGATGTGCGGATCGACCTGTCGCTGGTGCCGATCGGGGACGGCTTGACGCTGGCGAGGAAGCGCTGAGGAAATCCGGCCTGCGTCAGGCCGCGAAGGCGCGCAGCGCGGAAGGCCGCACATGGAGCGCCTCGGTCTTTGCCAGGTTTTCGAGCAGATATTCCACCGTCGCGCGCACCCTCGGCGCGACCAGTGCGCGGTGCGGATACTGCAGCACCATTTCACGTGCGCCGGAATGATGCTGCGCGGCGAGCAGCACCTTCAGCCGTCCTTCGCGCAAATGCGGCCACGCATGATGCACGCCGGCCTGCGCAATGCCGAGGCCGAGCAGTGCCGCATCCACCACGGCTTCAGGCGCGGAGACCGTCAGCACGGGCGATGCCGGTTCGACATCGATGGCTTCGCCGCGCCGGTCCTTGAAATTCCAGCGCGATACCTGGCCGTTCAGAAAGCGCAGGGCAATCATGCGATGCCGCGCCAGGTCTTCGCGGCGCTTCGGCACGCCATGCTCCTTCAGGTAGGCGGGCGAGGCGACCAGTACCGTATGCAGCGTGCAAACATGGCGCGATATCAGGCTCGACTCTTCAATCACGCCGCCGCGCAGTGGCAGGTCGTAGCCGTCCTTGACCAGATCGATGCGGCGGTCTTCCATGTCCACTTCCAGCGCCAGCGCGGGATAGCGTTTCGCCAGCGCCGGAATCAGGGGCAGCAGATAGAAGCGGCCGAAGGCGCTGCTGGTGGAGATGCGCACCCGGCCCATCGGCGCGGCGCGCTGTGCCGCGACGGCATCGATCGCATCGTCGAGCGCGGTGATCGCAATGCGGGCGCGTTCCAGGAAGGCCGCGCCTTCGGCGGTGAGCTGGAGCGAGCGCGTGGTCCGGTTCATCAGGCGCACGCCGAGGGCGCGCTCCAGGCCGGCGAGGTTCTTGCTCACCGCCGCCGCGGAGATGCCGAGCGCCCTGGCTGCGGCGGCGAGGCTGCCGCGCTCGGCGGCATGGACGAAGGACAGAATGGCGCGCACGCGCTGGGAGGAATCCATTGCCAACCTCAGGTTATGAATATCATGAGTGATTATAGTCTTCCGCTCATCAGTCTCGCAGCCCACAATGCCTGCACATCCACTTGATTCACTTGAAGGAGAATGAACATGAGCAATACAGCAAAGACCGTCGCGGTTCTCGGCAATGGCATGGTTGGCGTCGCGGTCGCCAGGGGGGTCGCAGAACTGGGCTACCGCGTCGTGTTCGGCACGCGCGACACGGCGGGCGCCAAGACGAAGGAAGCGCTCGCTGCCGTGCCCGGCGCGCAAGCGGCATCCTTCGCGCAGGCGGCAAAGCAGGGCGATCTGGCTTTCGTCGCCTTGCCCTGGAGCGGGCTGGAAGAGGGGCTGCGCGCAGCGGGCGCCGGCAATCTCGCGGGCAAGCTCGTCATTGACGCATCCAATCCGCTCGACTTTTCACAGGGTGTGCCGCGTCTCGCGATCGGCCACGTGGATTCGGCCGGCGAACGGGTACAAGACCTGCTGCCGGAAGCGAAGGTGGTGAAAGCTTTCAACACCATCACGGCGGCCCACATGGTCCATCCGAAGCTGCCTGACGGCACGCCCGACATGTTCATTGCGGGCAATGACGACGGCGCCAAGGCGGAGGTATCGGACCTGCTGCGCGCCTTCGGCTGGCGCGCGCCGATTGACATGGGCGACGTCACGGCCAGTCGCCTGCTTGAAGCGCTGGCGATGCTGTGGATCAGCTACGGCTTCCGCAACGACCATTGGTCGCACGGCTTCAGCCTGCTCGGGCAGAAGCGCTGAACTCACGACTGCTGCCGGGTCGGCAACACGCCATCCCGGCACCTTGGCCCCCATCCAAGCTGGCGCCGGATCTCTTCCATTGATGGCGGCGGACGGTGCTCGCGCCGCCGTTGCTCCAGATACTGCCGAACTCGCTCCTTCGTCGGTTGCGCAGATTTTTCCATGATTTGCTCCATGTGCAGGTTCACTCGTAACGAGGCGCCGAGGCTGCACCGATTTTTGCAAGGAGCGTGCCAATGCTTGCCGCGCTCAAAGGAGAACGGGTAGCATGGACAAGCATCCGCGTGCCACAATCGGGAAAGTTCACGCGCGCCTGAGTGCCATCGGCGTCCTTGCTGAAAAAGCCGGCGCGTTCGACCTTCGAACGCGTTCCGAAGGAGCGACCGGTTTCGAGACGGTGATGAAGAATCGTTTCGGTGACGCTGGGTGACGCTGGCAAGCGGAGAGCCGCGTCGCGCATGGCGTGTCACGGCGTGCGGGCGGCGGGCATGCTCCTTGCGAATGACCACGAACATGACAGCAGACCAAGGAAAGGAATACGAGTGAATCTGGCGAACCTTCTCATGCGCATCGCGAAGCGGCTTCCGGAACGGCCGGCACTCGCGCACGGCAATAGGGAGCTGTACAGCTATCGAGAACTGGCGCATCGTGTCTGCACCCTGTCGGGTGCGCTGCGCGACCGCTTCGCTCTGCGGCACGGCGACCGTGTCGGCCTGTTCATGCACAACTGCCCGGAATACCTCGAGGTCCTGTACGCGATCTGGCATGCCGGCCTGGTCGCGGTGCCGATCAACGCCAAGCTGCATCCGAAGGAAGTGCAATTCATTCTCGACGACGCAGGCGTTTCCTTGCTGTTTGTCGCCGACGATCTCGATGTGCCGACGCTGGCCGAGGTGGTCAGCATCGCATCGGCGCAATACCGTGCCCTGTTTGCCGCGGGCGCGCAAGCGGCGATGGGACCATACACGCCGGGCGATCTCGCGTGGCTGTTCTACACTTCCGGCACCACCGGCAAGCCCAAAGGGGTGATGCTCACGCATGACAACCTGCTGGCCATGACGCAGTGCTATTTCACCGACGTCGACACGGTCACGATGAATGACAGCACGCTGTATGCCGCGCCGATGTCGCACGGCGCCGGCCTGTACAACCTGCCGCATGTGCTGGCCGGCGCGCGCCATGTGGTGCCGGAGTCCGGCGGTTTCGCGGCAGAGGAAATCATCGAACTGGGCCGGCGCTACGGTAGTCTGTCGATGTTCGCCGCGCCCACCATGGTGCGCCGCCTGGTCGACCATTGCGCATCCCATGGCGGCGATGCGCAGGGCATCAAGACCATCGTGTACGGCGGCGGCCCGATGTATGTGGAGGACATTCGCCGCGCGCTGCAGGTGATGGGGCAGCGCTTCGTGCAAATCTACGGCCAGGGCGAAACGCCGATGACGATCACCGCCCTGTCGAAATTCCATCTCGCGCAGACGGAGCATGCGCGCTACCTGGAGCGTCTCGGCTCCGTCGGCGTGGCGCAGTCGGCGGTGGAGGTGCGCGTGGTCGATGCGGACGGCAGCGATGTTCCGCCGGGAGAGAGCGGCGAGATCGTCGTGCGCGGCCCGACCGTGATGCGCGGCTACTGGAATAATCCCGGTGCCACCGCGCAGGCGCTGCGCGACGGCTGGCTGTATACCGGCGATGTCGGCGCCTTCGACGACGACGGATTTCTCACGCTGAAGGATCGTTCGAAGGACATCATCATCAGCGGCGGATCGAACATCTATCCGCGCGAAGTGGAGGAGGTGCTGCTGATGCATCCGGCGGTCGCCGAAGTCTCCGTGGTCGGCCGCCCGAGCGCGGAGTGGGGCGAGGAGGTGGTGGCCTTCGTCGTCTGCGCGGAGGGGAAGTCGGTCGCGGCAGACGAGCTCGATGCCTTGTGCCTGGCGCACATTGCGCGCTTCAAGCGCCCGAAGGAATATCGCGTGGTGCCGGCCCTACCGAAGAACAACTACGGCAAGGTGCTGAAAACCGAATTGCGGCAAGCGCTGGCCTCCAAGTAACGGGCGGCGGGCGCGTCCATGAAAAAGCGGGAGCGCCGTGCCTGGCACTCCCGCTTTTTTTCGCGCCGAAAATCAGGCCCGGCTGCGCGTCTCGCTGACTGCGCCGTCCAGCCCGTATTTCCGGATCTTCTGATACAAGGTGCTCTTGGCGATGCCGAGCTGGGCCGCCGCCCGCGTCAGGTTGCCGCCGCTGAAAGTGAGTGCGCCGCGAATGGATTCCGCCTCGGCGGCTTCCAGCGAACAGGCCTTGCCGCCGGCCGGCGCCGTCCCGGCGATCGAAGCTGCGGGCAAGGCTTGCACGGCCGAGCCGATTTCAGGCGGCAGGTTGTCCGATGAAATGACGCTGCCCTGCGTCATCAGCAGCGAACTCTCGATTACATTGCGCAGTTCCCGCACATTGCCGGGCCAGTCGTACTGCGCGAGCCGGGCAAAGGCCTCGTCGTCGAAGGATGCGGCGGGCAGCCCATAGCGTTCGCACAAATGGCTGAGCCAGTAGGAGATCAGCGCCGGCAGGTCGGCCTTGCGCTCGCGCAGCGGCGGGATGAGCACGTTGGTGACGGCGATGCGGTAGAACAGGTCCATGCGGAATTTGCCCTGCGCGACATCGTCCTTCAGGTTGCGGTGCGTGGCGGCGACCAGGCGGAAACTCACCTTGCGCGGCGTGTTCTCGCCGAGACGGTAGATCTCGCCTTCCTCCAGCACGCGCAGCAGGTGTGGCTGGATCTCGAGCGGCATTTCACCGATTTCGTCGAGGAACAGCGTGCCCTTGTTGGCGGCTTCGATCTTGCCCGCGGCGCCTGACTTGCGCGCGCCGGTGAAGGCGCCTTCCGCATAGCCGAACAGTTCGCTCGCCAGCAGGTCCTTCGACAGGCCGCCGCAGTTGAGCGCGACGAAGGGACCGTCCGCGCAGGCGCTGGCCTGGTGGATGCCTTGCGCGAACAATTCCTTGCCGACGCCGGTTTCGCCGAGCAGCAGCACCGGCACGTTCGACGGCGCGAGATGCTGCGCCTTCTGCACCGCCGTGCGCAGCACCGGGCTGTTGCCGACGATGCGCGAGAACGCCGGCTGCGCGCGGTCGCGCACCTTGACCGCCTCGGCGGACAACTGGGTCGAGCGGTAGGCCGGCGCCGGGATCACGGCCAGGAAGCCGAGCACCTCGCCGTTCTCGCGGATGGTTTCGATGCGGGCCTGCCGCAGCCATGCGGGGACGAGCTGCGAAGCATCTTGGCCGGCGAGCGCTGCCGCGCTGGCGATGGGCAAGGTGCTGTTCAACTGCTCCGTGACGCCCAGGCGCGCGAGCACGGAAGTCGCCTTGGGATTGGCCTTGACCAGATGGCCGTGGTCGTCCAGCACCAGCACCGCATCGTCGCGCCCCGAAGCGCAATAGGCCATGCAGCGGTCCAGCAGGCGCAGGCGGCGCTCCATGCCCAGCTTGGCCAGTCGGCTTTCGATCCGGCCCGCCATCGAGACCGTGAGCGCAAGGCTGTGCTGGCTGTAGGTGTGGGCGAGTCCGGACACGTCGATCGCGCCCAGCACGCTGCCGTCCAGCGGATCGCGGATCACGGTGGCGGAGCAGGTCCAGCGCTTGATGCCGGCGCAGAAGTGCTCGGCGCCATGGATCTGCACCGGTTGCTGCAGCGTCAGTGCGGTGCCGATGGCGTTGGTGCCGGCGTTGAGTTCGGTCCAGTTGCTGCCGGGGATCAGGCGTACTTCGCTGGCCGGCCCGACGATGCGCGTATCCCCTTCGAGTTGCAGGATCACGCCGTCGGGATCGGTCAGCAGCATGATGGTGCCGGTCTGCGCGAGGAAATCGCGCGTCTGCTGGATCAGCGGCTTGCTGGCGTCGAGCAGGCGGGCGTTCTTCGCGCGGCAGGCCATCAGGCGATGATCGTCCAGCGGCGGCGGCGCGCGATCGGCCGTCGGATCGACCTGACTGCTCAGGCAGCGGCGCCAGGAATCGTCGATCAGCCCCCGCAGATCGGGGGCGTGGTTGGCCTTGCCGCTGATCAGGTGTTCCCACGCCAGCAGGATGTTGGCGTCATGATCCGGACGGGAAAACCAGTCCATCGGAGTGCTTGTCTTTTGCATTCCGCGTCTCCTCATTGGCCCGGATTGGCCGGGCTCTCTGTCGTTCGCTCCCTGCTTGATCATGTGCCCTTGGGCAATTTGCCGGGCATCTTGTCGTCTTATCCTACTCCATCCGACCGGTTGCTGTCTTGATACGGAAATGTCGGCATGACAATTGAGCAAGGCATGTGCCAGCGATCGAATACATGCGGATCTCGCAGCATGGCGGGTGCTGTTTTCTCTCTCTGGCCAGATGGCGCGACCTCGATTGAAAACGCTTTTCGGACCAGTGGCGCACCGTTCGAAAACGAAACGGCCGTCCGAAAATCGAACGGCCGCCGTTCGAACGACGACTTCACAGAGGCGATCAGGCCGACATCGTTTCAGCGGTATTCGCCAACGGACATGCTTCAATCAGGATGTCCACGGAAAACACGAAAGGCACGGAAGAGTAAGAGGGTGCTTGCAACAGAGTGTGATTGCTTGACGCTCTCGCGGACAAGGAATTCCGGTCATCTCCTGTTTCTGCTTTCCGTGCTTTCCGTGATTTCCGTGGACACGGGTTTTACATCAATCCACGCGCTCCGGCACAGGCAGCTTCACCCATTCCTTGTAGAAGGCTTCGATGTCCGGTTCGAAGTCGTGGATCACCGGATACCACGGTGTCGGTGCTTCCACGTCGTGCATGGTGCCGCATTCCGGACAGTAGTACTCGCGGTACACCTGCCAGCTGGTGTCGGGTGCCATCAGGCGCGGATAGACTTCCGTCATGGCTTCCTCGTTGTCGCGCACATGGATGTTGGCGTGCAGCTTCCAGTTTTCGCGGTAGTCGCAGAACACGTGCCCGCAATCGCATTGCGTGACCCACTTCTTCGTCTTCGCCTGCTGCACGATGTACATGTGCGGACCCAGTGGCAGGATGATGCGGTCCTTCCAGCCGAGCTTTTTCTGCAAGGTATCGACATACATGCGGAAACGCTCGCCATCCTTCGGCATCGACAGCATGCGCAGCGTGGTGTCCCAGTCCAGCTTGCCGTCGACCAGGTTCTTGATTTGCTCACTTGTATACTTTGACATGGTGCTTCCTTTCGTGTGTTTGGCCGGTCGGGATCATTCTTCAACCAGCACGACAGTCTTCACATCCGGCATCTCGGACAAGTCCATGCGGAACTTGGAACCGTAGGTCGGCACATCGAGCTCGTCCTCGCTCAGCGTCCAGGATGCGGGGAGGTCCCAGAAATCGCGGAACTGCTGCTCGAACTTCTTCGACAGGCCGAAGCTGGTGGCGAACATGTGCTGCACCTGGGTCGATGCGTGCTTGACCAGGATGCGGTCGCGTTCGCTCTTCATCCATTCGCGCGTCGGCTGCGAACGCGCGATGCGCTGCTTGCGGATTTCCAGGCGCATCAGTGCCGTCTGCTGTGCATCGACGCTCCACAGGCCGTTGGCATCCTTGGTCGCGACCGCGCCATAAACCTTTTGCGCATACTCCGGCAGCAGCAGCGCATTGTTCAGGTCGCGCGCGATGCCTTCCACGTCGCGGTCGAGTGGATCGCCGAAGCCCGGGCCGCCGCGCAGGTAGTTCAGGTACAGGTCATAGTTGTCGTAGCAATCCTCGGTGGTCATGCACTGCTTGTCACGCTTGACGGTCGCACCCGCGTTCAGGTGGTTCTCGTAGTCCGGCAGGTCGGGATTGGTGTCCGCACCCAGCGGCAGCGTGTCGCCGGCGGCAATGCGCTCCTTCAGGCCGGTCTGGTGCGCCTCGAAGCGATAGCCGGTGGCCGCCGGATAGCCGCCCATCAGGCCCCAGTCGCTGTTCATGTAGCCGTTACCCATGAAGAACATGGTCCAGTCCTGCGCCTTCCACACCATGCGCAGCGTCTCGAAACCGCAGCCGCCGCGATACTTGCCGTAGCCGCCCGAGTTGGTCTTCACGTTGCGGCCAAGGTAGAGCAGCGGCTCGGCCATTTCCCAGATCTCGATGTCGCCCATGTCGCCTTCGGGATTCCAGATCGCCGCCGCATGGCTCAGGCCATCCTTGATCGCGCAGGCGCCGGTGCCGCAGGACGAGGCTTCGAAGCTGTTGACCGCATGGATTTCGCCGTCCTGGTTGATGCCGCCGCCCTGCAGCCAGTTCGAGGTATTGGCATTGCCGGCATTGACTTCCTCCAGGTAGCCGCGGCTGAAGTAAGCCTGCGACAGCCCGCGCCACATCGCGCTCCAGCCCGATACCAGGAAGTGCCATGCATAGGCGTGGCCGGTGCGGCGGTCGTCCGGATTCATCCAGGTGCCCTTGGGCAGGTGGAACTCGGTGCCGAAGTAGGCGCCGTCGTTGATGCGCTGGGTCGGCACCAGGGTCTGGGTCATCATCACCCAGATGCCGCTGGTGAAGGCGACCTGGTGCGCGTTGTAAGAATGCCAGCCCCAGCGGCTCGCGCCCTCGAAATCGAGGCGCCAGGAACCGTCCTTGCGGATCTCCATTTCGACCGGCGAGTGCATGATGGAATCGAGCTTGGCGAAGGCGTTGGAGGTCTGCACGTCTTCATGCGCGTAGGGCACGTCGACGAAGGCCACCTTGCGGTACTTGCCCGGCAGGGTCATGGCCTTGATGCGGGTCTGCAGGCCGCGCCGTCCTTCCTCGATCACTTCATACGAAAACTGCTCGTAGGCTTCCAGCCCTTCATCCTCGATCACTTCCTCGATCAGGTCGCGGATCATGTGGCAGCCGGCGATACGGGTGCGTTCGTCGAGGATCCAGTACTTCGGCGTGCGCACCGAGCGCTGACTCTCGTGCAGCCAGTCGCGCAGCGGCGTATCGTTCACGCCGGTCTTGCGGCAGGTGATCATGTAGCCGTCGCCGAAGCGCTGCGTCTGTCCGGTCGACATGGAACCCGGTGTCACCGCGCCGGTATCGATCACGTGCGTGACGCCGCCGACCCAGCCGACCAGCTTGCCGTGCGCGAAGATCGGCACGATGGTCGCGATATCGCAGGGATGCACATTGCCGATCGAGCAGTCGTTGTTGGTGAACATATCGCCGGGATTGATGCCGGGATTGCCTTCCCAGTTGTTCTCGATCATGTACTTGATCGCCGCGCCCATGGTGCCGACGTGGATGATGATCCCGGTCGAGGTCAGCACACAGTCGCCGGCCGCGTTGTAGAGCGTGAAGCACAGTTCGCCTTCCTGTTCCACGATCGGGCTGGCCGCGATCTTCTTCGCCGTTTCGCGCGCATGTACCAGGCCGCCGCGCAGTTTCGAGAACAGCTTCTCGTAGCGGATCGGATCCTTCTCGCGGAATTCGAGGCGCTCCAGGCCGTTGTAGTGGCCGCTGGCCGCAGTGCGCTCGAGGATGCCGTCGCGGAATTCCTTGAGCGTCTGGCCGGTCTTGAGCAGGTCGGCAAAGCCGACTTCCTTGCTGGACATCATATTCATGGTATGTCTCCTTATTTCGTTTCTTTCAAGTGGAACAGGCGATGCTTGTCGAGCGTCGTGGCAAAGCCCTTGGGAACGACGAAGGTGGTGGCGTCGGACTCGATGATGGCGGGGCCGGTGATGGTGTTGCCCGGCTTGAGCGCTTCCATCTTCCACAGCACCGCTTCATGCCACTGCTTGCCGCGATACAGCGGACGGGTACCGATGTGCGCCTCTTTCGGCGGCATCGCTCCGCCTTCCGGGTCTTCCGGCAATACCGGCTTCTGCGTCACCACCATGCCGCGCATGATCGCGCCGGTGACGGAGAAGCCGAGTTCCGGCGAGCGCGCCGAACTGGCGTACACGCGACCGTAGGTCTCTTCGAAGGCATCGACGATCCGGTTCCAGTCCTCGGCGGTCGCCGCGCTGCCGATCGGCGAACTGATTTCGAGGTCGTTCAACTGACCCATGTACTGCATGCGGTAGCCGGGGCGCAGGATCACTTCCTCCGCCTTGAAGCCGTTGATCTTGAATTCCTCGATCACCTTGGCGGCCAGGTCGGACCAGGCGCTCTGGATGGTCTGCGCGGCCTTGGCCTTGTCTTCGTCGCCGGCATCCTGCGGCAGCGCCAGGTCGACGCTCCTGTCGTAGCGGTATTCGAAGTCAGCGCAGGCGCAGCCGAAGGCCGAGAAACCCGCCGCCCAGGCCGGCACCACCACGTCCTTGAAGCCCAGCCCTTCGGTGTAGCCGTAGGTATGCACCGGCCCCGCGCCGCCATACGAGAAGCAGACGAAGTCGGCCGGGTTGTAGCCCTTGGCGCTGACGTTGGAGCGCAGATACTCGCGCAATTGCAGGTCGAGCAGTTCGATCACGCCGGCCGCCGCGTCTTCCACCGACAGGCCGAGCGGATCGGCGATCTGCTGCTTGATGTGCTGGCGCGCGCGCTCCACGTCCAGCTTGATGGCGCCGCCGAGGAAGTTGTCGGGATTCAGATAGCCGAGCACCACATGGCAGTCCGACACCGAGACGGTATCCAGCCCGCTCTCCGGCCAGCAGGTGCCGACGCGATAGCCGGCACTGTCGGGGCCGAGCTTGATCGCGCCGCTGTACGGGTCGAGCCGCACGAAGCTGCCCGCACCCGCGCCGACCGAATCCATCGTCACCAGCGGCAGCGACAGCACCAGGCGTGCCATGTCGGGGTCGGATGCAATCGCGAAATTGCCCTTGGTGATCAGCGCCATGTCGAAGGAGGTGCCGCCGATGTCGGAGCAGGCGATGTTGTCATAGCCCAGCGCCTCGCCCAGCAGCTTGGAGCCGATCACGCCGCCGATCGGGCCCGACACGATGGTGCGCGCCAGCTCCTTGGCCTTCCAGCTGATGGTGCCGCCGTGCGTGGCCATCACGCGCAGATCGAATTTCGCGCCGTGCTTCTTGAAGCGGTCGCTGACCTTCTTCAGCGTCTGGCGCGAGGGCTCCGCCGCATAGGCTTCCAGCACCGTGGTGTTCATGCGGTGGCTTTCCTTGCGCTGCGGGTAGTAGTCGACCGAGGCGAACACCGGGATGTCGCAATTCATCTTCTTCAGCTCGTCGCGCGCCACATCGCGCGCGCGCTGTTCGCTCTTGCCGTTCTTGTGCGATTGCAGGAAGCAGATCACGATGGCCTTCGATCCTGCCGCGACCAGTTCGCGCGTGGCCTGGCGCACCTCATCCTCGCGCAGCGGCATCACGATCTCGCCCTGCACGTCGGTGCGCTCGGTCGCGCCGCGCGTGCGCGACAGCGGCACCAGCGGCTCGTCGTAGCGGTGGGTGTTGAGGTGGATGCGCTCTTCCAGAGCATAGCCCAGGTAGGACTGGATGGCCCGTCCCATCGAATGCACATGCTCGAAGCCCTTGTTGACCATCAGGCCCACATCCAGCCCCTTGCGTTGCACCACGCGATTCAGCATCGCCGTGCCGGAATACACGCAGGTCAGCAGCTCGGGATAAACGTCATCGACGTCGCGCTTCCAGTGCGCCAGCGCATCCTTCGAGGAATTGAAGATCGCGAGCGATTCATCCTCGGGATTGCTCTGCGCCTTGCCGACGACGAAGCGGCCGTCGGAGCGAACAAAAAAGGTGTCGGTCATCGTGCCGCCGGCATCGATCCCCATCACCTGCACTTGTGATTGCACTTGCATAGCCTATCTCCTTCCATTGTTGTCTCTCACGGATGCCGAAGAACGGCGCCGTAGCCAAAACACACCGCCTTGATAACGATGGTTCGAGCCTCATTTCGCAAGCGGCGTGCCAGTGAAGACGTTTTGAAGAATTCCCTTTGTCGTCAATGACTTGTGGCGAGCACGGGAGATGACGGGAGGAGGAGAGGAGCGGCGCGTCGCGTCCGGCGTCGTGAATCCGGACGGCGACGGCGTTCGATTTTCAAACCGTGGAGGGAGGGCGGCCGCTGCGAGTCTTGCGCTTCAGCGGCCGCTTGAGGAAACGATCAGTTGTGGCCGACCACCGCATGCGGCACGTAGGGTTCTTCCAGCCGCTCGATTTCTTCCGTGCTGAGCTTGAGGGATAGCGCCGCGACCGCGTCATCGAGATGCTGCATCTTCGTCGCGCCGACGATGGGCGCGGTGACGGGAGATTTCTGCAACACCCAGGCCAGCGCGACCTGCGCGCGCGGGACGTTGCGCTCCCTGGCGATCTCGGCGACGCGCTCGACCACTTTGCGGTCTTCGTTCGCGGTGTTGATGTAGAGGCCCTTGCCGAACTCGTCCGTTTCCATGCGGGCGCTGCCTTCGTCCCAGTCGCGCGTGAGCCGGCCGCGCGCCAGCGGGCTCCACGGAATCACCGCGATGCCTTCGGCGCGGCACAGGGGCAGCATTTCGCGCTCCTCTTCGCGGTAGAGCAGGTTGACGTAGTTCTGCATGCTGACGAAGCGCGTCCAGCCGTTCTTCTCGGCGACGTGTAAGGCTTTCGCGAATTGCCATGCATACATGGATGACGCGCCGATGTAGCGCGCCTTGCCCGCCTTGACCACGTCATGCAGCGCTTCCATGGTTTCCTCGATCGGCGTCTTGGTATCCCAGCGATGGATCTGGTAAAGATCGACATAGTCGGTGCCGAGCCGCCGCAGGCTGGCATCGATCTCGGCCATGATCGCCTTGCGCGACAGGCCTTGTCCATTGGGGCCGGGATGCATGCGGCCATGCACCTTGGTGGCGATGACGACGTTGTCGCGCGACGCGTAATCCTTCAGCGCGCGGCCGAGGATTTCCTCGCTGGTGCCGTCGGAATAGATATTGGCGGTGTCGAAAAAATTGATGCCGAGGTCGAGCGCCTTCTTGATGAAGGGGCGGCTCTGTTCCTCGTTCAGGGTCCAGGGATGCGAGCCGCGCCCCGGCTCGCCGTAGCTCATGCATCCGAGACACAGGCGCGAGACATCCATGCCGGTGCGGCCGAATTTGATGGTGTTCATGCTGCGATCCTTTTCTTCTCGTTGGGGGTATCGATCTGCCTCGATATCCTATTCGGAAATGAAAAGTTTCGCTGCGGCAGTCAGCGGCCGGGCACCTATCGCTGTTCGTACGTCTTCACCGGCACCGGCATCAACTCATGCACCAGTACGCCGGTGCCTTCCGGCGCTTCGGTACGCCAGGCCGCGTGCTGGACCGCGCGCAGCGCATCCTTGTAGCCCTGATCCCAGCGCCACTCGATCGAGCCCTTGGAAAAGTTGAGATCCTTCGATGCCATCTGCCAGTCGCGCCCGGCATAGGCGAGGCGGATGATGTGCATGGTGGTATCGACGCCGACCTTGTCGACTTCGGCGCGCTCTTCCTCGCTCAGCATCTCGTCGGGAACCTTCTGGCGCAGCATGCGTACCATGCGCCGCAGCCGGTGCCCGCGCAGGTAGGCGTCGATATGGCGGCGCGAACGCGAGGCGTATAACACATCCTTCTGGCGCGTGTGCACTTGCTCCAGCGTCGTCGGCTCGGGGCCTTCCGGACTCCACAGGTCAACCATGAAGCAGATGGTATCGGCGCGCGGTTCGTCGCCCAGCACGATTTCCAGCGGCGTGTTGGAGTACAGGCCGCCGTCCCAGTACAGATCGCCGTCCACGCGCACGGGTGGAAAACCCGGCGGCAAGGCACCGCTCGCCATGACGTGCTTGATGCTGACTTCGCGATGCGCGGTGTCGAAATGCTCGAGATGCCCGCAAGTGACCTTGATGGCGCTCACCGTCAGCCGTATGCCGCCCGGCGTGTTCAGGTAGTCGATATCGACCAGGCGCCCGAGAGTTTCTTCGAGCGGACTGGTGTCGTAAAAGCTGGCCTGTTCCGGCGGCACGATCCATCCCGCGAAAAACGGATTGAACCAGCGCAATGCATAGAATCCCGGCACGCCGCACGTCACCGAATCGAAAGTGGTCAGCATGGTGTTGAAGCGTCGCGCAGGGTCCGGGACGCTGCGCATGTCGATCAGGTCGCGGTGCGCGATTTCGTCCCAGAACTGGCGCAGCCGCGACAGCCGCTGTGCGCGTTCATTGCCGGCGATAAGCGCCGCGTTGATCGCGCCGATCGACGTGCCGACCACCCAGTCGGGTGTCAGGCCGTGTTCATGCAATGCCTGGTAGACGCCTGCCTGATAGGCGCCGAGCGCGCCCCCGCCTTGCAGCACCAGCGCCACCCGTGGCCCGGAGCCTATCGATTTTATCTTTGAGTTCATTGGCTTGTCGTCGCGATGAAGACATCATTGCAGCACACCTAGGCCTTGATCAAACCCTCGGCCACCATGGCGGCGTGTACTGTCGAACGGGCCGCCACGCGCTGCAGATAAGCCTGCACTGCGGGCCAGCCGCTCAGATCGAATTTCAAGGGACGGGCCCAGCTCAGCACAGTGAAGAGGTAGGCATCCGCCACGCTGAATTGGTTCCCGGCGAGGTGCTCGTGCGTGCGCAATTGCTTGTCGACTATGGCGATCCGTTTCGCCAGCGTCTCGCGCGCGGCCTGTTTGGTTTCTTGCGGTGCCTGATGAAACAGCGTGCCGAATGCCTTGTGCAATTCGGTCGAAATGAAATTCAGCCATTCGATCAGGCGATAGCGTTCCATGCTGCCGGCCGGCGGCGCCAGCCGCTTTTGCGGCACGAGATCGGCGACGTATTGCACGATGGCCGGACCTTCGGTGAGATATTCCCCGCTGTCGAGTTGCAGGGTGGGGACATAGCCCTTGGGATTGATGCTGAGGTAATCGGCGCCGCTCGCTGTTTTTCCGGTCGCCAGATCGACCTTTTCCACGTCAAACGGCAGGCCTGTTTCCAGCAGCACGATGTGCGGCGACAGCGAGCATGTTCCGGTAGCATAAAACAGCTTCATCGGGACTCTCCTTGAGGCAGATCAGCACGGACACCGGCGGCACTTTCGCGCGCTGCCAATTGTGAACATCTTTACATTCTTGATGGTAGCGCAGGGTGCACAATCCTGCAGAGCGCGCATCAGGGAAGCGCATCGGGCAAGATTTCCGGCGCGAACTATAATCAAGAATCAGGTTCTATTAATACAACAACGAGAGAGACAATGAACACCCGCCATTACGCCGTCTGGCCCGAAGGCCTGCCCTATACCATCACCGCACCCGAAACCAGCGTGTATGTGAACCTGGAAATTTCCGCGCGCCGCTATCCGAACAAGGCGGCCATCATCTTTTACGATACCGTGCTGAGCTACGCGCAGGTGCATGCGGAAGTGCTTGCGCTGGCCGGCTACCTGCAACATGTGTGCGGGGTGAAGCGCGGCGATCGCGTGCTGCTCGACATGCAGAACAGTCCGAAATTCATCATCGCGTTCTTCGCGATCCTGCGTGCCGATGCCATGGTGGTGCCGGTCAATCCGATGCTGGTGACCGACGAGTTGCGGCACTATGTCGCTGACAGCGGCGCGAAGGTCGCCTTCGTCGCACAGGAGTTGTACCCGCGCGTGGCGCCGCTGATCGGCGAGGGTGGCTTGTCGCAGGTGATCGTGGGTGCGTATTCCGATTACCTGCTTGCACCGACCGACCTCAATGTACCGGATTTCGTGCGCGTACCGTACAGCGTCGAGGCCGGGCCCGGCGTCACGGCATGGAAGGATGCGGTGGCGGAAAAGCATGCGCCGCGCGCGCACGAGGCCGGCCCCGACGACCTGGCCTGCATGCCCTACACCTCGGGTACGACCGGCAAGCCCAAGGGTTGCGTGCACACGCATCGCTCGGTGATGTTCAATGCCGCGGCCAGCCCGGCCTGGTCGGGCCCGACCGTTCCCGACCATGTGACGCTGGCCGTGCTGCCGTTCTTCCATGTGACCGGCATGCAGTCGGTGATGAACGCCATGATCTTTTCCGGCGGCGGCATCGTGGTGCTGCCGCGCTGGGACCGCGATGCGGCCGGCCAGCTGATCACGCGTTACAAGGTCACGACCTGGACGCTGATACCGACCATGATGATCGATTTCCTGTCCAATCCGCGCCTCGCCGAGTACGACATCTCCGGACTGAAGCGCGTGTCCGGCGGCGGTGCCGCGATGCCGGCCGCGATCGCGCAGAAGCTGCTCGACATGACCGGCCAGCAGTACATGGAAGGCTACGGCCTGTCGGAGACGATGGCGGCGACGCACGTCAACCCGCCCAAGCGCATGAAGCAGCAATGCCTCGGCATTCCTTATCTCAACGTCGATTCGCGCATCGTCGATCCGGTCACGCTGAAGGAAGTGCCGCAGGGCGAGACGGGCGAGATCTGGATCCACGGACCGCAGGTGTTCCAGGGCTACTGGAACGATCCGAAGAAGACCGCGGAAGCCTTCGCCGAACTCGACGGCAAGCGCTTCTTCCGTTCCGGCGATCTCGGCTACATGGACGAGGAAGGTTTCTTCTTCTTCACCGACCGCCTGAAGCGCATGATCAACGCCAGCGGCTTCAAGGTCTGGCCGGCGGAAGTTGAATCGATGATGTACCAGCATCCGGCGGTGCAGGAATGCTGCATCATCGCCGCGCGCGATCCCTATCGCGGCGAAACGGTGAAAGCGGTGATCGTCAAGCGCGCCGGCGCCGAAGCGAGCGAAGATGACATCATCACCTGGGCGCACGACAAGATGGCCGTCTACAAGGTGCCGCGCCTGGTCGAGTTCGTCGACACGCTGCCGAAATCGGCGACCGGCAAGGTGATGTGGCGCGCCTTGCAAGAAAAGGAAATGGCGAAGTGATGCCGCAACATTTGGCCTGTTAAGCCCTCCGCCGGCGATCCTTGATGTATTCGCATCTCGAGGTTGCCGGCAGCATCACCTCTCGCGTCAGCCCGTCTCATCATCCTGACCGACTCTCGGTTTTTCGTGTGTTGCCGCTTTGATCAGCAGCGTTGGAATTTCGCATCGGTGATATTTGTGACGCGCATTTTTGCTTGCGCTGTGGCAACTTTCGCGCGCAATATTGACGTGAATCAAATTTTCTTCGCCTCGCATCCGAGAAGAAACCCGCCACATCTTCACGAAGCACAATTCCATGGACATTCGAAATATGAAAGTCGGGACGCGCCTTGCACTGAGCTTCGGCAGCGTCTGCATCCTGTTGTGGATCATCCTCGCGGTCGGCGTCAGCCAACTGGCGGCCCTCGACAACGGCACATCTTCCATCGTGCAGGACCGCTGGCCGAAAATCGCCGCGGCTTCGGACCTCATGGCGCAGACGGACCGGATCGCGATCGCGCTGCGCAACATGATGCTGATCGACAGCAAGGAAGATCGCCAGAAGCAGGTCGACGACATCATGGATGCGCGCAAGAGCGCGGGGGGCGACTTCGACAAGCTGGACAAGATGATCGCTCTGCCGCGCGGCAAGGAGTTGCTCGGGCAAGCGAAGGACGCGCGCAAGCGATATGCCGACGGGCAGGACAAGCTGATCGCACTTGTGAACGAGGAAAAGGCACCGGAAGCGAAGGCCTACCTGGCTGCGGAGCTGCGTCCCGTCCTCAAGACGTATAAGGACAGCCTGACCGGCCTCATTCAGTTCCAGGTCGAGCTGATGGACGCCTCCGGCAAGACGGCGAACCGGACCTTTGCTACTGCACGTACCGTGATGCTGGCGCTCGGCACCTTCGCCATCCTGCTGGCGGCCGGTATCGGCTTGATCATTACGCGCAGCTTGCTCAAGCGGCTGGGCGGGGAACCGGAATTCGCCGCCTCGGTCGCCACGCGCATTGCCGCCGGCGACCTGCGGGTGGGCATCGAACTCAAGCAGAACGATCAGTCCAGCATGCTGCATGCGATGCGCGCCATGCGCGACAACCTTGCCAATATCGTCTCGCAGGTGCGGCAAGGCACGGACATGATCGCGACTGCCTCAAGCCAGATTGCCTCGGGCAACCTCGACCTGTCCTCGCGCACCGAGCAGCAGGCCAGCTCGCTGGAAGAAACTGCCTCTTCGATGGAGGAGCTGACCTCCACCGTCAAGCAGAATGCCGATAACGCGCATCAGGCGAATACGCTGGCGATCTCCGCATCCGAAGTGGCCGGCCGCGGCGGCATGGTGGTATCGCAGGTGGTCGACACCATGGGTTCCATCAACGAGTCGGCGAAAAAGATTGTCGACATCATCGGCGTCATCGACGGCATCGCGTTCCAGACCAACATCCTCGCGCTCAATGCCGCGGTGGAAGCGGCGCGCGCCGGCGAGCAGGGGCGCGGCTTCGCGGTGGTGGCCACCGAAGTGCGCAACCTCGCACAACGCTCCGCCGGCGCGGCGAAGGAAATCAAGGCACTGATCAATGACTCGGTCGAAAAGATCCACGTCGGCGCGAAGCTGGTCGACGATGCCGGTGCGACCATGAACGAAGTCGTCGAGAGCGTCAAGCGCGTGAGCGACATCGTCGGCGAAATCACCGCGGCATCGCGTGAGCAAACCACCGGCATCGAGCAGATCAACCAGGCGATCGCGCAGATGGATCAGGTGACGCAGCAGAACGCCTCGCTGGTGGAGGAGGCCGCCGCCGCGTCCGAGGCCATGCAGGAACAGGCGCAGCAACTGGTGCGACTGGTCAGCGCCTTCCAGGTCGACGGCGCACACATGACCGCAAGCGCGCCGGCACCCAAGCCGCGCGTTGCAATACCGGTTCAATCGGTTCCGCGCCTCGCGCGAAAGAGTGCCGGCGTACCCGTCGCCGCACCGCGTCCCGCACGTTCCACGCGTTCCGTGGCCCCGTCCGCGAGCGCGAGCGAGGATTGGGAAGAGTTCTGAGCCACTATTCCGGAGCCCGCGTAGCGGCTTGAGCGCGCAGGAGGCCATGCGGTCATCGCGATCCGCCTCCTGCAATGGAACCATTTCTTCCGCCGGCTCACCCATGTCTTGAGCCCAGGGGCATCGGCAGCGACAACACATGCCGTCGCGTGCGGTCGTGATACCGCTCCCCATGGGCGGCAAGGGCGGAATCCTCTCGCCAATTTCCCTTTGTCGAAAATCAAGGCACCCGCCGAATGGCTTGCGAAGCAAAGTGCATGGGCTGGCGAGCCGGCGTCAGCCTGTGACAGCATCGCAAGCCTTTATTGTTCATTGCGGAAAGAGATGACAGTACCTGCCTATTGGTTCGAACCTGCATTCCACCCGACCTACGCACGCCTGCTGTGCGTGATGCTGCGCAAGCGCGGGGTGGGAACCGACCGGCTGCTGGCGGGCGCCGGTTTAAGCAGGTCCGAGCTGACGGACGCCGAGCGGACCATCGGCTTTGCACAGATGCAGGTCCTGGTGCGATCGGCCATCGCCTTGAGCGGCGCGCCCTTGCTGGGCGCGGAAATCGGCGCAAGCGCGCCGGCAGCGGCGCATGGCCAGGTCGGCCGGGTGGTCGTCTCCGGCACGAACCTGGGGCAGGCGATCGAGGCACTCGCGCGCTACAGCAAGCTGCGCTGCACCGTGCTGGAATTTCGCCCGGACTGTGACGACACCCATTGTCGCTTGCAAGTGCGAGAACTGTGCGATCTCGGCGACCTCAGGACCCCGATACTCGAAGCCGCGTTGATGGTGGTCGTGCGCCTTCTTCAAACCGTGCTCGGCCAGATGCCGGAGCAGGTGCAATACAAGCTGCCTTATCCCGAGCCCGCATGGAGCGCCGCCTATGCGTCGTTGTTGCGAGGCCGCAAGCGTTTCGGCACGGCCAGCCTGGAAATCAAGCTGCCGCGTACGCTGCTGGATGCGCCTTGCGTCACCGCCGATCCGGTCGCCTTTGCATCGGCCCAGCGCGACTGCGAGCAGGCGCTGGAACAGATCCTGCACAAGAGCGATCTGCTGCAGCAGATCAGGTCGCGCCTGCGGACATGCGGAGAGACATTTCCGACCTGCGAGGCCATCGCGGCGGAGCGGCACATGTCTTCCCGCACGCTGATGCGCAAGTTCAAGCAGCGCGGCACCAGCTATCAGGATTTGCTGGACGAGGTGCGCAAGGAGCGGGCGCAATGGCTGCTGCAAAATACCGGCTGTTCGCTGGCCGAGATTGCCGAGCGACTGGGTTACTTCGATGCATCGAACTTCAGTCGCTCGTTCCGGCGCTGGTTCGGCATGTCACCCAACGTTTTCCGGCGGGCGAACAGCAGTCATGTGGAGAGTGCATCGCCCCCCAATTGAATCGCGAAGCAGGCGGGGCGCAGGCGTAAAATAGCGGCTCACTGAATTGCCTGCCTTCTCCATGACCATCCTGCTTGCCACACTGAATGCCCGTTTCACCCATGCATCGCTCGGGCTGCGTTATCTGCTCGCCAATATGGGCGACTTGCAGGAATCGACGCGCCTGGAAGAATTCGTGATCGGTACCAAGACCACCGAAGTGGTCGAAAAGATACTGGCGCACAAGCCGCGCATCGTCGGGCTCGGCGTGTACATCTGGAACGCCGAGGAGGCCGCCAAGGTGGTCGCCGTGCTCAAGCGCGTCGCACCCGAGGTCATCGTCGTGCTCGGCGGGCCGGAAGTGTCGCATGAAACCGCCGAGCAGGCGATCGCACAGATGGCGGACTATGTCGTCACCGGCTGGGGCGACGTGACCTTCCCGAAGCTGTGCCGCGAGATCCTCAACGGTCCCAAGCCGCTGATGAAGATTCATGCCGGCGTGCAAGCGTCGATGAACGAAATCAAGCTGCCCTATGCGTTCTATAACGACAAGGACATCGCGCACCGCACGCTCTATGTGGAGGCATCGCGCGGCTGTCCGTTCAAGTGCGAGTTCTGCCTGTCCTCGCTCGACAAGACCGCCTGGCCCTTCGATCTCGATACCTTCATGGCGGAAATCGAATCGCTGTATGCGCGCGGCGCGCGGCTGTTCAAGTTTGTCGATCGCACCTTCAATCTCAACATCAAGTCGAGCTTGCGGATCATGCAATTCTTCCTCGACAAGCTCGCCGCCCATCCGGAAGATCCGGTCTATGCGCACTTCGAAGTCGTGCCCGACCATTTGCCGGATGCGCTCAAGGAAGCGATTGCGAAATTCCCGCCGGGCACGCTGCAGCTGGAGATCGGCATCCAGTCCTTCAATCCGGAAGTGCAGGCCACCATCAGCCGCAAGCAGAACAACGAGAAGGCCGCCGACAATCTGCGCTGGCTGTGCGAACACTCGCACGCGCACCTGCATGTCGACCTGATCGCCGGACTGCCCGGCGAGGACATGGACAGTTTCGCGCGCGGCTTCGACCATCTGGTGAAGATCAATCCGCATGAAATCCAGTTCGGTATTCTCAAGCGCTTGCGCGGCACGCCGGTGATCCGCCATACCGAGACCTACGGGCTGGTCTTCGACCCGTATCCGCCGTACACCATCCTGGCGAACAATTGCATCGACTTCGCCACCATGCAGCGCCTGGTGCGCTTTGCGCGCTACTGGGACATGATCGCCAATTCGGGACGTTTCGCCAACACCCTGAAACTCATCCTGGACCAATCGCCATTCGCCAATTTCATGGCACTGTCCGACTGGATCTACGTCAAGACCGATGCCACGCATCGCATCGCCCTCGAACGCCTGACCGGCCTCGTCGGCGAGTGGCTGCGCGAACGCGGCCATGATGCCGAGGCCGTGACCGCGGCGATCGACAGCGACTACGCCGGCCAGATGCAAAAGCGCGAAGTGCGTCTCAAAGGCGCGGCAGAGCATGCCAGGAACAAGGCCAAGGCCGACGCGCTGCCGCAGCGGCAGGCGCGCCATCTGGCGGCCTGATCTTCGACTTTACGGCGCCACCATCTGCAGCTTGTCCGGATTGCGCGTCACATAGATCGCCTTGATTTCGCCCGGCGCGCCGGGTTCGAGCGCGATCGTCTGCACCAGCTCGCCCTGCACGGTGGAAATCACGAAGCCGGGCAAGCCATTGATGCGCGCCGGACGGGTGCGATGCACCTGCGCATCGTACAGGCGCGCAAAGCCGATCAACACCTTCGCAATCTGATCACGGCCGAACAGCGGCTGAGGCACCGCCGTGACGCGGCCGCCGCCATCGGATACGAAGGTCGCATCCTGAGCCAGCACCTGCGCCAGCGCATCGACATCGCCGTCGCGCAGCGCACGGACGAACGCGCCTGCCAGACGTTGCTCTTCGTCCGGCGTGACCTTGACCGCGGGCCGGCTCGCATGTACGTTGGCGCGCGCCCGCGAGGCAAGCTGGCGGCAGGCGGATGCGCTGCGCCCCAGCGCCGCCGCGATCTCGTCGAAACCCATGTCGAATACATCATGCAGCAGGAAAGCCGCGCGCTCCAGCGGCGACAGGCGCTCCAGCGTCAGCATGAAAGCAAATGACAAGTCGCTGGCCAGCTCATGCGCCGCTTCCGGCCCCGGCTGGAACGCCGCTTCATCATCGACCACCGGTTCGGGCAGCCAGGAACCGACATAGACCTCGCGCTGCGCCTGCGCTGACTTGATGCGGTCCAGGCACAGGCGTGTGACGGTGCGCGACAGGAAGGCGCGCGCATTCTCGACGCGCGAGCGATCCGTCGCATGCCAGCGCAGCCATGCATCCTGCACCGTATCCTCGGCCTCGGCGCGCGAACCGAGCATGCGATAGGCGAGTGCGCGGAGATGCCGGCGATGCGGCTCGAAGTCGTCCGCCTCTTGCATTACCGTGCTCGTCATGCTGCCGACTCCCGCACCGCTGAAGGAAGTGTTTGCGCAGCCACCCGCGTCTCCGCCCCGCCGATGCGCACGCGCGTGCATGCTTGACCGTGGCCCAGCGCATATTTCATGGTCGGATACACCTTCGCCGCGGCAATCGACAATGCCAGTGACACCACTGCCCGCTGGCCCCAGCGCACCACGATCTGCTCGCGCAAGCCGTCGGCTTCCAGGTCATGCGCCAGCACCGCGCGGGCGTAGCGCACCGCGAGCGTGACATCCGGACCCATGGCCTTCTCGTCATTGTCGAACACCGCACGCAGCAGCCGCGCGCTCACACCTTCCCTTTCAGCCATGGTCACTGTCAACTGCGTGCAGGGCCCGCAATCCTCGGAACGTATCGCGACGACTTTCGCCGCATACCAGGCATCGAGCGGAATATCTTCGCGATGGCTCGACATCTTCATCACGGGAACGAAACGCGAGAAGGCTTTCCAGCTCGTGTCCAGTACCTCGCGTATATAACTCGCGTCGTAATCGAAGGCCCGCTCAAACGCGGCGAGCCGTCGCCGTGCGATCCATTTCAGCATGGAAGTTCTCCTTTGAAAAAACGCCAGGCCGGCGCGGCCACGCCAGCCAAACCGCAACAACAGGAAGCAGGAACACGCCCGGCACGTCGCGCAGCCAATGATGCGCATCCATGGTGCCGGCCATCATCTCGCCGACGTGTACCAGCGCATGCAACACCAGAAAGAGGCTGCCCACCATGGCGGCGCGCCAGGCGCGCGTGTCGCGCCAGAGCCAGAAGAAACCGGTGCCCGCCACCAGGTAGGCGCAACCGATGTCGCGCACGAAGTGTGCGTTGAGCGGCCCGGTTTCGGTGACGCCCGGTATCGTCGTGTACCAAACGGCCGGCACAAGAAGCATGACGAACCCGTTCACCGCAAGCAATACTGCCAGCAACAGCCGCGCGGAAGATAGAAAGTGCATGACGTCCTCATCCTGAAAGACCTTTGTCCCCTCAAGACGAGGCAGCCAACCGGAACGTGACATGTCCGTGCAAAAAGACGGTGAATGGCGGAAAAGGCATCATCCCGAACGTTGAAGCCAGGCGTCGATCAATTGCCGCGCCGCCTGGTCGAGCGAGTCGAGCGGAAGCGTGCGCGCCTGTTGAAAAATCATCATTGCATACACCGTTGCCAAGGTATTCACCTCGGGCGACAAGGCGCGCTCCTCGCCGCTGGAAGGCCGCAGCGTGCGCCAGTAATTGATGGCTTGTTCGAGTTCGGGCAGGGTGATGTCCATTTGTCCATTTTAAGGCAGATACCCGAGCAATTTGCTCGGCAATCGCAGGAGAGGCGGCAGCGGATGCCGACTGGCCAGCTTGCCTGCCATCCGGAAAAAGATATTGATCTACATTCACATGCCAGCGGCGAAGGCGGCATAGAGTATGCGGATGACGAGATCGGGAAATTGATCGCTATGGCTCCGAACGCGCCGCGTCGCCTGCCTTGCAAAAGTGGCACGCAGGGCAAGCCAAGCCGTCGCCGCCCATGCGACACGCTTTGCCGGCCATGCTATGCTGCACGCCTTGGCCGATGAGGGCGGCGCCTTTGTTGGCACTAATCAATCTCTCGACTGTCTCAAGAAAAACATCCTGACCGTTCTGCGTCCCGGTCCACGGTTGGCCGCCTTCCGGGGCAAGGCCGCATCGCGCGCGATCCGCATGCCGGGCGCCGCACCGGGCATTAACGGTCTTTATCGGAAGCTGTCATGAAAACCCTGCAGAATACCTGGCGCACGTATGAACTCCTGGCCTTGCCGCTTGTGCTCGCCCCGTTCATCTACTGGATTTTCGAGGCCACGCCGATCGACCGCGTACTGATCGGCTGGTACTACGACGCGCATGCGCACATGTTCCCGCTGCGCGACAGCCCATTCATGCAGAACGTCATGCACACCGGATTGAAGATGGCGATGATTGCCGTCGGCGTGGTCGTGCTCGGCGCATTTCTGATGACCTTCATCCGGCCGCAATGGCAGCCGCATCGCCGCAGACTGCTCTGGCTGTTCGTCGCCATGGTCGGCGGTCCGCTGCTGGTGTCCGTGCTCAAATCCACCAGCACGCTGTATTGCCCCTGGGACCTCGTCGACTACGGCGGCTCCGCGCCTTTCCACGCCTTGTTCGAACGCCTGCCTGCGGGTATCGCTCCCGGCAAATGCTTCCCCGGCGGCCATGCCTCCGGCGGTTTCGCGCTGATGGCCGTGTACTTCGCCTGGCGCGACACGCACGCCAGACTCGCCCGCCTGTTTCTCCTGATCGGCCTCGCCGCCGGCATGCTGATGGGATGGGCGCAGATGATGCGCGGCGCGCACTTCCTGTCGCACAACGTCTGGTCAGCCTGGGTCGTGTGGGTGTTTTTGGCGGTGTTTTATTATTTGCTGCCGCCGCATCCGGTGCGTCGTGCTGTCGTTGCGGATGATGAGGCGGTGGCGCGGGCGGCTTGAGTGTGCGGTGCGCTAAACGAAGCGTCTCGACCTGCTGCTCAGGACATGTATTCCAAGTTAATGCGGAGGTCAGGTGCTTACGAAATGGCGGCATTTTGTATGGCCGCTACCGTCCCTGTCCGGCCGGTTACCTCGACAGAACTCCAACAGCAGGTAACAGAAAAGAGCAGTCGCCCAAGATGACTTCCTGCGGGCAGCAACTCGGCTGTAGTTGGTGTTGGCTATTCTTGCCTGCTACACGCCTGACTCGCGCCGCTCACTCCATTCGAATGCTGACCGCTTGAGATGTTCGAGGAAAACAGCCGCAATTGGGGAAAGCCTTTTGCCGCGCGGATACAGAGTGAACCAGTGCGACTGGAGCGGGAATCCCGTCACGTCGAGAATTGTCAGTTGATCGTCCTCCGGCCGGGCTGGAAGTGCATGGCGCGAGATCACGGCAAGACCAAGGCCACCGGAAACGGCCTGCTTGATCGCTTCATTGCTGCCCAACTCCAGCCGCACCGCAGGTACGAAAGCGCTGCGCGCGAAGTAAGCATCGCATGCGAGGCGCGTGCCGGAACCACGTTCTCGAAGGATGAATCGCTCCGCCAGGAGGTCGGTGAGTTCCAGATGGCGCCCCTTCAGTCGGTGCCCTGCGGGAGCAATCAAAACCAAGGGGTTGTGCAGGAATGCATGCTGTTCGAGGTCAAGACTCTCGGGCGGCATCGACATAATGTAAAGATCGTCACGGTTTTCGCGTAGGCGCGCGACGACGCCATCGCGGTTCAGAATCTCAAGAGCAATCTCGATGTTCGGATGTTTCGTACAAAAACTGCCCAGCAGACGCGGCACGAAGTACTTCGCGGTGCTCACCAGGGCGACGCGCAAGCGCCCCTGCTCAAGCCCCTTCATCGCATTGATGGCCTGCTCGAACTCCATCCATTCGTCGAGCATTGCCCGTGCGGTCTCGGCGAGCGCCTCGCCAGCTTCGGTCAGGTGAAGGCGCTTCCCGATCTGTTCATATAGGGGCAGGCCGACGGCGTCGGCAAGCTCGCGCAATTGCATCGATACCGTTGGCTGCGTGACATGGCATGCCTTGGCGGCACCAGTGACACTGCCGTGCTCGGCCAGCGCCAGAAAGAGGCGCAACTGGCGAAAAGTGGTGTTCATAGGTTTTTAACTATACATATGATAACTAATATCGATTATTAATTATTTTTGCTTGTAGTTAACATAGTGTTCAAGCCCAATTGTCGAAAATTAAGATACGCCCGACCATGAAAACGCATACCTCCGAAACTCAAGCCACTTGCACCCCGGCACTTGCCTTGCAATTCCTCAAGGACGGCAACGCTCGCTTCGTTAACAACTTGCGCGCCAGCCGCGATTTGCTGCAGCAGGCCAACGAGACGCGCGACGGCCAATGGCCGTTCGCCACCATCGTCAGTTGCATCGACAGCCGCACGTCAGCAGAGTTGATCTTCGACCAAGGCCTGGGCGACATCTTCTCCGTACGCATCGCCGGCAACGTGATCAACACCGACATCCTCGGCAGCCTCGAGTTCGCATGCCACGTGGCCGGGTCGAAACTCATTGTAGTGCTCGGGCACACCTCGTGCGGCGCAATCAAGGGGGCCTGCGACCATGTGGAGCTTGGCAACCTGACCGAACTGCTGTCGAAGATCCAGCCGGCGGTGTACGAAGAGAGCCACACCCCGGACCCGGCAAGGCGCAATTCGAAGAACACTGCGTTCGTGGAGAATGTTGCCGACCTGAATGTGCGCCGCTCAGTGCGATCGATCATCGACCGCAGCTATATCCTCGAGCACATGATCGCCGCCGGCAAGATAGGCATCATCGGTGCCAAACACAACCTGGCCAGCGGAGAAGTGACCTTTTTTGACGACACCTGGGTGCACGACAAGACATCGATGCGGCGCGTCGTTGCCGGATAGTTGCGCTTCCGATCGACCGTACGGGAATTTCGCTTCAACTTCGATTCTATGCTTTCGCGGGTTCGGGAAGCTGCCGCACATGTGCTCTCAAGGCTGAACGGCGGTTAATCGGGGGCTGTACGCCTCAGTAGCTCACCCCAATGACAGTTGTGGCGCGTCGAGATTTTTTTGCACTTCTCAAGAAGGTGCTCCCTCGCTAGCCCTCGGGCATGACGAAAAATCTCCGAGAAGCATCGCACTTGATCCCCAATGGCATGTATTATGGTGTTGCCCATGGGAAAGTTTGCGTAAGCAGCCTATCCCACCGGCATTTCCTGCCCTCGTAGCGAGCGAACCATGGAAGACCATCCGCCTCAGCCCGATCTGCCGATATTTTTGGCCTCGGCCGCTCACGACATGAAGAATTCCATCAGCATGTTGAGCGGTACCCTTGAAGCGGTCTTGCTCGACCCTGCGGTGCAAGCGCTGCCCGCCTACCGGCAGGTGGTGCACCTGCTGTATGAAACGCGGCGCATGAATGACAATCTGATCCAGCTGCTGGCCTTGTATAAACGAGTCGGCAGTCCCTCTTATCCGTTCGATCCCCAGCCACAAGCCATTGCCGATTTCGTCGCAGAGATCGAAGCACAACACCGCGTTTTGCTCGAAGCCAAGGGCATCGCATTCGAGGCCGACTACCCGCCGGACCTGATCTGGTGTTTCGACGAGGACCTGGTGGTCGGCGTCGTCGGACATGCCTTCAACAATGCCATCCATTACACCAGTGACAAGATCCGTTTAATCATCAATCAAGTCGGCGAGTTTCTGGAAATCCGCGTGGAGGACAACGGTCACGGGTTTCCGCCGGCGATGCTGGAAGCGGGAGCGACTATCGACAGCGGCGTCGATTTCTCGACCGGCAGTACTGGTCTGGGTCTGTATTTTTCGAGCGAGGTCGCCAAGGCGCACAAGCATCGCGGCCGCCATGGCAGCATTGCGCTGGAAAATGGCGGAAGTTGCGGCGGCGGTTGTTTCGTGCTGCGCTTGCCATGAACGCAAGAATGAAGGACAGGTATGGACAAGCGTGAAATCACCGATTGGATAAGCAAGCAGTACTTGCTGATCGATGACTTTCCCAGCATGTGCCAAATGTTGCGCGACATGCTGCACAGTCTGGGCGCGCGCTATATCGACCAGGCGGAAAATGGCGCTACGGCGGCCAGCATGCTGAGAAGGAAGAAGTACGATGTCGTGCTGTGCGACTACCATCTCGGCGGTGGCAAGAATGGCCAGCAAGTGCTGGAAGAGGCCAAGATCCGCGACCTGGTCGGACCTGCCTGCATCTGGCTCATGGTGTCCGGCGTCAAGAACGTCGAATCGGTGATGGGCGCCGCCGAATACCAGCCGGACGGCTACCTGCTCAAACCACTCACCGAAGCCTTTCTCCTGACGCGTTTGAACCGCGCCTGGGCGAGAAAGCAAGTGTTTCAGGAAATCGACCGCGCCTACGATGCCAAGGATTATCTGAAAGCGGTCGAGCTGTGCCACGAACGTCTGGAGACCGATCGACTCCACGCGCTGGACCTGATGCGCATGAAGGCAAACCTGCTCATGAAAAGCGGCGAGCCGGAGCATGCGCGCGCGGTCTTCGAGCAAGTCATGGTCGAGCGGGAATTCGTGTGGGCGAAGACCGGCATCGCGAAAATACATGTGCAAAGCGGCGAATATGAAAGCGCAAGGCAACTCTTGCAGGAAGTGATCGAGGAAAACGTCTTCTACCTGGACGCCTACGATCAGCTTGCCTTTACGGAGCTTCAACTGGGACACTTCGCCGAGGCGGAACAGGTGCTGGCAAGTGCGGCGAAGCTCTCTCCCAATTCGGTACTGCGCCAGAAAAACCTTGGCGCAATCGCGCTGAAGATGGGCCACTTCGATGTGGCCGAGAAAGCCTTCCGCAAAAGCGTGGAGATTGGGGAACACTCTGTGCTGAAAACGCCGGATGCCTATTTCGGCCTGGCGCGCGTATGGGGGGGAAAGAACCAGGCGAAGGAAGCGCTGCAACTGCTGGCCACCGTTCGGAAGGAGTTCGACACCGAAGAAATTCGCTTGCGGGCGAAGGTCACGGAAGGTCTGGTCTATCACGAAAGCGGCGACTGGGTGAAAGCGCGCAAGTCCGGTGATGAACTGGCGGAGCTGTTGGACAACACCACTGAACGGCCCGACGCCGATACCTGCCTGGACATGGCACGGCTGCTATTCGCCGTCGGAGTCAAGGACGCGCCGGTAGAACTGTTGCGGGAAGTCGTGAAGAACAATCACGACAATGTGCCGCTCGCGCTGGAAGTGCAACAGATCTTCGACAAGGCACGCATGAGCGAACAAGGTGCCGACATCGTGAACACCGCACGCCGGGAAGCGAGCGAGATGATGGATCGCGGCGTCATCCTGTGGAAGGCGGGCAAGCTCGCGGAAGCGGTGCAATGGATGCGGCATGCCAGGAGCGTATTGCCGTCGAACGTGCGCGTATTGTTCAATTACGCCCACCTTTTGATCGCGTATATGGAGCAAAACGGCGCAGATGCGACGATGGCGACGGAAGCACGAAAAACACTTTTACATGCGGACAAGCTTGCCCCAAATCAGCGGCGCTTCGCGCAATTGCAGAAACAATTGGGGGCCTTGTTGCCGAATGGCGATGACTGATCCGGCTTCCGGAATATTCAAGGCATGCACGGTTTTGTTAACCGTACGCCATCAGATCCATCGGAGCCCGCATTCTTCGCGCTGAAGTTTTTCTTCAGCGCTTCTCAAGAAACCGCGCAAGCCGCCGCACACCCTCATCCAGCCGTTCCAGCGAGCTGGCAAAGCACCAGCGGATATATCCCTCGCCCTCGGTGCCGAAGGCATTGCCGGGCGCGAGGCCGAGCTTTGCTTCCCGCACCAGCTGCTTGCACAGCTCCAGCGTGTCCTGCGCGCCATCCATACGGAAGAAGAGATACATCGCGCCTTTCGGCTTGGGCGAGGTCACGCCGGGCAAGGCGTTGAGGCGCTCATACAGGAAGTCGCGCGCCGCCTGATAGCGGGTGACGGTGTGCGCGATCACATCCTCGCCCCCCTGAATGGCGGCAATCCCGGCACGCTGCACGAAGCCGGGCGCGCAGGAGGTGTTGTACTCGATCAGCTTGCCCAGGTCAGCCATCACGCCGGCCGGTGCCACCACCCAGCCGAGCCGCCAGCCGGTCATCAGCCACGACTTGGAGAAGCTGTTGGCGGAGACGATGCGGTCTTCGTCCGAGGCGATATCGAGAAAGGACGGCGCGCAGGCCTTGGGGTTCGGGTTGTCATAGACCAGCCGCTCGTACACGTCGTCGGCGAGAATCCAGATGCCGTGCTTGCGGCAATGCGCGAGGACGATTTCCTGCTGCTCGGCGGTGATGACCCAGCCGGTCGGATTGTTCGGCGAATTGAGGAACAGCGCCTTGGTTCCCGGCGTGAGTGCATCCAGCAATTGCTGCACATCGAGTTCCCAGGTCTGGCCGAACCGCAGCGGCACCCGCGCCACTTCCGCACCGAGGATTCTCGGAATCTCGATCAGGTTCGGCCACAGCGGCGTCACGGCCACCACGCGGTCGCCCTGATTGATGATGAGTTGCGACAGCAGCATCAATGCCGACACGCCGGAAGAAGTCACGGCCACGCGGTTCACGTCGACGTTGCCGTGCAACGTGGACAGGTAGGCGGCAATCGTCTCGCGCAGCGGCAGGATGCCGAAGTTGTGCGTGTAAAAAGTGTCGCCCGCGTCGAGCGCTTCCCTGGCGGCGTCGCGGATGAAAGACGGCGTGACTTCGTCCGGTTCGCCGAACCAGAAGGGCAGCACGTCGCTCACGCCGATGCCGGCATTGGCGACTTCACGGATGCGCGAAGCGCCCAGACTTTGCACGACGGGACGGGCGAGCGGTGCGGAGGAATTCAGAAGCATAGGTAGATACGGTTGGCGAGATCGACAATGAAGGCAGGGCGCAGGTAGGCGAGAAAGCCGAGCGCCAGCACCGCCGCCAGGGCGAGGCCGAACAGAAAGCGTTTGAGCTGGTCGCGCATGATGGTGCTCGGGTGCTCAGGCGGTCGCGACGTGCTGGCGCACGATCGCCTTCTCGTTGATCGGCAGATTGACGAGCGCAGCGAACACGCCGAGCGCAATCGTGATGCCCCACACCGTATTGTAGTTACCGTCACGCGTGAACAGATAGCCGCCCAGCCACACGCCGATGAAGCTGCCGACCTGGTGCGAGAAGAAGACGAAGCCCGACAGCATCGACAAATAGCGCACGCCGAAGATGCCGGCGATCACGCCGTTGGTGAGCGGCACGGTCGACAGCCACAACAGGCCCATCGCGCAGGCGAAGATATACACCGACCATTGCGTGAGCGGCGCCAGCAGGAACAACGCGATCACGACAGCGCGGGTGAGATAGATGGACGAGAGCAGGTAACGCTTGGGCAGGAAGCCGCCCAGCTTGCCCGCGTAATAGGAGCCGAAAATATTGAACAGGCCGATCAGCGCCAGTGCCATCACGGCAACTCCGGGATCCATGATGCCTTTGTCCTTGAGGTAGGACGGCATGTGCACGCCGATGAACACGAGCTGGAATCCGCACACGAAGTAGCCTGCCACCAGCAGCAGGAAGGGGCGATGGGAGAAGGCTTCGCGGATCGCTTCCTTCATGCTCTGATGATGCCCGGCCGCCTTGTCATGCGGCAGTTCGCGCAGGCCGAATGCCATCGGCAGCATCACGATCGCCACCAGCGCCGCAAGAATGAAGAAGGCGGTATCCCAGCCGGTGGACGAGATCAGCCGCTGCTCGACCGGCATCATCAGGAACTGGCCGATGGAGCTGGCGGCCGACGAAATGCCGAATGCCCATGAGCGCTTCTCGTCCGGCGCGACGCGCCCGATGATGCCGCTGACCGCGCCGAATGCGGTGCAGGCCAGCGCCGCGCCGATCAGGACGCCGGAACCGATCACGAACAGCGTCGGCTGGTTCACCATCGCCATCCACAGCAGGCCGCCCACGTAGAACAAGGCCCCGACTATCACCACGCGCGCCGTGCCGAAGCGGTCCGCCGCCATGCCCGCGAACGGCCCGAATGCACCCCACAGCAGATTCTGCAGCGCCATCGCCAGCGAATAGGTCTCGCGCGTCCAGCCGTGTGCCTGGGAAATCGGCTGCAGCCAGAATCCGAAGCCGTGGCGTACGCCCATGGCGAGCGTGAGTACCAGGCCGCTGGCGATCAGAACGGTTTTCAGTTGCGGGGCGCGGGTGGCAGTGAGCATGTCGGAATTTCGCCGGAACAGAAGAGGAACGGACGAGTTTAGCGTAAAGAGAAAGAACGTGTGGCCCGGCGGATCTTCCGGGCCACGGTCCGCTTGCTTGCCGACAATCAGCCGGCGAGGAAGTTTCGGACCAGCGAAATTTGCTCGGGAACGTTCAAGGCAGGCGCGTGCCCGCAATCGGGAATCACCGCGACCTGCGCCTTCGGCCCGCGCCGCTTCATTTCATCGGCCGTCTCCTGCAGCAGCAGATCCGATTCCGCGCCGCGCAGCACCAGCGTCGGCATGTCGAGGGCATCGTATTCGTTCCACAGATCGTAATCGTTCGGATGCACGATGAACTGCCGCACCATCGCGGGGTCGTAGTGCGGCGTCACTTTGCCGTTCGGCATGCGACGCGTGGAGGTTTCCGTCATGCGCCGCCATTGCGCATCGCTTTGCCAGCCATAGGGCTTGTATACCGTGCGGAAAAAGCCTTCGAGTTCCGACACTGTGTCGAATTGCGGCGGATTGCCTGCATAGGACTTGATGCGCTCGATCGCGGCGGCGGCCAGCGACGGGCCGTTATCGTTGAGCACCAGGTGGCTGATGCGGCCCTTCAATGTGCTTGCGCCCGCCACCGTACCGATCGCGGCGCCCATCGAGGTGCCGACCCAGCGTACGCGCGATAGGCCCAGCTGGTCCACCAGCGCTTGTGCGATATTTGAATAGAACGCGAGGCAGTATTCCGCATCGGGGTCCGGGCTCCATTGCGACAGGCCGCGGCCTATGGTGTCGGGGCAGATGATGCGGTAGGTATCGGAGAGTTCGGCCGCGATGTCGTCGAAATCGCGGCCGGTGCGCGCCAGCCCGTGCCACATGATCAGCGGCGGCGCATCCTTCGCGCCCCATTCGACATAATGGATTTCACGGTCACAGCAGCGCAGGTAATGAGAAGCAGGAAGCATTACGTCCTCCATGTACGAAGTTTGCCGACGATTCCGGTCGGGAAGAAATACACCGACAGGATAAACAGTACGCCCAGCCACAACAACCAGCGATCGGGCGACAGCAGGGCGGACAGGACCGGCACCGCCTGCGTGGCATTCGCGGCCAGCGCCATCAGGTCCTGCAGATAACTCTGCGCCAGCAGGAACACCGTCGCGCCGCAGACCGCGCCATACATCGTGCCCATGCCGCCGATCACCACGATCAGCAGGATGTCGATCATGATCTCGAAGGACAGCGAGGTATCCGGCCCGTTGTAGCGCAGCCAGATGGCGAGCAGACAGCCTGCCAGCGTGGCGAACACAGCCGCCAGCACATTCGACCAGGTGCGGAACACCACGATGCGATAGCCGATCGCCTCGGCGCGGAAATCGTTTTCCCGGATTGCCTTCAGCACATGGCCGAAGGGTGAATTGACGACGCGCAGCATCGCGAGAAAGAGAATGACCGCCGCGACGAATACCAGATAGTAGGTGATGAACCGGCCATCCATCCAGGCGCCGAGAAAGGGATCTTCGCTGAGTTGAAATGAAGGGGCGAGCACCTCCGGCAGCTTGAAGTTCAATCCGTCCTCGCCGCCCGTGATCTCGGACAGCTGCGATGCCAGCGTCTGGAACGCGGAGGCGACCGCCAGCGTGATCATGGCGTAGAAGATGGCGCGCACCCGCAGCGAGAACAGGCCGATCACCAGCGACAGCAGCACCGACAGCGCCACCGCACCCAGCACGCCGACCAACAGACTGCTCCAACCCGGCCCCATGCGCGAGCTTGCAATGGCCACGCCGTAGGCGCCGATGCCGAAGAACATCGTATGCGCGAAGGACACGATACCGGTGTAACCGAGCAGCAAATCGTAGCTCGCAACCAGCACGATGAAGATCAGGATCTTCGCCGCGACGTTCATCGACTTCGCGCCGGGAAACAGGAAGGGCGCGAAGGCCAGTCCGAGCACGATCACGGTCAGGATCACCGCCAGCACGCGGCTGCGCGGCAGATCATGGGAAAGGAGGCGCGTCATCATTTGTTGGTCACCGGATAAACGCCCTGCGGACGCCACAGCAGGATGGCCACCATCAGGAGAATGTTGGAGAAGAGCGCGATCTTCGGCACCAGGAAGCCGGTGTAATTGGCCAGCAGCCCGACCAGCAGCGCGCCCAGGAAGCAGCCCGCCGTCGAGCCGAGCCCGCCGATGATGATCACGATGAAGATCAGCACGTTCACTTGCGCGCCCATCTGCGGGATCACGTTCTGCTGATACAGGCCCCACATCACGCCGCCGAGTCCGGCCAGTGCCGAACCCGCGATGAACACGCCGACGAACAGGCGACGGATACGATAGCCGAGGCTCTCGACCATTTCGCGATCCTGCACGCCGGCGCGGATCAGCAGACCGAGCTTGGTGCGATTCAGGATCAGCACCAGCGCGGCGAACACGATCAGGCCGACCACCACCGCCATCAGGCGATATTTCTCGATCGCGGCATCGCCCAGAAAGACCGAGCCGCGCAGCGACGGCGGCAGCGGCAGCGGAATCTGCTGCGGTCCCCAGAACACCTTGATCAATTCCTCGCCGACCACCATGCCGCCCATCGTGATCAGGATCTGCTTCAGGTGCTGGCCATACACCACGCGCACCAGCACGCGTTCGAAGATGGCGCCGAGGATACCGGCCACCAGCATCGCCACCAGCATCGCCGCGCCGAGCGCACCGAGATTCTGCGCCAGGCTTTCCGCATTCGACCACTCCGGCAGCGCGCCCATCACTGACACGGCGACGAAGGCGCCCAGTGCGATGAACACGCCATGGCCGAAGTTGAGCACATCCATCAGGCCGAAGATCAGCGTCAGGCCGGAGGCGATCACGAAGATGATCATCCCCATCGCCAGCCCGGCTGCCGTCAGCGTGACCCAGGTAGGCGCGGAGCCGACGAAGGGCAGTGCGGCCAGCGCGAGCGCGGGCACCAGCGCAAGCGGCGCCCAATCGATCTGTTTGCCGGCGGGTGGTGCGGCGGAATGTGTTAATGCTTGTGCCATTCGTAGTCCTTCGAAAAAATGATCGGCTACCGGCTCCCTCCCCCTTGCAGGGGGAGGGCTAGGGTGGGGGTAGTGAGACTGAGCTACCGCAGAAGTGGATTCATGCACTCTACCCCCATCCCAACCTTCCCACTGCAAGGGGGAAGGGGGCGTTCTTGAGTTTGTCGGGCGCGCACCCTGCCAATCAATCTAATGGTGCGCCGCCAGCGACAAGCCCAGCAATCGCGTCTGCAGTTCCTCATCTTCCGCCAGTTCCTGCATCAGGCCGCGATGCACGATCCTGCCGTCATCCATCACTGCCACCGTGTCGCCGAGCTGCTTGGCGAAATTGAAATTCTGCTCGACCAGCAGGATGGTCGTATCGGTCTGCTTCAGTTCGCGAAAGGCCGCAATCATGTTGGCGATGATGGCCGGCGCCAGACCCTTGCTCGGCTCGTCGATCAAGAGCAGCTTGCGCGGCTCCACGATCGCGCGCGACACCGCCAGCATCTGCTTCTGCCCGCCGGACAGCTTGCCGGCAGGATGCAGCCAGAATTTCTTCATCGCGGGAAACAGCGAAAAAATCCACTCCAGCCGCTTGTCGTCGATGTCCTCGACGCGACGCGCCGAACGCGCCGCGAGCAGCATGTTCTCCTTTACCGACAGGTCGGCGAAGATGCCCATGTTCTCCGGCACGTAGGCGATGCCGAGCTGCGCAATGTCCGGCGTCGCCTTGGCCGTGATGTCCATGCCGTCGAACGTGATGCGTCCCTGCGACGCCTGCCACAAGCCCATGATGGTGCGCAGCGTGGTGGTCTTGCCCGCGCCATTGCGCCCGAGCAGCATGGTCAGCTGGCCGCGCGGCACCTCCAGATCGACGCCATGCAGAATGTGATAGGCGCCGATGTGCGTGTGCACGCCGTCGAGTTTCAAGAGCGGTGCATTCATGCTGCATCCTCCACTGGCGCCAGGCCGAGATAGGCTTGCTGCACCACCGGCGAGGCGATCACCGTTTCCGGATCGCCGTCCGCCATCAGCGTGCCGTTGTGCAGCACGATGATGCGGTCGGCCAGTTCGCGCACCACGTCCATCTTGTGCTCGACCAGCAGGATGGTCTTGTCGCGGCGCGCCTTCAGTGCGCGGATCAGGTCGAGGATGACCGGCACCTCGTCCACGCTCATGCCGGCGGTCGGTTCATCGAACATGTAGACCTCGGGATCGAGTGCCATCAGCAAGCCGACCTCCAGCTTGCGCTGATCGCCGTGCGGCAGCGCCGCCGCATGCATGTCGCGCTTGGCGGACAGGGCCACGCTTTCCAGCAATTGTTCCGCGCGCTCGATCAGAGCGCGATGATGGCTCCACACATTCCACATATCCAGCCCGATGTGCTTGCGCGACTGCAGCGCAAGCCGCACGTTTTCCATCACGCTCAGATTCGGAAACAGGCTGGTGAGCTGGAACGCGCGGCCCAGTCCTGCTTGAGTGCGAGCCGACGCGGACAGCGCGGAGATATCGCGGCCGTTCAGCAGCACCTGTCCTTCGCTGGCCTTGAGCTGGCCGGAGATCAGATTGAAATAGGTCGTCTTGCCGGCGCCGTTCGGCCCGACGATGGCCGTCAGCGTACCTGGCGCAAACGCGCAGGACACGGCATTGACCGCGACATGGCCGCCGAAGCGGATGGTGAGATTGCGGGTTTCGAGCGAACCGGCGTGGTGCAGGGGCATGCGATCCTCCGCTGTCAGTGCAATGCAGCGACGCACCCCCGCCCCCTTGCAGGGGGACGGGGTTCGCCGCGGATTACTCGACAGTAGATTAGTAAAAAAGACGACGCGAAGAAATTACCGCTTGTTCCGGATCGGAATCTGCATCTCATCCATCTTGATCTCGCGCACCAGGTCCGGCACGCCCCAAGGCATGGCCGGATCGACCTTGATCTTGAAGTGGTACATCGACTGCATGGCCTGATGGTCTTCCTTGCGGAACATCATCTTGCCCTTGGGCGTGTCGAAGCTCATGCCTTCCATGGTGGAGATCAGTTTTTCGGTGTTGGTGTTGCCGCCGGTCTTCTTCAAGGCTTCCACCAGCGCGATGCCTGCCGTCATGCCGCCTGCGGTGAAGAAGTCGGGCGGCGACTTGTAGCGCTTGTAGTGCTCGGTGACCAGCCAGTTGTTGGCCGGGTTTTTCGGAATGGCGAAGTAGTAGTAGGTCGCGCCTTCCATGCCCGGGAAGTTCTTGTACGCGGCCATCGCCGGCAGGATGTTGCCGCCGGTGGCGATTTCGATGCCATAGCGCTTCGGATCGAGGTCGGCGATCTTGAACGGATTGCCCGCGCCCGCCCAGATGATGAAGATCACCTTGCGGCCCGGCTTGCCTTTCAGCGAATCGAACAGGCGCTGCGCACCGGCGGTGAAGTCGGTGGTATTGGTCGGCAGGTATTCCTCATGCACCACCTTGGCCTTCTTCAGGGCTTCCTTGAACGCCTTCACGCCATCGCGGCCGAAGGCATAGTCCTGCGCCAGCGTCGCGATCGACACGCCTTCCTTGTCCAGCGCGACCGCATTCGAAATCGCGTCCTGCGAGGAGTTGCGGCCGGTGCGGAAGATGTAGCGGTTCCACTTGTCGCCGGTGATGGCGTCGGCCACTGCCGGTTCGACCAGCAGGATCTTCTTGTATTCTTCGGCCACCGGCAGCATGGCCAGCGCCACGCCGGAACTGGTCGGGCCGACCGCGATGTCGGCCTTGTCGTCGGCGAAGGCGGAAGCCAGCTGCGCCTTGCCCACGTCGGGCTTGCCCTGGTTGTCCTTTTCAATGACGACCAGCTTGTTGCCGTTGACCTGCATGGTGCCGTTGGTGGCGTAATCCAGTCCCATCATCAGGCCGATCTGCGTCTGCTTCGCATAGGCTTCCAGCGCGCCGGTCTTGTCGTACACGTGCGCGATCTTGATGTCTTTTGCGTGGAGTGCTGTGGTGCAGCATAGCGCGGCGACCGCCGCCATCAGGTGGTGTCTCATTGCGTCTCATCCTTCTTGTTGGTTGTTTTGGGACCGGATTGCCACTGCATCGCGTACCACGCCCAACATTCCGGACGCTGGAGAAGAACTCCGTGGACGACACATAAGAAATCTGGCTCTGGCCAGATTACTCCAAGCGCTTACCGCAGGAAAGTAGTAGAAATACGGGGTGCAGTTGATATGCGCTGCATCAAACCGGGATGTCCTGATCAAGGAAACTCATGTCCGAAAACGGCTAGACGCCGAATGGAGCGGCGCGTATAAAGGAGTTATGAACAGCCCCGACATGACGCCGGTCGCCGGCATAACGACCCTGGACCACGCCAGTTGCTACCGCGCGCTGGCGGCGAAGGACACGCGCTTCGACGGCGTTTTCTTCACCGGCGTGACGAGCACCGGCATCTACTGCCGCCCGGTGTGCACGGTGAAGACCCCGCGTGAATCTTCCTGCCGGTTCTTCAGCTCCGCGGCCGCCGCCGAAGCCGCCGGCTTCCGTCCCTGCCTGCGCTGTCGCCCGGAACTCGCGCCCTATGCCTTGCAGCAAAACCTGGCGCACGCGGTCTGGCAACGCATTGCCGCCGGCGCGCTCAACGACGGTGATGTCGAACGGCTGGCGCAAGAGGTCGGCCTGTCTTCGCGCCAGTTGCGCCGTGTGCTGTTGCAGCATTTCGGCGTGACGCCGGTCGAACTGGCGCAAACGCAGCGGCTCTTGTTCGCGAAAAAACTGTTGCAGGAAACCCGCTTGCCGATGGCGGATATCGCCTACGCTGCAGGATTTGGCAGCGTGCGGCGCTTCAACGCTTTGTTCGCAGCGCGCTACGGCATCGCGCCGACGGCGATTCGGCGGACTCCCGAAAAAGACAGCGTCGAAACACCGGACGCGCTGAAGCTGCGCCTGGCCTACCGGCCGCCGTTCGACTGGCCGCGGATCTTGCGCTACTTGTCTGGGCGAGCGATTCGCTCGGTGGAAGCGGTGCTGGATGATCACCCGCAGGGCGCTTATCTGCGCAGCGTGCGCATCGGCCAGGTCGAAGGCTGGCTGCGGGTGACGCATCTGCCCGACCGGCGACAGCTCGAACTGGAAGCGGCGCCGTCGCTGTCGCCGGTGCTGATGCCGCTGCTCGCACGCGTGCGCAGCCAGTTCGACCTCGACGCCAATCCGTCGCAGATCGAAGAACATCTGCGCCAGGATGCCTTGCTCGCGCCACGCATCGATGCGCTGCCCGGCCTGCGCGTGCCGGGCGCATTCGATGCCTTCGAACTGGCGGTGCGCGCGGTGCTCGGCCAGCAAGTCAGCGTCGCGGGCGCAACGACCTTGTCGGGAAGATTGGTGCAACGCTTCGGCAAACCGGTTGTGACGCCGTATGCGTCGGTGTCCTATCACTTTCCGCTTGCCGAAGATCTCGCCGCATTGGAGTCCGCTGACATTGCCGCGATCGGCTTGCCGCAGACACGTGCGCAAACGATAGGCAATCTCGCGCAGTTCGCCGCGCAGGGCGGATTGCACATGCCGCCGGGGCTGCCGCTCGACGAGGCCGTCGCCCGACTGAAAACCGTACGCGGCATCGGCGACTGGACCGCGCACTACATCGCGCTGCGCGCATTGCGCTTTCCCGACGCATTCCCCGCCGGCGATCTCGGCCTGCAAAAAGCCGCCGCCGGCGATGGCGCGCGTCTCACCGAAAAACAACTCGCCGCACGCGCCCTCGCATGGTCGCCATGGCGCGGCTACGCGGCACTCGCATTATGGATGGCTTGATCATGATGTATTACACCGAACATCCCAGTCCGCTCGGCACCTTGCTGCTTGCCGCAAGCGACGCAGGCCTTGCCGGCCTGTATTTCGACGAGCACAAATACTTCAGCGGCCCGCTGGGCTGGACACGCGATGACCGGCATCCGCATCTGCGCGATGCCTGCGCCCAGCTCGACGAGTATTTCGCCGGCAAGCGCAGCGCATTCGATCTCGCACTTGACCTGCACGGTACCGCCTTCCAGCAGATGGTATGGCAAGTATTACGCGAACTGCCTTACGGCAGCACGAGCACTTACCAGGATGTCGCGCAGCGCGTCGCCAATCCGAAAGCGATACGTGCCGCGGGCACGGCCATCGGACGCAACCCGGTCTCGATCATCGTGCCTTGTCACCGCGTGCTCGGCAGTTCCGGAGGCTTGTCCGGCTATGCAGGAGGACTGGAGCGCAAGCGATTTTTGCTCGCGCTGGAAAAGGGGGGCGTGAAAATAAAACAGAGGCAGCCCGCAAGAAGGATGGCACGCGTCAGTGCCCTCTCTTGCAAGAATTAGCAGTGAGCCACGCGATCGGCGCACCGCCGCGAAGCGCACTGCCAGGGGTGATTACTTCGATGTGGAACCGGAGGTCGATGATCCGGTCGAGCCGCTTGTACCCGAGCTGCTCGAGGTGCCCGAAGTGCCGGACATGTCCGTCGAACCGCTCGACGACGACGAGCCTGGCGTCGGCGTAGTCGGCAGGGGGGTGCCGGAATTGCTGCTTGGGCTTGGCGAGTTTGGCGAGGAACTGGACGAGCCAGGGCTGGTGCTGGACGTGCCGCTGGCGCCGGAACCGTAGCTGCCCGATGCGCCGGAGCTTGGCGTGGACATGGTGCCGGTAGCGGATCCCGAGCCTGAGCCCATGCCGGAAGACGAGCCGGATGTGGTTCCCGTGCCAGTAGTGCCGCATGCCGAGAGTGCCAGAGCGCATGCCAAAGGGATGGTCCATTTCATCATAAGAATTCTCCTTAAGAAATCGTGCTGATTCGCTGAAAGCGTGAGAAGCGACATGAGATACCCATCATGCCAAAATTGCATGCATGCGAGTGAGTAGAATCTTTCATTAAGCGAAAGTTCCGGCATAGCTTCGGCCTGATACATCGTGTTGCACATTACCGGAGAGCCACTGTGTGAAGGAAATTTCTCGCCCGCTGCAAGCGTGCAGCATCGCACTTGTTCCCCCATGTATTCCTGCGCAGGAGAAAAACTTGCGTGCAATCGAAACAGCAAGTAATGTGACGCCGTCATTTTCTTTTTGATAATCCCATGTCTTCCCATTCCGACGGTTCTACCAAAGCGATTTTTTATGCGCTCGGTGCCAACGGCGGCATCGCGATCGCCAAGTTCGCCGCATCTCTCTATACGGGATCGGGGGCCATGCTGGCCGAGTCGATTCACTCGCTGGCCGATTGCACCAATCAAGTCTTCCTGCTGATCGGCCTCAAGGAAGCGAAGAAGCCCGTCGATGAACTGCATCCGATGGGTTACGGTCGCGTGGTCTACTTCTGGGCGATGATGGTCGCGCTGCTGCTGTTCTTCCTCGGCGGCGCGTTTTCGGTCATGGAAGGCATCGGGCACCTGAAGCATCCCGAACCCCTGAGCAGTCCTGTCGTTGCCTTGGCGGTGCTCGGCATCTCCGTGGTGCTGGAAGGTTTTTCGCTCTATGGCGCGATGAAGGAGATACGCAAGATCTCGCACGGGAAATCCTTCGCGAAATGGTTCCGCGAAACGCGTCAGTCAGAACTGATGGTGGTGGCCGGCGAAGACATCGCCGCGCTCGCCGGCCTGAGCTTCGCCTTCATCGCCGTGCTGCTGGCTGTCGTCACCGGCAATCCGGTCTGGGATGCAGTCGGATCGATCGCGGTCGGCGTCCTGCTGATGATCGTCGCGATCTTCATCGTGCGCGAAGTGAAGGCGATGATTACCGGCGAATCCGCTGCGCCCGAAGTGCATGCCGCCATCAAGTCGCATATCGAAAGCCATCCCGAAGTCGAGCACGTGATTAACCTGATCACGCTGCAATGGGGCGAGCAGTTGATGATCGCCGTGCAAGCCAAAATGCGGCAGCAGGCATCCGATGCCGCGCTGGTCGATGCAATCAACGTGGTGGAAGAAAGTCTCCAGCGCAAGTGGCCGCAGGCCAAGTGGTGCTTCTTCGAGCCGGACGTGCTCGCCGGGAAGGATTGACTTATTTCTTCGGCTTGGTGACTTCGTTGCCGATCAGTCCGCCGACCGCCGCGCCGCCGACCGTACCTACCGTGCTGTCAGTCAGGACATGACCTGCGACACCGCCTAGCACCGCGCCCGTGCCTATGCCTACCTGTTGGTGCGTCGGCGTGCTGCCGCAGGCGGACAGAACTGTTGCCATCGTCAATGCGCTGGCAATTGACATCAGCTTGCATGTACTCATCTTGCCCTCCGGAAGATCGGGTCGAAACTTGTAAATAAAGTGATGCGTACCCGGTTCGACTGTTGCTCTCCGGGTTGAGTTCCGGCGGACATTTCCAAACGGGAATCGTGCTGCGCTTTTCAGGAAAGGAAGAACATGATCGAAGGAAGTTGCTTATGCGGTGGCGTGCGCTATCGCTACGAAGGTGAATTTAGCACCATCACCGTCTGTCATTGCAGTGATTGCCGCAAGGCGCAGGGAAGCACCTCCGTGGTGGCCGCGCCGATCGACGCGGCGCGCCTTCAGTGGCTGCAGGGGCAGGGCCTGATCACCGAGTATGCATCCTCGCCCGGAAAGATGCGTGCCTTCTGCAGTCGCTGCGGAACGCCGTTGTATTCACGCCGCGATGGCTCGCCGGATGTGTTGCGGCTGCGCATGGGAACAATTGATACGCCGACTGACGCGCGCCCGGCCGCACATATCTTCGCGACGAAGCTGCCGGCGTGGGCGGCAATGGATGACGATTGTCCGCGCTATGAGGGCCTTGAACCGCAAGCGCGGCGTTAGCAGCTTGTTAGAGGATCAGCTTACGAGGCGTAGCGCAATCGGATAGCGGTAATGCTTCCCCTTGGCCGCCGAGACGGCGCCGAGGATGCTGAAGATGAAGTTCGCGAGAAAGATCAGCGGGAACAGCAGGAAGCCGATCAGGATCAGCTTGAGCATCACGCTCGCGGCAAGGGCAATCGCGACCGTGATCTGAAAGTTCAGCGCTTCTCGTGCCTCTTGCGCGACAAAACCCGCTTCATCCCTTTTCACCAGCCAGAGAACCAGCGCGCCGACAAAGCCGGTGAAGACGCCCAGCAGATGCGCCAGCATCGCGAGATTGCATTCGTCCTTGCTCGGGCTGCTTTCAATCATCTCGTTCATCGCGGGCTCCTGATTCTTCGCCGCGCCTCACGGCGCGACGTACATGGCGCAAGCCTCAGGCGGCTTTCTTGGTTGCGCTCTTTTTCGCTGCAGCTTTTTTCACAGCCGGCTTGGCCGCTGTTTTCGTTGCCGTCTTTGTTGCTGCTTTCGCCGCGGCCTTTTTCGGTGCTTCTTCCTGCGCCTCTTCCGTGGCGGCCGCCTTGCCCTTCGCCGGCACCTTGGCCTTGCGCTCTTCGAACTCGAAGCTCACCTTGCCATTCTTGTCCTTCACCAGGAAGGCCTTGAACGGGCGGCGGGTACGTTGCGAAATGAACCCGGGCAGCAGGTCCGTGCGACCTTCGTTGAGCAGCTTGGCCATTTGTTCGGGCACGATTTCCTGCTGCAGGATGATGCGCCCGCTGCGGAAGTCGCAGGCCTTCGGCTTGGCGACGGTCTTCTCGCAGACATAGGCCAGGCCCATCTCGTACACGCCGCTGCCGCATTTCGGGCAGGCGCCGAGCGGCGTCTGGTTGGAGAAATCGACGCCTTCGCCGTCCTCGTCGTCTTCCTGGCCCTGGCCGAAGTCGAACTCCAGCTTGTAGTTCTTGATCTCTTCGTCGCGCACGATCTTCAGGATGGCAGCAAACGGGCGGCCCATCTTGGAACGGAATCCCTGTAGCGGACCGATCTCGCGCTTGGCAAGCAACTCCTCGACTTCCGCGATTTCAAACTGGCGGCTACCGGGAATCTTGGTGATCGAGAACTCGCACTTGGTGCAGGCAAAGCGCCGATAGTTTTCCTTCACCACGCCGCCGCAATTCGGGCAGGGCGTCTTCAGCGTCGCGTAATCGCCGGGGATGGTGTCGTTGTTGTATTCCTTGGCGCGCTTGACGATGATCTGCGTCATCTGCGCGATCTCGCGCATGAATTCTTCTCGGCTGATCTTGCCGCGCTCCATCTGCGCCAGCTTGTATTCCCATTCGCCGGTCAGCTCGGGCAGCGTCAATTCGTCGACCCCGAGGCCGCGCAGCAATGTCATCAACTGGAAGGCCTTGGCCGTCGGAATCAGCTCGCGGCCTTCGCGCAGCAGGTACTTCTCGTTCAACAAGCCTTCAATGATGGCCGCACGCGTGGCTGGCGTCCCCAAGCCCTTGCCGGCCATTGCTTCGCGCAGATCTTCGTCCTCGACCAGCTTGCCGGCGCCTTCCATCGCCGACAGCAGCGTCGCTTCCGTATAGCGTGCCGGCGGTTTGGTCACCAGTCCGTTGGCCGTGATCTTGTCGGTCTGGACCTTCTCGCCTTTGGCGACCGGCACCAGCGTTCCCGCGTTTTCCTTGTCGTCGTCGTTTGCCGCTTCCCTGCCGTAGATGGCGAGCCAGCCCGGATTCGTCATCACCTTACCTTCGGTCTTGAAGGAATGGCCGGAAACTTCCGTGAAGCGCGTCGTTACCAGGAATTCGGCAGCGGGGAAGAACACCGCCAGGAATCGGCGCACCACCAGGTCGTACAGCTTCTGTTCCGGCTCCGACAGGTTCTTCGGCGCCTGTTGCGTGGGGATGATGGCGAAGTGGTCGCTGATCTTGGTGTTGTCGAAGATGCGCTTGTTCGGCTTTACCCAGTTCTTGTTCAGGATTTGCTTCGCGAACTGATGGTAGTTGTTGTTTTCCGCAACGACTTCCAGCGTCTCCTTGACCGTATTCATATAGTCTTCCGGCAGGTGACGCGAATCGGTACGCGGATAGGTCAGTACCTTGTGCTTTTCATACAGGGCTTGCGCCAGTCCCAGCGTGTTCTTCGCGGAAAAGCCGAAGCGTGCATTGGCCTCGCGCTGCAGGCTGGTCAGGTCGAACAGGGCGGGAGAAATCTGGGTCGCGGGCTTGGATTCTTCCGTGACCGTGCCTTGCTTGCCGCGGCAGGCGGCGACGATCGATTCGGCGGCTGCCTTGCTCCACAGACGCTCGGCCCGCTTTTCCGGGTCGGTTTCATCCTTCTTGAATTTCGTGTCGAGCCAGCGGCCTTCATAGATGCCGGCGGCGCACACGAAGTCGGCACGCACTTCCCAATAATCGCGCGGCACGAAGCCCTTGATCTTCTCTTCACGCTCGACCACGATCGACAGCGTCGGGGTCTGCACCCGGCCGACGGTTGTCAAATAGAAACCACCTTCCTTGGAATTGAAGGCTGTCATCGCACGTGTGCCGTTGATGCCGATCAGCCAGTCCGCTTCACTGCGGCAGCGCGCGGCATCCGCCAGGGGCAGCATGTCCTTGTCTTCGCGCAGCCGCGCAAACCCGTCACGGATGGCCGCGGGCGTCATCGACTGCAGCCAGAGACGCCGGATCGGTTGCTTGGCTTTCGCGTACTGCATGATCAGGCGGAAAATCAGCTCACCCTCGCGTCCCGCGTCGCATGCGTTGATGGTGGCCGTGACATCCTTGCGCTTGAGCAGCTTTGTCAGCACTTTCAGACGTGATTCCGTTTTGGCAATCGGATTCAGCGCGAAATGCGGCGGGATCATCGGCAAATGCGTAAACGTCCATTTGCCGCGCTTGACGTCATATTCTTCCGGTACGGCGATTTCAACCAGGTGGCCGACGGCGGAGGACAGCAAGTACTCGTCGGATTCAAAGTACTCATCGTGCTTGGTAAAGCCGCCGAGCGCCTTCGCGATATCGTTCGCGACAGAGGGCTTCTCTGCGATGATGAGGGTCTTAGTCATATTTCAGGATCTCGAAAGTGGCGCCAAAGCGCGCGCAATGCAATGTATGAGTACTGCCGGACAAGGTTGCTAAAACGAAATTCCTACTAATATAACAACGATCCGGGGATTTAGCGGCCAATGATAAGCGCGTTGCGGCGAAAACCGCAAGGAGGAGACGGGCAAGTCGCTAGAGCGAGACAGCTTGGCGATTCGACAACTGGCGCAGATTTGCGCTATAAACTAATGCAAGAGACGCGGTTCGTCGTCGTCATCGTCGGCGAACAATTCATCGAAAATCAAGGCATCCGGTTCCTTGCCTTGACTCCAGAGCACCATCAGAACGATGACCTTGATCTTGTCGAGCGACACTTCCGAATCGCTGACCGCCAATGCGCGTTCGATAATGATCTCGCGTTGCATCGGGTCGATGATCTTGGCGGATTCCAGGAATTGCAGGAATCCAACGGCTTCCGTACCCAGCACGTCAAGTTCCCGCTGCGCATAAATGCGCATGCCGAAAGAAAACGCCGTTTGCTGCGGATAACGGTCGGAATATTCGTTGGTGGCTTCGGCGAGATCGGTCAACCATCCCAGCGCCTGGGAGATCTCATCTTCTTCAAAGCCGACGGCGGACAACTTCTTGACCAATGCATCTGCGTCTGGGCAAGCGTCGGGACGATAATAGGTTTCGTAAAGGTAAACGAGAACGTCAAACATGATTTACTGTAGCGTGAAGGTCGATATGCCGCAAGCGACATCGCGACCAGGATTCGAAAAATGACACTCTCGTGAATCAGTTTTCCTTACCTGCGGCACCATGTCAAGCAAGAAAAATAGTGTCATGCCGGCGACAGTACAACGTACATCGAGCCCTTCTTTTTACAGCATATCCGAAAAACGGAACGGTGACAGCAACAAATGGTGTCAGGATGTTGCGAGGCGACGTACCATGCCGCCAGGAAGCATTTCGATCAAGCCGTCGAGTTCAAGTGTTAACAATTGCGCATGGATAGCGGCAATATCAATCTCGCAGCGTGTAGCGAGAACATCGGGAGCGACCGGATCGAAACCCATCGCGACGAGGATTGGCGATGCCGCGGGCGCCTTGGCCGCAGGTGAAGGTGCCGGCGTCGGACGCAGCGGCACGTCATGGTGCTGAATTTCCTCCAGCACATCCTGCGCCGACTCAACCAGCTTCGCACCTTGCTTGATCAGCAGATGGCAACCCTTGGAGAGTGGAGAATGGATCGAGCCGGGGATGGCGAATACTTCGCGCCCCTGCTCAGCCGCCATGCGCGCCGTGATCAGGGAACCCGATTGCGCGGCCGCTTCGATCACCAGCACGCCGCGTGCCAGTCCGGAAATGATGCGGTTGCGGCGCGGAAAATTGGAGGCGATGGCTGGTGTGCCGAGCGCATATTCGCTGATGATGCAAGCTTCGGCAGCGATCTGATGAGCAAGGGTGCGATTGCGGGCCGGATAGACGATGTCGGCCCCGGTGCCGATCACCGCGACGGTCGAACCCGCGCCTCGCAAGCTGCCTTGATGCGCCGCCGTATCGATTCCCAGTGCCATGCCGGAAATGATCGTCAGGCCGGCCTGGCTCAATACTTCGGAAAACTTTTCTGCATTGAGCACGCCTTGCGTGGTGGCGTTGCGGCTGCCAACGACGGCGAGTGAGCGGTTCTGCAGCAAGTCGATCCGCCCCTTTGCATACAGGATCAGGGGCGGATCGGGAATGTCCAGCAAGGTTTTCGGATAATCCGCATCGGCCAGTGTCAACACGCGGTTGCCCGGCTGCTCTGCCCAGGTCAGCGTCTTGTCGATTAATGCGGACGCCTCATCGGAGGGCGGGGCGAGCAGCGCTTGCGCAATGCGTTCGGAAACGACTTTTTGCAAGGCAGAAAAGCTCGCCGAGAAAATATTCTCCGGCAAGCCAAAGGTATTCAGTAATTTGCGGGCAGTCTCCGGGCCCACGCCGGGAATCTGTTCAAGCCGGATCCACGGCGCAAGATCCTGCGCCCAATCATGTTGCGTCATTTAAAGCGGAAGAGGATTATTCAGGCGATTTCGCAATATCGCCGATTTGCACGGTGTCTGTCACCTGCATGACCAAACCGTACGAAATATTCTCGAACGCACGGAAGATGAAGAGGCTGCCGTACTGGGTATCAGGCAGTTTCACTTTCGGACGGCCGAAGGAGCCGAAGGCCCAGAACGACGCCTTGTCGGTGCGGTCCGCCACGACTTTTCCGTAGCGATAGAGTTCCAGCACCGTGCCGAGGTCCATGCCATCCTTCTTGCCGCGATTGATCGCGACGATCTGGTTCTGGCCGGCTTGCGACACGCCGCCATAGACCGACACGATGCGTGCATTCACCAGATGTTCCGGCGGGTGCGGTACATAGTTCAGAATCGGCGTGGGCGGTACCGGCAGCAATCGATCGCCGATCCCCATTTCCTGCTTGACGGAAACAACCCTGAACACATGCGCTTCGTCCGCGGCTTGCGCCGGCCGTTCGAGCTTGATGGTGCCCAGATATGCTGCTTCATGTGCAATCACCTTGTTGGTATCCGGGTCCTTCAGCGCGGTGCCGGGACGGAATACCTGGAAGGAAGTGCCTGCGCCAAGTTCACCGCGGACATAGGCCTTGTCGTCCTTGCCCAGCATGACCCGGCCTTCCTGGGTCGCGATGATGCGCGGCGCGGTGTCCAGTTCATCTTCCGCAATCACCAGCGGCTGCGACAGGAAGGGTTCGATGGCGTTCGAAGGAATGGCGGGCACAGCTTCCTGGCCCAATCCTTCAGTACGCAATTGCGGTTCCAGCCGGACGGTGGGCACGCCGCGGCTATCCGCAGTCGCGCCGGCACCGCCGCCAACCGGCGTTCCAAGCCGCAAGCGACCCGCGACGCGGTCGAAATAAACGATCTGGCCGGGATAAATCCAGTGCGGATTGCGAATCTGTTCCTTGTTCATGCCCCAGACCTGTGGCCAGCACCATGGATGCTGCAGGAACTTGCCGGAAATGCCCCACAAGGTGTCGCCGCGCACGACGGTGTGCTGGTCAGGTGCGTTGGGCAGAAAAGCACAGCGCGGCGAATGCGTGGCTTCCTCGCCGGATGCCGCAAAGCTGTTGAAGGCGGATGCCAGAGCGAGGATAAGGGCGGCTGTGCTAAACTTTTTCATGATCTGTCCGGTGAATGTGGCTCGAATACAGACAATAATGACTGCCACAGCATGTTGCCAGCATATAAATAACTGCATGGCAAAACTTGTCAAATTGAATCAAATTCTGCACATAAATCCTTGAACTAGCAAGAGAAACGACGCTCTTATACCGTTGGTTTGTTGCACAAAAGCCGTATGTCATTACTAAATATTCTGCGTTATCCCGACCCGCGCCTGCACAAGATTGCCAAGCCGGTAACCGTTTTCGATGATCGGCTGAAGAGGCTTGCCGCCGACATGGCCGAAACCATGTATGCCGCGCCTGGGGTCGGCCTTGCCGCGACTCAGGTCGATGTTCATGAGCAACTGGTCGTGATCGACACCTCCGAAACGCACGACGACCTGCGCGTTTTCATCAACCCGGAGATCATCTGGGCCAGTGAAGAGAAGCAGGTGTATGACGAAGGCTGCCTGTCGGTGCCTGGTATCTACGACGGCGTCGAACGTCCGGCCCGCGTGAAGGTAAAGGCGCTCGATCTGGATGGGAAATCCTTCGAAGTCGATGCCGAGGGACTGCTGGCGGTATGTATCCAGCATGAAATGGATCATCTCAAGGGCAAGGTGTTCGTTGAGTACCTGTCGCCGCTCAAGCGCAACCGGATCAAGACCAAGCTCTTGAAGGAAGAGCGGGAAATGGAGCGCGAGAAGAAAAAGGCCGTCGCCGCCGTCCGCTGAACCGGCGATATTTTTCGCCTGATGTTTCCTTCAGGGTTTTCGCCCATCCACCCGGGCAGCAACAAGATCAATAACCATGAAAATCCTCTTTGCCGGCACGCCGGAATTTGCCGCCGTCGCGCTGAAGTCCTTGTATGACGCCGGCTTCGACATTCCTCTCGTCCTGACCCAGCCGGACAGGCCCGCCGGTCGCGGCATGCAATTGCACGCATCGCCGGTCAAGCAATTCGCGGTCGCGCACGACATCCCGGTTGCGCAACCGGTGTCGCTGCGCCTCAACGGCAAATATCCCGATATCGCGGAAGAGGCGCACGCCTTGCTGCATGCCACACCGCATGACGTGATGGTGGTCGCCGCTTACGGCCTGATCCTGCCGCGCAGCGTCCTGGAAATTCCGAAGTACGGCTGCATCAATATCCACGCCTCATTGCTTCCGCGCTGGCGTGGCGCCGCGCCGATCCACCGTGCCATCGAAGCGGGCGATGCGGAGAGCGGCGTCACCATCATGCAGATGGAAGAAGGGCTGGATACCGGACCGATGCTTTCGATGGAGCGCATTGCCATCGGCGCTGAGGACACGACCGCAAGCTTGCACGACAAGCTTGCCGAGCTCGGCGGCAAAATGATCGTCGATGCGATGCGCAAGCTGGAGCGGGGTGCGCTGACGGCCGTGCCGCAGCCGGAAGAGGGCGTTACCTACGCGGCGAAGATTGCGAAGGAAGAGGCTGCGCTCGATCTGACGCAGCCTGCGGAGGTGTTGTGGCGCCGGATCCGTGCATTCAATCCCTTCCCGGGAGCATACGCGACATTCAACGGCGTCCCGGTCAAATTCTGGCGCGCCGAACTTGCCTCGACCGACTCCAGCGCCGTGCCCGGCCAGGTATTGGCCGCGAATGCGCAGGACGGCGTCCTGATCGCCTGCGGTTCGGGGGCGCTGCGCGTGCGTGAATTGCAGAAGCCGGGCGGCAAGCGTTTGCCCGCGGCGGAATTCCTCAAAGGATTCCCGCTCGAGGGTGGGCGTTTCAGCTAGACGTGAATCTGGCGGCCGCCCGCGAACGACCAGTTCTCCCAGGCGGTTTCCTTGAAACACACCATCACGTTTTCCGGGTCGATACCTGGTTCGTCGGACAGGTGCGCGGTGATATCGGCGAGGATTTTCTTCTTCACCTTGACGCTGCGTCCGAAGGACAACAGAATTTCGATCAACACAAAATCCTCCGTGCGAGCGGAGCCGGCATCCGGATAGTGCGGATCGAATACAAAATCCTCCGCGTCCAATTCCAGCACGCGCTGAAAGCGGTCCGTTGCGGGAATGCCGGACGCGACCAGCGCCGCATGCACGCCATTCAGCACCGATGATTTGAAATCGCGCGATTTTCCCTTGCGGGTGGTGAGGGTGACGAGTGGCATGATGATCCTTTCATTCCTGCACGGTGAGCGCAGTGATCGCTGCAGTCGGCAAAACTTCCGCAAAACTGTCGGATACCTCGGTCAGGGCCACCCTATGCAGCGTCGCATGGTCCACGACGCCGCCGTCCCATGCGTCGATGTCGCGCGTAGCGCAGGCGTCGCCCGGCACCAACACTTGGTAGCCGAGCGGGCGTGCATCGCGTGCCGTGGTCGAGACGCACATATGCGTCATCAAGCCGCAGATGACGAGCGTCCTGATTCCGTGCGCCTGCAATTGCGCGTGCAGGTCGGTGCTGGCGAAACTGCTGGCGGTGGTCTTCTGAACCACGACATGCCGCGGACCGGGAGTCATCTCGGGATGGAAAGCAACTGTGTCGCCATCCTTTGCAAACAGCGGTCCCCCGGCCGGACCCAGATGCTGGACATGAAAGACCGGCATCCCATGCGCATCCGCGAAGTCGATCAAACGTCTGGCATATGCCATTGCGGAGGCCCCGTCGGGAATGAACAGCTGGCCTCCGTCGAAATACTCCAGTTGAAAATCGATCACGATCAATGCCGCGCTTTTCGCGTTCAAGGTCTTGGTGGCGGCTGCGCCGCTGATGGCGCGCATGGTCGGATGTGGCATGGTGGCTCCCTGAGTGAATATGTCGCCAGCTTAGCGGCCGCACTCCGCATGCGATAGGGCTCTGGATGTACAGGATATGTGCCGCGATGATTCAAATCGACCCGGGCAAGGGCAAGAAATGTTAATTTTGAATTAATAAATTTGTGCAAATACAACTGACTTGGTCCATTGCCTGCCGGCATTTGCATGACGAATGCGCAAGCCATTGATTCGACGTATAATTTTGTTTGCGCCGATTTGATTGAAAAGTCAAAACCAGCTTGCGGGCGCCGTGGTTGTCACACCATGAATAAATACAGCTAAAGCGGACAAGGAATGACCCGGTCTCGCTTTTAGACCGGGTTTTTTGCTTTTTAGAGAGAAAAAATGAAACGCGAACCGATTTCCTCCACTGAAGCGCTGTTGCGCGACTTGTTGTCTCAACGCATCCTGATCCTCGACGGCGCGATGGGAACGATGATTCAGCAGTACAAGCTGACGGAGGAGGATTACCGCGGCGCGCGTTTTGCCGACTTCGCCGTCCCCGGCAAGCAGTTGTTCGTCAAGGGCAACAATGATCTGCTCGTGCTCACGCAGCCGCAGATCATTGGCGAGATCCATGAAAAATACCTCGCCGCCGGCGCCGATCTGATCGAAACCAATACCTTCGGCGCGACCAGCGTGGCGCAGGAGGATTACCACATGGGTCATCTCGCCTACGAGATGAATGTGGCTGCCGCCAGACTGGCCCGCGCCGCGTGCGACAAGTATTCCACGGCCGACAAGCCGCGTCTCGTTGCCGGAGCGCTCGGGCCGACGCCGAAGACGGCATCGATTTCCCCCGACGTGAACGATCCCGGCGCACGCAACATCAGCTTCGACCAACTGGCCGCCGCCTATCTGGAGCAGACGCGCGCGCTGGTCGAAGGCGGCGTCGATGTGCTGCTGGTCGAAACCATCTTCGATACGCTCAATTGCAAGGCGGCCCTGTTCGCCATCGACACCTTCTTCGAGGAGTCGGGCAAGCGCTTGCCGATCATGATCTCGGGCACGGTCACCGATGCCTCGGGCCGCATCCTGTCCGGCCAGACCGTGCCCGCGTTCTGGCACTCGGTGCGTCATGCCAAGCCCTTGACCATCGGCCTGAACTGCGCGCTCGGCGCGTCGGTGATGCGCCCGTATGCGGAGGAGTTGTCGAAGATCGCCGATACCTTCGTTTGCATCTATCCCAACGCCGGCCTGCCCAATCCGATGGCCGATACCGGTTTCGACGAAACGCCGGACGTCACGTCGTCGCTGCTGAAGGAATTTGCCGAAGCCGGTTTCGTCAATATCGCCGGCGGTTGCTGCGGCACGACGCCAGACCATATCAAGGCCATCGCCAACGCCTTGCGCGATATTCCGCCGCGCAAGGTGCCGGAATCCGATCACCGCATGAAACTGTCCGGGCTGGAGCCCTTCATCATCGATGATGAATCGCTGTTTGTGAACGTGGGTGAACGTACCAACGTCACCGGCTCCAAGGCATTCGCACGCATGATCCTGAACGAGCAATTCGATGATGCATTGTCGGTCGCGCGACAGCAAGTCGAAAATGGCGCGCAGGTCATCGATATCAACATGGACGAGGCGATGCTCGACTCTGTGGCGGCGATGACGCGCTTCCTGAACCTGATCGCTTCCGAGCCGGACATCGCGCGCGTGCCGATCATGATCGACTCGTCCAAATGGTCGGTCATCGAGGCCGGCCTCAAGTGCGTGCAGGGCAAGGCCGTCGTCAATTCGATTTCGATGAAAGAGGGCGAAGAGGAATTCCTGCGCCAGGCCAAGCTGTGCCGCCGTTATGGCGCAGCCGTGATCGTGATGGCTTTCGACGAGACGGGACAGGCCGACACCTTCGAGCGCAAGACCGAGATCTGCGCGCGCGCCTACAAGCTGTTGACCGAAAAGGTCGGCTTCCCGCCGGAAGACATCATTTTCGATCCGAACATCTTTGCCATCGCCACCGGCATCGAGGAGCACAACAACTACGCGGTCGACTTCATCAATGCGACGCGCTGGATCAAGCAGAACCTGCCTTACGCGAAGATCAGCGGCGGCGTGTCGAACGTGAGCTTCTCCTTCCGCGGCAATGACCCGGCACGCGAAGCGATTCACACCGTATTCCTGTATCACGCGATCAAGGCCGGCCTGACCATGGGCATCGTCAACGCCGGCATGGTCGGCGTGTACGACGACCTCGTGCCGGAACTGCGCGAGCGCGTCGAAGACGTGGTGCTCAATCGCCGTCCGGATGCCACCGAGCGCATGATCGAATTCGCCGCCACCTTGAAGGCTGGCGACAAGAAGGAAGAGCAAAGTCTCGAGTGGCGCAACGAGCCGGTCGAGAAGCGGCTTTCGCATGCGCTGGTGCACGGCATCACGCAATGGATCGTCGAGGATACCGAGGAAATGCGCCTCAAGACGCTGAACGCCGGCGGCCGCCCGATCAATGTCATCGAAGGCCCGCTGATGGATGGCATGAACATCGTCGGCGACCTGTTCGGCCAGGGCAAGATGTTCCTGCCGCAGGTGGTGAAGTCGGCGCGCGTGATGAAGCAGGCAGTCGCCCATTTGATCCCGTATATCGAGGAAGAAAAGCGGCTGGAAGAGCAGAAGACCGGCATCGCCGCCAAGCCCAAGGGCAAGATCGTGGTCGCAACGGTGAAGGGCGACGTGCACGACATCGGCAAGAACATCGTGTCGGTGGTCCTGCAATGCAATAATTTCGAAGTGGTGAACATGGGCGTGATGGTGCCGTGTTCCGACATTCTCGCGAAGGCGAAGGCGGAAAATGCCGACATCATCGGCCTGTCCGGCCTGATCACGCCCTCGCTGGAAGAGATGGCGCACGTGGCGAAGGAAATGCAGCGCGATCCGCACTTTCGCATGCTGAAGATTCCGCTCCTGATCGGCGGCGCCACTACCAGCCGCGCGCATACCGCGGTGAAGATTGCGCCGAATTACGAGGGCCCGGTGGTGTATGTGCCGGACGCATCGCGCTCAGTCTCGGTCGCGCAATCCTTGCTGACGCAGGAGCAGCGCGATCAGTACATCGAAGACATCGAGAGCGATTACAAGCGCATCCGCGAGCAGCATGCGAACAAGAAAACGGTGCCCTTGCTCACCCTGGCCGAGGCACGCGCGAACAAGGCAAAACTTGAATTTGCGCCGGTCAAGCCGAAGTTCATCGGCCGCCGCGTGTTCAAGAATTACGATCTCGCGACGATCGCGCAGTACATCGACTGGGGCCCGCTGTTCCAGACCTGGGACCTGGCCGGCGCATTCCCCGCGATCCTGAAGGACCCGGTGGTGGGAGAGCAGGCGCGCAACGTGTTCGAGGAAGGCCAGGCCTTGCTGAAGAAGGTGATCGAAGGACGCTGGCTGACGGCGAACGGCGTGATCGCGCTACTACCCGCCAATACGGTGAACGACGACGACATCGAAATCTACACCGACGAGACGCGCACGAAAGTCGCGTTCACCTACTACGGCGCGCGCCAGCAAACCGTGAAGCCGGTCATCGATGGCGTGGCACGGCCGAACCAGTGTCTCGCGGATTTCATCGCGCCGAAGTCATCCGGCATTGCCGACTACATCGGTTTGTTCGCAGTCACGGCCGGCATCGGCATCGAGAAGCATGAAAAGCGTTTCCTGGACGAGCACGACGACTACAGCAGCATCATGCTCAAGTCGCTGGCCGACCGGCTGGCCGAGGCTTTTGCCGAACACCTGCATGAGCGCGTGCGCAAGGATTTCTGGGGCTATGCCGCGGATGAAACGCTCAGCAACGAAGAGCTGATCAAGGAAGCCTACAATGGCATCCGGCCGGCGCCCGGCTATCCGGCATGCCCGGAGCACACGGTAAAAGGCGACATGTTCAAGCTGCTGCAATGCGAGGAAATCGGCATGCAAGTGACCGAGTCGTTCGCGATGCATCCCGGCGCATCGGTATCCGGCTTCTACTTCGCCCATCCGAAGTCCAAATACTTCAGCGTCGGCAAGATCGGAACGGATCAGGTGAACGACATGGCGGCGCGGCGCGGAGTGAGCAAGGATGACATCGAGCGCTGGCTGGCGCCGAATTTGTAATTCAGGCTAGTGCACGTTGCGGGCGACGTTGTCGCTCCACTCGAAGGCGGAGACCTGCAGTTTGTACAGGTCTTCGCTGGACAGGCGGAAGCGTTCCACCAGGTCGTCCAGCATCTGGCCGGCCTCTTCGATGCGTTCCATGTGCTCGGCCAGTCTCAGCATGTCGCCAAAGTCACCCCTGCGATGCAGCAGGGCGTCACTGACCGCGTCAACGACGGCGACCTGTTCCAGAATCTCGGCCATCGGGATGCTGAACAGGGTATCCATCAAGGACATGATGCCGACCGTGAACGCGGTATCGGCGATGCTGCGATTGTGCGGATCGTATTGTTGCGCGATCAGTTCCAGCAACTTGCCGCGTGTCGCCGCCAAGGTCAGCAGCGGCGTCATGCTCTGGCCTTTCTTGCACGGCTCCGCGTACAGCATGATCTGCAGCCAGCGTTGCAGCTGATTGCGCCCGAGCAGCAGCAATGCCTGGTTGACTGAATCGATGCGGCGCCGCACGCCGACTGCCGGTGTGTTCACCAGGCGCAGCAGGTTGAAACAGAGCGAGACATCGTTCTTGATGGCACGCTCGACTTCCGAGGTGTCCGCGTCGGAGGTAATCAGCGTCATCAACTGCATGATGGCCAGTTGCGAAGGCGACAGCTTCTTGCCGCTCAGGATCACCGGCTTGGCAAAGTAGTAGCCTTGAAAATAGTCGAAGCCGAGTTCGAGGCAGGTGTCGAACTGCTCCTGGTTCTCGACCTTTTCCGCGAGCAGCTTCTTGTTCGCGCTCCTGAACCGGGGTGTGAGCTTGAGCAGCGCCGACAGCGGCATGTCGCGCAAATCGAACTTGATGATTTCGACCAGCGGCAGCAGCTTCTGCACATCCTCGCTATCGGTAATCACATCGTCCAGCGCGAAACGGAAACCTTCCTGCACCAGTTGTTCTATGCGCGCCAGGATCTCCGGCGTCACCTTCATCGTCTCCACGATTTCCAGCACCACTTGTTCACGCGGCAGGAACTGGAAGATATCGCTCATCAGCACGGCGGCGTCGACGTTGACATAGCCGAGCACGTTGCCGATCACCTTTTCCATGCCGAGTTGCGAGGCATGCGCGATGACGGAGGCGGTCGCCGAGAGGTCGTTGGTGATGTTGGCCGGGCCGACGGCCGCATTGCGGAAAAGAAGTTCGTAGGCTACCAGCGCCTGGCTGCGGTCGAGGATCGGCTGGCGGGCGAGGAAAAATTCCCGCACGCGCAGGGGACGGGCGTTACCGGCATCCGAGGTGGAATTGGCCGTCATTGCGGTCATGTTTTCGCTTAGGGTTTGTCTCTTGTTGATTGTTATCAGGCGCCGTTCAGTCTGAAAACTGCAAATGCGCACAGGTCGTATGGGTCGCAGTCAAAGTCGCTGCGCTGCGTGAAGGCGGATCGGGCGGCATTCGCCGCGCTCTGAACTGCAACGCATACGGCCTGTTCGCACTTGCTGGAGATGGTGCCGGCAGGGCGCTTATATTCACTGTAGCGCATTTTTATTTCCATATCGCAACTTTCGATTGTGCGATGCAACCTGACACATCCGGAAGTCCCGGCGCCACACCGAAAAAACCGTATGGATTCAAAGGTCTAGAGGCGCGCCGTCGACGAACACCTTCAGCTCGCCAGGGGCAAATTGCGTCCAGCGTTCGTTGGTGGTCAGCGGTGCGGTGACGATGACCGCAACGCGATCATTGGGCGTGGTGACTTTCGAGAAATCGACACTGAGGTCTTCGTCCGACAGATTTGCCGTACTGAAAGGATGCTGGCGGACGACGTAGTGCAGTTGCGTCGAGCAGTGCGCAAACAAGGCATTGCCATCCGACAGCATCATGTTGAAGGTGCCGTTCGCGGCGATTTCGGAACTCAGTTCGCGCATCGCCCGGCACAGTTCGGGCAATGCCGGCGGCGTATCGCCAAAGCGCCGACGCAATTCCTGCAGCAGGTAGCAGAAGGCCAGTTCGCTGTCTGTGGTGCCGACGCGGCGGAATGCGCCGTTGAGTGTCGGCACGAAGTCCTTGAGGTCGCCGTTGTGCGCGAACACCCAGTAGCGGCCCCACAGCTCGCGCACAAATGGATGGCAGTTCTCCAGCGCGATGCGGCCCTGCGTTGCCTTGCGGATATGGGCAATGACATTCTTGGATTTGATCGGCCAGCGCTTGATCAACTCGGCGACCGGCGATGCAATCGCGGCTTCGTAATCGACGAAATGGCGCACGCCTGCGCCTTCGAAAAACGCGATGCCCCAGCCGTCATTATGCACGTCGGTCCGGCCACCACGGGTGGCAAAGCCGGTGAAGCTGAACACAATGTCCGTCGGGACATTGCAATTCATTCCGAGTAGCTGGCACATGATCTTGAAGGGAATGCCTGTGAACTTACAAAATAGCACGTCCGCGCTGACGCCGCTTAGCAGACTGTTGAAAAACTACTGCGCGGGCCCCAATCTCGCTCCGCTCGCTACGTTTTTCAACAGCTTGTCAGAGCGCATTTCAGTAAGCTGCTGGTGCTGCCTGCCGAAATGCGCTCTTAGTCGCGCAGCCAGGGGTCGCTCTCCGGTCGGGGATACTGCTTTGCGATGAAATCCACGAAGCTGCGCACCTTGGCGGATAGCAGGCGGCGGCTCGGATACACCATTACGACCGACAGTTGACCGAGTTCATGCTTGGGCAGCAGGCGCACCAGCCTTCCCGCCGCGAGGTCGTCGCCCAGCGCAAACGAAGGGCGGATCACGATGCCCATGCCGGCCAGCGCGCATTGGCGCAGCAAATCGCCATTGTTGGATATGACCTTGCTGGTGATCGGTATGTTGATCGTATCGCCGTGCGGGCCTTTGACCGGCCAGTGACGGCGCATCTGCTCGTAGGAAAAATTCAGGCAGGCATGTTTCGAGATGTCCTCCAGCGTACGCGGCGTGCCGTGCTTTTTCACATACTGCGGTGAGGCGCACAAGACGATTTCGGATACGCCCAGCTGACGGGCGACCATGCTCGCATCGAACTTCTGGAAGTCGACGAAAATACCGACATCGAAACGATCTTCGACCAGATCGACGGTGCGATCCGAAACCGTGATATCCAGCGTGACATCCGGAAACTGGGCCGCGTACAAGGGCAGCAGCTGGGCCAGGTGCGATTGCCCGAAGCCCAGCAGTGAATAGATGCGCAGCGTGCCGCTCGGCTTCTTTGCGTGCGAGGAGGCGATTGCTTCCGCATCGTCGATTTCCTGCAGGATTTGCAGAACCCGTTCCAGATACGCATGCCCGGTCTCCGTCAGCGACAGCTTGCGCGTGGTGCGGTTGAGCAGCCGCGTGCCGAGATGCTCTTCCAGGTCAGCGACGTGACGCGTGATGACCGCGTTCGAAATATTCAGCGCCTTGCCCGCGCCGGCAAAGCTGCCTTGTTCGACAACTTTCGCAAACACGCGCATTGATTGCAGACGATCCATGTGCCCGGCCTTATTGTTTCTGAACGCGAAATAGTAGCTCGCAATTATTCATGGTTTTTGTTAGGTACGCAATCCGTAGGGCCTGTCGTTCCTCGAAGTGACGCACCACCCCGGAGCACCGCTTTGCGCGGGCATGTGGCCTTCGCCTCATTCTCCCGTTGTTTGATACGCGTCTGGCACAATCGAGGACGGAAAACGCGACCAAATCCGGGCCCGTGCGGGAATAGGCCGAGAAATCAGACGCTTACCGGACTGGCATAGGACTTGCGAAAGGGGTGAGCGAAGGAAGAGGACCGCTTTGCGAGGCGATGCGGGCAGACGCCACCGGCGATCCCGCCGTTTCCTTGCAGCGAATACCTCCGCCTGTACCTCTCCGGTTCCCGCCATGGCTTGCGATTGCAAACGTGGCGGGCTTTTTTTCGCGCAGCGATCGCTTCTATAGGAAGCGAACGGTACGACACGCAGCGCTGTTACGTGCGTTTCCGCCCTGGTTCCATCCGGAGGCGCCGGTTCGCGCCCCATTCGGCCCTGGCCTTCCCTCTTGGAATCGCTACGGTGTACACATTTCGACGGTGACGATATGGAGCGCCAGCGACATGGATTGGGCAGGGCTGCCCGCCGCAGAGTGCTTAACACACGACGGCGGAGCGTCGTATCGTGTTGAGATGGTCCAAAACTGTTGCGCTGTCGCGAATTGAAGAGCCGGTCTATCCGGGCGTTAACGCAATTCGCGCCGCATACGATACAAGGACGGACACGTCAGCCCGCGTATCAGCCGGATTTCTCGATAAATCAATAGCTTGCGCGATGGGCGTAGGTTTTGCATGAAATCGGCTCCCGAGGCGGCGGAGGCGCTCGCCCCGGATTGAGCATGTGACATTTCTGTCGAACCGGGCATTGATTGCAATCCATGAATTTGCTGCTGCCAGACGAGGCGCGCGACCCGTTGTCGCGCGCTGATGGCAGATGCTTGCGGCACGTGCCGACCGGCAAGCAGTCACGAGATTTGATCGTTGATCACGGCCAACCGATGTTCATCCGTACAGACATAGCAAAGGAAGACATATGAGGTATTCGAGAAATCAGCTTTCGGAACAAGCTCGCCGGCGAGATGTCGGACAAGCCATCTTTCGCTCTCGCGCACATGACGTGCAGAAGATTTACGTCAGCCTGAAACAGTGGCGGATATTTCATGCGGTCATTGATTGCGGCGGATTCGCCGAGGCGGCCAAGACGCTGCATCTCAGCCAATCGACCATCAGTTATACCGTCGCGAAATTGCAGGAACAGTTAGGCACGCCCCTGCTGAAGACCGAGGGGCGCAAGGCTGCGCTGACCTCGGAAGGCCGTGCGCTGCTGGAGCGCTCGCGCCATGTGCTGAAGGAAGCCATCGAGCTTGAGACCTTCGCACGCAATCTGGGCCAGGGATGGGGCGGCGATGTGCGTCTGGTGGTGGATCACAATTTTCCTTCGCAGGTGCTGATGCGTGCACTGAGCAAATTCTCGCAGGCCGGCCGCGGTGCCGCGCAGGTGAAGTTGAGTGAAGTGGCGATGCTGCACGCCGAGGAGGTGCTGCGCGATACCACGGTCGATCTCGCCATCAGCGAGCGCGTCCCGCTCGGCTTTCTTGGCGAGCCCTTGCTCGAGGTGGAACATCTTCCGGTGGCGCATCCCGCACATCCCTTGCTGCAGCTTGGGCGCGACGTCACATCGGCAGATCTTGCGCAGCAGACGCAGATAGGCATCGGGAATGCGCAGGACAGGGATCGCGGCGCGGGAGCCGGCAGCGGATCGACGCAGCAGCGATGGCTCATGAGCAGCATCGATACCGTCCTCGAGGCAGTCTCCGAATGTCTCGGTTACGCATGGCTGCCGCAGCACAGGATTCAACATTGGCTTGATGAGGGAACGCTCGTCCGCCTGCCGCTGAGCGACAAGCGGGTCAACAAGTCAATGTTGTATCTGATCCATGGACGCCCCTGGGCGGCCAGTCCGGCGGCAGGGCGGCTTGCCGATGTGCTGCGAAGCATGGCCACGCTTCCGTCCGAGTGCCCCGCTCAAACCGAATGAGCACATGGCATCAAGAAGGGATAACACGATCGACCGCGTATCTGACAGGTGAACATGAAAATGAAAAAATTGCCGCAAGGATTGGCTCGCAAAATGATTGCCGTGCGGCGCATGCGCCGGGCGGCCGCGATGCGTACGGCCGGGGTCGCTTTCGGCATTGCGCTGTGCAGCTTTCTATGGGTTGTGGCGGCGCATGCCGGCGAGCGCACGGTCAAGTCGCTGCTGGAAATGCGACGTGAAAACGTCGTCATACAAAAGTGGGATTTGAGTTGCGGAGCAGCGGCGCTCGCCACGCTATTGCGATATCAGCACGGCGAGGACGTGAGCGAGCGCGAGGTGGCGCTTGCCCTGATGAATCGCGAGGAGTACATCCGCAACCCGCAACTCGTGCAAACCCGCGAGGGCTTCTCGTTGCTCGACCTGAAAAGGCATGTTGACGCACGCGGCTATGTCGGGAATGGCTTCGGCAAGCTGAAAATGAAAGACCTGGTTGCGAAGGCGCCGCTCATTGTCCCGATACAGACCAACGGCTACAACCATTTCGTTGTGTTTCGCGGACTGCAGGGCGACCGCGTCTTGCTGGCCGATCCGGCATGGGGCAATCGCACCATGCGCGTTGAGGAGTTTGCCGAACGGTGGATCGATTATCCTTCGCTGGGGCATATCGGATTTGCAGTCCAGCGGCGGGATGGCAGCTTGCCGCCCAATCAGCTGGAGCCTACGCGGGATGACTTCGTGAGCTTGCGATAACAAGCATCGATCGTCATCGACGATCCAAAAACTAGATCAACGGCGCACGATTCAATCGCTCATCATCGAAATTTGCTACTTATTTTCCGAGACGCGGGCAACTAAAGTGGAAGGGGACCGGAATGCACAGTCGGTTCCCCCTTTTGATTCCCCATCACTCAAGGAGATAAGTATGAAAAAAGCGCTGGCAGCCAGCCTCATTGCACTCCCCCTGTTGAGCTTGTCCTCCATGGCCTTCGCCGCCGAACCCGATGCGCACGAACCTATGCTTTTGTCCGCAGCCCAAATGGATGACGTCACGGCGGGCGGCAGATACGACGCAGGCAGAGGATCCCTTGCGGGAAATGGTTTCTGGCGCCCTTTCCCCGCTGTGTACAAGCGTGCCGAAATCAGCCAGATAAACATCTCGCCCGTTGTGATCATCCAGATCGGCAACAACAATACGGCAATTGTTTATAGCGGCAATTTCGCATCAATCTTCCAGTAGCACCGAATCGGCCGCCGGCCCGCGTACCCATCGGCGGGCCGGCGGCCGTCATGAACGAAGGACGACGAAATGAAAGCAAATCTGAAAAGCAAACTGCTCGCATTGCCATTGCTGGCCTGTTCGGCATGGGCGTTTGCGGATGGGCCGATGACGCTCGATGCGCCGGCACTGGATGGCATCACGGCCGGCGCACAGCCCGTGATTGAACGCATTGCCGAAGTATTGGCGACCATACCCCGGGTGCCGGGAACTCCCTATGTCGGCGATTTGCTGACGCTGCTGGGACCGGATCGAATGGCGCTTTTGACGCAGCTCGCGTCCGGCGAACCGATCACGTTTCGTCTGATGGCACCTGGCGAGCTGGTCGCCACCCAACAATTACCGTCCGGCGAACAGCTCGTGCTCGTCAGGCAGCTCAATGCGGCGGAGGCATCGACACTGCGCCCGCAGGCCGCCGGCGATACCGTCTCGACATACCTCTTGAAGCCGGGTGAAAGCCTCAACGTGCAGCAATCCGGTAGCGCGGGCACGACCAATTACCTCTTCATCAACGGCACCGGGAATACCTCCGTCACCTCCACGCAAAGAACGGCCCTGTAAAGGCCCGGGCGCGCTTGCGCCGCCCTTTCCTCGCGACACATCAACCGCGTCGTTTCGGCGCCGCCTGCCGTTCCTATTCGGGCAGGCGGCTGTTGGCGCTGGGCCGCGTTTACTTGAAACGACCCATCAAAAAGCTGAATGGAACGCGAGGAGAGCCGCAGGTTGACATCGAATTTTCATACTTATTTTTTCGACGCACGCTGTTTAGAGTGAAAGCGAATCGCAGCACCATGCGTGTTGGCGTTTCGCGATCTTTTTTTCAGCTTAGGAGAATTCGACATGAATAAATCACTGATGACCACCTTGATTGCTGCACCGCTGCTGTCCCTGTCGTCGCTTGCGTTCGCAGCTGAACCCGCGTCCAGCGAGCCGATGATGCTGAGCGCCGCCGAGATGGATGGCGTAACGGCCGGACAATTGTTCAACGCGGGCCTCTTCCAGATCAATATCTCGCCGGTCACAGTGGTGCAGATCAGCGCGCTGAATTTCGGCGGCGGAAATAATCTGGCCGGCATCATCAGCGGGAATCTGGGCGGCATTGGCCAAGGGCTGACTCCCGCACCCTGAGAAGCCGCTGCCATGCCATGGCAAGTGTAATGCGCGATCGATCAATAAAGTCGTTCATGCGAAGCCGAACTCTCTCTGCGCTATCGAAATTTCGTACTTATTCTTCGACACTTCGCTGGCTAGAGTGATAGGGAATCGCGGCGCATATTGCGTTCGCCTTTCATCACTTCATTACTATCAATTAGGAGCACACGAAATGAAAAAATCACTCATCACCACACTGGTTGCGGTTCCGCTGCTGTCCTTGTCCTCCATGGCGTTTGCCGCGGAGCCCGCTTCGTCCGAACCCATGCTGTTGAGCTCAGCCGAAATGGATGGCGTCACCGCAGGGGTGTTCGTTTTCAAGTGGGCCCAGGTTAATCAGCTCAATGCTTCTCCGGTCACGATCGCACAAGCCAATGTGCTGACGCTGGGCGGCGGCAACTACGCGGCGGTCATCAGCGGCAATACCGCCGTGATTCATCAGTAACGGGGCCGCGCGTCCCGTGCGTGGTGCGCCTGCTCTCATCGTTCGCGTGATGGGGCGAGGGGTGCGACGGGTGTCACCACGCAGCTGTTTGTTCGAATCAATTACGGCACGCCTTCCGCAGGAAGCGTGTTCATGTATTCATACCCATGCTCGCTTAGGAGTACGCAAAATGAAGAAAACACTGGTCACTACACTCGTCGCCACGCCGCTTCTGGCCTTGTCGTCGATGGCTTTCGCCACGGAGCCGGCAACGGCAGAACCCATGCTGCTGAGCGCGGCAGAGATGGATGGCGTTACTGCAGGCCACACATACGTGTTCAAGTTTGCCGAAGTCAATCAGGCCAACACGTCGCCGGTCACAGCCCTGCAATTGAACCTGCTGTCGCTGGGCGCAGAGAACCATGCCTTCGTCGCCAGCGGCAACAACGCTTATATCTCGCAATAAGTTGCGTCGAACGAGCGAGAAAGGCGGGCAGACGCCCGCCTTTCTCGCATCTGCCTTCAGCGAAAGAGAATCGGGAATGAAACCGTGAAATTGTATTTCGGCGCGTCGTTGCCCAGGCCGATGCCGAATTGCGACACCAGTGTCATGTCGCGCGACAGCACCGACGAGGCGCCGAGATTGATGACGCCATAAGTCTGGTTCGAACCCGCGACCTTCGCGCCATTGAGCTCCTGGTCCTTGCGATAGATCTGTGAGAAACCGAACTGCAGAGAGGTTGCCGGACTGGCGGCGAGCACGCTCGACAGGGAAAGTCCCGCCACATCGCCCGGCTTGACGCCATCCTTCTCCCAGGTCTTGCCATAGAAGGCGCTGGCGAAGAAGGCGAGCGGATCCTGACGCTTGAGCGCCAGCACTTCGGCCTGCAGCTGGCGATAACCGCCGAGCAGCGCCACGTTATTATCGGTACGCCGTCCATTACCGAAGTTGTAGCTGAGGCGGCCGATCAGATCCGGACGCCATCCGTTTTCGCGCCCCAGCGTCTTTGCCAGCCCCAACGTGACATCGCCAATGCCGCTGCCATTGGCGGAAGTGGTGCCGCCGAGGTCCGTCGTCTGCGACGAGCGTACATAGTTATAGGGCAGGCTGAATTCCAGCTGGGATTGATACGGCAGGCCCGCGCGCAAGTCCAGGCGAGCGATGTTCTCGTTCCGGCGTGTACGCTGATTGGCGAGCACCACGGTCGGGCTCGGCGATGTCGCGGTGGTAATCGTCGCCGGCACCGAGTTGCTGACTTCGGTGCGCCGGTACGAATAGCTCGGCGTCAGCTCGATCGTGCGCAACGGCAGGAGCAATGCGCCCGACTGGGTGAGCGTGCGTTCCAGTGCACGTTGCGCCGCTTCCTCGTCAACTTCGAATTTCCCGGGCGCTGAACGGGAGGCGGATGAGCCGCCGCTGCTTTGCGCTGTTGATGCGCGGAGAGGCGGCGCGGAGGGTGTTGCCTGTGCCACCGTGGCCGCAGCCGTAGCCGGCTTGGCGCCGACGGGCGCGCTTGCGACGGCCGGGTGGGCGATGGTTCCGCGTAATGCGGCGACCTGTTTTTCAAGTTGCTCTATTCTCTTCTGCAACGCTGCGGCCTGCGCATCGCTTCGGGCCAGGCGCTCCTGAAGCTGCTTCTCCCTCTTTTGCGCCGGGGTCTCCGCTGTCTGCGCCTGTCCCGCAAGAAGCAGCCCGGTCAGTGCCAGCGGGATCATGCGTGCATGACGTGTTTTTTGCCATTTCATCCTTATGCCACCTTTCGTTTCTGGTCCATGAAAAGGGTGCGAGGGAGAATGCGACACCGAGGCTGGGGTCGACGGCAGTCAATGACGGCCGGCGGAGCGTGGGATTGCTCCGTCAGGCACTTCACCACGAGCGTCTTCCGCAGGTTCGCGTTGCGCTACCCGCACCACAAATCGGCTTGCGCCGCTGTCGTCGTTCGCCGTGGTTCAGTCTTTCCGGGAGATGTCGGCAACACCGCCATGCATCGCGGCTCCGGACACGTGGTGCAGGCGCAGGGTGTTTCGGACAGGCTGCCGGGGCGATAGAAAGCCCGGTTGAATCGTATTTATGAAATGCGTTTCACGAGAAGCGTCGTTCTCGAAGCGTCAATTATTCCAGTTGTCATTCCAGCCGCAGTGAGGAATCTCAACCGTTTGCGCCGGCGAATGAAGCGCAGCCAATGCCGCCGACGAAATCGAGGCTGGAAGATCTACTTGTGCACTTCAAGGTCCGGCGTGCTGTTGCTGAGAAAGGGCGGCCTGGCGTTCGTGACCATGTCGGGACGGATATTGTATTTTTCGATCAGTCGGTACAGTGTCACGCGCGATACACCCAGCAAGGAGGCCGCACGCGAAATCTGATTGCGCGACTGCGAGAGGGCGCGCCGTATCATCACGCGTTCCGCTGCGGCCCGTGCGTCTTCCAGCGACATCAGCTGCCCCTGGTCGCTGCTGCGATCCAGTCCGAGGTCTTCCGGCTGAATGAAGCGGCCTTCCGCCATGACGGTGGCGCGTTGCACGCGATTGACCAGTTCGCGCACATTGCCCGGCCAGGAATGGCTGAGCAGGGCATTCATCGCGGCCTTGGAAAAGCCGCGCAGGCTGCGGTTGTGCATGCTCGCGAACTTGGCGAAATAGTGTTTCGCGATGTCCTCGATATCCTGCCCGCGGTCGGCCAGCGGCGGCATGCTGATGCACACGACGTTGATGCGGTAGTAAAGATCTTCGCGAAAGCGGCCCTGCTTCACCGCTTCGGCCAGATCGATATGGGTTGCGGCGATGACGCGCACATCGATTTCCAGCGTGTCGTTGCCGCCCACGCGCTCGATGGTTTTCTCCTGCAGGAATCGCAGCAGGTTGACCTGCATGTCGAACGGCATGTCGCCGATTTCATCGAGAAACAGCGTTCCGCCCTGCGCCGCTTCGATGCGACCGATCTTGCGCTGGTTGGCGCCGGTAAAGGCGCCTTTCTCATAGCCGAACAACTCGGACTGAAACAGTTGCGGGGCAATCGCGCCGCAGTTGACGGCGACGAACGGCGCGTCCCTGCGTGCCGATTGACGATGAATGGAGAGTGCCGCGATTTCCTTGCCCGTCCCGGACGGCCCGGTGATCAGTACCGACGCATCGGTGCGCGCGACTTTCTGAAGCTGGTTGAACAACTGCTGCATTTGAGAGGTTTGGCCAACCATTACAAAATCGGAACCATTCGGTACCGGTGCCGGCGCGGCGCTGTGCTGTCCATCGCGCATAAAGGCCATGCCCCATGCGTGACGCAGGGTCAGGACGATGTGGTCGAGATCGGCCGGGATGGTAATGAAATTGAACAGATGCTCGCCGATGAATTCGCGCATGCGCGGCTTCGAGATCAGTTCCTGCGCAACCAGTCCCACCCAGGAAATCCTGTTGTTGCTGACGAAGGGCTCGCATTTGTCGAGCTGCGCAAGTTCCGATTCCTGCGTCACGATCAGCAGGCCGACGCGGCAACCGTTCTGCATCGCGTCCTGCGCTGCTTCGAGCGTGAAGCATTCAATCAGGTTAAGACCATGTTCCTTGAGGGTTTCGGTGTATGCGGCGGTTTGCCCGCTACGATTGCTCAGGCGCAGCACGAGGACAGGTTGCGCCGCGGGCGCGGAATCGGAGACACGAAGCATATCGCAATACCTTTATTGTTGATGTGCGTCGAACTTCCGGAGGCGGATCGCTGAAGTGTCCGGGGCGGATGTCGCAGCGCGATCGCGTTGCGCATGCCCGCGATATGGGATCGTCGGGAGAGTTCGGCGCCTGCCACTTGGGAGTCCGGTCGGGATTTGATTAAGAGCCGAGATTACCGCCTTTTAGTAAGGCGAACAATGCCATAAATAGGGGAGTTGACGGTAACCCAACTCGCGTTTGTGCTTTGTCAAACCGTCATTTCTGCTATGAAATGCAGAGGTTATGAGGCATTCAAGGCCAAATCACGCTGCAAACCGCATAAACAAAGGATGTCAAAAAATGTAAAGTTATCCAATAAATTTCCTTACGGAAAATTTGGTTTTTGTCTGATGTGGGATATCGGGCTTGTCCTACAACGCCATAACCCATGTCCCGATTCCAAATATTTTTTTTCGAATGGGCTGATTGGTGTTTCAGTGTGGAAACTCTCGCATGGGATCTCGACGCCGGTCAATTGCTTGAGTGATGCGGCGCATTCCTCGATGTAAATCCGCCAGTTGCTTCGGCATTCCAGAATGCCTCCCAGCGCAACGATGGTCGGAAACACCGGATGCCCATGCCATCGACGCCCTAGCTGGCCGATTTTCGGCCACGGGTTGGGGTAAAGAATGTAGTGGCGTGCGGGATGAACGCCCGCTGCAAGCATGAGGCGCCAATAGTCGATCAGGTCGGCGCGCACACACAGGAAATTGGTCGGCAAGGTGTCGTCCCACAAGATCTTGCGCGAGAGACGATGGGCCGACTGATCGACGCCAATCACAAAATGATCGGGGAATTGCGTCGCCAGATTCCGTGTCGACAGACCGACGCCACAGCCGGCGTCGAGAATCAGTGGCGGCTCTCCGGAGTGCCGCCATGCTGTCATGCTGCGCTCGAATGCCGCGCGATTGTAATCCGTTAGCGGTTTGAGAAAGGGCGTGCTGGCGTGCCTGGCAACGGTGGATGCGAGTCGATCGTGGATCGCGCTCTGTGCGCTGCTGACGGGGCGGGAATTGGCGTACATGGCGTTTTCCGCTATGCCCATTCCGGCGCGCGATAGACCTCGGTCGCAAAATCGATGAATGCACGGACCTTGGGTGAGAGGTGGCGGTTGTGCGGATAGACTGCATACAGCTTGCGTGCGCGCAGCGGAAACTCGGGCAGTACCGGTACCAGCGTGCCGCGCGCCAGGTCTTCATGCACGATGAATGAGGCGGTTGTGGCGATTCCCGTGCCCGCCAGTGCGGCAGTGCGCAAGGCAATGCCGGTATTCGCCTGCAGGCTGCCGCGGACGACGACGGTGCGGTGGCTGCCGTCCGGCATCGCGAACATCCATTCATTGGGCTTGGGCACCAGTGTGTAAGTCAGGCAGTTGTGCCTTGCAAGATCTTCCGGTGCACACGGGGTGCCGTGCTGCTTCAGATAGGACGGCGACGCCACCAGCAAGGTGGGCGTGACGGCCAGTTTCTTTGCCATCAGCGTCGAATCCGGCATGTCGCGCGCCAGACGCATTGCGACATCGAAACCTTCTTCGATCAGATCGACATAACGGTCGTTGCAGACGAGGTCCACGCTGAGGTCCGGATAGCGCGCCATGAAGCGTGGCAACCATGACGCCATGTCGAGCGTACCGAATGCCATGGGGGCGTTGATGCGCAAGGTGCCGCGCGGACTGGCGTGATGCTGCGTGATCGCCAGGTCGGCCTCGTGCAGATCGTCGAGAATGCGTCGCGCTCGCGCATAGTAGGCGGTGCCGGCTTCGGTCAGCGCCAGCTTGCGCGTGGTTCGATTGAGCAATTGCGCGCCAAGCAGGGATTCCAGCTGACGAACCTGCTTCGACATGAGCGTGTGCGACACATTGAGCTCGGCGGCGGCCGCCGAAAAGCCGCCGGCTTCCACCACACGGCAAAATGCCTTCAAGGCGCTGAATTGATCCATCGGTGACCTCGATGTCTGCTCCCCCGAACATCAATGACACAATGCCATCGGCACGGCCGACATCAATGCAGCCGGTCGTCTCTGTGCGTCAGGAAAGGGAGTCGATTGAAATGCTCGCCATCATGCCACAGGCTGGCATCGAGGCACAGTATCGGAGGAGCTTCCAGTCGAGGTCAGGCAGCCACAGAATGCGGACCATGTATTCTGTGGCGGGGTTTGTAAAAAGCGCTAGTGCAGGGTCACTGGCTGGCGCATGAGCGCGTCATACTTGCCGAGGAAATCATCGATCTCTTCGACGCTCGGCTCGGTCGCGATCAGGTTTTCCACTTCTTCGCGGAAAGACTTGGCGAGGGTGCCGCCAATGAAGATTTCACGTTTGCCGGACTTGTCCATGATTTCGTATCCGCCAAAGCGCAAAGCCTCGCGGCCATCATCGGCCCCGAACTCCACCACGCTGTACTGCTCGCTGTTGTAGATTAAGTTCATGTTGCGCTCCTTGTGCCACCGAATAATTGCAGGTAACTCATTACCTTTGATGCAAAAATGGGGCCAGCGGACACCATTTCAAGTCGCTCGCCGGACTTTGCAGGAAATTAAAGCGCCTTATATCGGTAGCAACGGCCTCAGGCGTGCAAATCTTTAGTGATCTGGAGCAATTTATCGTAGGGCGCGCATGTCAAAAATTCACGTATGCGTTCCAGATGTTCCGATGTTGCCAAGCCGATATACAAGCGAGCGGGAGGGTGGCGCAGGATGCGATTGAGAGTCACGCGCATGGTGAGATTGCCGGTGCAGCAAAGGCATCCGGGCGCGATGCGCGCGATCTGCAGCCCGGAGACGCCGGCATATGTGGCAAGGGATGTTCGGCCGTCGGGCAAGCCCTCGAGGATGAGTGCAGTCTCGATGCCCGGCTCGAGGGTGTTCGCTATCGCCGCTTCGCGCGCGGCGGCCGTCGGGCCGGTGACCAGGGTGGTAAGCGTCAACCTTTTTTCGACAGCTTGCTCGGCTCGACGCCCAGTTGCTTGAGCTTGCGGTACAGGTGTGTCCGTTCCAGCCCGGTTTTTTCAGCGACGCGCGTCATGCTGCCGCCTTCGCGGATCAGGTGATGTTCAAAGTAGGCGCGCTCAAACGCATCGCGTGCTTCGCGCAACGGCAGATCGAATGACAAGCCGAAAAGAAGCGAGTCGGACGCGGCCCCCGGTGCTCCCGGCGCGGGCGCGGCGCTGACGATGCCGCCCGATACTCCCGACGACGTGTAGGTCTGTGCGACGGGTGTGCTTGCATGCTCATCGACCTGGACCGGTGCCGGCACGGGACGCGGATGGTACATCGACACGGGGCGGACGACTTCCTGCCCGCGCGACAAACCTTGTTGCACGGCCTTGAGCAGTTTCTGCAATGCGATCGGCTTTTCGAGGAAGTTGAGGGCGCCAATGCGGGTTGCCTCGACCGCCGTATCGATGGTCGCATGACCGGACATCATGATGACTGGCATGGTAAGCAAGCCGTCGCGCTGCCACTCCTTGAGCAGCGTAACGCCGTCGGTGTCGGGCATCCAGATGTCGAGCAGGACCAGGTCCGGTGCGCCTTGCGCACGCAGCTCGCGCGCCTGCTGGGCATTTTCCGCCGCCGTCACGGCATGGCCTTCATCGCCGAGTATTTCCGAGAGCAATTCCCGGATACCCATTTCGTCATCGACTACCAGAATGTTTGCCATATGCTTACCTTATTCGCTTCCGTTGTCGCGTGTTTTTTCTCGTCGCACTGCGGATGGTGCAGGTTACCTATTACGATTCGTTCATGTTGCCGCCCATGATGTCCGCAGCCTGTTCTGACTTGCCAAACATCATGTTCGTTCCGGCGCTAACTTTAACAGCAAAATCGACACTTTTGCGCCGCTTCCGCTCGTCCGGTTCTTGATATCGACGCGACCGCCGTGCTCGTCGATGATCTTTTTCACCATGGCAAGTCCGAGGCCGGTTCCGCGCGACTTGGAGGTGACATAAGGTTCGAACGCGCGCGCCAGAATTTTCGACGAAAACCCGGGGCCATTGTCGGTGATCGACAGCCGCACTGCGGTGCGCTGGTCGCCGTCGGAATCCTGATAATGAATGGTCTCGGTCACGACGTCGATGCGCGGCTTGTCGGCGTCCTGCGGCCGGTCGGCCACCGCGTCTTGCGCATTCTGCAATAGATTATGGATCACTTGCCGCAGTTGCGTTGCATCGCCCATGACCTGCGGCAGATCGGGCGCCAGCGTCGCGTGAATGATAGCGCGTTCGTCGCCACCCACATAGAGATGCAGGATTTCCTCGACCAGTGCATTCAGATGCAGCGGCGACAGCACCGCGGGCGGCGTCTTCGCATAGTCGCGGAAATCATCGACCATGCGCTTCATCGCCGCGACCTGGTTGACGATGGTGGCGGTGCCCTTGGTCAGCATGGACGCGTCCTGCCCTGCCAGCTTCGGCTCCAGCTTCATCTGAAGGCGTTCCGCGGATAGCTGGATCGGTGTCAGCGGGTTCTTGATCTCATGTGCCAGCCGGCGCGCCACTTCGCCCCACGCGATCGAGCGCTGTGCGGAAATGACGTCCGAAATATCGTCGAACACCACGATATGCCCGACGCCGCCGGCAACCGGCAGGTAGGACCCGCGCGCCAGCAGCGTGATGTCGCTTTCGCCTTCCGACCCGACGCTGCGGCGCGGCACTTCAATCTGCTTTTGCCAGTGCAGGTCGCCGGCGCCGCCGCCGGCCGATTGTGCGCTTTGTTCGGAGAATGCCTTGGTGATGGCGTTCGCCAAGGACTCGATGCCTTCGATGGCGCCGATCGGCTTGCCGATATGCGGATCGAAATCATGATGCAGGATGCGTTCGACCGACTCGTTGCAGGTCACCAGTTTGAACTGGCCGTCCAGCACCATCACCCCGGCCGACATGTTGGCCAGCACGGATTCAAGATAGGCCTTGGCATTTTCCAGCGCGGCGCGGTTGCGCTCGACCGAGGCGCGCGCTTCCGATAACTGGCGCGTCATGGTGTTGAATGACTGGGTCAGCGTGCCGAGCTCGTCCGAAGTGGCGACAATAGGGCGCGGCGACAGATTGCCTTCGGCCACCGCCTTGGTGCCTTCGGCAAGCAGCAGCAAGGGTTGCGCAAGGTCGCCTGCAATCAGGAAGGCGGCTGCGATGGCGCTGAAAATTGCCAGCAAGAGGGTCAGCGTCAAGGTCACGATATAAATCTTGCGCAAGCCGGTGCGTGCCAAGGAGCGCTCCTGGTACTCGCTGTAGGCCGCGCGCAGCGCCTCGGCGTTGGCCGCCAGATGCTCGGGCACGGGCTGCAGCAGTTGCAGGAAGCGGGACTCGTTTTGCAAGGACAAGCCATTGTTGGATGCAGGTATGGCAACGACAACGCGCAGCCGCAAGTCCGCCGCCTTCGGCTGCACGTCCATATTGGCCGCGGTGTTGTCCTTGCCGCCGTTGTCATGAAAATCAAATCCGCCTTCAATCGCGGAATAGCCGCGCGTCATGCGCGCCTGCCGCAGCATTGCCGGACTGGGCAGATCGGGCATCAAGGCCCCGATGCGACCACCTACCGTCGCTACGATTTGACCATTGGCAGTAACGATAGTTGCTTCCTGCATCTGACTTTGTTCGCGCAGGCGCGACAGCAGCGTCACCTGCGCGGAGTCGGACAGTTCGGACAGCTCGAGGGCGATGCTGCGCGCCTTCGCGCTCAGGTCCGCCAGCGAGGCGTCGAGCGCGGTGCGGCCGAGGGTCAGGCCCGACTCCAGCGCGGATTCGACGCGCACATCGAACCAGGATTCGATCGAGCGAGACACGAACTGCACCGATACGGTATAGATCACCGTGCCGGGCAGGATGCCGACCAGGGCAAACAGCAGCACCAGTCGCGCCATCAGACGCGAGCCGAATTCGCGTCGCTTGTAGCCGCGGTACAGCCGCGCAAGAAGCAGGATGACCAGCCCGAGCAGCGATGCCGCGATCAAGGCATTGAGCACCAGCAGTTCGGGATAGTGCCGGTCAAAGAAGGCCGAATTCTCGGATGCCGAGGCGAGCAGGAAAAGCAGGATGCTGACGACCGCGCCGCCAACGACCAGGAAGTAACGCAGGAAACGCTGCACGACTATTCGGCCCTGTAAGTGAAGTGCTTCCAATCGGACGTGAAACGCCAGTCTGAGCTGTTGAGCGCATGCACCTGGAACGGCTTGGGCAGACGGGCCACGTCCAGGCCCATGCGGACGGCCACGTTATAGGTCGCCCCGGACTTGAGTTCGCCCTTGTCGGCCACAAGCCAGCGGGGCGGGCGGCGCACCAGCGACAAGGCATCGTCCAGCGAACTGAAGCTTTGCTGCAGCCCGCCGCTGATCGCGGCATGGTACTGGTGCGTCAATACGTTGTAGGAGATGCGGATGGTTTGCGAAGTGCTGATGGCTTTTTCATCGAACCAGTACCAGCGCGGTCGCGTCAGCTGCACGTCCGTGGTGAAATAGAGCGGAATGCCGCGCGTGACCGCATCTTCCAGTCCGCGCGTGAGTTCGAAGGAAAAACTGACCGCCAGCTTGTAGCCTTCGTCCGTGCTTTCCACTCCGGCCGAGGTGATTTCAACACCTTCGGCATGCGCGGTCCCCGGCATCAGCGCCGGGGCGAGCAGAAGCGCCGCCAGCATCCAACCCGTCAACAGGGAAAAGAATCGGTGCGTCACTCGCAGGCGGCTTCGGTCGATGGCGAAAGCTGTCACTATATCCGATCAGGAATTCTTAACTTGAAAGCGGCAATCATCGGCCGTCGCACTATTCGTCCTGCCATACGCGGGACGGGGATAAGAATACGAGCAAATGATTGTCTTCATGCGCCTTTCTCGCTGACCGTTTCGCTGACCATTTCCGGCAACGATACTATCAGACGGACGCTTTTTGGAATAGCGCATAGAACAAGCCGTCGTGATCTTGCCCCGCATCCACGGTCGGCAGCAACTGGCCCGGGGCGGGCAGGCGGACGGCCTTGTTTCGCACGGCAAAAGCGGCGGCCTGCATCTCCGACTCCTGGGGCCACAACGAGCAGGTTACAAATAGCAATTTACCATCGGGTCGCAGCATCTGCCAAAGGTTGTCAAGAATTCTTGCTGAAACTGTTGCAAGCTGTGCGACGTCGCCTTGCCGGCGCAGCCAGCGGATGTCCGGATGGCGACGGACGATGCCCGAAGCGGTGCAGGGCACATCGGCCAGGATGCGGTCGAACGGCTGTCCATCCCACCAGTCGCCAGCCCCGGCATCGCCGGCCTTCAACGTGGCGGTCAGTTGCAGGCGTCGCAGGTTTTCCTCGATCCGTACGAGGCGCTTGGGATCGCTGTCGAGCGCCAGCAAGTCGACCTCCGTGCTTTCAAGGATGTGTCCAGTCTTGCCGCCCGGCGCGGCGCAGGCATCCAGTACGCGCATGCCGTCGTGCAGATCCAGCAGCGGCGCGGCCAATTGTGCGGCGGCGTCCTGCACCGACACCAGTCCCTGCGCGAAGCCCGGTATCTGGCCGACCGGGATCGGCCGCTCCAGGCGCACCGCGCAGGGACCGATCTCGCGTGCGACGATGCCGTTGTCGGCAAGGGTCTGCAGATAACTGCCCATTGTGGTCTTGCGCCGGTTGATGCGCAGGGTGAGGGGCGGCGTGCTATTGCCCGCGCTCAGGATCGCCTCCCAACTGTCGGGATAGGCTTGCTGCAGCGCGCTGATCCACCATGCCGGATAGTTCCAGCAGGCTTCTGCCTGCGTCAACACCTTCTGCAACAGGGCCTCGCGTTCGCGCAGAAATCGTCGCAACACCGCATTCACCATGCCTTTCGCGTGGAACATGGCGCTGTCGGCGGAACAGGCCGTGACCGCCTGGTCAACCACGGTAAAGTCCTCATACGGGGCATCGCCGCTGGTGCTGTCCGCATCGGAAATCAGCGCCAGCGCACAGCACAAGAGCGCGTGCAGTTCAGCCGCCTCCGGTGCTTTCCGGGCCAGCAGGCCCAGCAGCGCTTCGGCCCTGCCGAGCCGGCGCATGGTGCGGTAGGCGATGTCCTGCATCGCGCCGCGCGCCTGCGCCGGTGCGTTTGTCTGCGCAAAGACAGCCGCCAATGCTTGCGGCAGCGCAGTGCCGGCCTTCACCTTGGCGACGGCGCGCGCTGCGCCGAGCAGGCTGAACGCAAGCGAATCGGTTTTTAAACGTGGTTTTGACACATGACGCTGCGCGGCATGGCCGGCGCAGTCCTTGAAGTTGAGGGATCAGTTTCTGCCGAGAGCGAGTTTTGCGCCCAGCGCGATGAAGGTCGCGCCCACGGTGCGCTCCAGCCACAGCCGGATGCGCGGATTCTGGCCCGCATGGCGCGCCAGTGTGCCGGCAAGAATGGCGGTGCCGCTGTTCCAGCACATGCTGATGGCGGCAAAGGCGAGGCCCAGCAACAGGAAAGCCAGGGTCTGCCGCGGCGCATCGGCGCGCACAAACTGCGGGATGAAGGCGAGGAAGAACAGGATGACCTTGGGATTCAGCACGTTTGTGACGACGGCCTGCCAGAAAATGGTGCGGCGCGAACGCACATCGTGCGCCGCGGTCCGCTCGGACGCGCCGCCCGGCTTGACCATGGCCATGCGAAGGCCGAGATAAACAAGATACGCGCCGCCGGCAAACTTGACGAGCATGAAGGCGGTGGCGGAGGCAGCCAGGATCGCGCTCAGCCCGACTGCGGACGCGGCGGCGTGCACGCAGCACCCGGCGGAAATTCCCATCGCGGACATCAAGCCCGCGGCGCGGCCCTGCGCAACGCTTCGACCGACAATATAGGCGGTATCCGGCCCCGGCGTTGCGTTCAACAACAGGACTGCCGCACAAAACAGGCCGAAATTCGAAATGCCAAAGGTATCCATGCGCATTGCGCATCGGCAAGCGATGCAATGAAATAAAGATGTGATTGTAGCCGGAGTGGCGGCGAGTGAGGATTGCGCCGCCGCAGACATGTATTGCCGCGCACGTCCGCGCGTGCGGGTCATGCCAGGCTTTTTGAAGATCGCGTGATCGCAGCCCGGCGGTGCGAGAAAAGTGCGTTGCCGCCGGCGCGATCTACGGGGGGGCAGTCACGTCCGCACTTCGACAGAAACCTCAATCCAGGGAGCCGTCACACCCCCCACATGACATCGCGTCCCTCGTTCTTCGCGGCGCGCATCATTTCCAGCAAGGGATAGGCGCGCGTTGCAAAGCTGACAAATTCAACCGGCTCGTGTTCATTGTCATCCCAGTCTTCACCGTGATGCGCCAGCACGTCGCGGCTCACTTCCTCGGACAACGGATGCAGCCGGCTTTCGGCGATTTCCGCCTCCAGCGTCGAAACCGCCTTTGGCAGCTCGCCCGGTGTCAGGACACCGCGCTTCACATCCTTGTTCAGCAAGTCGAGTATGCGTTTTGCATGCTCTTCGTACATCAACACTTCGGCAGCGGCTTTGGATTTGAACGTAACCAACATGAAGCCTCCAATGTTCAATCTGATATCTCCACCATAGCATGAGTTTCAGAATTTCCTATACGTCAAATCAGACCGCGTTTGGTTCCGCGCGGTTCATTAAAAAAGCGGCCAGCGCGAGCGCCTGGCCGGCGACGCACAGCGCGAACGCCAGCCGCATCGCGTTGGCGGGCGAGGCGCCGCAGGTCTTGAACATGTCGATCAACAGGCCCACACCCCATTGAACGACAAAGGCGCCGACGAAGAGCAGAAGGTTGTAGGCGGTATTGGCGCGGCCGGCCAATGCGATCGGGAAAGACAGGCTCACTTCTGTTTGCACCAGCGTGGCGACAGTGATGCATGTTGCCATCACGATCCACAGGATCCATGACCATGAAGCCGTCGTCATCAGCATCATGAGCTGCGCCAGAATGGTTCCCGCAAGGCCCGCGATAATCACGCGCATGACCGGGATGCCGCGCGAACCGTGTTGCGCGACGTGACGCGGCGCCCACCATGACATCAAAAGGTAGGCCAGCAGCAGGGAAAGATTGAACATGAACAAGATGCGTGCCGTCTGTGCCTTGTCCATGCCGAGTACCGTGATCATCCATGGGCCCGCCCACAAGGTTTGCAGGGCAATGAAGCTGCCGTGGTTGACGGTGCCCAGCAGCGCCATGCGGCGGAAATACGGATTGCCGAAGATTTGCGCATAGCCCATGTCGGTGGCCGGACCGGACGGCGCGAGGCGCGACGATGGCGGCGGATGCGCCGCCTCCATCTTTTTCAGCAGGAAAAAGATCGCTGCTGCAGCGGCGACGATCATCGCGCTCATGATCCAGAACACACCGCGCCAGCCGATCAGCGGCAGAGCGGCGTTGACCGGCACCGTCGCCGCCAGCGCACCCGAGGTGCCGGCGACCAGCATCCAGCTGGCCAGCTGACTTTGGCGTTCAGGCAAAAACCATTGGCGGTAAGCTTTGAGCGGCGCCATCAGGCAAGCCGATACGCCGACGCCGATCAGGGCGCGGCCGATCCAGAGTCCTGTCAGCGATGAGCTGCTCGCAAAGATGGCCGCGCCCGCCGCGGCAAACAGCAACAGGGCCGACTCGGTGCGGCGTGAACCGTACTTGTCGAGCCAGATCCCGAGCGGCAACTGCATGCTGGCAAAGCTGATGAAATAGGCGGAGGATAGCAAGCCGAGGTCTGCATTCGACAAGCTGACGTCGTCAATCAGGGCGGGCGCGATTACCGCATTCACCGAGCGGAATGCATAAGAAAGGAAATACGCCGACGCGAAACTCAGAAAGACGCGAACCGCGAGTGCGACGCGAATCGGGCGCATCTCAATTGAGCTTGAAGGAGCCGAAGAAGGTGTCGGCCGCCTCCCGCGACAGCGTCCCTTCCTTGCCGAGCATCACGAGCTGGTAGACGCGTTTGTCTTTTGCGAGAAAGCGCGCCAGCAGCAGGCGCGATTCGGTTCCGCTTGCCTCGATATCGATCGTCGCCGGCGCGGTGCCGGCCTGCGATACCTTTTCCTGCTTGATGGTGCCGCCGATATTGCGCACGAGCGCAGTTTTCATTGCATTCAGCGCCTTGGGGGTCAGGGCGACGTCAGGCAGTTCGGCGGTGCCGACCGCGAAAACGACCTTGTCGACTTCGGCCGCAGTCATGGTCATGGAAACCTGCAAACCATCGAGATTCACCGTGCGCGTATAGCTGGCCGGTTTTGCGGGCAGGAGAACGACGAATGGCGCGCCGGAACCGCGCACCTCGCGCCAGTCGAGTTTGGGACTGCATGCGGCGAGCAGGAGGGCGCATGCCACGCATGCTGCCTTGAAAAACGGAGCGAGGGAGAACTTGGTCATGGACGAAATGGTATCAGTTGCGCCGGCTTTCGTCCGAAGACGGCCCGTACATCAATCCGCGCCCGATACGACTTCAAGCTGCCGCTTGGTATCGCCTCCACCCCGCTTCTTTTGAAAAGCGCGCAGGCCAAGCGTCACGCCGACGCATAACAGCACGATGCCGCCGATCACCGGCAGGGGCGGCACGGCGCCGCGCCAGATGAATGCATACAGCAGCGCGGATAAGGTCTCGAACACGATCAACTGCCCCGCCAGGGAGGTCGGAAGCCGCTGGCTGGCCTTGTTCCACAAGGTTGTCCCCAGCCAGGACGCGCACAATCCAAGCGTCAGCATCAAGCCGATGAATTGCCACGGTCTGGGGCCGAGCGGAAACTCGAATCCGTTCGGCAGCAAGCGCACATACACCGCATAGCCCGCCAGGCCGATCAGGGCCAAGGGCAGCGTCGCCAGTCCCTGTACGGTGGCCCAGGTGGAGGAGGAAATATGCGGATGCTGTTTCATGTGCCGCGCATTCATCACCGGATACCAGGTCCATGCCGCCAGGGCGCCGAGCGTGATGAAGCATCCGAGCGCGTACTCCGCGAGGGAGCGCTTGCCGTCGAGATGTGCCAGTTCGCTGGCGTTCACCAGCATCAGGCCGGCAAGGATAATCATCAGCGAAGGAACCAGCCGCCGCCACGCGATGGCTTCCGAGGGATGACCCGGCGCCCAGTTCGACCAGATCGAAATGACAATCGGCAAGGTGCCGATCATCATCGTCGGCAGTGGCGCGTCGGCCAACTGAATGCCGGTGGCGAGCGCCGCGTAGTAAAGAATATTGCCCACCAGCGAAAGCTTGAGCGCAGCCACCCAGTCCGCTTTCGACAAGGCGGCAATGCGACGGCGATCGAAGAACGCCGGAACGAGCGCGATCAGACCGAAGCCGATATAGCGGCCGAACGACAAAACCAGCCCGGGGTAGTCGCCGAGCATGAGCGGCACCACGAACACAAGGCCCCACACGAGGCCGGCGCCGAGCGCACACAATAATCCGATGAACATGATGCAAACGCAGAAAGATAGAACAGGTTCCATGCAGCCCTGCATGGATACGAGCGATTATCCGCGCTTGCCGGTTTCCGGTCTTGTACCGATTTGCTGTTGATATTGCGCTGGTGTGACGCCATAGGCGCGCTTGAACCAGCGGTTCAGATGGCTTTGATCGGTCAGCCCCGCGGCGGCGGCGGCCTCCGAGGGGCTGATGCGCCGCGCCAGCAGCGATTTGGCGCGGGCCGCACGGCGCGCCTGCAGGTATTGATGGGGCGTGACGTGAAAGCTGGCGGAAAACGCGCGCACGAAATGAAACGTCGACAGGCCGGCTTCCGCCGCCAGGTTGTCGATGCTCAGCGTTTCATCCAGATGCGCTTCAATGCAATCCAGCACGCGCCGCATGCCTGCCGCGCGGCGACTCTCTTGCGCCGACACGGGCCGCACGGGGCGCGCGCTTCTGCCGTAGCGCGCAACGATCGCATCAACCAGGCGCGTGAACTCTGACACGAACGCGAGATCGTCGGCTGCGTTCCACATCCGGCCAAAAGTCTTCCGGAAAGCCGCGGCCAGTTGCGGATCATGCGTTGTCGCATCAGGGAAAAAGGCTTCGCCGCCGGTCATTGCGCACAAGGTTTCCGGCTCGATGTAAAGCATCTGATAGGTCCAACCGGCCGCGATTTCGGCCTGGCCCGTGTGCATTTCATCCGGATTGAGGAGCACCAGGGTGCCGGCCGGCGCCAGGTGGTCCGTTCCCTGGTAGCGGAAGCGCTCCACACCGGTTTCGATGGCGCCGAGAGAATAGCCGTCATGCACATGCGGTGCGAACGCATGATCGACCAGCCGCGCCGAATACATCTCTACACCCGGCAGATGCGGACTGGCCTTGAAGGTGACGAATTCGGATGGATGGCGGAACATGCCCGCCATCATAAATCTTTATCGACATAGGTGCTTATGGCTGCTCGCCGCTGCCGGCCAGTAAAGTGCCGCGTCGCGACAGCGGCGCGAGCAGGCGCGGGATCAGTGCGGCATACCACGGTTCCGGCGCAAAACACCGAATTTCGGCGCAACTGATTGCCGTGACCGCAGCCCAGCCTGCGGTTTGCGTCACATGCGCTTCGCCTTCCCGCAGGACAAGATCTTGTTGCACCGCCTGTTCGCCGATCCACATCAAGGGACCGGTCACGCGCACGCCGCCGTCTGCTGCCACAATCGTCGTGCGCGCAGGCATGAACATGTGCAAGACCCGACCCTTGCCTAGCCGGATTTGCTGCGGAAGTTGTTGTTTCATCTGCGCTCCTTGCGTGCCGCCATCGAGCTTCCATGGTAGGGAAACAAGGCAAGGGAAAACAGGCACAGAAGACGACATGCTGCATCGAAACAGATCGCGCGCTTGGGTTCTGTTATCGTTCATTTTTCTGCAATCTATATCTGTTCCGCACGCCGCGGACAGGCGATCATGCGACATGGATGCACGACCTCTTTACCGGCAACTGGCGGATCACTATCTGGGCGCGATCAGGATGGGCACCCTCGTGCACGGCGAACGCATGCCGTCGGTGCGCGCCATGATGCGCCTGCACGACGTCAGTCTTTCGACGGCCCTCCAGGTTTGCCGGCAGTTGGAGAGCGAAGGCTGGATCGAGGCGCGTCCGCGCTCGGGCTATTTCGTGCGCCAGCCGAAACGACTTGCCATGCCGCCGCTTGAGGAGCCGGACATCGGGCAGCCGCTCGACCCGGCGCAGTATGTCGGGATACATGCCCGGGTATCCGAGTTCATCGCCCAGGGACGCCGTCATCCACCGAAAATCAACCTCTCGGGTGCGCGCGCCGCAGCGGATCTGTATCCCTCCCTGCAATTGAAGAACGCGGCTGTCCGCGCGCTGCGCCGCGATCCGGACATGCTGGTGCGTGCTGCCCCGCCGGGCGGCAATCCGCAATTTCGTGCCGTGCTGGCGAAACGCGCCATGGCCAGCGGACTGGTGCTCAATGCCGATGAGCTGATCGTGACGCATGGGTGCATCGAGGCGCTCAACCTTGCCTTGCGCGCAGTCGCGCAGCCCGGCGATACCATTGCGGTCGAATCACCAACCTTTTACGGCTTGCTGCAAATACTGGAAAGTCTGGGCCTGCGTGCGCTCGAAATTCCGACCAGTGCGAATACAGGAATTTCCGTCGAAGCACTGGAGTTGGCGATGCAGACCTACGACGACATCAAGGCGGTGGTCGTGGTTCCGCATCTGCAAAATCCGCTTGGCAGCATCATGCCGGACGCGCACAAGCAGCGCCTCGTGCGATTGTGCGAACAGCACGGTATTCCGCTGATCGAGGACGATACCTACAGCGCACTGGCTGATGTCGAAACTCCGCTCAACGCATTGAAGGCATGGGATCGCAGCGGAAATGTCATCTACTGCGCTTCGCTGCACAAGATCCTTGCACCCGGCATGCGCCTCGGCTGGATGGCTGCGGGACGCTGGCATGCACGCGTTGCGATGCTCAAGTACACACAGACACGCGACAACGAGGAGTGGTCGCAGGCTGCCGCCGCGGAATTCCTCGCATCCACCGATTATGATCGCCATCTGCGACGCCTGCGCGCGGCCCTGCGCGGACAGCGAGAGCGCATGGCCGAGGGGATTGCCGCCAATTTCCCGCTCGGCACACGGCTCACCGTGCCGGAAGGTGGCATCACACTTTGGGTTGAGCTTCCCGACAAACTGTCGGCGAAGGATGTCTTCGATGCGGCTCTGCGCGAGGGAATTCTGTTTGCGCCGGGTTCGATGTTCTCCAACTCCGGCCGCTTCGAGCACTTCATGCGGGTGAGTTGCGGCGGACGCCATTCCGACGATCTTGACGCGGCGATGCGACGGCTGGGGGACATTGTGGGAAGCCTGGCGAGGAAAGCGGCTTGATGCGCGGGCCTCTTGCGGTTTGCGTGCGGACGCAGCGCGCGTCGAAGGTGATCAAGTGACGGAATTCGTCACCGCATTGTGGCTCGACGATCCTGCAATGATCTTGGGAGTGTCGGGGCGGAGCCTGCCCCGACCGAGGGTTCAATGCTCGCGCAGCGCGCGGCGATATTGAATCGCTTCCGCCACATGCGGCTGGCGGATGATGTTTTCATTGGCAATATCGGCAATGGTGCGAGCGACTTTCAGCACACGGTGATAGGCACGCGCGGACCAGTTCAGCCTCGACATGGCATGGCGCAAGAGCTGTTCGCCTGATTCATCCGGCTTGCAATGCGCGTCGATCTCGGCCGTGGACAAACCGTGATTGCCCTTGCCCTGGCGTTTGAGCTGTCTTTCGAACGCCTGCTCGACGCGCCCGGCAATCACGCTTGATGCCTCGCCGTCGGCTTGCCTGAGCAATTCGTCATGCGGCAGCGCGCCGACCTGGATCTGCATGTCGATACGGTCAAGCAGCGGGCCGGAAATCTTGTCCTGATAACGCGCCACCACATCCGGCGTGCAGCGGCAGCGATTGGCATGGTGGCCGAGGTAGCCGCAGGGGCAGGGGTTCATGGCCGCGACCAGTTGAAAGCGCGCCGGGAAATCGGATTGCCGCGCTGCGCGTGAAATCGTGATGTGACCCGACTCCAAGGGCTCGCGCAGCACTTCAAGTACCTTGCGATCGAATTCAGGCAATTCATCGAGGAAGAGGACGCCCCGATGCGCCAGCGAAATTTCGCCGGGACGTGGCGTGCCGCCGCCGCCGACCAGCGCCACGCCGGATGCCGTGTGGTGCGGAGCGCGGAAAGGGCGTGCCTTCCAGCGGGAGATCGAAAAGCCGCTCGAAAGCGATTGCACTGCCGCTGATTCGAGGGCTTCTTCATCCGTCATCGGCGGCAGGATGCCGGGGAAGCGCGCCGCCAGCATCGACTTGCCGGTTCCAGGTGGGCCGACCATCAACACGCTATGGCCGCCGGCAGCGGCGACTTCCAATGCGCGCTTGGCCTGCGCCTGCCCTTTTACGTCGGCGAAATCGGGATAGGCCGGGCGGGCTGCGTCCGCATGCGCACGATGCCGCGCGAGCCGGGCTTCTCCGTCGCTGGCGGCGAAGTGGGCGCAGACCTGCAGCAGGGACTCGGCCGGGAAAATCGACGCATCGCGCACCAGCGCTGCTTCATCGGCATTGGCGCGCGGCAGGATGAAGGCGCGTTCCTTGCCGCTGACATCGCCGGCGCGGTGCATCGCATAGGTCATTGCCAGCGCACCCCGAATCGGGCGCAACTCGCCCGACAAGGACAGCTCGCCCGCGAACTCGTACTTGTCCAGTTCGTCGGCCGGCATCTGTCCGGAAGCGGCGAGGATGCCAAGCGCGATCGGCAGGTCGAAGCGGCCGGATTCCTTCGGCAGGTCGGCAGGCGCAAGATTGACGGTGATGCGACGCGCGGGGAACTCGAAACGCGCATTCTGCAATGCCGCGCGCACCCGGTCCTTCGATTCCTTGACTTCGGTTTCCGGAAGGCCAACGATCGTGAAGGACGGTAAGCCGTTTGCCAGATGAACTTCGACCGTGACCTCCGGGGCTTGCATTCCGGAAAGTGCGCGGCTTTTCAGAACTGCCAGGCTCATTGTTCAGGCGCTTTTTTCAGCTGGGCCTCCAGCTCCGCGACGCGCGCTTCCAATGCTTCCAGCTTGGCGCGGGTCTTGGCAAGGATCTGCGACTGAATATCGAATTCCTCCCGCGTCACCAGGTCGAGCCGGGAAAAGCCCTGGGTGAGCATGGCCTTCACATTCTTCTCGATATCCTTGGCCGGGGAGTTTTCGAGCGCCTGATTGATTTTCGCTTGAAGGTCGTTAAAAAAGTTGGTCTTGTCCATGATGAATCCTTGATTGAATAAATCGCCCATTCTTGGTGCGGCCCGCCATGGTGCGCGTCATGGTGGTGCGATCAGTGTGGTGCATTGTTTGAATTCGGTGCAGTCGCCATGGCGGCTGATGCCGGTTTAAGGGGCAGATTGACGTCGAAATGGAAAAATAATAACGCATCCCGTGCGGAAAAAGGGTGGCATGAGTCCTGCTAAGTGCTTGGGAAAATGCAATTCCAGTCATTTTGTTCCAACACCAAAGGGAAACGCCATGAAAAAACTGATTCTCGCTTCGGCTGTGCTTGCCGTTTTCGCCGGCAGCCATGCTCAGGCAGAAGAGAAGAAGCCGGACCATGAAATCAGCTTCAATGCTTCCGTTGTCAGCGATTACCGTTATCGCGGCATCTCGCAGACACGTCTGAAACCGGCATTGCAAGGCGGCGCCGATTATACGCACAACCCGACCGGATTCTACGCCGGCACCTGGTTGTCGACCATCAAGTGGATCAAGGATACCGGCGGCGACGGCAATGTCGAATGGGATATCTACGGCGGCAAGCGCGGCGAGATCGTCAAGGACGTTTCCTATGATGTCGGTGTGCTGCGCTATCAATATCCGTCGAATGCACTCACGCCGAGTCCCAATACGACGGAGATCTATGGCCAGGTCGGCTACGGCCCAGGGTATGTCAAGTATTCGCACTCGCTGACCAATCTGTTCGGCTTTGCCGACAGCAAGCGCAGCGGTTATCTCGATGCGGGCGCCAATCTTGAAGTCGGCGAAGGCCTGACGCTCAACCTGCATGCCGGACATCAGAAGGTGAAAAACAATTCGTCGTTCAGCTATACCGACTGGAAAGTCGGCGTGACCAAGGACTTCGGCATTGCGACCGCCTCGGCAGCGCTGATCGGCACCAATACCGACAAGTATGTCGGGCGCGACGGCAAGAATCTCGGCAAGAACGCGCTGCTGGTTTCCGTCGCCAAAACTTTCTAAGCGAGGTTGTCATGAAACTGATCACTGCGATTATCAAACCATTCAAGCTGGATGAAGTGCGCGAGGCCTTGTCGACGATAGGCGTGCAGGGAATTACCGTCACCGAAGTCAAGGGTTTCGGCCGCCAGAAGGGTCACACGGAGCTGTATCGCGGCGCCGAGTATGTGGTCGACTTCCTGCCCAAGACCAAGATCGAAGCCGCAGTGGACGACGCCATTGTCGACCGCGCCATCGAAACCATCGAAACCGCTGCACGTACCGGCAAGATCGGCGACGGCAAGATCTTCGTGTACGACCTGCAGCAAGTCGTTCGTATCCGTACCGGCGAAACCGGTAACGACGCACTCTAAAGGAGGAGTGAAATGAAAAAATTCTTTGCAAGCTTCGTGGCGACCGGCGCCCTGCTGTGCGCGGTCGGCTTCGCGCAGCAGGCGCTGGCTGACGATGCGCCGTCCGCCAAGGTTGAAGCAGTCGTTGCCCAGGCATCTGCTCCTGCTACCCCTGTGGCTGTCGCTCCGGCAAGCGCCGCGCCCGCAGCACCGGCCGCCTCGGCTGCCGCCGCTCCGGCACCGGCTCCCAACAAGGGCGACACCGCCTGGATGATGGTAGCCACCGTGCTGGTGATCCTGATGACGATTCCGGGCCTGGCCCTGTTCTATGGCGGCCTGGTGCGCTCCAAGAACATGCTGTCGATCCTGATGCAGGTCTTCATGATCTTCGCCCTGATCATCGTGTTGTGGTGCATTTACGGCTACTCGCTCGCATTCACCGAAGGCAACAGCTTTATCGGCTCGCTCGATCGTCTGTTCCTGAAAGGGATGACCCCGGATTCCAATACCGGCACCTTCAGCAAGGGTGTGGTGATTCCTGAATTCAGTTTCGTCGCCTTCCAGGCAACCTTCGCGGCAATTACCTGCGGCCTGATCGTCGGCGCATTCGCCGAACGCATCAAGTTCTCGGCCGTGCTGTTGTTCGTCGTGCTGTGGTTCACCTTCTCCTACCTGCCGATCGCGCACATGGTCTGGTTCTGGCCAGGCCCGGATGCCTTCACCGATGCGGCTGCCGCTGAAAAGGCGACCGCTGCGGGCGGCTGGCTGTTCCAGAAGGGCGCGCTTGACTTCGCGGGCGGCACCGTTGTCCACATCAATGCCGCCGTGGCCGGTCTGGTTGGCGCGTTCGTGGTCGGCAAGCGTATCGGTTACGGACGTGAATCGATGGCGCCGCACTCGCTGACCCTGACCATGGTGGGCGCATCGCTGCTGTGGGTCGGCTGGTTTGGCTTCAATGCCGGTTCCGCGCTGGAAGCGGGCGGCACCGCGGCGCTGGCCTTCATCAACACGCTGCTGGCGACGGCTGCGGCGACCCTGTCCTGGAGCTTTGGCGAGTGGATGGGCAAGGGCAAGCCGTCCATGCTGGGCGCGGCATCCGGCGCCGTTGCGGGCCTGGTGGCGATTACTCCGGCAGCCGGCTTCGTGGGCGTCATGGGTGCGCTGGTAATCGGTCTGCTGGCCGGCATCATCTGCCTGTGGGGCGTGAACGGCCTGAAGCGCATGCTGGGCGCGGACGACTCGCTCGACGTCTTCGGCGTACATGGTGTCGGCGGGATCCTGGGCGCCTTGCTGACCGGTGTGTTCGCTGCACCGTCGCTGGGCGGCACCGGCATCTATGACTACGTTGCCAACAAGGTTGCTGGTGACTATTCGATCGCCGGACAAGTGTGGATCCAGTTCCAGGGCGTGCTCACGACCCTGATCTGGTCCGGTGTGGTGGCCTTTGTCGCCTACAAGGTGGTGGACCTGCTGATCGGGCTGCGCGTGCCGGAAGAGCAGGAGCGCGAGGGCCTCGATATCGCCAGCCACGGCGAATCGGCTTACCACTCCTGATCGATCGCTTCATCGCCCCGGCAGTCTCCGAGGGAAATTTCAAAGCGTCTCACCCGAGGCGCTTTTTTTTCGGCACGCTCTTTAAAAAGGGCATGTTCGCCCAGACTTATGCTTGGTTCATTATGGACGCCGGATGTTCGTTGCCATTTGTGAAATGCACGTCCGGATTTCGCCTTCCTCTGACAACACCACGTACACGCAATAGGACGATTACCGTTAGAATCTTCCTATTGCAAAAATGCTTACTGCTAGAAGGTTTCCATGGTTCCGCATCTCGTCACCGCCCTGAACGGTCCGCTTCTCGACCTTGAAAAGAAAATCCTGTCCGCGACGCCGTCCATCGAGCGCTGGTTCCGCCTCGAATGGCAGGAACATACGCCGCCGTTTTACTGCTCGGTTGACTTGCGCAATGCCGGATTCAAGCTGGCGCCGGTCGATACCAATCTTTTTCCCGGCGGTTTCAACAACCTGTCGCCCGAAATGCTGCCGCTCGCAGTGCAGGCAGCGATGGCCGCAATAGAGAAATATTGTCCGGACGCCAAGAATCTGTTGCTGATTCCGGAGCGCCATACGCGCAACGTCTTTTACCTGCAAAATGTCGCGCGCCTGATGCAGATCTTCCGTCAGACCGGCCTGAATGTTCGTCTGGGCTCCTTGTCCGAAGAGGTGAAGGAACCGACCAATATCGACCTGCCCGACGGCAGCACGATCACGCTCGAACCGCTGGAGCGCTCTGCCAACGGCCGCCGCCTCGGACTGAAGAATTTCGATCCCTGCACCATCCTGCTGAACAACGATCTGTCCTCCGGCATTCCACCCATCCTGGAAAACCTGCATGAGCAGAGTCTGTTGCCGCCGCTGCATGCCGGCTGGACCGTGCGCCGCAAGACCAACCACTTTGCCGCCTACGACGAAGTGGTGAAGAAGTTCGCCAAGCTGATCGATGTCGACGGCTGGATGCTTAATCCGTATTTCGCCAAGTGCGGCGAGGTCAATTTCCACGAGCGTACCGGCGAGGAATGCCTGGCCTCCAATGTCGACGCGGTGCTGGCCAAGATCCGCAAGAAGTACAAGGAGTACGGCATCAAGGAAAAGCCTTTCGTCATCGTGAAAGCCGACGCCGGCACCTATGGCATGGGCATCATGACCGTCAGGGATGCGAGCGAGGTCAAGGACCTCAACCGCAAGCAGCGCAACAAGATGGCGGTCGTGAAGGAAGGCCTCGAAGTTTCCGATGTGATCATCCAGGAAGGCGTGCATACCTTCGAGCACATCAATGATGCGGTTGCCGAGCCGGTGGTGTACATGATCGACCGTTATGTGGTCGGCGGCTTCTACCGCGTGCACGCGGAACGCGGCGTCGACGAGAACCTGAATTCGCCCGGTGCGCATTTCGTGCCGCTGGCATTCGCCCAGCAGCACGCTCTGCCGGATCTGCAGGCCAAGCCGGGCACCGCGCCGCCCAACCGTTTCTACATGTACGGCGTCGTCGCGCGCATGGCCTTGCTGGCCGCGTCGATCGAACTCGAAAAGACCGATCCGAATCCCGAAGTGTACTGATCCATGAAATTTGCCTTTCTCGCCGATCCGCTCGACCATTTCAAGATCCACAAGGACACCACCTTCGCGATGATGGCCGAAGCGGCGCGGCGCGGCCACGCGGTGTATGCCTTCGAGCAGAAGGACATGGCTTTCCATGCCGGCCTCCTGACGGCGAACGTTGCGCGCATTACCCTGACCGGCGATCCGCAAGACTGGTACCACGCGGAGCCGGCGACGGCCATGCAGCTGACCGAGTTCGATGCGGTCATCGTGCGCAAGGATCCGCCCTTCAACATGGAATACATCTACCTCACGTATTTGCTCGAGGTAGCCGAGCGCCAAGGCGCGCGCATCTGGAATCGTCCTGAAGCAATTCGCAGCCATAATGAAAAGCTGGCGATCGCGCAATTTCCTGAATTCACCTCGCCGACCCTGGTGACCAGCGACGAGAACCGGATTCGCGCATTCCACCGCGAACAAAAGGACATCATCCTGAAACCGCTCGATGGCATGGGCGGCATCGGCATCTTCCGCGTCAAGGAAGACGGCATGAATCTGGGCTCGATCATTGAAACGCTGACGGAAAACGGCATGCTGACGATCATGGTCCAGCGTTTCATCCCCGAAATCAGCCAGGGCGACAAGCGGATCCTGCTGATCGGCGGAGAGGTGGTGCCGTATTCTCTGGCCCGTATTCCGCAGAATGGCGAAGTGCGCGGCAATCTGGCCGTGGGCGGGCTGGGTGTCGCGCAGCCGCTGTCCCGGCGCGACAGGGAAATTGGCGAAGCGCTTGCGCCAATTCTTTTAAAGCGCGGCCTAATACTGGTAGGATTGGATGTTATCGGGGATTACCTGACGGAAATTAACGTCACCAGTCCGACCTGTTTCCAGGAAATCGCGCAACAAACGGGCTTCGATGTTGCCGGAATGTTCATCGATGCACTGGAAAAGCAGTACCCATAAGAAAAATCCGCATTGCGGATCAAGGACTGTCGCGGTCACGGCCGCTAGCCGATGTCATCCCCGCTAGGCGCGACAAGTCCTGTTGAAACCTGAAAACCATGATCGGCATTCTGCTCCTCACGCATGCACCGCTAGGTAACGCCTTCATCGAGGCGGCGACCCATGTTTTTCGCGCGCGGCCGGAAAGAATGGAAGCAATCGACGTGCGCGCCGATCAGGATCCTGCCGAAGTCAACCAACTCGCGCAGGAAGTCATTCACCGCATTGACGACGGCTCGGGCGTTCTCGTCATCACCGACGTGATGGGCGGCACACCGTCCAATTGCACCCTGCGCTTGTGCAGTCCCGGTCATGTGGAAGTGATCGCGGGCATCAGCCTTCCGATGCTGTTGCGTGCCTTGACTTATCGTAACGACACGCTCGACGTCGTGGTCGAAATGGCTTTGGCCGGGGGACAGAGCGGGGCTGTGCGCGTAGACAACCGCGTCCGGCTTTCTTAAAACAAGATCGACAAGAAATGATTCAACAAGAAATTGAAATCACCAACAAGCTCGGATTGCATGCACGCGCGTCGGCCAAACTGACACAACTTGCAGCGAAGTTTCAAAGCGAAGTCTGGTTGACCCGCAATGCGCGGCGCGTCAATGCCAAGTCCATCATGGGCGTCATGATGCTGGCCGCCGGCAAGGGAGCGACCGTCACGCTGGAAACCGAGGGCGCGGACGAGAAAGCATGCTTTGACGCGATCGCCGAGCTGATCCAGAATAAATTTGGCGAAGGCGAGTAAAGACGCGATGGCTTCTTTTACGCTTCATGGGATACCGGTGTCACGCGGGATTGCGATCGGCCGCGCGCACCTGCTCACGCCCGCGGCGCTCGATGTCAAGCATTACCTCGTTCCGCAGGAGCAGGTCGAGGCGGAAGTGCAGCGCCTGCAAAGGGCGATCGCCACCGTCCACAAGGAACTGCAGACCATCTGGAATGACTTGCCCAAGGATTCGCCGGCCGAACTGGGCGCCTTCATCGATGTGCACGCGCTGATCCTGTCGGACCCGATGATCGCGGAAGTGCCGCTCGAAATCATTCGCGCCCGCCACTACAACGCCGAATGGGCGCTGGTTACCCAGATCGATGAGCTGTCCGCGCAATTCGACGAAATCGAGGATGCTTACCTGCGTGAGCGCAAGGCCGACATTCTGCAAGTCGGCGAGCGCGTGCTGAAGGTATTGACCGGCAGTGCCAACACGCTCCCGTCGACCAACGGTTCGGACGAGCCGAGCGGGCGCATGATCGTGGTCGCGCACGATATTTCGCCGGCGGACATGCTGCAGTTCAAGAATCGTGCCTTCGGCGGCTTCGTCACCGACCTCGGCGGCCAGAACTCGCACACGGCGATCGTTGCCCGCAGTCTCGACATTCCGGCGGCCGTCGGCATGTATAACGCCTCTGCGCTGATCCAGCAGGACGACTGGGTCATCATCGACGGCGACGCCGGCGTGGTGATTGTCGATCCGACCCCGGAAGTGCTGGATCAGTATCGCGATCGCCAGGCGCGGCTGATGCGGGACCGCAAGAAGCTCGGCAAGCTCAAGAAGACGCCCGCCATTACCAGGGACGGAACGGCAGTCACGCTGCTGGCCAATATCGAACTGCCCGATGATTGCCCGACTGCGCTCGAAGCCGGTGCGATGGGCGTCGGCCTGTTCCGCTCCGAATACCTGTTCATGGGCCGCGTCGGCCTGCTCGGCAAGCTGCCGTCCGAAGACGAACAGTTCGAATCCTACCGCCAGGCAGTGGTTTCGATGAAAGGCCGGCCGGTAACCATTCGCACGCTCGACATCGGCGCCGACAAGCCGCTCGATGCGGCTGAGCAGACCGCGCTCAATCCGGCGCTCGGCTTGCGCGCGATTCGCTTCTGCCTGGCCGAGCCGCAAATGTTCATGGTGCAGCTCCGCGCCATCCTGCGCGCTTCCGCATATGGCCCCGTCAAGCTGCTGATACCGATGCTCGCCCATGCTTTCGAAATCGACCAGACGCTGGCCATGATCGAACAGGCGAAGACGCAATTGCGCGAGGCCAACAAGAAGTTCGACCCGCTCATTCCGGTCGGTGCGATGATCGAAATTCCGGCCGCGGCATTGACCTTGCCCATGTTCGTCAAGCGCATGGATTTCCTGTCCATCGGCACCAATGACCTGATCCAGTACACGCTGGCGATCGACCGTGCCGACCATGAGGTTGCGCATCTGTACAATCCGCTGCATCCGGCGGTCCTGTACCTGCTGTCGACCACGATCTCGATCGGTGCCAAGGCCGGCATTCCGGTGTCGGTATGCGGCGAAATGGCGGGCGACACGAAACTGACGCGCTTGCTGCTGGGCATGGGCCTGCGCGAGTTTTCCATGCATCCGTCGCAGATTCTGTCGGTCAAGCAGGAAATCCTGAACAGCGACCTCACGTCCATCGTTCCGCATACGAAGAAGATCCTGCGCGCGATGGAGCAGTCGACGATCCTGGAAGCCGTCGACAAGCTGCGCGAGGTATGAGGCCGGGGCAAAGAAACGCGATGGCGGTTTGACAAGTGAGTTTGACTGCGGGAACCGACTTGGTTATCCTTATGCAAGGCGCCGATTTGATAATCAGCTTGCGGGCGCGTAATAAATACGGCTAAAGCGTGCTTGTTGATACGCCTGAACTTAGCCCGGAAAGCTGACCGCTTCTCGGGCTTTTTTGTTTTCTGCGCGCCTTTGCGCACACTTTGGGATCGTCATGTCATCCTTGGGAATCGTTTCGCCGCAATCGATGCATTTTTCCGAGCCCTTGCCCTTGAGCAGCGGGGCCTCGCTGGCGGACTACACGCTGATGTATGAAACCTATGGCAAGCTCAATGCCGATCGCTCCAACGCGGTTCTGGTCTGCCACGCACTGAACGCCTCGCACCATGTCGCCGGCATGTATGAAGGCGCGGACGGCAGCAAGAACGTGGGCTGGTGGGACAACATGGTCGGGCCGGGAAAGCCGGTCGATACCGATCGGTTCTTCGTCATCGGCGTCAATAATCTCGGTTCCTGTTTCGGATCAACCGGGCCGATGCAGATCAATCCGGCCACCGGCAAACCGTACGGCGCCGACTTCCCGGTCGTGACGGTGGAAGACTGGGTACGCGCGCAGGCGCGGCTGGCCGATGCGCTGGGCATCCAGCAGTTCGCTGCCGTGATGGGCGGCTCGCTGGGCGGCATGCAGGCGCTGGCCTGGAGCATGATTTACCCGCAGCGCGTGCGCCATTCGGTGGTGATCGCGTCCACGCCCAAGCTGTCGGCGCAAAACATCGCCTTCAACGATGTCGCGCGCCAGGCGATCCTGACCGATCCGGATTACCACGGCGGTCATTATTACGAACACAAGGTGGTGCCCAAGCGGGGCTTGCGGGTAGCACGCATGGTGGGCCATATCACCTACCTGTCCGACGACAGCATGGCCGAGAAATTCGGCCGCGACTTGCGCAATGGCGGTTACCAGTTCGGCTACGGAATCGATTTCGAAATCGAATCCTACCTGCGCTATCAGGGCGACAAGTTCTCCGAGTATTTCGATGCCAACACTTATTTGCTGATCACCAAGGCGCTCGACTATTTCGACCCGGCGCGGGAGTATGGCAACGACCTGACCAAGGCGCTCGCCAGGACAGAGGCGCAGTTTTTGCTGGTGTCCTTCACCACCGACTGGCGCTTCTCGCCGGAGCGCAGCCGGGAAATCGTGCAGGCGCTGGTCAACAACAAGCGCCGCGTCTGCTACGCGGAAATCGACGCCCCGCATGGGCACGATGCCTTCCTGCTGGAGGACCCGCGCTACATGAACGTGGTGAAAGCCTACTACGACCGCATCTGGCAAGACATCACGCAAAGGGGGCGCGCATGAACTTCCGCGAACTGATCACTTTCCGCCCGGACCTCGCATTCATCGCGCACTGGGTATCTCCCGCCTCGCAGGTGCTCGACCTCGGCTGCGGCGACGGCGTGATGCTCGACTATTTGCAGACCGATAAGCAGTGCCTCGGCTATGGCGTGGAAATCGATGACAACAAGATCCCGGTCTGTATCAACCGTGGCGTTTCGGTGATCCAGCAAGATCTGGAGACGGGACTGGCGATGTTTGCCGACGATGCCTTCGACACCGTGCTGTGCTTGTCTGCCCTGCAAATGATGAAGAACGTGGAAGGCGTCCTGCGCGACATCGCGCGTGTCGGACGCGAAGCCATTGTCTCCTTCCCGAATTTCGCCTACTGGCCGCATCGCTTCGCGCTGCTGCGTGGGCGCATGCCGGTATCGAAATCGCTGCCTTATGAATGGTTTGATACGCCCAATCTTCGTTGCGCCACGATCAAGGATTTTGAGGAACTTGCGAACCGGGTGGGACTCGAAGTGCTCGAATGCGTCGCGTTGCAAGACGGCAAGCCTGTGTCCTTCCTGCCGAATTGGCGTGGCAGTCTGGCCGTGTTCCGCTTTCGTAAAAGATAATTCCTAAACTCTAGCGAGCACGACATGACATTGGCAGCGCCTTCCGCTACCGAACCTACTCCCGAGCCTGACACCAGGGCGAAGCCGGGCTGGCGCCATTACTTCAATCGCCAGATGCTGATCTGCGTCTCGCTCGGCTTCTCGTCGGGCCTGCCGCTGTTCATCCTGTACAACCTGCTGTCGGCCTGGCTGAAGTCGGAAAACGTGGACCTGAAGGCCATCGGCCTGTTCGCGCTGGTCGGCTTCCCCTATACCTGGAAGTTCGTCTGGTCGCCCTTGATGGACCGCTTCCATTTCCCGATGCTCGGGCGGCGGCGCGGATGGATGCTGATCACCCAGATTGCCTTGCTGGGTACGGTGGCCTCGATGGGTCTGTTTTCGCCCCGAACGGAGCTCACCGCCATCGTGTTCCTGTGCGGCGCGGTCGCCTTCCTCTCGGCCAGCCAGGACATCGTGATCGATGCCTATCGCCGCGAGATGCTGACCGATGAACAACAGGGCTCGGGCACGGCGCTCTTCGTCAACGCCTACAAGCTGTCGACTCTGGTGCCGGGATCGCTTTCGCTGATCCTGTCCGACTTCATGAGCTGGCAGTCGGTGTTCTTCATTACCTCCCTGTTCATCTTGCCCGGCATCGTCGCCACGCTGATCATCGCCGAGCCGAAAATCTACGGTCAGCCGCCGAAAAACCTGCGTGAAGCGGTGGTCCTGCCATTTCAGGAATTCATTCATCGCAGCGGCTGGTCGTACGCGCTGCTGGTGCTGGCGTTTATCTTTTTGTATAAGCTCGGCGACTCGATGGCGACCGCGCTGGCGACGCCGTTCTATATGGACCTCGGCTTCACGCGCACCCAGATCGGCCTGGTGGCGAAAAACGCCGGCCTGTGGGCCAGCCTGTCCGGCGGCATTCTCGGTGCGATCTGGCTGGAGAAGACAGGTATCAACCGCGGACTGTGGATTTTCGGGGTGCTGCAGGCCTTGGCGATTCTCGGATTTGCCGCCCTGGCGCAAACCGGTGTCAACACCAACGATCACGCCACGCTGATGCTGGGCGCGGTGATCGGCCTGGAAGCGTTTGCCGTCGGCTTGGGGACTGCGGCGTTCACCGCCTATATCGCCACGACGACCGATCCGCGCTACACTGCGACGCAATATGCATTGTTCACCAGCCTGGCCGCCGTGCCGCGCACCTTCTTCAACGCGGCCACCGGTTTTATCGTGGACCAGACCGGCTGGTTCGTCTTCTTTCTTCTATGCTTTGCACTGGCGATGCCAGGCATGATGTTGCTGCCGAAGATTGCGCCCTGGAACGGCGAAAAGAAATAATAATCGGGTGCGCCGCCAGTGCGCAAAATTGTAGGGGGGGCCGATGAAGCGAATCCATATCGCACCGTTGCTGATTGTTGCATGCTGTTTCGGCATGCAGCCGACTCTCGCGCAGACACAGGCCGAGGACGGCGTCAAAGTGGGGAAACCGTCTGCCTTGCGCAAGCTGGTGCCGGAAGACCAGGTGGAAGCCACCGCGCTCCAGCAATATACCGGCATCAAGCAGCAGGCGAGCCGCAAGGGGGCGCTGGTGCCGGACAGCGATCCGCAGGTCGTGCGACTGCATGCAATCGCGAAGAAGATCATTCCTCATGCGGCGCGCTGGAACGAGCGCGCGACGCAATGGCAATGGGAAGTCAGCCTGATCGCCTCCAATGAAGTCAACGCCTTCTGCATGCCCGGCGGGAAGATCGCCTTCTACACCGGCTTGCTGAACTCGCTGAAGCTCACGGATGACGAAGTCGCCATCGTCATGGGACATGAAATCGCCCACGCCCTGCGCGAGCATGGCCGCGAGCGCATGGCCAAGGGCACGCTCATCAATCTCGGAACGGCGCTGGGGTCCGCGCTGCTTGGCTTGAAAGATACCGGGCAGATGCTGGCGGGGCAGGGCGCCAAGCTGGTCATGCTGAAGTTCTCACGGAGCGACGAGACCGAAGCCGACCTGGTCGGTCTCGATATCGCCGCGCGCGCCGGCTATGACCCGCGCGCCGGCATCGCCTTGTGGCAGAAGATGGGCATGATCAGCAAGAACGCGCCGCCGCAGTGGCTGTCCACTCATCCGGCCGGCAACAGCCGCATCGAGGACATGCAAAAACACCTGCCCGAGGTGATGCCGCTCTATGCGAATGCCAAAGGGACGGCGCCCGACGCGCTTCCGCCCTATCAAAGCAACGTAAAGGGAATCGCGCCTATCCGCTGATGAATGCTGATGCGCCCTCGTACTCGACGACGAGCGGCGCATGGTCGGAGAAGCGCTCATCCTTATAGATGGACACCGCGCTCGCACTGGCTGCAATGCCCGGCGTGGAGACGTGATAATCGATGCGCCATCCGACATTCTTCGCCCATGCCTGTCCGCGGTTGCTCCACCAGGTGTAGGCATCGCCCGTCGCATCCGGGTGAAGCCGGCGATATACGTCGATCCAGCCCACTTCATCGAAAAGCCGCGTCATCCATGCGCGCTCTTCCGGCAGGAAGCCGCTGTTCTTCTGGTTGGATTTCCAGTTCTTCAGGTCGATTTCCTTGTGCGCGATATTCCAGTCGCCGCAAATCACCACCTCGCGCCCTGAGCCGATGAGTTTTTCCAGGTGCGGCAGGAATACTTCCATGAAGCGGAACTTTGCCTGCTGGCGTTCCTCGCTGGACGAGCCGGACGGGCAATAGACGGAAATCACGCTGAGCTTGCCGAAATCGCACTGCACATAACGGCCTTCGGCATCGAATTCATCGCAGCCAAAGCCCACTTGCACCGCGTCCGGCTCGAATTTCGAATAAACGCCGACACCCGAATAGCCCTTCTTTTCCGCGTAATGGAAGTGGCCGTGATAGCCGTGCGGATTGAGAAACTCGGGCGTCATGTCGGCGGCCTGCGCCTTCAGCTCCTGCACACAGACGACGTGCGGCGACTGCTTCGACATCCAGTCGAAAAAACCTTTTTTGGCGGCGGAGCGGATGCCGTTCAGATTGGCGGAAACGATTTTTAGCATGGGTGTCGAGGAAAAAAGCGAGCGGCCAGTGCCCTTTTCCGCAGGTTCGTTGCAAGAATAAAAGGGGCGAAATCGTGTCGAGACAAGGAAAAAAGCGCAGCAAGGACGAGTTCCCTTGCGAGCATTTTTGACGCCGTATCGGCGCGATTCTCGCCATCTTTTATGCAGCGAACTTGCGGAAAAGGGCACTAGCATAACCGAAATTTGTGGAAGCCGATTCGGTCATGCCGGACGCATATCCAATTACAATGCCTGCTTGGCTGGTATTGAACCCGGCATTGTCAATTTATACATTTTGAGGTCATCTTGAGCAAGCTACGTCAGGAGTTCATCGCGTTTTCCGTCTCCGCCGGTGTATTGCGCTTCGGCGAATTCGTCACCAAGGCGGGCCGTACGTCACCGTATTTCTTCAATGCCGGACTGTTCAACGACGGCGCCAATCTGGGCAAGCTGGCCGAGTTTTATGCCCAGACCCTGCTCGATTCCGGGGTCGAGTTCGACATGTTGTTCGGGCCTGCCTACAAGGGAATTACACTGGCGTCGGCGACCGCAGTTGAACTGGCGCGCAAGGGACGCAACGTGCCCTTTGCCTTCAATCGCAAGGAAGCCAAGGACCACGGCGAGGGCGGTACCATGGTCGGCGCCAGGCTGCAGGGCAAGGTAGTCATCATCGACGACGTGATTTCGGCCGGCACCTCGGTTCGCGAGTCGGTCGAAATGATTCGTAACGCCGGCGCAACGCCGTGCGCGGTGCTGATTGCGCTGGACCGCATGGAGCGCTCCGGCAAGGATGGCGCCTTGTCCGAGCATTCGGCGGTGCAGGAAGTGACGAATGCCTACGGCATGCCGGTGATTTCTATTGGCAACCTGAACGATTTGCTGGAATATATTTCCAAGGCGGACGCCAACGAGGAACTGGCCAAATACAAGGACGCGGTCGCCGCCTATCGAAGCCGATATGGAGTCATGTAGTTCATTGATGTAGCTCGTACACGCATTCGGGAGGTCCGATGAAGAGTACACTCGGAATTGCCTTGTTCATTCCTCTGATCGTCGTGCCCTGGCAAGCGTCGGCGCAGATGTATCAGTGCAAGGACGCGTCAGGACGCAGCATCACTTCCGATCGACCCATTCCCGAATGCGCAAACCGTCCCCTGCGCGAACTCTCCCCAAGCGGCATGCCCCGGCGCGAAATTCCTGCGCCGCTTAGCGCCGAAGAGCGTCTCAAGATGCAAGAGCAGGAAGAAAAGCGCAAGGCCGAAGCGATCGCTGCCGAGGAGCAAAGGCGCAATGACCTGGCGATTCGTGCGCGCTTCCGCAGCGAGGCAGATATCAAAGTGGCCCGCAAACGTTCGCTGGAGCCGGTCGAGGAGCAGATCAAGCGAGAGAGACTGACGCTGGCCAACGCAGAGAAGCAGCAGAAGGCGGCACAGTCAGAGGTGGATGCATTCAAGGCGAAGAGTGCGCCGGTGCCGACCATCGTGCAACGCAAGCTGGATGATGCGGACCACGCCGTGGAGGCGTCGCAGAAACTGCTGCGCGATCAGGAATCGGAACTCGTACAAATCAATGCAAAGTATGAGGCGACCTTGAATCGGTATCGCGAACTGGTGGGGCCGGTCGCCGCGAAATAGCGACGCCGTCTGCCGCAGCCTGCGTCTGGCGCAGGTTGCAGTCGATTGCGGGATCAACCGGCCAGCTTCTTCTTCAGCAGCTCCGTCAGTTGCGCCGGATTGGCCTTGCCCTTCGTTGCCTTCATGGCCTGGCCGATAAGTGCGTTGAATGCCTTCTCCTTGCCGGAGCGGTATTCCTCAACCGACTTGGCATTCGCCGTCAGTACCTCGTCCACGATCTTCTCCAGCGCACCGCTGTCCGAAATCTGCTTCAAGCCCTTGGCCTCGATGATGTCGTCGGCCAGCGTCGACTTGTCGGAGGGCGCTTCCCACATGCCCGCGAACACTTCCTTGGCAATCTTGTTGGAGATCGTGCCGTCGGCAATGCGCTGCAGCAGGACGGCAAGCTGTTCGGCCTTCACCGGCGCGTCGGCGATATCGACGCCTTCGCGATTCAGCGTCGAGGAAACGTCACCCATCAGCCAGTTCGCCGCCGGTTTTGCCTGCTCCTTGCCTGCCTTGGCAATCACGCCCTCGAAATAGGCTGCCATGGCCTTCGACTGCGTCAGAACTGCTGCGTCATACTCCGGCAGGCCGTAATCCTTCACGAAGCGTTCGCGCATCGCACCAGGCAACTCCGGCATTGATGCCTTGACGCGGTCTATCCATTCCTGCGCGATCACAAGCGGCGGCAGATCCGGATCGGGGAAGTAGCGATAATCCTGTGCGTCTTCCTTGCTGCGCATCGAGCGGGTTTCCTTGCGATCCGGGTCGTAGAGGCGGGTTTCCTGCACCACCTTGCCGCCGTCTTCGATCAGCTCGATCTGGCGTCGCACTTCGAAGTTGATCGCTTCTTCAAGGAAGCGGAAGGAGTTCAGGTTCTTGATTTCGCAGCGCGTGCCGTATTCCTTCTGGCCCATCGGGCGCACCGATACGTTGGCGTCGCAGCGGAATGAGCCTTCCTGCATGTTGCCGTCGCAAATACCGAGCCACATCACCAGCGAATGCAAAGCCTTCGCATAGGCGACCGCTTCCGCAGCACTGCGCATGTCGGGCTCCGTGACGATTTCCAGCAGCGGCGTCCCGGCACGATTGAGGTCGATGCCGGTCATGCCGTGATAGTCCTCATGCAAGGACTTGCCCGCATCTTCCTCGAGGTGGGCGCGGGTCAGCTGCACGCTGCGCATCTCAGCCTTGCCATCCTTTTCGAGGACGAAGGAAACGGTCCCGCCTTGCACCACCGGGATTTCATACTGGCTGATCTGGTAACCCTTCGGCAGATCCGGATAAAAGTAATTCTTGCGCGCGAAAATCGAGCGCGGCGCAACCGTCGCGCCGATTGCCAGACCGAACTGGATGGCACGTTCCACCGCACCCCTGTTCATCACGGGCAGCACGCCGGGCAGCGCCAGATCGACCGGGCAGGCCTGCGTGTTCGGTTCGGCGCCGAAGCGAGTCGCTGCGCCACTGAAGATTTTCGATACCGTCGAGAGTTGTGCATGCGTCTCGAGACCGATTACGACTTCCCACTGCATAGTTTTCTCACTTATAAAATCTGACTCATTCCCTTCCTCTTCACGAGGAGCGGCAGGGCGGGGATGGCTTGCTTATTCGTCATAACGGCACTTGCCGGTCTTCATATCTACCGACAACTCCGTGAAATTGCTGCGCGATCCGCACAGCGCGGGGCAGCTCGGCTTGACCGCCAAGGTGTCGCCTTCGCGCTCCAGCCGGATCGTGCAATTCATTCTGCGATCGAACTTGAAACCGCGTCGATCGCGTGCGGCGCGCGCATCCTTCAGTGTCACGCGCCACGTTGTTCTTTCCTGCTCGGTCCTGACCTCTGCGTTCAAGCCGTCGCTTGCGTCGATACTGCAGTCAAAACCGTGCGTGCTGCGAAACAGGGACGATTCCCAGGAAAAGGCATCGATGCGATCGCCATTCAGCTGGAATTCGCCAGTATCGGCATAGGTCACCGTTTCGCCGTCTTCGTTGCGCACCGCGCTGCAGGAAAAATGCGTGTCCAGTTGTTGCGCGAAGGCTGTCCCGCTTATGCAGAGCAGTGTCAGCGTGACGGCGCAGCGCAACATGCTTATACGCCTTCCGGTTTGCGCTGATGCCAGTCGGTCGCGCGCTGGTATTGGTGCGCCACGTTCAGCAGCCGCGCTTCATCGAAATAGTTGCCGATGATTTGCAGGCCGACCGGCCGCTTCGCATTCTTCTCGCCCTGGCCGAAGCCGCACGGAATCGACATGCCCGGCAAGCCTGCAAGACTGGTCGACAAGGTGAAGATATCGGCAAGATAGTTGGCGACCGGATCGTCCGCCTTGTCACCGATATCCCATGCGACGGTCGGCGACACCGGTCCCATGATCACATCGCATTGCTTGAAGGCGTTCTGGAAGTCCTGCGCGATCAGGCGGCGGATCTTTTGCGCCTGCAGGTAATACGCATCGTAATAACCATGCGACAAGACATAGGCGCCGACCAGGATGCGGCGCTTCACTTCCTCGCCGAAGCCTTCCGCGCGCGACTTGCAGTACATGTCGGTCAGATCCTTGTATTCCTTGGCACGATGTCCATAGCGCACGCCATCGAAGCGGGACAGGTTGGACGATGCTTCCGCCGGCGCGATCACGTAATACACCGGGATCGACAGTTCGGTTTTTGGCAATGAAATATCGACCAGCGTAGCGCCCAGCTTTTCATATTCGCGCAATGCAGTCCGTACCGACTGTTCGACATCGCCCGCGAGGCCCTTGCCGAAATACTCACGCGGGATGCCGATTTTCAAACCTTGCAAGGGCTTGTCCAGATCGCGGGTGAAATCTTCGCTTGGGCGCTCCAGGCTGGTCGAGTCGTTCGGGTCGAAGCCGGTCATGGCATTCAGCAGCATGCCGCAATCCTCGGCGGTCCGGGCCATCGGGCCGCCCTGATCGAGCGAGGATGCAAACGCGATCATGCCGAAGCGCGATACGCGCCCATAGGTCGGTTTGATGCCGGTGACGCCGCACAGCGAAGCCGGCTGACGGATCGAGCCCCCGGTATCGGTTGCGGTAGCGGCCGGCGCCAGGCGGGCGGCGATCGCCGCAGCCGACCCACCGGACGAGCCGCCCGGAATGGCCGCCCTGTCCCACGGGTTCTTCACCGGGCCGAAATACGAGTTCTCGTTGGAAGAACCCATGGCAAATTCATCACAATTCAATTTTCCGAGCGTAACCATACCTGCCGTACGGAACTGTTTGACGACAGTTGCATCGAAGGGGCTGATGTAATTCATCAACATTTTCGAACCTGCGGTCGAGCGCCAGCCTTGTGTGACGAAGATGTCCTTGTGTGCAATCGGAATTCCGGTCAGCGGCGTGGTGTCGTTTCGGGCAATACGGGCGTCTGCCTCGGAGGCTTGTTGCAAGGTCAGCGCTTCATCGACATGGATGAAGGCATTGAGATCGCTTTGCTGAATGCGGGAGAGGAACAGCTTGGCCAGTTCAGTGGCGGAAACCTGTCTGGCATGCAGCAGTGCTGAGAGTTCTTTGAGAGTCTTGGTATGCATAGGGTGGATTACCGCTGGGGCACTTTGTCCGGCGTGCTGACGGAGAGGATTATTCGATGACTTTCGGGACCAGATACAAGCCGTCCTGCGTTGCCGGTGCGACTTGCTGGTATTCGTCGCGGCGGTTCGGTTCGGTCACGGCATCCTCGCGCAAGCGCAGGGCGACGTTGTCTTGATAGGCTGCGATCGGATGATTCAGGGGCTCTACGCCGCTGGTGTCCACGGCGCGCATCTGTTCAACCAGGGCAAAAATGCCGTTGAGCTTGTCAAGGGTCTTGCTGGCCTGTGTGTCGTTCAGGTCGAGCTGCGCCAGTCGGGCAAGGCGCTTAACATCGGAGAGGTCGAGTGACATGATTGGGTAATTTGGGCAGCCATTGACGGCTTGGTTACTCTAAAAAACAAAGGTGTTTTGGTTGTGGCAAATACTTGTCAAAACGCTTGTTGCAGCTTGCATTTGCACCGCATTTTTGACGTTTCCGTCGACTAATTTCAGCTAAATTATAAGGTAGAATGTCGGGTTAATACCTTGCTGGCGCCGAAGCGTTTGAGCCGCCGCAGGAACGCGGGTTTTAACCTCTAATGTTTAAGCGCGCCACTTTGCGCATCAGGACAATACATGTTTGGATTCTTACGCAGTTATTTTTCTAACGACCTGGCCATCGATCTGGGCACTGCCAATACGCTGATTTACGTGCGTAACATGGGCATCGTACTCGACGAGCCCTCGGTGGTGGCGATCCGCCAGCAAGGCGGTCCGAATGGCAAGAAGACGATCCAGGCCGTGGGCAAGGAAGCCAAGCAGATGCTCGGCAAGGTGCCGGGCAACATCGAAGCAATCCGCCCGATGAAGGACGGCGTGATTGCCGACTTCACCGTCACCGAGCAGATGCTCAAACAGTTCATCCGCATGGTGCACGACTCCAAGCTGTTCAAGCCGTCCCCGCGCATCATCATCTGCGTACCCTGCGGTTCCACTCAGGTGGAACGTCGCGCGATTCGTGAATCCGCACTCGGCGCAGGCGCGTCGCAGGTCTATCTGATCGAAGAACCGATGGCTGCCGCGATCGGCGCCGGCCTGCCGGTATCGGACGCGACGGGTTCCATGGTGGTCGATATCGGCGGCGGCACCACCGAAGTCGGCATCATCTCGCTGGGCGGCATGGTCTACAAGGGCTCGGTACGCGTGGGCGGCGACAAGTTCGATGAAGCCATCGTCAACTACATCCGTCGCAACTACGGCATGCTGATCGGCGAACAGACCGCCGAAGCGATCAAGAAGGAAATCGGCTCCGCCTTCCCGGGTTCGGAAGTGAAGGAAATGGAAGTCAAGGGGCGCAACCTGTCCGAAGGCATTCCGCGCTCGTTCACGATCTCCAGCAATGAAATCCTGGAAGCGCTGACCGATCCGCTCAACAACATCGTCTCTGCCGTCAAGAACGCACTGGAACAGACTCCGCCAGAACTCGGCGCCGATATCGCCGAGAAGGGCATGATGCTGACCGGCGGCGGGGCGTTGCTGCGCGACCTTGACCGTCTGCTGATGGAAGAAACCGGCCTGCCCGTGATCGTTGCCGAAGACCCGTTGACCTGCGTGGTACGCGGCTCCGGCATGGCGCTCGAGCGCATGGACAAGCTTGGTTCGATCTTCTCCTACGAGTAATTCTGCACAATGCTTTACGCGCGACGCCTTGCACTTTCCCTGCAAGGCGCGCGGGCGGACAGAGACACGTCACATTCCTGGTATCAACGTTAGGCACTGATGGAATACAGTCCACCGCCACTCTTCAAACAAGGCGCCTCCGCACGCGCCAAAGTGGTGTTTTTCTCCCTGATCGCCCTCATCCTGCTGGTCGCCGACTCGCGCATGCGTTCGCTGACCACGATCCGCCAGGTAGTGGGCACCGTGCTTTATCCCTTGCAGGTGGCAGCATTGCTGCCGCGCGACGCAGCCTACAGGGTCGGGGATTATTTTTCCTCGATGTCGGCCCTGCAAAAGGAAAACAACCGGATGAAGGAGCAGCAGGTCGCCAATGCGCAGACCCTGCAGCAGGTGCACCAGCTGGCGGCTGAAAATGCCCAGTTGCGCAAGCTGCTCGCTGCCAACGAGCGCGTCCCGGTCAAGTCGATACTGAGCGAGATCCTGTATGACGCACGGGACCCTTTCACGCGCAAGATCGTGCTCGACCGCGGCAGCCAGCATGGCGTATTGCCCGGCCAGCCGGTGATCGACGATATTGGCGTGGTCGGGCAGGTCACACGCGTGTTTCCGTTCACATCCGAGGTAACCCTGTTGACCGACAAGGAGCAGGCCATTCCGGTCCAGGTGGTGCGCAGCGGGCTGCGCAGCATCGCCTATGGCCAGGGCCATTCCGGGTCGCTCGACCTGCGCTTCATGCCGGCCAATGCCGACATTAAGAATGGCGATATCCTGGTTACATCGGGAATTGACGGAGTCTACCCAGCCGGTTTGTCGGTCGCCAAGGTTGTCCAGGTTGAAAGCAAGTCGAGCGATGCATTTGCCCGCATCGTCTGTCAACCGATGGCTGGCATCGACCGCAACCGTCAGTTGCTGATCCTGCTGACCGAAGCCAATTTCCCCGTGCGCCCGGCGCCCGAGGAATCCAGGGACAAGAAGGACAAGTTCGGCAAGAAGCATGCGGCTGAGGGACTCAAGGAATCCGCGAAGGAAATGCCGAAAGAGCCGGTCAAGGACGGCGTCAAGGAACAGAAGAACGAGGCTGCACCCGCGGCTCCCGAACAAAAGACCCTGGCTGCCCCGGCAGCAAGTCCTGCGGGGCAAAAGCCGACGACCGTCGCTCAGCCAACCGCGGCAGCGGTCCAGAAGCCGGCCAATGCACCGGCGGCGGCGCCCGCAGCGGTCGTCCCGCCGAAACCGCAGGCGACAGTGCGGCCCGCACCCGCCGCACCGCAGACGACTGTTGAGCAAAAGGCAAGGACACCATGAACACGAGTCCTCATTACATTCTGCTTCCGGCCAATCCGCTGTTTATCGCGACCAGCGTCATTGGCGCGTTTCTGCTGAATCTGCTGCCCTGGGACCATTGGTATGGCGTCCCCGACTTTGTCGCGCTCGTGCTGGCGTTCTGGAGCATTCACCAGCCACGCAAGGTCGGCATCGGAATTGCGTTCATGATGGGCTTGCTGATGGATGTGCACAACGCCAGCCTGCTGGGCGAGCATGCGCTGTCCTATACCTTGCTATCCTATTTCGCCATCATGATTCATCGCCGGGTGTTATGGTTCAAGCTGCCGACGCAGGCCGCTCATATCCTTCCCCTGCTGCTGCTGATGCAGGCGGTGCAGTTGACGGTGCGCTTGCTGGTCAGCGGAAAATTCCCCGGCTGGCTGTATTTCCTGGAAAGCATAGTCGCGGCCGCGCTCTGGCCGGTGGTGACCATGATCCTGCTGGCGCCGCAGCGCCGCGCGATCGATCGTGACGATACGCGTCCGATTTGAATACGGAACGTTCACGACCTTGAGATTGTCGAGAACAGCGCTGTTGCAAGCGCCTATCCCCTTCCTCTTTCTCGCTTGCACGCGAGTGGAGCGTAATGGCTGAGTATGACCGAGTTTAAGAATACCGAACGTGAAATACATCTGTTCCGCCTGCGCCTGTCGGCGGCGGGCGTGTTCGTGCTCATCTGTTTCGGATTGCTGATCACGCGCTTCCTGTGGTTGCAGACGGTCAAATACAAGGACTATGCCAGCCAGGCCGAAGACAATCGCATTTCCGTCGTGCCGGTCGTGCCCAATCGCGGCCTGATCCTTGACCGCAACGGCGTGGTCCTGGCGCGCAATTTTTCCGCTTACACGCTCGAAATCACGCCCTCCAAGATCCAGGAGCCGCTGGACGCGGTGATTGAACACCTGTCAGCGCTGGTCGATATCCAGCCCAAGGATCGCCGCCGCTTCCGGCGACTGCTGGACGAAGCGAAGAACTTTGAAAGCGTGCCCATTCGCACCCGTCTGACGGATGAGGAGGTGGCCCGCTTTACTGCGCAGCGCTATCGTTTTCCTGGCGTGGAGATCCAGGCGCGACTGTTCCGTCAGTATCCGCTGGGAGAGACCGCTTCGCACGTCATCGGCTATATCGGCCGCATCAGTCAGCGCGATGCGGAACGGATCGACGACATGGAAGACGCAGCCAACTACGCCGGCACCGACTACATCGGCAAGGAAGGCCTGGAAAAGAAGTATGAGGAGGTACTGCACGGCACCACCGGTTATGAAGAGGTCGAGGTATCGGCAGGCGGGCGTGCGGTGCGGACCTTGTCGCGCACGCCGGCCACGCCCGGTCACAACCTGATCCTGTCGATCGATATCGAACTGCAAAAAGTCATCGAAGAAGCTTTCGGCGACCGGCGCGGCGCCCTGGTGGCGATCGAGCCGGCGACGGGCGATGTGCTGGCTTACGTCTCCAAGCCCACTTTCGATCCGAACCTGTTCGTGGAAGGCATCGATCCGAAGAGCTGGGAAGAGCTGAATACCTCGATCGACCGACCGCTGCTGAACCGTCCGCTGATCGGCAGCTATCCGCCCGGTTCCACCTACAAGCCGTTCATGGCGCTGGCGGCGCTGGAGCTTGGCAAGCGCACGCCGAACCAGGCCATTCACGATCCCGGATTCTTCTGGTTCGGCAATCATAAGTTCCGCGACGACAAGGAGGGCGGGCACGGCAGCGTCGACATGTACCGGTCGATCGTGCAGTCCTGCGACACGTATTACTACATGCTGGCCAACGATATCGGTGTCGACGGCATCCATGATTTCATGAAGCAGTTCGGCTTCGGGCAATTGACCGGCATCGATCTGGAGCATGAGCGCCAGGGCGTGCTGCCTTCGACCACCTGGAAGCGCAATGTCTACAAGCGGCCTGAGCAAAGGAAATGGTATGCCGGCGAAACGATTTCGCTGGGCATCGGGCAGGGTTACAACTCGTTTACGCCCTTGCAGATGGCGCACGCGGTGGCCACTCTTGCCAACAATGGCGTGGTGATGAAGCCGCACCTGGTCAAGATCATCGAGAATGGCGCCACCAAGGAGCGCACCCTGACGGTGCACAAGGAAAGCTACCGCATCGACCTCAAGCAGCAAAACGTCGACTTCATCAAGAATGCCATGGTCGGCGTGACCCGCGAAGGCACGTCGGCACGGGCGTTTGCCGGCGCCGGCTATGTCTCCGGCGGCAAGACCGGTACCGCGCAGGTGGTGGGCATCAAGAAGAATGAAAAGTACGACGCCAGCAAGCTCGACGAACGTCACCGCGACCACTCGCTGTACACCGCGTTTGCGCCGGCGGACAACCCGAAGATCGCAATTGCGGTCATCGTCGAAAACGGCGGTTTCGGCGCGGCGACCGCGGCGCCGATCGTGCGCAAGGCTCTGGATTATTACCTCTTGGGCAAGCGGCCCGAAGACAAGAACAAGCCGGCTGTTCCGGTTGAAAAAACCGACGAGGTGAATGCTCGTCCGGTGGCCGAGCTGAAGGCAGAGGCGGAATCCGTCGGCGGCCCGAAAGCCGGCGCGGAAACCAAAGGAAACCAGGACTGATGGCAAGCATCGATTTGACCGAACGGCGGCCGCTGTGGCCGATGATCAAGAGCTACCTGACGGTGTTCGACGGGCCGCTGGCGATCATCGTCTTTCTAATCCTGTGCGTGAGCACGGTCACGATGTACTCGGCCGGCTATGACTTCGCCGGGCGGATCGAAGATCACATGCGCAATATCCTGATCTCGTTCGTCATCATGTGGATTGCGGCCATCCTGCCGCCGCAGACCCTGATGCGCCTTGCCGTGCCGGTCTATTCCGTCGGAATCGCATTGCTGGTGGCAGTGGCTGTCTTCGGCATTGTGAAGAAGGGCGCGCGCCGCTGGGTCAATATCGGCGTCGTCATCCAGCCCTCCGAGATCCTGAAGATCGCGGTGCCGCTGATGCTCGCCTGGTTCTTCCAAAAGCGCGAAGGGATGTTGCGCTGGCATGAATTCCTGGTGGCCGGATTGCTGCTCGTGATCCCGGTCGGGCTGATTGCGAAGCAGCCGGACCTGGGCACGGCCATCCTGGTCATGGCGGCCGGCTTCTACGTCATTTTTCTTGCCGGCCTGTCATGGAAGGTGCTGGTCGGCCTTGTCATCGCGGCTGGAGCCAGCCTGCCGGTGGTATGGTCGCTACTGCACGATTACCAGCGTGAACGCGTCATGACGCTGATCGACCCGACTACCGATCCGCTCGGCAAGGGCTTTCACATCATTCAGTCGACTATCGCGATCGGTTCCGGCGGCGTCACCGGAAAGGGCTGGCTGAAAGGCACGCAGGCGCACCTCGAATTCATTCCCGAACGCACCACCGACTTCATCTTCGCGGTGTATTCGGAAGAGTTCGGCCTGATCGGCAACGTCACCCTGGTGGTTCTTTATTTGCTTCTGATCGGCCGCGGCTTGATGATCGCTGCCAACGCACCGACCGTGTTCACCCGCTTGCTGGCGGGCGCCATCACGATGATTTTCTTCACCTATGCCTTCGTCAACATGGGGATGGTGAGCGGTATTCTTCCCGTGGTTGGCGTGCCCTTGCCCTTCATGAGCTATGGCGGCACGGCGTTTGTGACGCTCGGGGTCGCCATCGGCATCCTGATGAGCATCCAGCGCCACCGCAAACTGGTCCAAAGTTGACGGCCGGATAGTTGCCCCGGAAACTTTTTCCGGGGTTGGCAGTCGATATCAATACAAAAACGACAAGCCTGTCCTTGCGGCAATACGCTTGCCGGTGCAAACTATTTCCCATTGGAACGCCGGTTACCGCGTTCCACCCCGAAAAATTGAATTCTGATGATCTTCCGACCGCCGATGAGGGTGGGCAGGGGAGCCGCATGCGCAGTGCGGCGAGCATGTGTCTCGCCGGTCAAGAACGAAGGAGAACGCAATGTCATTGCGCAAATACTGCAGTCGCTACCGATGTACGGCGCTGTTTTTATCGATCGTGGCGCCCGCGCTGATATTGGCTGGCTGCGGCAGCGTGCCGACATCCTCCGATTCATCCGCGCGAAACGGTGTGGCGTCCAGGTCCTCTTCCAGACTTCCCAAGCTCCCGCCCGCAGGATCCGGGCGCGGCGGTTATTACCAGGACGACGGCCCCGGTGACGCGCCTCCCGAAGGCTTGCTCGACACGCCTGACGCCGTGCCGAAAATCGAACCGTATTCGAGTCGCGGCAACAAGCCTTATGTCGTATTCGGGCAGACATACACGCCATTCACCGACGACCGTCCGTTCAAGCAGCGCGGCATCGGAAGCTGGTACGGAAAGAAATTCCACGGGCAGAAGACCTCCACCGGCGAGCCGTACGACATGTACAAGATGGCCGCTGCCCATCCCACACTGCCCATCCCGTCCTACGCGCGCGTGACCAACCTCGCCAATGGCAAGCAAGTGATCGTCCGCGTGAACGATCGCGGACCGTTTCATTCCAGCCGAATTATCGACTTGTCCTATACCGCCGCCTTGAAACTCGGCTATCTCGGCAAGGGTAGCGGTGAACTCGAGGTGGAGCGCCTGCTGCCGGACGAAATCGATCGCATGGCGAACGCCAGAAAGCAGGAGACGGCGCAGGCGGTTCCGGTGCCGGAGGTGTTGCCGGTAGCAGCGGCTGTGCGGCCGGAGCCGAAACCGGAAGCCGTCATGCTGCAGTCGGCCTCGCTCACTACTTCGGAGGAGCCGCTCGCCACGATTTCCGCCAAACCCGTGCTGGTGTCCTTTACCCCGGACGCGTCCCCTTCGTCTGCGGCCGGCTTTTACTTGCAGCTCGGCGCATTCACGCAAGCCGAAAACGCGGAAGCGGCGCGCGCCAGACTGATGCAAGACGCATCGTTGACGCTGCCGCCGGTGGAGCTGGTGCAATACGGCCTGTTCTATCGCTTGTACAGCGGGCCTTTCGCCAGCAGGGATGAGGCCGCGGAAGTCGCTGCCCGCTTGCAGCAGGGCGGCGGAGCCAAACCCTTGATCGTGCAGCGCTGAGTCGTGTCAGGTCGGCGTCTTCAGACGCAACGCCCGCTCGTATAGCGCATTCTTTTTCTGCCCGGTGATTTGCGCCGCCAGCGCTGACGCCTGCCTGACCGGACATTCGGCCAGCAGGATCGAGAGTACGCGGTCCGCTTCCGCTTCGTCGTGATCGCTCGCCACGGCCGCGCCCTCCAGCAGAACCACGTACTCGCCTTTTTGCCGGTTCGCGTCCGCCGCCAGCCAGGCGCGCGCTTCGGACAGCGGGCAGCGATGGACTTCCTCGAACAGCTTGGTGAGTTCGCGTGCGAACACGATTTGCCGCGTCGGCTCGAATGCGCTCGCCAGAGCGTCGACGGTTTCGGTAATCCTGTGCGGGGCTTCGTACAGGACCAGCGTGGCAGTGGTCTTGGTCAGGGTTGCGAGCAGGCTTTCACGCTGTTTTGCTTTGGCCGGCAGAAATCCGACGAAATAGAACCGGTCGTTTACCAGGCCGCTGGCGGACAGCGCGGTGACGGCAGCCGATGCGCCCGGCAGCGGCATGACGCGCAGGCCGGCATGGCGCACCGCATCGACGATGCGCGCACCCGGATCCGAGATGGCCGGGGTGCCGGCGTCCGAAACCAGCGCGATGCGCTGCCCGGACTGCAATCTCGCGATCAACTTCTCCGCCACTTCGCGCTCATTGTGTTCATGCGCCGGTATCAACTCCTTCGACAGGCCGTAACGCGCCAGCAGATGGGTCGTGTTGCGGGTGTCCTCGCAAGCGACGGCATCGGCCATGGCCAGCACATTGATGGCACGCAACGTGATATCGCCCGCGTTTCCGATCGGTGTTGCCACCACATATAATGTGGATAAAGGAAAGACTTGTTGCGACACCTCCTGCATCAGCGACAGCAGGGATGGAGCGTATGAAATGGGCGATGTCATGGGGGGATGTGATGTTCGGTCGGCTCGCGAAAGCGGCATTGCTTGTTAGTTTGCTCATCGGATTGTGCCTGCCTGCGCGGGCAATTACAACCACGCCGGACACGAACGCCGAGGCGAGCGACGCTGTCTCGGTGACACCGGCTGCGTTTATTCCCTCTGACGCCATTCGCCTGGCCGACGACGCCGCGATTCCAAAGAGGCAGCCAAGCATCGCTTTGCTGCTGCCCACCCGATCCGAGGCGCTTCGCGCTGCGGCCGAGGCGGTGAGGGCCGGGTTCCAGGCTGGCTACGAGCGTGAATACGACACGATTGCCATCAATATCATCGAGACCGGCGATGCACCGCAGGACATTCTTGCCGGGTACCGAACCGCGAGCGCCCAATCCGACATCGTCGTCGGGCCGCTCTCGCGCTCCGGGGTGGCGGCGATCGTGCAGGCTGGCGTCATCGACAAGCCGACCATTGCGCTTACTCCTCCCGACAATGCCGGCACCTCGGACAGCGCCTCGCCGCCTGCCGGATTGCCGCCGCAGTTGCTCGTGATGGGGTTGTCGATCGAGGATGAAGCCCGGCAAGTGGCGAATTGGGCGAGCGGGGAACATCCGCATGCCAAGGCGCTGGTAATCTTCACCAAGACCGCCTGGCAACGGCGTGCTGGCAAGGCATTCGCGCTGCAATGGCAGCAACAAGGACTGGAAGCCGAGATGATCGAATTGCCGTCCAATGACGGTTTCCTGAATGGCCGGATGCTGTTGCAACTGAAGAAGCAGATGCAAAACGACACGCCCATGGTGTTGTTCCTTGCCCTGGATGCCGTGCAGGCACGGCAGGTGCGATCCCTGATGGGCAAGCAGGTCGTGCAGTACGGCACCTCGCAGCTCAATCCATTCGTTCCGTCGGCGACGGTCAGCGCCGATCGCATGAGCGAGCTGGATGGCACGCGCCTGCTTGATATTCCGTGGCAACTTCAGCCGGATCATCCGGCGGTGATGATTTATCCTCGGCTCGTTGTCGAAGCGGACCGCAAGCCGGATGCCGACCTAGAACGCCTGTATGCGCTTGGCATAGATGCCTATCGTGTCGCACGCGAGATTGCCGCGCAGCATACCCGTTTCGACCTGGATGGCGTCACCGGCAAGCTGTCCGTCCGCATCGACAAGGAAGGCGCGCACTTCGCGCGCAGCGCGCAGCAGGCTGTCTACCGGGACGGCGGCGTCACGCCGACCGAGGATGTGCGCTGATGGGCGTGTTCGATGCACTCAAGGCCAGGCGTACTGTCAAACAGATCAGCGGCGATGCGGCCGAGGAGCGCGCGCTGCAGTTCCTGCAGCAACGCGGATTGACTCTGCAGGAGCGAAATTTCCGGTGCAAGGGCGGCGAAATCGATCTCATCATGCATGACCGCGATGCGCTGGTTTTCGTCGAAGTCCGAAAACGCACCGATGCGCGCTTCGGCGGTGCGGCCGCGAGTGTTACCTCGCGCAAACAGGCAAGACTGATCATCGCCGCACAAGTTTTTCTTCAGGGATACAAAATGCCCCCCGCCTGCCGTTTCGATGTCATCGCAATCGACGGAGAGCAAATCGATTGGTTGAAGAATGCGATTGATGCATGAGCCGCGCGCTGATCCGTTCCAGTTAAATCACTTTCTTTTTTATTCCGGCAAATTATTTCCATCCGGTCTCGAAACCGCCGGCATGCCAGGCCCTTTCTTCCCCGACTGCACTATAATCGCGACATTATGACGAACCAACGCATCCAGGCGCACTTTCAAGAAAGTGCCGAACTGAAACTCAAAGCCGCCTCCCTTCTTGCCCATCCAATTTCACAAGCCGTGGAACTTATGTTTACGGCATTGTCTAATGGAAACAAGATCCTTGCCTGCGGGAATGGCGGTTCAGCTGCCGATTGTCAGCATTTCGCCGCCGAACTGGTCGGGCGCTTCGAACGTGAGCGGCTGCCATTGCCGGCGATGGCGCTGACGACCGATACCTCGATACTGACTGCAGTCGGCAACGACTACAGCTTCCAGGACGTGTTCAGCAAGCAGGTGCAAGCCTTCGGCCAATCCGGCGACGTGCTGCTGGCGCTGTCGACTTCGGGCAATTCGGCCAATGTGCTCGCCGCCGTCGATGCCGCACTGGAACGGGACATGCGCATCGTCGCCTTGACCGGGAAGGGTGGCGGGGCGATCGGCAAACGCATCACCGATGCCGACGTGCACATCTGCGTACCGCATGACCGGACCGCAAGGATCCAGGAAGTGCATTTATTGACAATTCATTGTTTGTGCGACGGTATCGACGTCGCCTTGTTCGGGGAGGAAGCGAATGACTAAATGGACGCGCGTAACACGTCCGCTGGCTACCATGCTGTTGTGTGGTGCCGTAATTACCAGCTTGCAGGGTTGTATCGAAATGGCGGTGGGTACCGCCGTGGTCGGCACGCTGGCCGCCACTGATCGCCGCACTTTCGGCGCGCAGACGGAAGACAAGACGATCCTGGTCAAGGGCGAGGCGCGTGCGGCAAACGTGGTCGGCGACGCCGGGCATGTCAACGTCGCCAGCTTCAACCGCAAGGTCTTGCTGACCGGCGAAGTGCGCGACGAGGCCATGAAGGCCGCCGTCGAGCGCGAGGTGGGTTCCATCGAAGGCGTGCAATCGATCGTCAACGAGCTGGAAGTGGGCGGCGTGTCGAGCTTTACCTCGCGCTCCAATGACTCGCTGATCACCGGCAAGGTCAAGGCATCCTTCGTCGACGCCAAGGATATTTATGCGAATTCCATCAAGGTCGTCACCGAGCGCGGCACCGTCTACCTGATGGGGCGCGTGACGCAGCGCGAAGGACGCATTGCGGCCGACGTTGCGCGGGGTGTCAGTGGCGTGCACAAGGTCGTGAAGGTGTTCGACTACATTTCGGAAGACGATCTCAGGCAAATGTCGCAGTCGTCGGAAGAGCAAAACAGAAAATGACGGCGGGATAGGTCGTCGCCTGATCCTGAAATGCTATAGTAAGCCGCACATCGTTTTGATTTGCGGCTTTTTTCTTTGGGGGAATCCATGGTCGGAATCATCATCCTGCTCGGGCTTGCATTGCTGCTCTTGTTCTGGGCAGTCGGGGCATACAACCGGCTGGTGAATTTGCGCAACCAGTTCAAGAATGCCTTCGCCCAGATCGATGTCCAGTTGAAGCGGCGCTACGATCTCATCCCCAATCTGGTGGAAACCGCCAAGGGCTACATGAAGCACGAGCGCGAAACACTGGAAGCGGTGATTGCCGCGCGCAATTTGGCCGTGACAGCCAACGCCAAGGCGGCGACCAATCCAACCGATGCCGGCGCAATGCACAACATGGCGACCGCCGAGAATGCCCTGTCTGCCTCGCTCGGGAAAATGTTCGCGCTGTCCGAAGCCTACCCGGAGTTGAAGGCCAACCAGAACATGATGCAGTTGACGGAAGAGCTGACCAGCACCGAAAACCGCATCGCGTTCGCGCGCCAGGCATTCAACGACAGTGTCATGCAATACAACACCTCGCGCGAACAGTTTCCGGGCTCGATCATCGCCGGAATGTTCGCCTTCCCGGCGGCGGAGTTGCTCGAATCCACCGAGTCGCCCGAAGAGCGCAAGGCCGTGAAGGTTTCCTTCTGAGCCATGCGTACAGCGCATCCGTTTCTGCCTTCTGCGACGCAAGGGGAAGGCCGGGATGGAGGGGGCAGGCAATCATGATGCGTTGCGCAGGCACTTTGCCTTCCTTCTTCTGCAAGGGGGACTTGTGGCGGCGCCCATGAACTTCTTCGAACAGCAAGATCACGCCCGTCGCCAGACCAGGACGCTCATCATCCTGTTCACGCTGGCGGTCATCGCGATCGTCGCTGCCGTCAATATCGCGATGGCACTGGTGTGGAGCTGGACGCAGACAGGATATGTGCCCGGAATGCGCGCCTATCCCAAAGGCTTCTTTGCCACCAACACCGCGATCACGCTGGCGTTGATCGCAGGCGGAACGCTGATCGAGATGTTCAACTTGCGCGACGGCGGCGATGCGGTCGCAAAAATGGCGGGCGGCCGCCTGGTTGCGCCGTCGTCGACCGATGCGCAGGAACGCAGGCTGCTCAACGTCGTTGAGGAAATGGCGCTGGCATCCGGCATCGCTTGTCCCAAAGTCTACGTGATGGATCGCGAGGACGCGATCAATGCGTTTGCCGCGGGCTATAACCAGGACGCGGCGGTCGTCACGGTTACGCGCGGCGCCCTCACGCGGCTGACGCGCGACGAACTGCAAGGCGTGATCGGCCATGAATTCAGCCATATCCTCAACGGCGACATGCGACTGAACATCCGGCTGATAGGATTGTTGTTCGGTATCCAGATGATCGCCGGATTCGGCCAGCATCTGATGGATTTCGGCTCCAGCATGTGGGGCGTGCGCAATCGCGACGACAAGGGGCCATCGGGCCGCGCAATTCTGTTCGTCACCGGACTGGCGCTGCTTGCCATCGGTTACATCGGCATATTCTTTGGCCGCCTGATCAAGGCGGCGGTGTCGCGCCAACGGGAATTCCTCGCGGACGCAAGCGCAGTCCAGTTCACGCGCAATCCGGATGGCATCGGCGGCGCATTGCGCAAGATTGGCGGCCTGTCGCGCAGCATGCAACTCGGCTCGCGCATCCAACATCCGAATGCCGAGCAACTGTCGCATCTTTTTCTCGGCGCGCCGAAAACGAGTTTGACGAGCGGCCTGTTTTCGACTCATCCTCCGATTCAGGAGCGGCTGCGCCGCATCTATGGCCGCAGCGTGGATGTGCTCGACGCGCCGGAGTTGCCCGGCGACGCGGCGTCGCCGAATGCAGCCCTGGCAGATATTCCCTATGCGGCCGCCGGCTTCTCCGATGCAGAGCGGCCGGCACGCTGGATCGCCTTCGGCAACGAAGAGCGCGAAGCAGGAACGCTGCCGCCGGAACTCGATAGCGCGGTGCGCGAACCGCATACGGCATGCGCGATGGTGTATGCATTGTTGCTGGGTGAGGCCGAACGCGACGCACAGCTTGCCATACTCGAAAAAGAAGCGCCGCAGCAGGCATCGCTTGTGCCTTTTCTGGCTGAGGCGATTGGCCATCTGCCGAAAAGTGCGCGCTTGCCATTGCTCGACTTGTCGATGCCCGCGCTGAAGCAATTGCAGGATCCGGCAAAGGACACATTGCTCGCCACTGCGGACAAATTGATCGCGGCCGACAACAAGCTGACGCTGGCGGAATTCGTTCTGCAGACCGTCCTGACGCGACGCCTGGACCCGCACGCAGGACGCGCAACCCCCGTGCGCTACGCCCGCCTGGAGATGCTGAAAGAGGATTGCAAAGTCTTGTTGTCGCTGATTGCGCATGTGGCAGCGCCGAATGCCGGCGTGCCGGCATCCGCGCTTTTTGCCAATGGCGCGAAGCGTTGCGAGGAACTGGCGTTATCGGCAAACGACCTGCAAGCTGTCGCAGTGCTCGATTATGCGCAGGTGAAGCTTGCGCTGGATCATGCGCATCAACTTGCGCCGCTGGCCAAGCCGGCGCTGATCAAAGCCTTGCTTGCCGCCGCCGGCGACAGCGATCCGCTGCCGCTTGCAACGGCAGATTTACTGCGGGCGATTTGCGCCGCGCTGGAGGCGCCCGTGCCGCCGGCGGTGGCGGCAACTTATACGAATTACCATTGGGATCAGGTATGAAACGGATATTATTCAAACTGCTTTTTGCCGGATTGATAGCCTTGGTTGCCGGCACCAGCGCATTCGCGGCCGAGCGCATCAAGGTCGTGTACCACCTGATGGAAGGCATCGATCAGGCCACACGCGCCATGGCAAATATTCGCAACCATTTGCGAGCGGAACCCGACACGCAGATCGTGGTGGTGGCTCACGGCGAGGGTATCCGGTTTCTGCTGAAAGGGGCGCAGGACCGCAACAATCGGCCCTTTGATAGTGCGATCAGCGAACTTGCCGCTCAAGGCGTCGACTTCCGAGTTTGCCATAACACCTTGACCGCGCACCGGATTCCGGAGTCGCAACTGGTTCCGGAGGCGAAGCTGGTGCCGTCCGGCGTCGCCGAAGTGGCCCGCTTGCAGGCAAGGGAAGGTTTCGTCTATTTGCGCCCCTGACAAGCGCGCCGGCAGCGTGTCCATGGCGCGACTATAATGAGCCTATTGGCACACACCTGACATTGGCAAAACCTCATGCAGTCCGATACTACTGTTTCCTCGCGTCCTCGCTCCTGGACAAAGTGGCTGGCCGCAGCGCTTGTGATAACGCTTGCCGCAGTCGGCTATTTCTCTCTCTCCACGCAAAATTCGGCACCGGACGTTACCTTTTCCAGCGTGAATGGTGAAAAGATTTCCTTGCGCAGCCTGCGCGGAAAAGTGGTCATGGTGAATTTCTGGGCCACCAGTTGCACGACCTGCGTGAAAGAGATGCCCGAAATGGTGCGCACCTACAACGCATTCAAGGACAGGGGACTGGATTTCGTCGCCGTGGCGATGAGTTACGACCCGCCCAACTATGTGCTCAATTACGCGCAGACCCGCCAGCTTCCCTTCAAGGTCGCATTGGATACGCAAGGCGACATCGCGAAATCATTTAACGATGTGAAATTGACGCCGACCACCTATGTGATCGACAAGAAAGGCAACATCATCAAGCGCTATGTCGGCGAGCCGGATTTCGCCGCTTTGCACCAGTTGCTTGAAGAAGCATTGGCTGCCTGATATTGTGCAAGCATCAAACAAAAAGCGCCGTCATGGCGCTTTTTGTTTTTAATCCGAGACACGCTTGATGCGGTCAGTCACAGCGCCGCCGGCGGTCGGCCTCGCGGTCGGCTTATCCGCCATCCTTCTCGCGGGAACGGCTGGTCATGACCGGAAAAATACAAAGTGATGTTGGTCAGCCATTGCTGAGTCGGCGCAGGATGGACATACGGTGCCGGCAGCAGTGCAAGCAGGCTGAAGGCGATGCGCAAGGGATTGAACACCGGTCTTTGCAGCGACTTGCTCGCTACCCAGATGAAGCCGAGACTGACGGCACTGCCGAGCAACCAGCCTGCCGTGATTTCAGACACCGAGTGCGCATGCACCGCAATGCGTGATATGCCCACGACTACGCCGCAAGCCAGTCCAAGCAGGATGCCGACGGTTCTCACGATTGCCGGCGTGCGTTGCAGCATCAGATAGAACAGGACCGGCATTACTGCCGACGCGCGCATGGCATGGCCGCTGAACCCGGCGAAGTCCAGCGAGCGGATGCCGATGCCCCAGCCGATGAAGGCCATTTTTGTGGCAACCACCACGCCCAGCCCGGCAGCAAACAAGATCCCCCACCACAGTGCTAGGCGCCTTTCATTTTCGGCGAGGAGCCAGGCTGCGATCGCCAATGCGGCGAATGTCGTGATGGTGACATCTCCGAATTTTGTAACTTCCGACCATGCAATCATAAGTGTTGGTATGGCAAGCGTGTCAGGCATAAGTTCATGCGGATTTGTAACGATGTATGCGGGACAACATGTCTGCACGCAATCCTGTTGTTGCGCCGTTCGCCGGGCTTCGTCGACGGGATTTCGGCGGCTTTTCTGCGCAAGGCATCGCACGCGCCCAAGGGGCTTGTCGGCTCGGGAGGTGGTCAGAGAAAGGAGGCGTGTTGCACATCGCAGCGTATGCCCGGTTGCGAAACGGTGGTGCAATCGAAGTGAGCGGTCGCCCACGCCGTCATTGTCGGCGAAGCGGTGATCCGCTCCTTTACTTTTATCAAAGGCGCAGGGCTGCGCCGACAAAGCCTTGTTCTGCCTCAGTTCGCAAGCAGGGCCGGCCTTGTCGCGGAGGGATCAGATAACGCCGGCGCCGTGTGCCTGCTGGTCGGCATGGTAGGAACTGCGTACCATCGCGCCGACCGCTGCGTGCGCGAAGCCCATTTTGTAGGCTTCAGCCTCGAACATCTTGAACGTGTCGGGATGCACGTAGCGACGAACCGGCAAATGATCGCCCGAGGGCATCAGATACTGGCCGATGGTGAGCATGGTGACGCCATGGTCGCGCAGGTCACGCATGACTTGCAGGATTTCTTCATCGGTTTCGCCGAGGCCGACCATCAATCCGGACTTGGTCGGGATTTCCGGGCGCAGCTCCTTGAAGCTCTTGAGCAGATTCAGGGAGAAATGATAATCGGCACCGGGACGCGCTTCCTTGTACAGACGAGGCACGGTTTCCAGGTTGTGATTCATCACGTCGGGCGGCGTTTCCTTGAGGATCTCGAGAGCGCGCTCCATGCGGCCGCGGAAATCCGGCGTCAGGATCTCGATGCGCGTCTTCGGCGACATCGCGCGTACGTGGCGGATGCAGTCGGCGAAGTGGCCAGCACCGCCATCGCGCAGATCGTCGCGGTCGACGGAAGTGATCACCACATAGCTCAGGCGCATGGCGCCGATGGCTTTCGCCAGCTTCTCGGGTTCGGTCGGATCGAGCGGATCGGGACGGCCGTGGCCGACGTCGCAGAACGGGCAGCGACGCGTGCATTTGTCGCCCATGATCATGAAGGTTGCGGTGCCCTTGCCGAAGCATTCGCCGATGTTCGGACAGCTCGCTTCCTCGCACACCGTGACCAGCTTGTTTTCGCGCAGGATGCCCTTGATTTCATTGAAGCGCGTCGAAGGCGATCCGGCTTTCACGCGGATCCAGTCGGGCTTGGGCAGCTTTTCGGCGGGGACGATCTTGATCGGGATGCGCGCGGTCTTGCCGGCGCCTTTCTGCTTCTCGCTCGGATTGTAGGCGGGAGAAGCCTGCGGGTCTTTTTCGGTGGTCATGGACAAGTCGTTTCCTCGTCCGTCGCTTCGACGGGACGAAAGGCGCAATCACGCCGTTAATAAATCGATCAGGTTGTGAGCCAGTGCCGATTGCACGTCACCCAACGGCGCTTCCACGCCGACGGTTTTCATGTCCACGGTGGCCAGTCCTTCATAACCGCAGGGATTGATCCAGGAGAATGGGGCCAGGTTCATCGAGACATTCAGCGACACGCCGTGATAGGTGCAGCCGCTGCCGCGCACTTTCAGGCCGAGCGCAGCGATTTTTGCACCTTTCCAGTCGCCGCCTGACATGTAAATGCCGGGCGCGCCGGGCTTGCGCTCACCGTCCAGATTATACGCCCGCAAGGTGTTTATGACCGACTGTTCAATTTTATTCACGAATTCGCGCGCATACAGGCGCGCACCGGGTTTGCGGCGCAAATCCATTAACAAATAGACCACCACCTGCCCCGGACCGTGATAGGTCACTTCGCCGCCGCGATCGGTCTGGACCACCGGGATGCCGTGCGCGTCGAGCACATGCGAGGGATCGGCGCCCAGGCCAAGGGTGAAAACCGGCGGATGTTCGACGATCCAGAATTCGTCGGGAGTGTCGGGCGTGCGCGCATCCGTAAATGCGCGCATCGCGGCGAACGTGATGTCGTACGATTCGCTTCCGCGATGGATGATGGTGGGAGTCAGCATGCTTGCAAGTGTACCTAACAGGCTGCAAAAGCGCTTCCGTTTGTCCGTCCCCGCGGTCGCCTACCGCGGCCTGTTGAATTACAGCGGAATCGTGTAGAAGTGGTGCTGATCCTTGTGCGGCGAATTGTCGATCACCTTCAGGATGGTCGGGTCGATCTCACCGCGCTTTGGGTCGAACAGGCCGCACAGGCGCATCGCCTTGCGGATATCGATGTTCTTGCCGAGGAATTCAAACACCACGCGCGCGCAAGCGATCGAGCGCTGGTTGCTGGATGACACGCCGAGCATCAGGCCGGACAGGCGGGCAACCTTGTTCTTGTAGGTCGGAAACAGGATCGTTTGCGCAATCTCGTTGCCCGTCAGCGACTCGTAGTCCGTCAGAAAGATGCGGTCGTTCAGGTAAAAGGTGCAACCCATGTATTTGCACTTGTATGTCTGGTCAAGGTTGGCATGCTGCGGAAAGCGCTCCAGCCGCTCGTGATAGATCGCGCCGTCGTGCATGAAGATATGCACCAGCCCGCGCAGCACCTTGCCGGGTGCACTCATCGAGTGATAGTACTCGTAGTAATAACCGAGGTATTTGTCGAACTTGCCGGTCGATTGATGCTGCAGGCGAAGGATGTGATCGGTGTAGGCGGCGCGCTCGGTGCGTTGCTTCGGGCGCACCTGCACGATCTGGTGGAAGTGTTCGCGCGGCAGATAAATTTCCGACGGTTCCACGCCAAAGAAGTCGCATATGCGCTCCAGCGTGTGACTGGATGGCTTGCTGGTGCCGTTCAGGTAGCGATTGAATTGGGCGCGATTGAGATTGAGCTTGCGACAGACATCGGCCACCGAGCGGTAATAGCTGCAGAGCATGCGCAGGTTGGCGCAGAATTCACGCTGGGCGGCGTGGATCGCCTTGGTATTTTCTGTGAATGCGGTCATCAGATCCTCTTTTTTCTGCACAGCAACGCGATGATGCTAGATGCTGCCATTTTAGCATCAAGTAGCATCGAGTCGCGCCAATTAGCGAAATGGCATTTATCAAGCTTTATCCCTAAAGTTGCGTTCCACGTTGTCATCGCTTTAATCCACGGGGCGGTGCTTCAAGCAGGGACAAATAACAAAAACAAGAACATCGCTACCAGGCAGTGACTGCAGGCGGCGCAATCGGTCAGAAACCGGTTGTCGCCAAGCGCAGCAAGACCTCAAAAAGGAGACATCGATGGTGACTGTTGAAGACTGCATCCTCGGCAATAGCGCATTGCACGACCGTTTTTTTGCCACAACCGAAATTCTTGCCAAACTCGTTTCCAGCGCGCCGCGTGCCGTCAGCGTCGCTCAGCTGGAAGACGCCACCGGTCGCCCCGCCAGGGAACTGGCAAAACTGTGCAACAGCCTGTCGCGTGCCAACCTCCTGAAACACGACCCGTCCGCTTCCGACAAGTGGCTGCTGACATGCGACCCCGGCACGGTCACGCTGGAGGACGTATTCCGCTGCGTGCTGGCGGACCAGCACAGCCGATCAAGATCGGCAAGCAAGAGTGCGCCGGAGCGCGTGCCCAGCGACGTCGATCTTCTGGTGATGCAGGCGATGATCGCGATCAACCAAAGCGTGTTCAGGCATCTGCGTCAGTTTTCTCTCGACCGCCTGAAAATCAGCGCGGCCGGCATGTTCCCCTCCCGCTCTCGCCAGCTCGGCGATTCCTGCCTGAATGACAGCTTCGATCTGGCGATGTCGGACCGCGACGCAAGTTATGTTTCGTCTGTGCGAATTCCAGCCTAGGCGAGCTTTTTGCAGTACCTTTCTTTGTTTTTTCATTAGGAGACAATCCATGCAGTTCAAGACAAAAATGATTCCGTTGGCTGGCGCGATTGCATTTGCCTTTGCAGGTGCGGCATCGGCACAGGAACTGGTTGTCAAGATCGGCCACGTCGGCCCGATCTCCGGCGCCATCGCCCACCTCGGCAAGGACAATGAAAACGGCGCGCGCATGGCCATCGACGAGCTCAACGCCAAGGGCGTGACCATCGGCGGC
>NZ_DATFAF010000083.1:0-3458 GCF_035254865.1 Noviherbaspirillum sp.
GGCGACGCGGCCAAGTGGCTGTCGGACAAGGGGGCGCCGTGGAAGAAGCTGGGCGACGAGAAGCCCAAGGGCGAGACCATCGCCTACGACAAGCTGCTCCAGGCCTGGAAGGAAGGCCGCGTCAAGTAAACGGCTGAAACACAGTTGAAATAAGCAGTCGAAAGGAGCGGGCGCTATGCCCGCTCTTTTATTTGGGCTTGGCGTGCCGCCATCGCCATTGTTACTCCGCCCAGGCGCGTGCGCGCTCGACCGCACGCCGCCAGGTGGCAATCCGCGCTTGACGCTCCTCATCCGCCATGCGCGGTTCGAAGCAACGATCCATCTTCCACAGCGAAGCAATCTCCTGCTGCGACGACCAGAAGCCGACGCGCAGACCAGCCAGATAAGCCGCGCCGAGCGCCGTGGTTTCGGTGACCATCGGGCGCACCACCGGTACGCCCAGCACATCGGCCTGGAATTGCATCAGCAAGTCGTTGCGCGAGGCGCCGCCGTCCACGCGCAATTCCTGCAGGCGCATGCCGGAATCCTTCTGCATCGCATCCAGCACATCCACGCTTTGATAGGCGATGCTCTCCAGCGCGGAGCGCGCGATATGCGCACGCGTCGTGCCACGCGTCATGCCGACGATGGTGCCGCGCGCATAGGCATCCCAGTAGGGCGCGCCCAGCCCGGTGAATGCCGGCACGAAGGTCACGCCATCCGAGTCCGGCACGCTCAGGGCAAGCGCCTCGACATCGGAGGATTGCTGGATGATGTTCAGCCCGTCGCGCAGCCACTGCACCGTGGCGCCGGCCATGAACACGCTGCCTTCGAGCATGTAATCGGTGTGCAGATCCTGCTTGCTGCCGAGTGTCCAGCCGATGGTGGCAACGAGGTTGTTGCGCGATGCGATGGCTTGCGACCCGGTATTCATCAGCATGAAGCAGCCGGTGCCATAGGTGTTCTTTGCCATGCCGGGGCGATGACAGGCCTGCCCGAAGGTCGCGGCCTGCTGATCGCCGGCGATGCCGGCAATCGGGATAGGCGCACCCAGCAGCTCGCTGTGCGTTGTGCCGAACATGGCGCTGCCGGGCAGCACGGTCGGCATCATGCTGCGCGGGATGTCGAGCAGGCCGAGCAGTTCGTCATCCCATTGCAGCGTCTTGATGTTGAACAGCAGCGTGCGCGAGGCATTGCTCGTGTCGGTGACATGCTCGCCAGTCAGCTTGAACGTCAGCCAGCTGTCGATGGTGCCAAAAGCAAGTTCGCCACGCTCTGCCCGCGCACGCGCGCCGGGAACATGGTCGAGCAGCCAGCGCAGCTTGGTGCCTGAAAAATAGGCATCCAGCACCAGCCCGGTCTTCTCCTGGAAGAGTGCGGCCTTGCCTTGCTCGCGCAAGGCGTCGCACACGTCCGCCGTGCGATGGTCCTGCCACACGATGGCATTGGCGATCGGCTCGCCGCTGCGTTTATCCCACACCACGGTAGTCTCGCGCTGGTTGGTAATGCCGATAGCTGCGATTTCGGCTGCATCGACATCGCACTTGCGCATGACCTCCCGCGTCACCGCGAGTTGCGACTGCCAGATCTCGTTGGCATCATGCTCGACCCAGCCAGGCTGCGGAAAGATCTGGCGGAATTCCTGCTGCGCCGAGCCATGTATCGTGCCCGCGCGATCGAACAGGATGGCGCGTGAACTGGTGGTTCCCTGATCCAGGGCGAGAATGAGCTTTTCCATGCGATCACCTTTGTGCGTGAATGCGTGCAAAGGGCAGTTCAGCCGAATGCGAGTCGATCACTTCGCGGCCGATGCGCTGTCCTTTGCACGCATGCAGATCTCCAGATATGTATTTTGGGTTCAGTGCGCGCCGACCTTGACGATCTTGAGCGAATTGGTGCCGCCGATCTGTCCCATCGGCTCGCCCCAGGTGACCACGATCAGGTCGCCGGGCCGCACCACATGCTTCTCCAGCAGCAGGTTCTGCGCCGCCTGCAGCACGTCCTTGCTTTCGCCCGATTGCACGAGTTCGAAGGAACGCACGTTGCGGTAGAGCGCGGACTTGCGCAGCGTCGCGATGCTCGGCGTCAGCGCATAGATCGGGATGTCGATGCTGTGCCGGCTCATCCACAGCGTGGTGGAGCCGGATTCGGTCAGCGCCACGATGGCTTTGACGCGCAAGTGATAGGCGGTAAACAGCGCGCCATAGGCAATCGATTGATCGATGCGGCTGAAACTGGCGTTGAGGAAATCGGTATCGAGCTTGCATACATCCGCTTTCTCCGCTTCCAGGCAAATCGCGGCCATCGCCTCCACCGTCTCCACCGGATACTTGCCGGAGGCCGTCTCGGCGGAAGCCATCACCGCGTCCGTGCCGTCCAATACCGCGTTCGCCACGTCCGACACTTCGGCACGCGTCGGCACCGCGTTGACGATCATCGATTCCATCATCTGCGTCGCGGTGATGGCCAGCTTGTTCGAGGCGCGCGCCATCTTGATCATGCGCTTCTGCAGTGCCGGCACGGCGGCGTTGCCGACTTCCACCGCCAGATCGCCGCGTGCCACCATGATGCCGTCGGAGGCGTCGAGGATTTCCTGCAGCAGCGGGATCGCCTCGGCGCGCTCGATCTTGGCGATCATCAAGAGCTTGCGTTGCTGCGGCTCACCCGCGATGTTGGCAAGCTGGCGCGCCATGATCATGTCGGAAGCATTCTTCGGGAACGACACCGCGATGTAATCGGCGCCGAGCGCGACGGCGGTCTTGATGTCTTCCATGTCCTTCGCGGTCAGTGCCGGCGCAGAGAGGCCGCCGCCCTGGCGGTTGATGCCTTTGTTGTTGGACAGTTCGCCGCCGATCTTCACCGTGGTGTGAATCGCGCTGCCGACGACGGCATCCACGACCAGCACGATCAGTCCGTCATTCAAGAGCAGGATGTCGCCCGGCTTCAGGTCGCGCGGCAGCTCCTTGTAATCCAGCCCGACCTGCTGTTCGTTACCGAGTTCGCATTCGGCATCCAGCACGAATTTCGCGCCCGCTTCGAGCAGGATCTTTCCATGCTCGAACTTGCCGACACGGATCTTCGGCCCTTGCAGGTCGGCCATGATCGCGACTTCGCAGCCGCAGTCCGCCGCGGCTTCGCGCACCAGCCGGGCACGATCGCTATGGTCCTGCGCCTTGCCGTGCGAAAAATTCAGGCGCACCACATTGACGCCGGCGCACACCATGCGCGTGAGCGTGGCGAGGTCGCTGGAAGCAGGGCCGATGGTGGCAACAATCTTGGTGGAGCGATCCATGTCAGGCGCTTTCAAAAGGAAACGTTATTTGGCGGACATCAAGGCTACGGTGGTGTCGAGCATGCGGTTGGAGAAGCCCCACTCGTTGTCGTACCACGAGGACACCTTCACCAGGCGGCCGGAGACCTTGGTCAGGGTCGCATCGAAATTGCTCGATGCCGGGTTGTGGTTGAAGTCGACCGACACC
>NZ_DATFAF010000084.1:0-5337 GCF_035254865.1 Noviherbaspirillum sp.
GGGGAAGGGAAGATCAGGCTGAACGACCGGGAATATGCGGTGGGCCGCGGGGCCGGCGTGTACCTGGGGCCGAACGAGACGGCCTCGATCAGCGCCGGCGAGAACGGCACGCTCAAACTGTTTCATCTCGTTGTCCCCGAAATCGCCGACTGAGCGCATAAGGGTGAGGTTGCGGAATCCGCCGCAACCTCAAGAGCAGTTCAAAAAACCATGTGTATGAGGAGACTCAAATGCTGCAGCATTTCATCCGCAATTCCCTGCGGCGGCCAGCGCTTGCCGCCACCCTGTCCATTGCCGGTTGCATAGGTTTCGCAGGCGCCGCCGGCGCTGAAAACATCAAGGTCGGGATGATCCTGACCTATTCCGGCCCGAACGCCGCCATCGGCGAAATGATCGACCGCGGCGCCGACCTTTACGTCAAGGAGCACGGCAAGGAATTGCCACCCGGCGTCACCGTGGAAATCATCCGCCGCGACGACACCGGCGCCAACCCCGATGTCGCCAAGCGTCTCGCGCAGGAGTTGATTCTGCGTGATCGTGTCCAGATTCTGACTGGCGGGCAGTGGACGCCGAACGCCATGGCGGTCGGTGTGCTCAGCAAGCAGGCCAAGATTCCCTTCGTCGTCATGGCTGCCGCCGGCAGCGCGGTGACGACGCAGTCCCCGTATGTCGTGCGTACCTCGATGACGCTCTGGCAGTCCAGCTACCCGCTGGGCCAGTGGGCGGCGAAGAACAAGATGAAGACCGCGTACACCGTGGTCAGCGACTTCGCCCCGGGTCATGACGGCGAGGCGGCCTTCACCAAGTCCTTCACCGAAGGCGGCGGCAAGATCGTCGGCTCCGTGCGCATCCCGATGAAAACCACCGACTACCTGCCCTACCTGCAGAAGGTCAAGGAAGCCAATCCTGACGTGGTCTACCACTTCAACCCGGGCGGCCCGCTGGCCACCGCGTTCATGAAGGCCATGTCCGACATCGGCATCATGGGTTCGAAAATCAAGGTGATCGGCCCCGGCGACATCACCACCGACGAGGAGCTGCCCAACATGGGCAAGGTGGCGATGGGCGTGATCACCGCGCACCATTATTCGCCGGCCGGCAAGCGCAAGGCCAACGAGGAATTCGTCGCTGCCTGGAAGCGTGCCTACGGCGCCGACACCGTTCCCAATTATTTCTCGGTGGGCGGATGGGATGGCATGAAGGCGATCTTCGACGCGATCCGCGATCAAAATGGCAAGCTCGATCCGAACAAGACCATGGAGTTCCTGAGCCACTGGTCGAATGCGGACAGCCCGCGCGGTCCGATCCGCATCGATCCGGCCACGCGCGACATTGTTCAGCATGAATACATCCGTCGCGTGGAAGAGAAGAACGGCCAGATGGCGAACATCGAAATCGAAACCCTGCCGCAGATCGGCGATCCCTGGAAAGAGCTGAAGATCAAGCCGTAAGCACATGGGCCGGACGCAAGGAAGCGTCCGGCCGTTCGGGAAAAGATTCAACGATGTTTACAACGAAAGGGGACGGATCATGCTGTCGACAACAGTAACGATCCTGCTGTTCGGGGTCGCCTACGGAATGATTCTGTATCTGACCTCGGTGGGTCTGTCGGTCACGATGGGCCTGATGGGTTTTGTCAATCTCGCACACGGCGTCTTTGCGATGCTGGGTGGATACGTCATGGTGACCCTGATGAATGCCGCCGGCATGCCGTTCCTGCTGGCGCTGGCGATCGCCTGCGTGGCGGTCACCGCGCTCGGCTTCGTGCTGGAGCGCTTGCTGTACTCGCTGCTGTACGGCAGCAGCGAGCTCGACCAGGTGCTGTTCTCCATCGGCCTGGTGCTGATATCGGTCGCACTGGCACGCATGGTCTGGGGGCCGCTGGCGCAACCGATCCAGTTGCCTGCTTACCTGCAGGGACAGATCTCGCTGGCCGGTGTGAGCATTCCGACGTACCGGATGTTCCTGGTGCTGTTCGGCGGTCTGGTCGTGGCCGGACTGTGGTTCGGTTTCGAGCGCACCATGTTCGGCGCCATCGTGCGCGCCGCGGTCGACAACCGCGCCATGGCGCAGGCCATCGGCATCGATACCAACCGCTTGTTCGCGATGACCTTCGGCGTTGGCACCGGGCTTGCAGCGCTCGGCGGCGGACTGGGCGCGGAAATTCTCGCCATCGCGCCGGCCTATCCGCTGCAATACATCGTGTTCTTCCTCATCGTGGTCGCGGTCGGCGGCCTCGGAAGCATCAAGGGGCCGTTCTACGCGGCGATCATCATCGGCCTGACGGAAACCATCGGCAAGTACATCTTCCCGCAGGCCGGCATGCTGATCGTATACGTATCCGTGTTTCTGCTGCTGCTGTGGCGCCCCCAAGGCCTCGTCGGCAAGCGAAGGGAGTGATTGTGACGACTACTTCTACCTCTATCAAGAAGCCTGCGCAGCGTACGGTCAAGCTGACCGGCATTCCTGCCGAACCGGCCGTCGCAGCAACGAAAGCCGATACCGGATGGCTATCGTCGAAGGCATGGTCAATGGCGGGCGCCACCTTGCCATGGGTTGCCGCCGTTGCAACCTACCTGGCCGCGCCCGATTACGCGCCGCTGCTCACGCAGGTGCTGATCATGATCCTGTTCGCGATGTCGCTCGACCTGCTGGTCGGATACACCGGCATCGTGACGCTGGGGCACGCCGCGCTCTTCGGCACCGGCGCGTACACGGCGGGCATACTCTCGATCCACGGACTGACGGCCCCGCTGGTTACCGCAGCGCTCGGCATGGGGGCCGCCGCCGTGGTCGGCCTGGCGTTCGGTTCGCTGATGCTGCGCACGCGCGGACTTGCTTTCCTGATGCTATCGCTGGCCGCCGTCATGTTGCTGCATGAAGGCGCCAACATGGCCAGCAGCATCACCGGCGGCGACGACGGGCTGCAGGGGATCAACTTCACGCCGGTGCTTGGCATGTTCGAGTTCGATTTCCAGGGCAGGACCGCGTTCTTCTATACCCTGTCGATCCTGTTCATCGCCTTCCTCTTCATGCGCCGGCTGGTCAACTCGCCGTTCGGCTGGTCGCTGCGCGGCATTCGCGAGAACCACCTGCGCATGTCCGCCATCGGTTGCCCGAATTACGGCCGTCGCCTGACCGCCTATGTGATCGCTTCCGCCATGGCTGGCCTGGCGGGCGCATTGCAGGCGCAGAGTACCGGCTTCGTTGCGCTGCACTCGCTGAGCTTCGAATTGTCGGGTGACGTGCTGATCATGCTGATCCTGGCCGGATCGGGGCGGCTGTACGGCCCCTTCATCGGCGTGCCGCTGTACATGCTGGCGCAGGACTACCTGGCCAAGGAAGACCCGACCAACTGGTTCCTGTGGCAGGGCGTGATGCTGCTGGTGCTGGTGCTGTTCGCGCGCGGCGGCCTGCTGATCCTGGCGGAACGGCTGATCAACAAACTGAAGGACAGGAGGAACGCATGAGCGGCCAGGCCATTCTCGAGGCGCGCGACCTGTACAAGTCGTTCGGCTCCGTATCCGTCACGCGCGACGTGACCATGAAGCTGAAGCGCGGCGAGCGGCGCGCGCTGATCGGACCCAACGGCGCGGGCAAGACGACGCTCGTCAACCTGCTGGCGGGCCGTCTCAAGCCGACCTCCGGCTCGATCATGCTGAACGGCCATGACGTGACGAGCATGGGCGAATCGACGCGCTCGCGGCGCGGGCTCGGTCGGACCTTCCAGATCACCTCGCTGTTTCCGGCGCTGACTGCGCACAGGAATGTGTTCCTGGCGGTGGCGCAGCATTGCGGCATCGGCGCACGCCTGTTCCGCTGCGCAAGCGCCTACGCGGAACAGCATGAGGAAGCCGACCAACTGCTCGCCAGGGTTGGCCTGAGCGGGGTCTCGGACGTGCCGGTGCAGCGCCTGCCGTACGGCCAGCAGCGCTTGCTGGAAATCGCGGTGACGCTTGCGCTGAAACCGCAGGTGCTGCTGCTCGACGAGCCGGCGGCCGGCATCCCGACATCCGAACGGGACATCATCCTCGACATTATCGACAGCCTGCCGGAACACATTGCGGTCCTGCTGATCGACCATGACATGGATCTCGTCTTCCGCTTCGCACAACGGATCACGGTCCTGGTGCAGGGCGCGACCCTGGTCGAAGGCACGCCGGATGAGATTGCCAAGGACCCGGACGTGCGCCGGGTTTACCTCGGAGAACGATAAATGAAGCCGCTCTTACAGCTTGAAGGCGTGACCGCCGGTTACGGTCCCACCGTGATTATCGAAGACCTGACATTGGGTCTCGAAGCGGGCGGCGTGCTCGCGCTGCTCGGCCGCAATGGCGTGGGCAAAAGCACGCTGATGAAAACCCTCGTCGGCCAGACGCGCCTGCATCGCGGAAATCTGCAATTGCGTGGCCAGAGCATTGCTGCGCTGCCGAGCCATCGCCGGGCACTGGCCGGTATCGGTTACGTGCCGCAGGAACGTGACATTTTCCGTTCCCTCACCATCGAAGAAAACCTGCGCATCGCAGCGCGGCCCGGCCGCTGGACCGTCGATGCGGTCTACGAGATGTTTCCGAATCTTGCAGGCCGCCGCACCAACTACGGCGACCAGGTGTCGGGCGGCGAGCAACAGATGCTGGCGATCGGCCGCGCGCTCATGGGCAACCCCGATCTCCTGCTGCTGGATGAACCGATGGAGGGGCTGGCGCCGGTCATCGTCGACCAGATCCTGAATGCGCTTGAACGACTGCGAGGCGCCGGCCTGGCCATCATCCTCGTCGAGCAGTATGTCCATCTTGCGCTCGATTTCGCACCACGCACCGTCGTCCTTGACCGCGGTCGCGTCGTCTATGACGGCAAGTCGAGCAAGCTTGCCGGCAATGCAGAACTCATGGCGTCATGTCTCGGAGTGTCTGGCGGTACAGGCGTGCATGCGCATGCCTGATTTTTACCGCAGTATCTCCTTTCAGGGGCTGGTTTCCAGCCCCTTTTTTTATGCGCGCTGCGATGGCTTTCCGGGTGAACGCCATATTCGATCAAGCGGGGCGCGAAATGAATCACTTCGCGATCGAGGCCGTCGATAGAATCAATCACACAAATCGCGCTGTGGGATGGCACTGAAGCATGGAAGCAGGCCCCTGGCAGTTGTGAACAAACGGAGGCGGCACTGTGAAGAAGTGGAATCTGGTAATCGACATAGCGAAGTGCTTCAACTGCAACTGTTGCGCGCTGGCCTGCCATGACGAATACCACGGCAACGAATTTCCGGGCTACGCGGCGGAGATGCCCAGGCTGGGACACCGCTGGATCGACATCAAGCAGCGCGAGACCGGCAAGCAG
>NZ_DATFAF010000085.1:0-9084 GCF_035254865.1 Noviherbaspirillum sp.
GCTGCGATTGCTGCCACATCCCAGCTCGTCCCATCCGCAAACACCACTTGCTGGATCGGGTTGTTCGGATTGCCGAGCGTGTCGCTGTAGAAGAAGCCGCCGATGGTGATCTTGTCCGTGGTGCCGGCAATGCTCAATACCAAATCATTGATGTACCGGGTTGCAACGATCTCCGATGGTGATACATCGCTCTTGAACTGCAGCACATTCAACTTGGCCGAACCGGTTTCCGAGTCACCGTTGATGACGTCCTGGCCATCGCCCTTGCCGAACAAGTAGGTGTCGTTGCCCGTGCCGCCCGACAAGGTGTCGTTGCCTGTGCCGCCATCGAGCGTATCGTTGCCGCCATCGCCGCTCAGGTAATCGTTGTCCGCGCCGCCATTGAGCACGTCGTCGCCATTCAGTCCGTACAAGGTATCCGCGCCCGCCTGGCCACTGATCGTCTCCCCGTTGTTGGTGCCGCTGATCGTGTCCGCATTCGGCGTTCCGGCAAATGCCTTGGCCGTAATGGTGGCAAGATCCCAGGTCGTCCCGTCATCGAACTTGACTTGCTGCAGCGGGCTGTAGGGATTGCCCGGATTGCTGTCGTTGAAGAAGTAGCCGACCTTCACCGTGTCCGTCGTGCCCGCGATGCTCAATATCAGGTCGGTGCCCGAGCGGGCTGCATACACTTCGGATGGCAGCACACCGCTCTTGAACTGCAGCACGTTGAGCTTGGTCGCGGATACGTCGTAATAACTGTTGATTGTGTCCTGCCCATCACCCTTGCCGAACAGGTAGATTTCATTGCCCGTGTCGTCGTTCAGCGTGTCATTGCCGGCACCGCCATCCAGCGTGTCGTTGCCGTTGCCGCCCCACAGAACATCGTTGTCGTCGCCACCAATGAGGATGTCGTTGCCGTTATCACCCTGGATGGCGTCATTGCCCGCTCCGCCGTTCAGCATGTCGTTACCATCGCGACCATACAGATTGTCCGCACCAGCCTGGCCATTGATGACATCGTCTGCAATGGTGCCGGTGATATTGTCGCCAGCGTCCGTACCCGCAAACACCTTGGCAGCTAACGTTGCCACATCCCAGGTCGTCCCATCTGCGAACAGCACTTGCTGGATCGGGTTGTTCGTATTGCCGAGCGTGTCGCCATAGAAGAAGCCACCAAGGGTGATCTTGTCCGTGGTCCCGGCGATGCTCAACACCGCGTCTGTACCCGAGCGCGTCGCGACGATTTCCGAAGGCAGCACACCATCCTTGAACTGCAGCACATTCAGCTTGGTCGATGACGTATCCCAGTCGCCATTGATGATGTCCCGGCCGTCGCCCTTGCCGAACAGGTAGGTGTCGTTGCCCGCACTGCCCGACAAGGTGTCGTTGCCCGTACCGCCATCGAGCGTATCGTTGCCGCCATCGCCGGTCAGATAATCGTTGTCCGCGCCGCCGTTGAGCACGTCGTCGCCGTTCAGTCCGTACAGGGTGTCCGCGCCGCCCTGGCCATACATCACGTCGGCACCGATCGTACCGCTCGTGGTTTCCCCGGCGGCCGTCCCTGCAAACGCCTTGGCCGTAATGGCAGCGAGATCCCAGGTCGTGCCATCGGCGAATTTGATCTGCTGCAGCGGATTGTAGGGATTGCCCGGATTGCTGTCGCCAAAGAAGTAACTGACTCTTACCGTATCCGTCGTGCCCCCGATGCTCAGCACCAGGTCGTTGCCCGAACTGGCCGCATACACTTCGGATGGCAGCACTCCACTCTTGAACTGCAGCACATTGAGCTTGGTGGCGGAGATGTCATAGTCACCGTTGATCCGGTCCTGGCCGTCTCCCTTGCCAAACAGGTAGGTGTTGTTGCCCGCATTGCCGTTCATCGTATCGTTGCCGGCACCGCCGTCCAGGATATCGTTGCCGTTGCCACCATACAGACTATCGGAGCCATCGCCGCCATAGAGCTTGTCGTTGCCGTTCTCGCCCTGGATGAAATCATTATCCGCGCCGCCGTCGAGCAGGTCGTTTCCATCCCGGCCATACAGATTGTCAGCACCGGCCTGACCATTGATGACGTCATCGGCGATGGTCCCGGTGATATTGTCGCCGGCAGTCGTACCTCCAAACACCTTTGCCGTGAGCGCCGCCGTATCCCACGTCCTTCCATCCGCGAACACAACCTGCTGGATCGGATTGCTGGGATTACTTGGGGTATCCCCGTCAAAAAAGTAGTTGATGCTGATCTGGTCCGTCGTGCCGGCAATGCTCAAGACCAGGGTTGTACCGGAACGCGTCGCGATCACTTCCGACGGCAAGATACCGCTCTTGAACTGCAGTACATTCAGCTTTGAAGCGGCAGTGTCGTGATCATCGGCAATAGTGTCCTGGCCATCGCCTTTCCCGAACAGGTAGATGTCGTTTCCCGTGCCTCCCGACAACGTGTCGTTGCCCGCACCGCCATCCAGCGTATCGTCGCCACCCCAACCCTTCAGTGTATCGGCGCCGGCCTGTCCGCTAATGGCTTCGCCATTGTTGGTCCCATTAATTAGGTCCGCATTGGGCGTGCCCCCATAGGCTTTGGCCTTGATAGTAGCAAGGTCCCAGATCGTGCCATCCGCAAACTTTACTTGTTGAACTGGATTGCCCGGTCCGCCGGGATTGTCGCCATCAAAATAGCTGCTGAGAGTGATTTTGTCTGTCGTTCCCGCGATCGTAAGCACTAAACCATAGTCAGCGCGCGTCACCCAGATGTCCGAGGGAAGCACGCCATCCTTGAACTGCAAGACGTTGACCTTAGTCGGAGACGATTCGTCGTCGCCATTAATTACATCCTGACCATCACCCCTTCCGAACAGGTATATATCGTCGCCAAGGCCGCCTGCGAGGTAATCATTCCCGGCACCACCATCAATCGTGTCATTGCCGCCCCCGCATACAAGTTGTCGTTACCGTCGCCGCCGTCGAGCACGTCGTTCCCATCTTGACCAAACAGGCTGTCGTTACCCTCCCGGCCATGAATCACATCATTTTGAATGGTGCCGACAATGTAGTCCGCCGCAGTCGTTCCTGCGAACACCTTGGCCGTCAGCGCCGCAACGTCCCAAGTGGTTCCATCGCTAAAGATCACCTTTTGAATCGGGTTGTAGGCGCTGTCGGTCGTATCACGATAGAAGAACTGGCTGACCGTTACCTTGTCCGCAGTGCCGGCAATACTCAATATCAGGTCATAGCCCGTTCGCGTAGCAACGATTTCGGAGGGCAAAATTCCGTTCTTGAACTGCAAGGCATTGAGCTTGGTGGCTGCGTTGTCGAAGTCGGAGGCAATCGTGTCCTGCCCGTCACCTTTACCGAACAGGTAAAGATCGTTACCAGCACCGCCCGTCAGCGAGTCGTTACCGACACCGCCTTCGAGCACATCGTCACCAAGTCCGCCGTCAACCGTGTCATTGCCGACTCCAGCGAAAACGACATCATTCCCGCCGTTTCCTTGAATGACATCGCTAGTACCTCCCGCAACGATAATATTGCTATCGGCGGTCCCGGTAGTTGAAAAATCCGCCTGTCCGTCAACCAGAACGCCAAGATCCTTGTACGTTGCCTGCAATTCGGTGCTCACCGGTACTGTACGGATGTAGTGCTCCATTAGCCCATAGCCATCCCATCCCGTATTGCTCAGCATATTTTTTGAGCAGAGGACAAGGTCGACGAGATCCGAGATGCCGTTAATTGGATCAGCCGCGATGTTTGTCGCAAACGTTTGCTCCAGTCTCGAGAAGTCGAGAGCAATTGCATTGTCGTTGATAACAACGTCAATCAAGTCAAAGAGCGGCGCGAGGCGCGTTTGCATTACCAACGTTGCGTAGATGGAGTCCTTTAACGCGGCGAATGAACTGTTGAGGAAGCCGACCTGTTCCTCGCTAAGCCGGATGTCAATGCGTACCGAGTTATCTGCTGCGGCGCCACTACCACCGCCGCCACCACCACCAGCTCCTCCGCCGCCACCTCCGCTGCTTGTGCCGCCGCTCGTTCCACTGCTATCGAGATCGACGAAGTACCGGCCATTAAATGCTTCCAGAACATGAAGCTTTTGTTCCCAAATACGACCGACGTCAAACCAGTTCATGCCGGCATAACTTGCCTCGGCGGCATAGTTCCCCTCATTCAGATTGCCGAATTGTGAATAGGTCACCACTACGTCGTAGCCCACAAATTTGGCTTCTGCGCGTTGTTGCAATGAAGTGATAAAGCCGGACGTATCCGCCCAGGCATCCAACATCTGATCAAGAAGCGCACGCTGCTCATGACGCGTAGTCGCCTGACTGAATTGGGTTAACAGTTCCTTCAATGCAGGAGAGAGGCTCGCGGCCTCGTGCAGATCGCGCACCATGCCGGAGCCTTGCATCTCGGGGAGCAGGTCGACACCTTCGGCAATCGGAATGTGGTCGGTGAACTCGCGATAGAAGGTGTCTTCGGCCAGATTGACGTCGCCCATCGTGCTGACGTCACCCATCGCGCCGGTGGACCCGTCGATTCGCGTAAAACTGCCCAGGTCGGCAATCTGGTTGCCGTTGGCGAGCGTCTGGTTGTTGAGGGTCTTGGCGACATTGATCGCCGCAATGCCCAGTTGATTCAGCGTGAACAGCTCATTCGCCTGCGAGACGCCATCCTGGTTCAAATCGCGCCAGACGCGCAGATTTTCCCACTGCGCATCCGCACTGGTGACCTTGCCATCACCGTTCGTATCTTGCTGAGTAAGGGCCGCGAAACCATCGGCAGCCTTGAGTCCATTCGCCAGGAGTGTGGCATCGCCGAAGAGCTCGGTACCGTTGTCGATGGTTCCATTCCCGTTGCGGTCTAATGCCAGGAAGCCGTCGTCAGGACCGACCCAGCCTGTACCCTGCTTGACGCCGTCACCGTCATGATCGAACAGGATGCCTGCTGATGTCGCTACGGTTTCGAGGCCATCTCCGTCGAGGTCGAAGGTTAATGGGTCTTTGCGGGGAGGGTGTTGGGCGTTGTTGAAGTCGTTTCTGCACTGGGGATCAATACGCGGGATTCCAGTTTCGTTAACCGGGATAACCCAAGAAAAATCCGTTGGCGAATATTCCGGAGGCGGGTCATAAGTGGAAAATATGTCGTGTATTGCATCTGGAATGTCTCTTATGGCCTTTACAAAATCATCAATCGTAAGCGGCTTTGTTGGCGAACGGCGTTCGACTTCATTCGCCCAGTCAATACCTTTCTTTAGTTCAGATAGATCTCGCTGCAGAGAATCTGACGCTGGCTCGCCCCAGTCATAAACGCCATAATCCGGTGCTGGCGTACTGCCATACCATCTTCCATCTTCTGGATTAAATGTATATCCGTCGATATTGTTACTATCGACGTATCCATTCAACTCATCAGCATGTAATAGTGCACCTAGCCCGAGTTGGACTTTTTTTCCCGTTAAGAAGGCCGCTGCAGCGCCGAAGCCAAATTTTCCTAAAGCTCCCATATGATTCCCATCATGCGTTGAAGGTGTAGTAGACGATAATCAAAACCAAAAGAAATACCGTGAACCCAAGTAGGGTCATCAAATACGGATTCCCCTGGCCCTTGGAATCCCATTTAAGTTTTCCAAAAGAAAGCACTCTTAGACTCCAACATCCAATTTTGTAAAAGAGGACGTCAAACAAAAAAGTTAGTATTAACTCAAACATTGCTGTTCCTGACTTTTGAACAAATAACAATCCGCTGAAGGCGATTACGAAAAATGTCGATATCCGGGTTGTAGCGCTAAGCCGGACCTCATTGAGAAACTGCGTTGGGCATTGTGAGCCTTTGGGGATAGGCCGCCATTTTTGCGCAATAGGACCACGGTTTTTTCAACCCATATTAGTCCCTGGTTTCGCCCCTCTCACTGCCCCTTTCGCTGAAACACTCCCAATGGAGGCGATGAAATATTGAAATTTATACAACGATTTTTACTCGCCAACCTTAGGGATTTATTTGCACAATTTCAATACCCAACTTATGGGAATCTTGAAATCTTTATTGATAGCAACATTAGGGATGACGAGCAAATGCACGTGATTCGTCAGCATGACGTACGCGTGCCCGGCGCAATCAAATTGGCGCGATAACTCGGTCAAGGTCAACAGGGATGCCAGGAAGTTTGAGACGGGCGCGTCTGTAGCGTATTAGGGGACAAACCACCTTCTTTTTCAGCCTACGTGCGCAAGCGTGTGGCAGGAACTTCAACATATAAAGAAGAAATAGAGATTTATCTGCCAATGGCCTTTCTCCTTACTTGCGCCGGCATCGGTACGGTCGGCTATTACCTCGGATTGAGCTACGTCACGCTCGGCGTAGTGCTTGGCATTGCGCTCGCAGCGTACTACCTCATTAAGAAAATCGAATTCGGATCAATAATTACGGTTGGCTGCTTTGGCGGGACAACCGGCTTCGTTGCGTTGGTTGTAATTGATCTCATTGCAAGAACAGTGTACGGCGTATCACTCCTTAACCTTGATTCCGCACTTAACGTAATGCCTCTTCGAAAGCTGGCTCTTGGGGCTATTGCTGCGACAACGTTTGGAGTAGTCCTAGTGACTTATGGGATTTTCGGCGGACATGAGAATGATGGAGACAAATGATTCCCTCCAAATTTGCCGCGACTCACTGCAAAACCGCTTAGCAAGGAGGAGGGGCCAGATAGCGCGGTCGGGCGGTTTGGTCGAGATGACCTTGCTTTCGCATGGAAATGCTTCTTCTGCCGCGCAAATCTGTTTCATTCAGTAATAAGACTTCAAGGCACGAAGGCCTGTCGGTAAGCTACTGCAAACCTTTTCGGAATGGAAGCGATGAAGAACGTTTGCAGATTGCTGTGGCCGACCGTTATGCTGTTCACCTTGCCGCTGGTTGCGCTGGCCGACTCATGGAAAGACGAAGGCGGGCATGGCCGCGAATACAAGGAAAAGTATTGGGACGGCCATTGCATGGTGGAGCGCAAGTTCAAGAAGAACGGCGAGGTCAAGGAAAAGCGCAAGTGCAAGGACGATGGCGGACCGGCGGTGATCTATGCGCCGGCACCGCCACCCGTTGTGCTTGACCCGGGTCTCACCATCCAGGGAACGGTGCGCATTCCACGATAACATCAAGCAAAGCTTGCCGTCGCGTCCAGGTGCGGCGACGACTCGCGCAAGACCCAGCGCATGGGCAGCGCGCCCTGCCTGAATACAAATCGCTCGGGAGCAAAACGCAGCATGCGCTTCGCACCCGCGAAGCCGTCGACCTGCGGCCCTTCCCACACGACGTCGGCGCGGCCGCTCAGATGCAGCAAATCTCCTTGCTCGAAATCGATGAACAACAAGCCCGCGCGTCCGTCGGCGAGCAGATTGCCGATGGTGTTGAAGAGGTTGTTGCCCTGAAAATCCGGCCACATCAATCCGCCTTGCGCATCGACCTGCACGAAGCCGGGCCGTCCGCCGCGATGGGATACATCGACCGCTTGCCCCGCCGCGCTCGCGATGAAGAAGGTATCGCATTGCCGGATCAAGGCCCGTGCCGCATCGGGCAGGATGCCGACGCCTGCGGTACGCTGCGTCACCCGTTGCTCGAGTAAAGGCAGCCGCTCGCGCGTCTGGATGTATTTCGCGCAATTGCCAAAACTCTGCTGCACGCCGAGCGTGAAACCCTGTGCACCCATGTCGCTGACAAGGCCGTTGACGCGATTGCGTCGGCGCGTCTCGAACTGCAGGCCGAGACCGCCGAGTGCATAGCCCGGCCGCATCGCTGCGGCCAGCGGATCGTCTTGCTGCAGGGATGAGGCTATGCGCAAGCTGACCGGGTCCGGCGACTGCATAAAGCCCGGCTCGCCCCACAGCAGCGACGCCCACAGGCGGCCATCATCATCGCTGCCGCCGACGAAGAAGGTCGGCAGCAAGGGAAAGAAGTCGCGGTGCTGCTGCGGCATGTAATCGCGCAGCGCGACCCTGCCGACCTTTTCCATCTGGCTGCGCACGCCGACGCGTTCCTGCGCGGCGATCTCGCCCGCGTGAAACGGCTGTCCGGGTTCGGACGAAAGCAGAGGATCGGTTTCCATGCGAGCGCCTATGCCGCTTTTGCGCCGGCGGGCGGCAACTCGATCATCGGCACGAAGCGCGGCAAGGCCTCGATGTGCGCTAGCCAGGCGCGCACCGCGGGATAGGGCGCCAGCGAAATGTCGCCTTCCGGTGCGCGTGCGATATAGCTGTAGCAGGCGATGTCGGCGATGGTCGGCGTGTCGCCCAGCAGAAAGCTGCGCGCCTGCAGTTCCGTCTCCATGATGGCGAACAGGCGCTGCGCGCGTTGTTGCGCAGCGTCGATGTCCACCGGCCTGCCGAAACGCTTGCCGACCCGCGCCAGAGCAGGGCCGAAGGCAATCTCGCCTGCGGCCACCGACAGCCAGCGCTGCACCTGCGACGCGCCAAGCGGATCGCGCGGCATCCAGTGTTCGTCGCCATAACGCAATGCGAGGTAGACCAGGATGGCATTCGAGTCGGCCACCACGGTGCCGTTGTCGTCGATCACCGGCACCTGGCCGAAGGGATTGAGCTTGAGAAATTCCGCGCTCTTCTGCTGGCCGGCACGCAGGTCGATATCGATGGCATCAAAGGGCAGGCCGAGCAGGGAGAGAAAAAGTTCGGCGCGATGTGCATGGCCGGAGACGATGCTGCGGTAGAGCTGGATGGACGATGGTGGTTGCATGTCGGTTCTCCTGCTTGATTGGGGAAGCTCGATTCTGCGTCAGCGGCATTGCTGAATAAATAGCAATAAACAAAGCAAATTACTTCATAATCCGGAGTAATCCAAACGCATGGAGTCTGGCCCATGGACAAGCTGCGCAGCATTCAAACCTTCGTCGAAATCGCCGAGCGCGGCAGCCTGACTGCCGCCGCCGATGCACTCGACACGTCGCTGCCCACGGTGGTGCGCAAGCTCGCCGAGCTGGAAAGCAAGCTCGGCGTGCGCCTGTTCAACCGCACCACGCGGCGCATCCGCCTGACGGACGAAGGGCATCGCTACCTGACAATCTGCAAGACTGCGCTCGCGCAACTGGAGGAAGCGGAAGAAGCGCTGTTC
>NZ_DATFAF010000086.1:0-88534 GCF_035254865.1 Noviherbaspirillum sp.
GGGCGTCGACACCATCTTGTGGCCCTGACGGACGAACAGCGGGTCGTCGAACATCAGGCGCAGGCGACTCAGCGCATGGCTGATGGCAGGCTGCGTGAGGCTCAGTTTCTGGCTGGCACGGGTGACGCTGCCTTCGGTGTAGATGGCTTCAAAGACCGTAAACAGATTTAGATCGACGCGCGATATATGCATATCGTTTATGTGATTCGATAATAACTATTCATTTGATCGATTCTATACCTGGCGATATGCTTCCCACAACAGATAACGCATGAGAAGGCAAGCGTACGATGGGGCAAATCTACCTGGTTCGTCATGGACAAGCATCATTCGGCAGCAAGAACTACGACCAGTTGTCAGAGCTCGGTGCCGAGCAGGCGCGCCTGTTGGGTGAGTGGTTTGCCAATTCCCATCAGAAGTTCGATCGCGTTGTCACCGGCAGCCTGAAGCGTCACCGGCAGACTGCCGATGCCTGCCTGATGGCGCTGCCGAAGTCGCTGCGCGTTGAAACCGATTGGGAGCTGGATCCGGATTTCAATGAATACAACCATCATGAAGTGATGGTGCGCCATCGCCCCGACTTCGAAGACCCGGAGGCCGTCAAGCGCTTCCTTGCCTCAGGCCCGAGTGCGCGCCATGCCTTCCAGGAAATGTTCGAGGAAGCCATGACGCGCTGGATGTGCGGCGACTTCGATATCGACTATGACGAGCCGTGGCCGGCATTCAAGCAACGCTGCGTGAATGCGGTGCAGCGTCTGCTCGAAGGCGCCGACAAATCGCAAAGCATCATCGTTTTCACCTCCGGCGGAACGATTTCCGCCATTTGCCAGCATCTGCTCAAGCTGCCGGACCGGCAAATGGCCGAGATGAACTGGTCGCTGGTCAATTGCGGCGTCACCAAGCTGCTGTACCGTCCGGGTCGGGTCACGCTCAGCTACCTCAATAATTACTCCCACCTTGAATGGCTGGGCCAACCGAATACCATTACTTATCGCTAACATGACAAACGCAAACCTGTTCGACCTCAGCGGAAAAATCGCGCTCGTCACCGGCGCCAGTCGCGGCATCGGCGAATCGATCGCCAAGACCTTTGCCGCCTATGGCGCACATGTCATCGTTTCCAGCCGCAAGGCGGAAGCCTGCGAAACCGTGGTCGCCGCGATCCGCGAAGCCGGCGGATCAGCCGAAGCGATCGCCTGCCATATCGGCGAAATGGCGCAGATCGAAGCCATGTTCGCCGCCATCGAAAAGAAGCATGGCCGCCTGGACATCCTGGTCAACAACGCTGCGACCAATCCCTATTTCGGCCCGATCCTCGATACCGACCTGGGATCGTTCCAGAAGACCGTCGACGTCAATATCCGCGGCTATTTCTTCAGCTCGGCGATCGGCGCGAAGCTGATGGCCAGGAATGGCGGCGGCAGCATCATCAATGTCGCCTCGGTCAATGGTGTCATCCCAGGCGACATGCAAGGCATTTATTCGATCACGAAGGCGGCTGTCATTTCGATGACGCATGCGTTCGCGAAGGAGTGCGGCACCTCGAAAGTGCGGGTGAACGCATTGCTGCCGGGCGCGACCGACACCAAGTTCGCTTCCGCGCTGATGCACAACCCGGAAGTGCTCAACAAACTGCTGCCGCATGTGCCGATGCGCCGCATCGCGGCTCCGGACGAAATGGCGGGAGCGGTGCTGTACCTGGCGTCGGACGCGGCGAGCTATACCACCGGCACCTGCATCAATGTCGATGGCGGTTATCTGATCGGATAGGTTTAACGAAGGAAGAGAAGCAGGAGACAGCAAAAAGAAGATGGCGGCAGGGCGGGTTCGCCCGCCCTGCAAAGCCTGTCTCCTCAACAAGGATTGGCACTTAACTGTCCGTGCATGCATGCACAATTTCATGGAGCAACAAATGGACTTCGAATACAGCCCCAAAGTCAAGGAACTGCAAAAACGCCTGATCGCCTTCATGGATGAGCACATCTACCCGAACGAGGCGAATTTCTTCGGCGAGATTGAGCAAAACCGTGCCAAGGGCAATGCCTGGGTGCCCACGCGGATCATTGAAGAACTGAAGGAAAAAGCACGGGCGCAGGGCCTGTGGAACCTGTTCCTGCCGGAGTCCCATCGCGGCGCCGGCCTCACCAATCTCGAATATGCCCCCCTGTGCGAAATCATGGGCCGCGCCTTGTGGTCTGCCGAGGTATTCAACTGTTCCGCGCCGGACACCGGCAACATGGAAACGCTGGAACGCTATGCCAGCGAAGAATTGAAACAGCAATGGCTGGTGCCGCTGCTGGAAGGGAAGATTCGTTCCTGCTTCGCAATGACCGAGCCGGCGGTAGCGTCGTCGGATGCGACCAACATCGAATCGTCGATCGTGCGCGACGGGAACGAGTATGTGATCAATGGCCGCAAATGGTGGTCGTCGGGCGCCAATGATCCGCGCTGCAAGGTGTTCATCTTCATGGGCAAGACCGACCCGAGCGCGGAGAAGCACAAGCAGCAATCGATGATCGTGGTGCCGCGCGATACCCCCGGCGTGAAGATCGTTCGCAACCTGCCGGTGTTCGGTTACGACGACGCGCCGCACGGTCACGGTGAGGTGCATTTCGAAAATGTCCGTGTACCGGTAGCCAACATCCTGCTGGGCGAGGGCCGCGGTTTTGAAATCGCGCAGGGCCGCCTCGGGCCGGGCCGCATCCATCACTGCATGCGCCTCATCGGTTTGGCCGAGCGTGCGCTGGAAGACATGTGCCGTCGCAGCTTGAAGCGCGTCGCTTTCGGCAAGCCGATCGCCGAGCAGACCGTGACGCTGGAGCGCATCGCGAACGCCCGCATCCTGATCGATCAGGCGCGCTTCCTGGTGCTGAATGCGGCCTACATGATGGACACCGTGGGCAACAAGGTCGCCGCCAAGGAAATCGCGATGATCAAGGTGGCCGCGCCCAACATGGCTTGCCAAGTCATTGACTGGGCCATCCAGGCGCATGGCGGCGCCGGGGTGTCGAACGACTTCGGGCTGGCCTATTCCTACGCACAGGCACGCACGCTGCGCCTGGCGGACGGCCCGGACGAAGTGCACCGCAACCAGATCGGCAAGATGGAACTGCGCAAGTACAAGTAAGAAGAATGGGCGGCGCCCGATCGGTCGCGACGGCCGGTCTGTCGCCTGCCTGCAGGGTTGGGGACGAACGGAACAGACAGATCAATGAGCGGACAAAATTTTTCGGGCAAGTCGGTGCTGGTCACCGGTGGCGCAAGCGGCATCGGGCGCGCTGCGGCACTGGCCTTTGCGCGCGAGGGTGCGCGCGTGGCGGTATCGGACGTGGACGCAGCAGGCGGCGAACAGACGGCGAGCATGATCAATCAGGCCGGCGGCAATGCGATCTTCGTCCAATGTGACGTGTCGCAGGCGGCGCAGGTCGAAGCCTTGATCGACAAGATTGTGGCCAGCTTCGGTCGGCTCGACTGCGCGTTCAACAACGCCGGCATCGAAATCGAGCATGTGCGCCTGGCCGACACCGAGGAGGCAACCTTTGACAAGCTGATGAACGTCAACGTCAAGGGCGTGTGGCTGTGCATGAAGTACGAAATCCGCCAGATGCTCAGGCAAGGCGGTGGCGCCATCGTTAATACCGCCTCGGTGGCGGGATTGGTCGGCGCCCCCCCTGCAGCCGATTTATGCAGCGACCAAGCACGCGGTGGTCGGATTGACCAAGACCGCGGCCGCAGAATACGGGCGCGCCGGCATTCGCGTCAATACGGTGTGCCCGGGCATCATCCGCACGCCGATGATGGATCGTGCCATCGAGCGCGAGCCCAAGCGCGAAAAGATGATCCAGAAGGCGCATCCGATCGGGCGTCTCGGTGAAGCGGAGGAAATCGCCAATGCCGCGCTCTGGTTATGCTCTGATAGCGCGTCCTTCGTGACCGGCCATCAACTGGCGGTCGATGGAGGATTGACAGCGGTCTGATCGCTTCAGCGAAAGGATCGGGCGAGGGATGCGGTAGAACAAGAAACAGAAAAGAGGTTGTGCAAGCATGAAACGCGACATCAAGCATTTCCCCTGGATCAAATCCTATCCGCCCGGTGTGTACTGGGATGCGGAATTGCCGATCATGCCGGTGCAGCAATTGCTGGACGATGCAGTCGCGAAATGGCCCGACCGGCCGGCGCTCGATTTCATGGGCCGCAAGACGAGCTATCGCGAACTGGCCGTGCTGGTCGATCGCGCCGCAAAAGGACTGCAGCAGCTCGGGGTCAAACCCGGCGTGCATGTCGGGCTCTACCTGCCGAACACACCGCACTACGTCATCAGCTTTTTCGCGGTATTGAAGGCGGGCGGCGTCGTGGTCAATTACTCGCCGCTGGATGCGGAGAAAGTGCTGGCGCATAAGGTCGAGGATAGCGAAACCGACATCCTCATCACGCTTGATCTCGCCGTGCTTTATCCGCAACTGGCAAAGCTGCTGGGCAGTACGCGCGTGAAGAAGCTGGTGGTCGGCGATATCGCCGAAATGACCTCGCATCCGGAGGCGGTGCGAGCGCAGCTCCAGACGAGCGGCCAACTGGTCGAAGTACCGGTGAACGAGGAACATGTCCGCTTTGCGCAACTGCTCGACAACGATGGCAAGTATCAGCCATATCCCTTGAGCGATCTGAAGGAAGACGTCGCAGTATTGCAGTACACCGGCGGCACGACCGGACTGCCCAAGGGCGCGATGCTCACGCATGCCAACCTGACGACCGCCTGCAGCCAGATTTACGCGGTAGTGAGCGGCGAGCCGAAAGTGCTGAACGAGGGCCAGGAGCGGCTTCTCGCGGTGCTGCCGCCGTTCCACATCTATGCGCTGACGGTCAACATGCTGTTCGGCGTGCGCCTCGGCGCAGAACTCATCCTGCATACCCGCTTCGAACTGGATGCGGTGGTCAAGGATCTGGCGGAGAAAAAGGTCACCGTGTTCTGCGGTGTGCCGACCATGTACACCGCGATCATCAACTATCCCGACATCGGCAACTACGATCTCAGCTCCCTGAAATTCTGCAATTCCGGCGGCGCGCCATTGCCGATGGAAGTGAACCAGAGTTTCCAGCATCTGACCGGCTGTTGTCTGGTCGAGGGCTGGGGCATGACCGAGACCTCGCCGACCGGGACGTTCACACCTGTCTACGGCATGCAGAAAGTCGGTTCCTGCGGCATGCCGACGACCGGTGTCCTGCTCAAATTCGTCAGCGTTGACGACCCGTCGGTGGAAATGCCGCGCGGCGAACGCGGCGAGATGTGCATCAAGGGCGCGAACGTGATGAAGGGCTACTGGAAAAATCCGAAGGCAAGCGCCGAATCGATGACGCCGGACGGCTACTTTCGTACCGGCGATGTCGGCTACATGGACGAGGACGGCTTCGTGTACATCGTGGACCGCACCAAGGACATGATCCTTTGCAGCGGGTACAACGTGTATCCGCGCAATATCGAGGAAGCGATCTACGAACACCCTTCTGTCGCTGAAGTCAGCGTGATCGGCATCCTCGATTCCTACCGCGGACAGGCGCCGAAGGCATTCATCACGCTGAAGCAGGGCGCCGAGGCCTTTACGCTCGATGAACTGAAGGCCTTCCTGCGTCGCCGCCTCGGCAAGCACGAGATGGTGCAGGCGATGGAGATTCGTGCGCAGTTGCCGAAGACGCCGGTCGGCAAGCTGTCGAAGAAAGAACTGTACGACGAGGAAGCGAAAAGGCGCGAGGCACGCTCCTGAACCAGTTCAGCGAAGGTCGAGTATCTCCTCAACCTTCGCCGTCAGTCAGTCAGGAAGTCGCCTGCAGCGCGGCCAGAAAGGCCTTCCTGATCTGCCGCCCGCATCGCGCGGAGGCGCCGCCGGCGCCGGCCTCGAATCTGCTGTGCCGGGACAAAATGCCGTAGTACTTGCGGTCCGGCGAAATCCAGGGATAGAAACCGAACTTGCCGGGGCTGGAATAGGCATCGACCGTGCCATTGCCGGTTTCGGATTCGACCCAATGGTTGTAGGAGTATGACCATGGTTCGTCCTGCAAACCAGGCGGAGCATAGATCGCTTGATCCGGGCAGAGCGTAGCTTGGGTGCAGACCGCATCTTCGCCCAGGTGAGAACCGATCACCAATTGCTGACGCATCACTTTACGCAGGAATTGCGCGAAGTCGGATGCGCTGGCGATGAGTCCGCCGCCAGCCAGCGGGGCGAAGGTCGAGGTGCTGAAACCGGCACCCAATCCAAGTGTCGATTGATATTCCTGGTCCAGTTGTTTCGCGGTGAAGGTATACATGCCGAGGTCGATGGCGGCCAGCTTCTGATCATGTCCGCCGTTGTAATAGAAGCGGCCCTTCGTATTCGGATCGGGCAGGAGGGGATGTCCCCCGTTGCCCGCCTTGAAGCAGCCGCCGATGGTCAGCGAGCCGATGCAATCGTTTTCGTTGAAGTCGGTATAGCCGGACAGGAACCGCAGGCCATCATGCAGCGACGGGTTGTTACGGACTTCCTCAATGCCCTTTTTTTCAAGCACGTAGGCGCCGAACACGAATTTGGATGCCGATGCAATGTTGAACCGGGTCGAGGCGGTTACCGTGCCGCCTCCGCGCGTTCCCGAGGCCACGGGAAGCTCGCTGTCGGCATCGCCGATCTCCCAATAATAATCGCCCAGCTTCGCCGGATCGCAGAGCGCGTCAGTCGAGGCGGCATTTTCTGCGGCCTTGATTGCGCTTGCCATCCTGTTCGCGGGCGCTGTCGTGACCACCTCTGTCTTTGTCACTGCCACCGCGCTTGTCGTCGATGAGGTGTCGGCGCCGGAACCTCCGCCGCCGCATGCGCAGAGCAGCACGCTCGAAACGATTGACGTGCCGCACACGAGCCATAATGATTTCTGCATATTGTTTCCTTTGTCGGTAATTGACGGTCCGCAATTTGCGGTTGCCTGCATGCCCTCTGGTGTAATCTCTGTGGTGTACTTTATTTCGCAATTCTGTAATTTTTGTGGAAGATGGCCTTCGTCAAGCCGCTTCCCGATCCGACTTTCGAAACGCGCAATGAACCAACCCACCCTGGTCCTGCTTGTCGAAGACGATCCCTTGATTGCCAGGACCCTGTCCATGAGCCTGCGCTATGAGGGATTTGAGCTTTCTGTCGCGCCTACCGTACGCGACGCGGAGCGTTCGCTCGCGGGCGGACGGTTCGATCTGGTGATGCTCGATGTGGGTCTGCCGGATGGGAATGGAATCGATCTTTGCCGGCAGTTGCGCGCGCAGGACGAGAGCATTCCCATCCTGATGCTTTCGGCGCGGACCGATGAATCGACTGCCGCTGCTGGAATCGAAGGCGGCGCGGACGACTATGTCCGCAAACCCTATGGCGTGCGGGAATTGACGGCACGCATGAATCGCCTTCTGGCGCGCGGTCGCAGGCAACGGGATGCCGCCGGCTTTGGACCGGTCACCATTGACTCGCAGAGACGCGTCGCGACTGCCGCTGAAACGCCTCTGCAACTGGGAAAGAAGGAATTCGACATCCTGTCGCTGCTGGTCCGTGCGCAGGGCGACATCGTCACGCGTGAGCAGATGCTGGATATGCTCGACGATGGCGGCGCGATGTATGACCGTACTATCGATTCGCACCTGAGCCATCTTCGCAAGAAGCTCCGCGATGCGGGGGCGAGGGTGCGTATCGTTGCCGTGTACGGCGTTGGTTACCGGATCGAAAAAGAATGAATCGCTCGCTCTGGCTGCGGTTTCTTGCCATCAGCGTCGTGTTTGCGCTGCTGCTGAGCCTGCTCTATGCACGATTGATTCGCGAGATCGCCGGCGACGCAAGCGACGATGTCCAGCGCAGCATGTATCTGTTCATCGCCCGTCTCGTCGAGGAAGCGCCGTATCCGGCATCGATTCTCCGACTGGACAGCCTTCGTGCAGAATCGCCTTCGCTGGCGCTGGATGTGTGGGTCTTGTCCGCGAGCGGCCAGGTCCTGGCCAGCAATACCGCGGCTGCGCCTCCGCAAAAGCTTCTGGCACTCGGCAGGCCGGCGCGGGTGCATGATGTCCTGACGCGCGGACGCTTCTTCTCCAGCACGACGGCTTCGGCCATTGTGCGGCTCGACGCTCCGGAACCGACTTACCTCGTTGTGCGCAACGCCGGGCAATCCGGGCGGCACGTTTTCCTGACGCTTGGCATATTATTCGTTGTGTCGGTGATCGGCGCGATTTTCCTCGGGCTTTCACTCGTGCTGCTTTACCTGCGCGGCCGTTCGCGCGAAGTCAAGCAGGTCATCGCGCGCATCGAATCGGGTGATCTTGCTGCGCGATTCAAGGTCGACAGGCTCGATACCGTAGGCCGACTGATGCACGACTTCAACAGCATGGCTGACGAGATCGGGCGCCTGGTCGCACGGCTTCAGGACACCGAGCGGGCGCGGCGCGAGCTGCTGCAGGAACTGGGGCACGACCTGCGCACGCCGATGACTAGCCTGCGGACCGCGATCGAAACACTGGCCGCGCATGGCAACGCCATGTCAGATGCGGAGCGCCGTGAATTCTTCAATGTGGTGTCCAGCGAATTCAGCTACTTCAGGAAACTGGTTGACGACTTGTTTTTTATCGCGGAAATCGACGAGCCGCGCTATCGGAATGCGGCGGAGCTGATCGATGTCGATACGGTTGTCAACAACGAAATCCAGCTCATGCAAAGCAGCGGGCGCGGTGAATCGAATTCGGCTGGCGGCATTGATCTTGATGTCGCACTTGGCCAGAGAAAAACAGCATCGTGCGCGATCATTGGCGATGCTTACCTGATCGCGCGCCTGTTTCGCAACCTATTGGAAAACGCAATCAAACATGCACGCTCGACGGTGCGGGTGAGAACCAGGACACGGGCCGGTTTTGTCGAAATCCTTGTCGAGGACGACGGCCCGGGGATGAGCCCGGAGGCGATTGCAGCGTTCGGGCAACGCCGCAGCCAGCGCATCCTTGCGGGTAAGGGCGACTTGCGAGCATCGCTTGGACTGGGGTCGGTGATTATCAAGACCATCGTTTCTTTGCATGGAGGGCACATCATGCTCGAAAGCGAAAGGGCCGGGAACGCCCTGCAAGGCACGCGCATCACGATCGCTTTGCCGCTGGAAGAATCACGCTCGACGGCGGACGCATGAAGCTCGCGTAGCATCCGCTATCAGCGCGCCTTTTTGGCAGGTCGCAGTTTCGCCGTTTCACGAAGAAAGGCGCCGAGCTGGCGGCGCACGACTTCCTGCCCGTTTTCAATGACAAAGTCCTGGAATGCGGCGGCAACGGTGGGGATATGCTGGTCGCTGAGATGCATGACATACCAATCGGCTTCCACCGGGTTTTCCGCCATGGGGAGCATCTTCACCAGCCCGGCCTCGAACTCCAGCGTGCATGCATGCACCGAGAGGAATGCCACGCCCAGATTGGCGACAACCATGCGCTTGATTGCCTCATTGCTGGATAATTCCGAGCCGATGCGTAGCGGATAGCCGGACTCCTTGAACAGACGCTCGATGGTGGTGCGCGTGCCGGAGCCGCGCTCGCGCACGAGCAGGTTGGCGTCCATGATGTCGGCCAGCGATACCTGCTTCTTTTTCATCAGCGGGTGGTCCGGGCTCGCGATGAATGCCATGGGATGACGGGCGAAACGCGCGGCATTGGTGCGCAGTTCGCGTGGCGGTGTGCCCATGATCGCGAGGTCGATTTCATGCTTGCTCAGCATGCCTACGATTTCGTTGCGGTTTCCCACCTGCAGCTTGATGCGCACGTCGGGCCGTTCGGTGGTGAAGCGGACCAGCATCGGCGGCAACAGGTATTCCGCAGTGGTAATCGCACCGATGCGCAAGGTGCCGCTGATGACGCCCTTGAGCGCGGCCACCTCGTCCGTGGCTTCTTCCCACAGGCGCAGGATGCGCTCCGCAAATTCAACCATGACTTCGCCGGCGGCGGTCAGCTGGATGCCGCGTCCGACCTTGCGCGTCAAAGGGGTGCCGGCGGCTTCCTCCAGCATGCGCAATTGCAGCGAAACGGCAGGTTGGGTCACGTGCAATGCCTCCGCGGCGCGTGAAACGCTTTCATGGCGCGCCACCAGGAGCAAGGCCTGCAGCTGCTTGAAACTGGCGTGATGCATAAGTATTGCCTTATTAAATAACTAGAAAAATTAATTTTTCTTTTCAATAGCTTGCGCTTATATTAACAGTGAATTGATCAATACTGGCGCATCGCTTTCACGCTGCTTTGCGCATCACTTATTCGGGCGAATTGACATGGGAATCGAAGCACTCATCCTCGGGCTGGACGGCGTCATCCTGGAAACCGAGGCGGCGCATCTGGACGCATGCAACGAAGCCTTCGCGCGCTGCGGGCTGGGCTTGCGCTGGTCCCTGGCGCAACTGCGTCAGGCCAGCAGGGTATGGGGCGCGACCAATGCAGTCGCCGCCTTGATCGACAAGCTGGGCTTGCCGGTGGCGAGCAAGGAAGCGGTTCAGCTGATGCAGGAAAAGAACACGCTGTTTCGCGACATCGTGCTGGCGCGTCGAACCGAGCTGAATCCCGCGTGCGCCGCATTGATGGAGGACGCACTGCAGCACGGATGCAAGCTGGCAGTCGTCACCGACATGCCGGCACAAACGGCAACAACGCTGCTGGACCGCGCGTTCGGCAATGCGGTGACCAACATGTTTTCCGCCGTAGTCAGCGGCGCCGATTTGAACGGTTCAAGCGACAATGGTCCATGCCAGCTGGTATTGCGCACCGTGGGAATCGATGCGGAGGCCTGCATTGCCATCGATGCCGGCGCACCCGGCTTGCGCGCGGCGCAATGCGCGGGTATTTGGACGATGGCGATCGGGCCGTATGAAAAGGATATCGCGCGCATTTCCGGCGCGGACGTGTGGTGCCCGCAATGGCAGGAATTGCGTCACTGGATCAAGCCGGGAAACCCGGCCCAGACAGGCTGCGAGCCTTGCATCAACTTCGATTCCTTGCGTGCATTGCGCCGGGGACGCCGGGTGAATCCGGCCACTTTCAAGCTGGCGGCGCCGGTCCAGCTGGCCGCCTGACAGGCTGACCGAACGCCTGCTGCGCAATCCAATGCCGGGGCCGACGGTCCCCAGCTTTCCTATCACGCGTGCATGTTCCTCGCTTTGAGCAAGGCGGGCTCGCGACCGCTTTCAATTATTCATGACGCCCAAGTCGTCATGACCCGAATTTTCAATCAGTCTGGAGACGGGAAATGGAAACTATTGTCATCGTGGGAGGAGGCGCGGGCGGGCTTGAGCTTGCTACCCGTCTGGGCGACAGTGTCGGCAGGAGCGCGCGGGCCAGGATCGTTCTGGTGGACCGTTCGCCGACGCATTTCTGGAAACCGCTGCTGCATACCGTGGCGTCCGGCAAGCTTGATCCGCAAGTGCATCAGGTCGAATATTCCGCGCAGGCCGCGGAGCATGGCTTTCAGTTCATACACGGCGAAGTGCAGCGCGTCGACCGCGATACGCGCACCATCGAGATCGGTGCATACCATGCAGACGACGGCGCGCAAGTGCTGCCGCAGCGCAGCTTGCACTACGACAGGCTGGTGTTTGCCTGCGGCGCCATTACCAATTTCTTTGGCATTCCGGGTGCGGCCGAGCATTCGCTCACGCTCGACAGCGTGCGCGACGCGGAATTGTTCCGCCGGCGTTTTCTGGCAAGCTGCATGCAGGCCAGCAACCGCGGAATGGATGGCGCGCGTGCCAGCGTTAATATCGTGATCGTCGGCGGCGGTGCAACCGGTGTCGAATTGGCGGCGGAGTTGTGCCACACGGTGCGCACCCTGGCCCAATACAAGGTGCATTCGCTTGATCCGGCGCGGGATGTGCGCATACGCATCATCGAACGAGGCGACCGCTTGCTGCCGCAGCTCAACCCGCGGCTGTCGAAGAGGGCGGCAAGGTATTTGCGTGCGCTGGGCATCGAAGTGTGCACGTCGACGACGGTGGCGCGCGTCGAGGCCGATGCGGTGCATGACACGGCCGGTGTCCGGCATGCCTCCGATATCACGCTGTGGGCGGCTGGGGTGGAAGCGCCCGATCTCTGCTTGTCGCTCCGGCTGCCGGTCAACCGGCTGAAGCAGATCGCGGTGAGTCCCAGCTTGCAGACGGTTGGCGATCCGAAGGTGTTTGCGCTTGGCGACTGTTCCAGCTATGTGTGCCCGGTCAACGGCACGGCGCTGCCGCCACGCGCGCAGGTTGCGCACCAGCAGGCCGTGTTCCTGGCCGAGGTGCTGGCGCGGCAGCAGGACGGCATTCTGCCCGGCTTTCAGTATCGGGATTATGGTTCGCTGGTATCGCTCGGGCCGTTTGCCGCAGTGGGAGTCCTGATCGGTGGACTGAAGGGGCGCGAGATGCTGGTCGGAGGCTGGGCCGCGCGTATGCTGTACAGCCTGATGTACCAGAGCCATGTCATGGCACTGCATGGCTTCATCCGCATGGCGGCGCAGACGCTTGCGCACTGGATCCGCGCCAAGCTGACCCCGCCGGTCAAGCTCCATTAGCGTCCCGGCCTGCGGTCCTGGATTTCGGAAGCACCGAGGCGCCGCACGATATCGGCGGCGCGCGCCTGCTGTTCCTCGTCGGTGGCTTCGACGGTCAGCAGATAGTTGCAGTACTTTTCCGGCTTGGCGTAGTCGCGCGCGTAGGTCTGGTCGAAGCTGTCGTTGGGCGCGGTGGGGGATGCGGAAAACAAGCCGCTGATGCCGCCGCGCGTCGACGGTGCATTGCCTACCGAGAAATTGCTCCGCATCGCGCCCGCTTCGTCGTCCTGGGAAACGAGCTGCACGCAGTCGGCGCTGAAGCCGGCATCAAGCAATTGGTTTCGTGCGTTTTCGGCCTTCGAGAAGCTGTCGAATACCCGGATGAGTGTATGTGCCATGTCGATCTCCATTCTGCTGCCACCCCCTCGTGGTGGCCGGCCAATCCCCGTCAGACGGGCATGGGCAGTCAATGTGACCCAGGCAGAATGGATAAGTGCCTCGGACGATTCGCCCGTTTCGATCGGAGGCGCTGACGCACGGAAAGGATGTTTGCGGCAGATCAAGCTTGGCCGCCTTGAACGGCCTACACTTGCGCCAGATTTCTCTCCACATGAACAATTCTGGACGACGCATGACGACAAGACCGGACAACCTTTTTGAGGCGGCAAGTTACGACCTGAACAAGTTCAGGGAGCGGCGCATGGCCGAGAGACGAGCCACCCAGCGCGATACGCCGGACCGCCGAATGCAACATAACGCGGCACAGCCTCCAGGATCGCCCGACTGCCCTGCGGACGACGCCGGGCTGAAAAAGGACGACTCGGTTTGAGCAGGCCGGTGAGCCCGTCATGAGTGCCTGGCTGACGAATCGATCAGGCGTCCGGCTTGACCGGCGTCGTCGCGTCGTCGCCGACCACAGTCGTCCAGGGCCGTATCGTCCATCGCTTCACCAAGCCATGTTGCACATAAGGATCGGCCGCAGCGAATCGCTCGACCGCCTCCTTTGAGTCGCCTTTAAAGAGCAGCACTCCGGTGTCCACCGGATCGGCCAGTGCGCCGGCGAGGACCAGTTCGCCGCGTGCATGTGCCTGCCACGCGAGCTTCAAGTGCTCCGCACGGAACGCGCCTCGGCGTTCGAGATAATCGTCGCTGACTTCATAGAACAAGAAAAAGTGCATGCCATCGCTCCACGACTAGGTGATCAATCCAGGGGATTCATTGTAGACATCCGCGCGGATGATGGATACCGGCAAGGAGCTGTTGCAGCGCAGATGCGTGGCTGGTGACAAGCAGGCGGGAAATTTCAGGAGGGGAGCAGGTGTCGTAGTGCAGGACTCCAGCAGAGAGGAAGTCCTGCACTGTCGAATCGACACCCAACCAGGCTCATGCGGCCAATCCGTTAGCGCGGTGTGCCGCGACGCAGTAAATTGACGATGGCCAGCAGGACAACCGCGCCTAGGAACGATACCAGCAACGATGAAATGCTGAAGTCATTCTGATTGATGGTGCCGGTGCCGAATAGCGGAGCAAGCAGCCATCCGCCAAGCAGTGCGCCGACGATGCCGACCACAATGTTGAGCAACAAGCCTTGTTGCGCGTCCGTACGCATCACCAGGCTGGCTAGCCACCCGAGAATACCGCCGACGACGATCCAGATAATGAAATTCATATTTACCTCCTAAGTAAGTTGACAGACTGGCTATTTCATAGACATGGCAGCGTGTGGAATGGTTCATCCCCGACTTGTCTTCGCGATGTGCTGCGATTCGTCTCTCCAGCCCGAATGCCTGGGCCATGCTGCGTCGAGTAGTGCCGGAGCGAATGAGCCATTACACACATGAAGCCACCGGATCTACCCAATGCAAGGAACGTGCGCTGTGCGATCAACCATCGCCTGACCGGTTCGCTTCGTCTCTGGCGTCGCTGCCTTGTCCCGGTATCGGGAGCAGCGAGAAGCCATCCTCGTCTTCGACCAGAACGGTGGCGTTTTCCTTTGATTTCATCAATTCCGTGGCATACGCATAGGCATCCTCCTTATCATCAAATGACGCGAGTGGCTCTTCGAAGCCTTTTTCCGACACATCCCACTTGCCTTTGATGCCCGGCGAAACGCAGATCACCACGGTGTCCTTTTCATCGAATCCCATATTGCTGGTCCTTGTCGATGGGAGGCGGGTTGCGAACCCGTCAATCCTGATTGGCCGGATCGATGGAAGACCGGACGGTGTGCAATGCGTTGGACCTGCCAGTGCACAGGCAAGAATGCATGCATCTTCGGTTTGCTATGGAGTGAAGGAAAGCATCATGGCGCGCGCATCAGAGTCGATGCGTGCAGTGCTCAGTGCAGGGTGCGCTCGAATCCCTGGATTTGCTGCTCGGCCTCATCCTTGCCGATGCCGTACGCTTCCTGGATTTTTCCGACGAGCTGATCGCGCTGCCCGTTGATCATGTCCAGTTCATCGTCGGTCAGCTTGCCCCAGCGCTCTTTCAGCTTGCCTTTGAACTGCGTCCAGTTGCCTGCAACGGTATCCCAATTCATGACAATCTCCTTTCTCACAAGTAAAGAATGCGTCTTTGGTGCTGCGAGGGGGAGGTGCAAATCCTGTGCCCGTGACCGGGCGCTAAAAGATGGAGCTCACGACGTTTTGGCAATGCTTTCTTGTAAATGTTCCAAGCGGCTTTGAAAACAATACAGCGCGGTACAAAGAGCCGGAGTTGCGCAAAGTGAACGAAGCGGGAAGTTGATGAGCCGCAAATAAGAGCACACTATTGCTTTGCATGATAGATAGACAACATATCCGGCCAGACTCATCGTGCAAGCTGCCGGAAAAGGGAGCAAACGAGGGAGCAAAAAAGCTGCGGAAGAGCTTAAGTGAAGCTTGCTGCAGGCAAAAACACGGCTTGATTCGGCGGAAATCCTGCATCAATCAGGGCTATCGTAACAATTTGTGAACAATTTCTGATGCGGCGGGAAACTTAATTGAGGTCAAGGTGTCATTTGTTACACCTAAGTACGATGTTTTTTATATATTTCAGGAGCCAATCATGACCGAACACGCGCTATCCGGACAGGAAACTTATGATCCGAACCGATTGCTGGACACGCTGCTCGAGAAAATGAATTTGAAGAACGACGCAGCACTCTCGCGCATGCTCGAAGTCGCCCCGCCGGTCATCAGCAAGATCCGGCACCGGAGACTGCCGATCGGCGCATCCTTGCTGATCCGCATGCATGAGACCACCGGCATGAGCATTCGCGAACTGCGCGACTTGATGGGCGATCGCCGCACCAAGTACCGCCTGAGCGACGCCCAGGGCAAACCGAAGCCAGCCGAGGTTGCCCCGGCTGGCGGAGGTCAGCCTACGCACTTTCACTGAGGACCAGACTCCGTCCGGGTCGACATCCTGATACTCCGCGGGATGCTGGCTCGGATGCCGCCTGTGGCCGTTACTGGAAATGCGCTTCCGGATTCCTGCGCGGGCCCGGCGATCCTGTTTGTCTTGTCTGCGCGTGTGAAGCGGAAGCGCGTTTGCACGGATCCGGATGGATCGTAGCCGGTCAGGCCGGCCGCGCGTACCCTTTCTGCCCGTCCGACGCTGTTCTCGGCCCCCTTCCGCGCCATCCGCAGGCCGCCTATCCAGTTCGTTCTGCCGCTGGTGCCGCTCGTACCTCTGATGCCGCACCGGCGGAGCGCGTCTTCCATTCCTTCCGATGTTGACAAGGCCGGCGATGTCGTTCGCGTGCAACGACACATGCGGCGCCACCCCTGTGTAGGCCATCTCCTTGTAGTTCCACATCTATTTTTCCTGACTGGCGTCATGGATTTAATTGTTCGATGCTAATATTCTCTAGTTGATTGGAATCAATATTTTGCCTGGAAATACTTGGCTGATTTGATTTACAAGCGCGTCCCGAGCGTATGCAATTGACAGAAATATAAATCTCCCGCACGAAGGAGCAACATGCTCAGAAATCTCACGATCAAGTCACGCCTAATCTTTGTGGTCGCCTTTCTGTCTCTGAATTGCATCATTGGCGCAGCGATCGGTCTCTCCAGCCTCTACGTGGCCAATGAAGGTCTCAAGACCAATTTCAAGCAGCGTCTGGTTCCGATGGAGCAACTGGATGACATCGTCCGTTTGATCGATCGTAATCAGATTGCCATAGCGCAGGCCTTGACGGACGAGCCGACAGCCGTTGCCAAGGAAATGGATGCGGTAGACAAGCGCATTGCCGAGATCAATGCCCGATGGGAGAGCTTCCTCGCGGGTACGGCCAGCACCATGTCTCCCCAGGAAAAGGAACTCGCCGACAAATTCATTGCAACCCGCAGCAAGTTTGTCGCCGAGGGCTTGAAGCCGGCGGTGGCGGCGCTGCGCGCCAATGACGTGCAGGGGGCCGGCCGCGTCATGCGCGGCCCGATGAATGAATTGTTCCCTCCGGTATCCGAGGCCGCCAGCCGGCTGATGCAGTACCAGGAAGATACCGCGAAAAAGGAATACGAAAAGAACCAGACCATTTATTTCTGGGTGCGCGTGACTTGTATCAGCGGTATGGCATTCGCCGTCCTTCTTGCTACCGTGATTTGTATCTGGCTGGTGCGTGCCATCGCCAAGCCGCTGGCGGACGCGGTCAATGTCGCGCGCAGCGTTGCCGCGGGCGACTTGACCAGGCGCATCGAAGTCACGACCATCGATGAAACCGGCCAGCTGCTGCAGGCACTCAAGGAAATGAATGAAAGCCTGGTCAGGATTGTGAGCGAAGTGCGCGGCGGGACGGAAACCATCGCGACCGCGTCGAGCCAGATCGCTTCCGGCAATCTCGACCTGTCGGAGCGCACCGAGACGCAGGCGAGCGCGCTGGAAGAAACCGCATCCTCGATGGAGCAACTGACCGGCACGGTCAAGCAGAATGCCGACAGCGCCTACCAGGCCAACCAGCTCGCGATGTCGGCCTCCGAAGTCGCCGTCAAGGGCGGCGCAGTGGTCTCGCAGGTGGTCGATACCATGGGGTCGATCAACGAATCGGCCAAGAAGATTGCCGACATCATCGGCGTGATCGACGGTATTGCATTCCAGACTAATATTCTGGCGTTGAACGCCGCGGTGGAAGCGGCACGCGCGGGCGAACAGGGCAAGGGTTTTGCCGTGGTGGCGACCGAAGTGCGGCAGCTGGCGCAACGCTCGGCGGCGGCGGCGAAGGAAATCAAGGCTCTGATCGACGATTCTGTCGAGAAGGTCGGGGTAGGCGCCAAGCTGGTCGATCAGGCCGGCGCGACCATGCAGGAGATTGTCGACAGCGTCAAGCGCGTGACCGACATCATGAGCGAAATCTCGACCGCCAGCAAAGAGCAGACGGATGGCATTCAGCAGGTAAACAAGGCGATCGCGCAGATGGACGAAGGCACGCAGCAGAACGCGGCGCTGGTGGAAGAGGCGGCCGCTGCGGCCGAGTCCCTGCATGAGCAGGCAGACAATCTTGCGCATGTGGTGAGCGTGTTCAAGCTCGGCAACATGCAGGTAGCGCCGGCTGCGTCTGTGACACCGAGGGCTCCACAAAAGGCGGCGGAGAGCAGCGTGATTCCGCTTGCCAGGAAGAAGGCACTGCAAGCGCCCGCGAAAGCGGCGCCGGCCGCCAGCGGCACGAAGCGCATTGCCGGCCTGCGCTCCGGCGATGAAAGCGATTGGGAAGAGTTCTGATGCCGGCGTGACGCTACAAACGGAAATTGAAACGGCTGCTTCATGCAGCCGTTTTTATTAGTGATAACCCTCGCCCGGTTGCACCTTGCCGCGGAATACCCAGAATACGAAGAGCGTGTAGCCGAGAATCATCGGCAGGAGGATGACCGCGCCGATCAGCAGGAATACTTGCGAGGACGGGTGCGCGGCGGCATCCCACAGCGTGATGGACGGCGGTATCAGATACGGCGCGTTGGAAATCACCAGACCGGCGTAGGCGAGCAGGAACAGGCCGACCGCCGATGCGAATGGCTGGATCGTGCGATTGTTCTGGATGCCGCGCCAGCACAGCCATGCGAGCAGGAGCGTCGCCAGCGGCAGCGGCGCCAGCCAATAGAAATCGGGAAGCCTGAACCAGCGCTCGGCGATGCGCGCGATATGCAGGGGCGTCCAGATGCTGACGATGGCGATGAATGCGAGCAAGCCGAGCAGCAGCGGCATTCCGGCACGCCGCGCAAGCTGCTCGACCTCGCCGCCGGCCTTCATCATCAGCCAGGTTGCACCGAGCAACGCATAGCCCACCACCAGCGCGACGCCGCACATGAGGCTGAACGGTGTAAGCCAATCGAGTGCGCCGCCGGCGAACTGGCCGTTCGCGACATGGATTTCCTGCAGCAAGGCGCCCAGCACCACGCCTTGCGCGAATGCCGCCAGCGTCGAACCCGCCGCGAATGCCAGATCCCATTTGTGATGGTGCGGTTTCGCAATCCAGCGGAACTCGAAGGCGACGCCGCGGAAAATCAGTGCAAGCAGCATGACGATGATCGGCAGATACACCGCCGGCATCAGCACCGCATACGCCTTGGGAAATGCGACCCACAATCCGCCGCCGCCCATCACCAGCCAGGTTTCATTGCCATCCCAGAAAGGGGCGACGGTATTCATCGCCTGGTCGCGTTGCGCCTCGGTTTTAAAGAACGGGAACAGGATGCCGATGCCGAGGTCGAAGCCGTCGAGCACGACATAGAGGGCGACCGCCAGGCCAATCACCAATGCCCAGATTACCGGCAGCGTGTATTCGAGTGTGCTCATGGCGCGTCTCCTGCGTCCTGCTGTGCCGCCGACAGCGGACGGTTGGGAAGGGCCTCCGGCGCGGGCGACAGCGGTTGCGGGCCTTTTCTCAGCATGCGGTGGATGTACACGATGCCGATCGAAAACACCACGCAATACACCAGCACGAACAGTGCAAGCGAGATCGCTACCGTCGAACCGGACACCGGCGAGGTGGCGTCCGCGGTGCGCAGAATCCCGTAGGCCACCCACGGCTGGCGGCCGGACTCGGTCACCACCCAGCCGGCGATGATGGCGATGAAACCGAGCGGCCAGCAGCGACCGACCGGCCTGAGAAACCATGGCGTGATGAACAGGCGCTTGCGCAGCCACAGCACACCCCCGATCACGCCGATGAACAGCATCAGCACGCCGAGTCCGACCATCAAGCGAAACGAAAAGAAGACCGGCACTACCGGCGGCCGGTTTTCCGGCGTGAAGTCGAGCAGTCCCGGAAACAGTCCCTGCGGATCATGCGTGAGAATCAGGCTGCCGGCATTCGGGATCGCGATTTCCGCCAGGTTGCGTTCCGCCTGCATATCGGGCCAGGCGAACAGCACCAGACCGGCCGGCTTGCTGCCATCCCAATGCGCCTCGACGGCGGCAATCTTCGACGGCTGGTGCTTGAGCGTGTTCAAGCCGTGGAAGTCGCCGACAAGCACTTGCAAGGGCGCCAGCACAATCACCATGCCCAGTCCCATGCGCACCATGGTGCGCGCTTCACGCTCGAAGCGGCCGGCGAGGATATAGCGCGCGCCGGTCGCCAGCACGACCAGGGAGGTGGTGAGATAGGTGGCGATCATCATGTGCGCGAAGCGGTAGGGGAAGCTCGGATTGAAGATGATCTGCGACCATGCAACCGGATAGGCGATCCCGTCGCGCATGGCAAAGCCGGCCGGTGTCTGCATCCAGCTGTTGGCCGAAAGAATCCAGAATCCCGACAGCGCGGTGCCGAAGGCTACGATGATCGAGGCCAGCGTATGCAGCCAGGGCGGCACGCGATTCCAGCCGAACAGCATCACGCCGAGGAAGCTGGCCTCGAGGAAGAACGCGGTCAGCACCTCGTAGCCGATCAGAGGGCCGACGACGTTGCCGACCACCTCGGAGAAGCGGCTCCAGTTGGTACCGAACTGGTAAGTCAGCACGATGCCCGACACCACGCCCATCGCGAACGATACGGCGAAGATCTTGGTCCAGAAGCGGGCCAGCAGATGATAGTGCGCTTCGCCCCGGCGCAGCCATAACACTTCCAGAGTGGCGATGAAAGCCGAAAGTCCGATCGAGAACGCAGGAAAGACGATGTGGAAGCTGACCGTGAATGCGAACTGGATTCGGGCAAGCAGTGTGCCGTCGATGCCGCCGAAGTTTTCCATGATCCTGGCCTTGAATAGAATGGGATGCGATTACTTTCCTGCCATTCGCCGCGCGCGCAGTGAGGAATATCAAGCCGAAGGCGTTGCGGCAGCGCGCCGCGCTTCCTGCAGGAATCAATGCGACATCAGGACCGGCACGGTCATGGTTTCCAGCACCGCGCGGGTTGCGCTGCCAAGCAGGATTTCCCGGAATCTGGCATGGCCGTAGCCGCCCATGATGATGAGATCGATATCCATGTCGGCTGCTTGCGATAGCAAGGCATCGCCGATTTCCAGATCGGTCTGCTGCTGCGAGACCTCGATCTTGATGCCATGACGGGCCAGGTACAAGGCCAGGTCCGAGCCGGGCATCGCACCATGCGCCTGCGGCTGCAGTTGCGGATTGAAGACGACCACCTCCACCACCTGCGCGCGCCGCAGCAGGGGAATGGCACCGCTCACGGCACGCGTTGCCGCCATGCTGGCGTCCCAGGCAATGAGGACGTGATTGCCGATGTTGTCGAAGCGGCCGGCATACGGCACCAGCAGTACCGGGCGGCCGGAATTGAGCACGACGTATTGCGGGAAGTCCGGCATCACGACCGGCGACACTTCGCCGGGATCGTTTTGCCCGATCACGACGAGGTCCGCGTAGCGCGCCTGCAGGCAAACGCCTGCGCCCGCCTCGTCGTCCACCAGTCGCTTCTCGAACGAAGGCAGACCGAGGCGCCGGACACAGTTTTCAAAGTCGTCGAGGCCGCGCTCGGCGCGTGCGCGCAACAAGTCGAGATGCGTGCGCAGGTTCGGATTGGTATCCGCCAGCATCATGGTCTGCACCAGATAGCGGGAGGCGCCGGTCATGGCGGTGCCGATCAGGTGAGCGTTTTCGGTCATCGCGATGGCCGACGCGATCTTGATCCGTTCGCTGGCACGGGTGGATTCATCGACGTGCACCAGAATGGTCTTGTATGACATGGTGAATTCCTTGTTGACGCGGGTGAAACCGCGCATGGCAAGCCTTGCCGGTTAGACCGGCCGCAAGACGAATAGCAGACGCACGTGCGCGTAAGCTTGACGCGCATCAAACGAATTTGGCCGCGCGGCAGAACTGAAACAAACCATGCGATCTTCTTCCCTTGATTTCACTCAAGCCTCACATAGAATGAATTGCAGCCGCCCCATGGAGAAGTGCATGCAATCGTTTCAAGAGCAGCTTTCAAGAGCGACCCAGGCAAAAATCGAGACCGGTGGCCTGCTGGTCGACAAGGCGATGGACGGCATGAAGAAAATGACCGATCTGCATCTCAACCTGGCGCGACTTGCGCTGGACCAGGCGAACTTTGCGGCGCGGAAACTGGCGACCTTGAAGGATGCGCGGCAACTCGCCGCACTGTCCGCGACGCAGATGGAATCGGATGCACGCTGCGTCATGGATTATGCGTATTACCTGATGACCATCATGTTCGATACGCTGGGCGATTTTTTCGGAATCATCGGCGACGCTTTCGCCCCGGGCGCGCCGCCGGGGCATGCACAAGGCAGGGCCGGCATCCTCAACGGCAATACGTAAGGCAGGCGACGACCATCGTGGCGACCGCGCATTTTCGCTTCTATGCAGAACTGAATGACTTCCTGGCGCCATGGCAGCGGCAGCAAACCTTTCCTTACCCGCTCTCGCGCGATGCGAGCGTCAAGCACATGATCGAAGTCCTCGGCGTTCCGCACACGGAGGTTGAACTGATCCTGGTCGACGGTGCGTCGGTGGATTTTTCCTGGCGCTTGCATGACGGGGAACATGTCAGCGTCTACCCAGGCTTTTCCTCGATCGATGTCACGCCGCTTGTTCGGTTGCGGCCGGCGACCAAGGGCATGGCCCGTTTCATCGCCGATGCACACCTGGGACAGCTTGCGAAACATCTGCGCATGCTCGGCTTTGATGTTCTTTACCGCAACGACTACAGCGATGCGGAAGTCGCACGCGTTGCCGCCGACGAAGACCGCATCGTGCTCACGCGCGATCGCGATCTGCTGATCAGGAAGGAAATCGTGCGCGGTTGCTATCTGCATTCAAGGTCCAGCGACGCGCAGGTCATGGAAGTCATCAGTCGCTACGATCTCACCCAATCCGCGCGCGCGTTCAGCCGCTGCCTGACCTGCGGCGGCGAGCTGAAACAGATCGACAAGGAAGTCGTCGGGCACCGCGTGCCGCTGCACAGCCGGGAGTTCTATGAGCGCTTCTTCGAGTGCCAGGGGTGCTCACGGGTATATTGGGAGGGTTCGCACGTGGAGCGAATGCGATCGCGGGTGGCGCGGATGCTGGGGACGACGGAAGATGCCGGGTGAGCGCGAGAAACCCAACCGCGCCGCCGATGCGACCGGACAGGACATGCCTCGTTGAATGAAGGGCCAGACCGATTAAATTACGCCATCTATTTGCCATGACCAAACAATTCTCCGCTGCGTGCGAACGCAACAGCCAACCTATTCTTGCGGTGCTGAGCGAGTTGCTGCCTCATCCCGCGCGCGTGCTGGAAATCGGCAGCGGGACAGGGCAGCACGCGGTCTATTTCGGCGCGCATCTGCCGCATGTCACCTGGCAGACCAGCGATCTCCCGCAGAATCATGCAAGCATCCATGCCTGGATGAACGAGGCCGGTCTGCCGAATGTGCTGTCGCCCTTGACGCTCGATACTTCCTCGGCGGACCATTGGCCGCAGGAGCAGTACGACGCGGTGTTCACCGCCAACACCTGTCACATCATGGCGTGGGAAGAGGTGTGCGCGATGTTTGCCGGCATCGCGCGCGTCTTGCGCCCGGGCGGGCTGGCCTGCGTCTACGGCCCGTTCAACTATGGCGGACAATTCACCAGCGAGAGCAATGCCGTTTTCGATGCGTCGCTGAAGGCGCAGGCGGAGCATATGGGCATACGCGACTTCGAGGAAGTCGACCGCATGGCAACCGGGCACGGACTGGCATTGAAGCGCGACTATGAAATGCCGGCGCACAACAGACTGATCGTGTGGCGGCGCGCCTGAGCCACTGTTCTGTACGCGTTCAATGCAGGTGCAGATTGGATTGCACCTTGATCAAGTCGGCGAAACTGTCCGCCGGCATCGGCTCGCTGAAATAGAAACCCTGCACGCTGTCGCAGGCATGCTCGCGCAGGAAGTCGTATTGCTGCTGCGTCTCCGCGCCCTGTGCAATCACGCTGCAGTCGAGGCCGTGCGCGAGACTGATGATGGCTTTGGCAACAGCCGAATCGTCACGATTGGCGGGAATGCCTTGCATGAATGAGCGGTCGATCTTGACCGAGCGGATCGGAAACTGCTTGAGATAGGCGAATGACGAGTAGCCGATCCCGAAATCGTCGATCACGATGCTGACCCCGAGGTCGCGCAGCGCATTCAGGATGTTGACGGCCTTTTCCGGATTGGCCATCACCGCGCTTTCGGAGATTTCCAGTTCCAGATAGTGCGGATCGAGTTCCGTGTCGCGCAGTATCTCCGCGATGTTTTCGACCAGCTTTTCGTCGGCAAGCTGGCGCGCGGACAGATTTACCGCAACCTTCAGGCGCGCCGGACTGGTGTCCTGCCAATGCCTGTTTTGCTTGCACGCCATGCGGATCGCCCAGTAGCCGATCGGCTTGATCAGGCCGGTGTCTTCGGCGACCGGAATGAATTGATGCGCCGGCACCATGCCGAGCGTCGGGTGCCGCCAGCGCAGCAGCGCTTCCATGCCGATGATCAGTTTGCTGACGACATCGATTTTGGGCTGGTAGTACAAGCTGAGCTGCCCTTGTTCGAGCGCATGGCTGAGCGCGTATTCGAGCGACAGACGCTCGGCGGTATGGCGGTTCAGTTCGGGCGAGTAATAGCAGAAATTGTTGCGCCCCATTTCCTTGGCGCGGTACATCGCGACGTCGGCATTTTTCAGCAGCGCATCGGCGTCGGTGCCGTCGTCGGGAAAGCTGCTGATGCCGATGCTGGTCGTGATGTTGAGCGGAGTGGATTCGCGTAAGAAGGGTGGGGCGAAGGCCGCCAGGATCTTTTCGGCGATGGTGCCGCCGCGATGCGGCTCATCGACGTTTTCCACCAGCACTACGAACTCGTCGCCGCCGAGTCGAGCCACGGTGTCCGATTCGCGCAGGATTCCCTGAAGCCGGGACGCGGTTTCCTGCAGCACGCGGTCACCCGTGCCGTGGCCGAGCGTGTCGTTGATATTCTTGAAGCGATCGAGATCGAGAAACAGCAGCTCCAGCGACCGGCCGGGGCGCGCGGCGATGGTGAGCGCATGCTCCAGCCTTTGGTGAAACAGCATGCGGTTGGGCAAACCGGTGAGCGAATCGTAATGGGCGAGATAGGCCAGTTGCTCGGCGGTTTTCTTGCGCTCTGTTATGTCTCTCATGATGAATAGCGATGCGCGGCGGCTTCGATGGAGAAAAGGCGAGGAATTGACCTCGACATCGACCAAACTGCCGTCCAGGCGGATGAACTTCTCGTCGAGCGACGAGAAGGTTTCGCCTTCCTGCAAGCGCGCGATGCGCTCCTGCTTCAGGGCATGGAAATCGGCGTGCAGGAAATCGGCCAACGGCCTGCCGACGATCTGGCTGGCGTTGCTGGCGCCCAGCAGTGTCATTGCCGCGCCGTTGGCGAAGACGAAGACGCCATCCTGCTGGACTAGGATCGCATCCGGCGACAACTCGACCACCTTGCGATAGCGCTCTTCGGCTTCGCGCAGCGAGAGTTCGGCGAGTCTGGCGTCGGTCACATCCTGCACGGTACCGAACATGCGCACGACGCGGTCGCTGCCGTTCCTGTCGCCTCGGCCGCGCGCCGTGACGTAGCGCAGCGAGCCGTCTTTCAACATGATGCGGTAGTCGACACTGAACGGCTGCCCGGTTTCGAGGCATTGATCGATGACCCGCTTCAACGGGGCAACGTCGTCGCCGTGAATGTGGGGCTGGCAGCTTGACGGTGAGACGACGAAGCTTTCCTTGTTCACGTCGTAGATGCTGTAAAGCTGGTCCGACCAGGTCACCACGCCCGAATCGACGTCCCAGTTCCAGCTGCCGATCTGCGCCACGCGCTGTGCCTCGGCCAATTGGCGCTCGCGCGATGCAAGTTCCTGTTCGAAATGCTTGCGCTCCTCGATCTCTGTCTGCAAATCCGTGGTGCGCTGGCGCACCTGCTGTTCCATGCCATCACGTTCCTTGCGCAGGGTAGTTTCCGCCAGGCTTCGTTGATAAATCTCGTTGGCAAGCGCAAGGCTCATGGTGGCGACCACGCTGAAATAAATCATGAGCAGCAGCAGCGAAGCATTCATGTCGTTGCTTGCAAATGGGCCGTTGCCGTTCGCGGTGTTCCAGACGGCGATGGCGCAGACGACGACAGTCGTCCAGGTGACCGTCGGCAGGTTGAACCGGAAGGCGGCCCACAGGAAAAAGGGAATGGAAAGATAGGCGACCGGCCAGCGTCCGAGAAATCCGCCAAAGACGAACTGAGTAATAGTTGGTAGCAGGATCAAAAACGCGATGGCTTCCGCGATTTTTCCTGCATGCCAATTGATACCGACACGGATGTTCCATGCGAGCAGCAGCGGCAGCACGATGATTATGCCGGTCGCATCACCCAGCCACCAGGTCACCCAGCTTTGCAACAAGGCGGACGTCGAGGGATGGCTGGCAATGCGAATACCGATCGCCCCGATCGATGCGCCGATCAGCGCGCTAAGCAAAATGATGCCGATGAAACGGAAGATCGGTCCGTGGTAAATGAAATCGGCGCGGTTGCGGTACAGCCGCTGGATCAGATAGGCCGCCATGCAGGCTTCCAGCGCGGAGCTGATGCCGAAGACGGACGCGGCGGACCAGGGCGCGCCGAAGGTGTATGAGTTGAGCATCGACCCGAACCAGATTGCAGGCGCGTAGCGCATGTCCCATGCGAGACAGACGAACAGGGCGACCGCGGACGGCGGCCAGAACGGGCTGGTGAGCTCGGGAAGGAAGGCGAAGTGGACCGAGAGCCGGGCAAGGAGGAAATAAGCACTTGCTGCAATCGTGAAGCGCATGAGGTAGGTGCCGACCGCAGCCCAGTCGGGTTGCGGTCGGTTGCCCGCCTGCGCAATGAATTTGCTGATCAGCCTCATCCCCCTGGCCCTTCATGGAACGACAAGCGAAAACGCGCAGGATGACCCGACGCAATCCACCGTCTGCGCTTCCATCGTTCCGGAAACAGCCAAACGGTACGGCCATGAGCCGCCGGTTGCCTATATGACTTGCGGCGGCAGGCACGGTTCAACGCGAATACCGCTTTCACCCCTTGGAAGCCACTGAAACCGCTACCGTCCCGGACGCGTTTGCGGAGTTGTGCGCTGTGACCAAAATGCCGGGAAATTTTGCTGAAAAAAATACAACAATTTTGAGATGCATCAATGGCATGCGTTATAGTTCGACTAGACAAACGGCCGATATCGGGGAAGCCCGGCGGCGATAAAAAATACAGCACCACCCCTAGAGTGATCACCTATGAGAAATCATATTTCGCGCCTGCTGGTCGGTGCGGCGTTTGCCGTGTCGGTGTTTCCCGTTGCGGCAGCGGATGCGCCGGACGAGGTCGGCCGTTTCGAGATCAAGCGTTTCGAGGTCAGCGGCAATACCTTGCTCACTACGCAAGCGGTCGAACGTGCCGTCGCACCCTTCGCAGGCAAGGATCGCAACTTCGGGGATGTGCAGATGGCGCTGGAAGCGCTGGAAGCGGAATATCACCGGCTCGGCTTCAATGTCGTGCAGGTTGCCTTGCCAGAGCAGGAGCTGAATCAGGGCGTGGTCAAGCTGCAGGTGGTGGAAACCCGGCTCGGCAAAGTGCGCGTGGAAGGTAATCAGCATTTCAGCGAAGCCAATATTCGCAACAGCCTGCCCGGCCTGGTGGAAGGCCGTACGCCAAACATCGGTCGGGTGTCGGCCAGCCTCAGACTGGCCAACGAAAATCCCGCCAAGAAGACCGCGCTGCAATTGCAAAGTGGCGACGAGGACATCGACGCCACGCTGAAGGTGACCGACGACAAGCCGTGGAAACTTTCGGCCAGCCTGGACAACAGCGGCAACAAGAATACCGGTGAATCGCAACTGACACTGCAATACCAGCACGCCAACATCGCCGATCGCGACCAGGTGCTGAGCCTGCAGTACACGACAACGCTGGAGCATCCGAGCAAGATCGGCGTGTACGGCGTGGGTTATCACATTCCCCTGTATGCGCTGGGCGATTCGATCGATCTGTTCGGCAGTTATTCGAATGTCGATTCCGGTTCGGTGCTGGCCGGTATCGTCAACCTGCAAGTGAGCGGGCGCGGCACGGTCGTCGGCGGGCGCTACAACCAGGTTTTGCGACGCAAAGGCGACTACGACTCCAGGTTCATCTACGGGATCGACCACAAGGCCTTCAATAACAGCGTGTTGTTGCAGGGGGCGCAACTGGGCAACGACGTCACGGTCCACCCGCTCAGCGTTGCCTACGCCGGCAGCTGGAGCGGGGCGGAAAACGCCGTCAACTTCAACCTCACGGCCTTGCGCAATATTCCCGGCGGCGGCAAGGGCGGCAGCCGCGATTTCAATGCGGCGCGCCCGGGTGCCGAGGATGCCTATCGCATCCTGCGCTACAGCGCCGACTACAGCCGGGTCTTGCCCGCGGCCTGGCAATTGCACTTGTCCCTGTCGGGTCAATACACGAACGACGTCCTTATCCCCGGTGAACAGTTCGGCGCAGGCGGCGCGAGCTCGGTGCGGGGTTTCACTGAACGCGATGCATCCAACGACATCGGCCACATGGCGAGCGCCGAAGTGTACACGCCTGAGCTGTGCGCAGGCAGTCAGGATGCGTGGGCGCAATGCCGCATGCTGGCGTTCTACGACACGGCGCAACTCAGAAACAACGGCATCGCGCCGTCGACGGTCTCGATCGGAAGCGCCGGGCTGGGCCTGCGTCTCAACGCAGGCAAGACCATGGCGCTGCAGCTGGACTATGGCCAGGTCATCGACGCCGGGAATACACGGAGCAAGGGCGACAGGCGACTGCACGTCAAGATCGCATTGTCGTATTAGCAGGGGACAACATGAACATCATGAAGCGTCAACATCGTGCTGCAGGACATGCAGCAAGTCTGCGCCGTCGCGCACTGCCACTGCTGATCGCCGGTTGTTTTGCCGGCAACCTCCTCGCCAATCCGATAGGCCCGCAAGTCGTCAACGGCCAGGCGAGCTTCGTCACGCAGGGCAACACGCTGTCCATCACGAATACGCCCGGCGCGATCATCAACTGGCAGAATTTCTCGATCAACCCAGGCGAGCTCACGCGGTTTCTCCAGCAAAATCCCGGCAGCGCCGTGTTGAACCGCGTGACCGGCGGCGATCCCTCCGCGATCCTCGGCGCACTGCAGTCGAACGGCAAGGTATTTCTGATCAATCCGAATGGCATCCTGTTCGGACAGGGCGCGCAGGTCGACGTCAACGGCCTGATCGCGTCCACGCTGCACCTCAGTAACGAAGACTTTCTGCTGGGCCGCATGAACTTCCAGGCGGGCAGCACCGCCGGCCGGATTCAGAACCAGGGCGCCATCACCACGCCAAGCGGCGGACAGGTGCTGCTGATTGCGCCGAACGTGGAAAACAGCGGCATCATTACTTCACCCAAGGGCGAAGTGCTGCTGGCAGCCGGCCATACGGTACAACTCGTCGACAGCGCCAACCCGGCTCTGCATGTGGTGCTCAGCGCACCCGAAAACGAAGCGATCAACCTCGGCCGTATCATCGCGCAAGGCGGCAAGACCGGCATCTACGGCGCGCTGATTCATCAACGCGGCATCGTCAATGCCAACAGCGCGGTGGTGGGCGAGAACGGCAAGATCGTGTTCAAGGCGAGCCGCGACACCATTCTGGATACGGGCAGCGTGACGACGGCCACCGGCGAGGGACGCGGCGGCGAGATCGACGTTCTGGGCGACCGGGTCGGGCTGGCCGGCGGCGCGCGTGTCGACGCGAGCGGCAGGACCGGGGGCGGCACTGTCCTGGTGGGGGGCGACTATCATGGCGAGAACGCAGCGGTTCCGAATGCAAGACGGACTTACGTCGGCAGCGGCGCCGACATCAAGGCTGACGCAACGGACAGCGGCAACGGCGGCAAGGTGATCGTCTGGTCCGACGAAGTGACCCGCAACTACGGCAACATTTCCGCTCGCGGCGGCGCTCAGGGCGGCGATGGTGGCTTTGTCGAATCCTCGGGCAAGCAGACGCTTGAACACCACGCTGCAGTGAATGTCGCGGCGTCGAAGGGAAAGGGCGGGACGCTATTGCTCGATCCTGCGACGATCACCATCGTCGGCGGCTCCGGTGACGGTGCCGCCACACCCGACGGCAATACTACATTCCAAGGCAACGCGACAGCCGGCACCGTCAATTTCGCCGACAGTGATCTTACGTCGGCTGGCATCTCGAACGTCTACCAGTCCGAACTCGAAGGTATGGCAGCCGGCACCAACATCGTGCTCGAGGCGACCGATTACATTGGCGCGGTGGGAAGCTTCGGCGGTACCGTCACTCTGCCGTCCAATTCCAACCTGATCATGCGCACCCGCAATGCATCAGGTGACGGTTCCGGCACCATCGGCATCAATCTCGTCAACAGTGTCGATTCTTCCAATCTCGTGTTCCAGACCCAGGGAACCGGCACGATCACGCTCGAAACCGGTACGGGGGCGTCACCGCAGGCTGCCACAATCGACGTCGGTACGCTGAGAACCGCCGGAGGCGCAATTACGGTCAATGCCAGCGGCAATGTGGTGTTGCGCGGCGCTGCGACGACCCCGGGCGGCGGCAACGGTGGCAATATTTCCCTGACCTCGGGCGGCTACATGACGCTGGGCGGGGCCCATATTGACGCACGCGGGTCCGGAGGCACAAACGGCAACGTCACCTTGAAATCCGGAGATGCCATCAGTCTGCAAAACGGCAAGACCATCTACGGTAATCAACTAAAGATGACGGCGGCCACCGGCATCTACGGTACCGCCTCCACCAATGCGATGACGACGCAGGTCAGCTCGGTCAACGCGCTTAACACCGGCACCGGTCCGATTCGCATTAGCAACAGCGGCTCGAACCTGTCGATCTCCGACATCGGGGCCGTCGGTTATGGTGTGAAGAATCTCGGTTCCGGCGGAGAAATCGCCGTCGCGACGGATGTCAACCATACCATTGAGGTGCACGCCCCCATCAACAGCAATAACGGGGCAATCTATCTGAATGGATTAAGCGGCATCAACGTCTACACATCGTCCACGCCGGAGATCAACTCGAACGGCGGTGCGATTACACTCTATTCCTCGAATCCCGACGCGAAGATCGGCATCGCGGCAGTCACGCAGATCAACAGCGGCGGCGGCGCCATTAACATGACCGCCGACCATATCCAGATGCTAGGCGCGATCAATGCCGGCACCGGCAATGTGACGCTGATGCCAAGCGCGGCGTCAGCGATCAAGATCGGCAGCGGTGCCAATAGTGCCAATATCACTGCGGGCCTGCTCGAACTGGGCACGTCGGAGCTGGCGAACATTGCCACCAGCGGACAGCTGCTGATCCAGGGCGCCGGCCTAACCACGCTCGATACGGCCGGTTCCCTGGATCTCAAGACCCCCGGCAAGCTGACCGGCAGCCTGTCTCTGCAATCCGTGGACGGCGCGCTCACGACCGCCGGCGGCAATGTCATCAAGGCGCCGGCAATCAGCATTGCATCGACCTTGGGCACGGTGACGAACAACGCGCAGATCACGACCGATTCCGCACTGACGATTTCCTCGGCGTCCGGCGCGGTTTTCAATACCGGTGCGCTCACGTCGGCCAGCGGGGCGGTCGGCTTGTATTCGACCTCCGGCACGGTCAGCAATACCGCGGCGATCAATGCCGGTACCAACGTATCCCTGATATCGAGCAACAATACGCTGTCCAATGGCGGGCAAGTGACCGCCGGCGGAGTGGTGTCCCTGAGCGGCGACACAGGCGGCCTGACGAATAGCGCGGCGCTCTCCGGCAACCAGGCAATTCTGACCGCCGGACAAGGGACGTTGACGAATAGCGGCGCGATCAACGTCACCTCGTCGCTTCAAATGACTGCGACCACAGGCGATATCCTGAACAGCAATACGCTTGCGTCGTCCGGCGGCATCACGGTATCGGCGCCGGTCGGTAAATTCACGAACAGCGGCAATATCACGGCCGCCGGCCCGATCTTTCTGACGGCCCAGAAGATGAGCCTCGTCGATAGCGGTACGCCGACCATCAACGCCGGAAGCGGCACCGGTTTTGTGCTGCTCAGCAGCGACAGCGATATCGATCTCGGCAGTACTGGCGATGCCAATCCGAAGCTTGAACTTTCCACCGCCGAACTCGGTGCGATTCATGCCGGCATTCTGCGCATTGACAGCACCGGCGCTGGCGGCACAGGCATCAACATCTCGAGTGCGCTCACCAGCATGGGCGCACCTGTGCTCGATCTCGTTGCAACAGGCAATGTCACCCAGGCAGCGGGAGCGACAATCGACAGCGTGAGCAGCCTTGCCGTGAAGGGCGCGAGCGTCAACCTGCCGGAGTCGAACAATGTTGGCATCATCGCCGGCACTGCGACGACCGGCGATTTCATATACCGCTCGCTGAACCAGATAGCGGTCGACACGGTGCACGCTCAAAGCGGCATCACGGTGTCGCAGAATACCGGCACCATCAAACTGAAATCCGATACCGCCGGCATTTCGCAGGCGGCGATTTCCAACGGCGATTTCGTCCATCCGAATGCAGTCTGGGCCAACGGCGGCGGGTTGGTGCTGGAAGCGGCGGGTGATGTCAAGCTGCCCAATACCAACAACAATTTCGGCAAGCTTGCCGTCAATCTGAATACCAACAGCGCGGGCATTGGCAAATCGATGGTCGGCACCGCATCCAGTCTCGACATTGCGTCGCTCACCGGCGTGGCAGGCAATGCGATCAACGGCATCAACACCAACAACACGACGCTCGAACTCGAAACGAGCGTCGCGGACGCTGCTGTTACCGTCAGCCAGGCAATTGCCGCGGGAACCGGCGGCGTGGGTTTCAAAACCGACGGCATCACACTGAACAATTCAGTGACTGCGAGCAGCGTCTCGGTGCGTCCGTATTCTTCCGGCCGTCCGATCACCGTGGGCTCCCTGGTCTGCAATACCACGTTGAATGGCGGTTGCCTGACAGTCACGAATCTGTATCAGCTCGTCACGCCGGTGGTCGGTATCGGCACCGAGGACACGGTGAATCCCACTGGCGATATTTACGTGGCTGGCATCACAGTGGGCGGCAGTACTGTAACCGATCGCAATGCAGCGACGACGCGCATCGGCCTGCTGAGTGGCGGCGGTGTGAGCCAGGCCGGCGGCACAGCGATCAACGTCCAGGATCTCGGCGTGCGCGCCGGCGGTACTGACGTGGTTTCGCTCACCAATAGCGGCAACGCCGTGACGAACCTGGCAGGCAAGACCGACGGAGGCAGCTTCTCCTTTTCCAACGGCGCGGACCTTTCCGTGTTCAATGCAAACGGAACGGTTGCGGGCGATACCTACAGCATGCCTGGCATCAATGCCGGAACGGGCACCGTGCAACTGATGTCATCGGGAGCAATCAGCGGGCCTGGGACCGTGGCCGGCGGCGTACTCGTTGCATCCGCTGCGAACGGCATGACGCTCGGAACGAGCGTGAGCACGCTGGCCGCGACGAATACAGGGGCGAGCGGCGATATCGCAATCACCAATTCGCTGCCGCTGACACTGGACGACGTCCAGCAGACGGCGGCTGGCGGGGCCGGAGCGATCAAGATCGAGAACACCGGCGCGCTGACGGTGGGTGCGGCCAAGACGGTATCGACGGCAAGCGGGGCGATTACGCTGACGGCGCACAGTCCGCTGAACGTCAACGGAGCTGTGCAGTCGGCCTCGGGGCCGATTACGCTTACGGCAGGTTCGAGTGGTCAGACGACCGACCAGCTGACCATCGCTGCCGGCGCCACGGTTTCCACGAGTAATACCGTGACGCTGGTCGCGGGCAACGCAATCAATATTGCCGCGGGCAGCACGGTGGCGGGATCGTCGGTCACGCAAATGTCCAACCAGAATGCGCCCCCGCCTCCGCCACCCCCGCCACCCCCCACCTTGTCCGACTGCGTTGCCAATCCTAACCTGTCCGGCTGCTCGACGGTGCTGCCGTCCTTGAGTCAGTGCACGGCCGATTCGACGCTAGCGGGCTGCACGGCAGTCCTCCCAAGCTTGAGCGATTGCACGGCTAATTCGACGCTCGCGGGTTGCACAGCAGTGTTGCCTACGCTGAGCCAATGCACGGCTACGCCAACCTTGTCCGGCTGCACAGCGGTGCTGCCGACGTTGAACCAATGCACGGCAACTCCGACATTGTCGGGTTGTACGGCAGTTCTGCCGACCCTGAGCGACTGTACCGGCATGCCGACGCTAGCGGGTTGCACGGCAGTGTTGCCGACATTGAGCCAGTGCACGGCCACGCCGACGTTGTCGGGTTGCACGGCGGTTCTGCCAAGCTTGAGCGATTGCACGGCCAATTCGATGCTAGCGGGTTGCACGGCGGTGTTGCCAACGCTAAGCCAGTGCACGGACATGCCGACGCTGGCCGGTTGCACGACAGTTTTACCAACGATCGCGCAATGTACGGCAACGCCAACGCTGCCTGGTTGCAGCGCGGTGCTGCCTTCACTCGCGATTTGCACGATATCGCCGGCAATGACTGGCTGTACCGCAGTGCTGCCGTCCCTGTCGGTTTGCATCACGTCGCCGACGACCACGGGATGCACGGCAGTGCTGCCCTCGCTCACCACCTGCATGACATCCCCGACAGCTGCCGGTTGCAGCGTGGTTCTGCCTTCGCTGGCTAGCTGCAGCGTGACGCCGACGCTTGCCGGCTGCACGGCTGTGCTGCCCACCGTTTCACAGTGCACGGCCAATTCCGCTCTGACAGGCTGTGCGGTGGTGCTGCCGTCTCTGGCAAGCTGCGCTGCAACCCCGACGCTTGCCGGCTGCAGCGCGGTCCTGCCAAGCATTGACCTATGTACGGTGGACCTGAACCTGGCCGGGTGTAAGGCGGTCCTGCCGACCATCGCGCAATGCACGGCGACACCGACGCTTGCCGGTTGCAGCGTCGTCATGCCGGCCGCGAGCTTGTGCACGACGAATCCCTCGCTGCCGGAATGCACGACGGTATTGCCTCCGAGTACGCCGGCAAGCACGGAAGTGGTGACAACCACCGTCACGTCGACTATCAATGCCGTTGTCACGGCGACCACGCAAACGATGAGCCTGCTCCCGCCGCCAACAAGCACGACCACGCCGAAGACGCCGGCTGCGGGTGGGAGCGCTTCCTCCACCCCCGGTGGTACGAGCAGTTCGACCAGCGCAAGCAGCACATCGAGTACGTCCAGCACGTCTGACGGCCCGAAGAGTGAAGAGAAGAAGGACGAGAGGAAAGACACCGCCGGTCCGAAAGACGATGGAGTGAAGAAAAATGAACCCGCCAAGAAAATGTATTGCAACTAGCAGCCTGTTGAAAAACGACTGCGCGGACCGGTCTTCGGGTTTGCGGCGCGCTGCGTACTCCGCGTGGGCTGGCGCTGCGCGCGTCCTGGCCCGATCCGCTCGCCATATTGTTGATCGAACTGCCAAGGCACTTGCATTGCTGGTCTTGCTCCTGTCGGCGGGCCTCGCATTCGCCGGACAGGTGGCGGGTACGGTTGTGAACCTGAGTGGTGCCTTGCTGGCCAAGAAAGCGGACGGCACCGTGAAGATCCTCGCGGTCAAATCGACGGTGGAGCAGGGCGATACCTTGATCAGCGAGAAGGAGACCTATGCGCGCGTCAAGTTCATCGACAACAGCGAAATCACGCTGCGTCCCAACTCACAGCTGAAGATCGACAGCTTCGTCTTTGAGGAAGACAAGCAGGAGAAAGACAGCGCGACCTTTAGCCTGGTCAAGGGCGGCCTGCGTGCCGTGACCGGCGCGCTGGGCAAGCGCAGCAAGGAACGGGTTGGCGTGAACACGCCGACGGCCACCATCGGCATTCGCGGCACGACCTATATCGCCGAATACATCCCGCCGGAAGACGGTGCAGTGGCGGCTTACGGCCTGGCCAGCATGGCGGCCCTCGCACCGGCCGCCTACCCGGCTGCGACGGATGACATCCGCAGCGACATGCCCATGCAGGCTGCGCCGCTGGAGGTGTTGCCGCTGCGGTTGGCGCAGAATGCGCCGCCTCCTGCGGGCGGTATCAGCGGCGGCCGCGCACCAGGCTTGTACGTGCAGGTGCTGGACGGCATGATCCACCTGAGCAATGGCGCCGGAACGCAGAATTTTGCGGCGGGGCAGTTCGGTTATACGCCGAGCCTCCACCAGCCGCCGGTGATTCTGCCGGCCAACCCGGGCATCCAGTTCACGCCGCCGCCGAGTTTCTCGAGCAGTCCGGGGCCGCAGGGCGGCGCCTCCAGCGGTGGCAAGGCAGGTGCTGTGGATTGCGAGGTGCGTTGAGCGTTCTGCAACCTGTATCGCAAGCCGGGGCAGCGTGCTGTTATTGCTCACCAAGGACAACTATCACCGCATTATCACCGAGCGACCGGGACTTGCGGCGCATATCCTGGCCAAGCTTGGCAAGCTGATGAGTCAGCGGCTGCGCGGCGTCAGCGGACAACTGGTGGAGTACCTCGATCACGACTGAGCGTGGTCACTTGATGCAGACCGCACGCACCTGCTTGATATCCGTAATCCCGGACAGGATCTTCTCGATGCCGTCCATCTTCAGTGTCAGCATGCCATCTTCCAGTGCCGTCGCGAGCATGACCGCGACCCGGTTGTGCTCCTGGATCAGTTTCTTCAAGCGGTCGGTGCCGAGCATGAGCTCATGCAGGCCGACGCGACCCTTGTAGCCGTTGCTGCACTGGTCGCAGCCGACCGCCTTGTACATCGTGAAGCGGCCCTGGCTGTCGCCGTAGTTCTTCGTCCATTGATCGAGGACAGCCTGCTTCGCAGCGGATTCATCCTTGACGAAGGCCGTCGTGTTCCGCAGCTCTTCGCAGTATTCCGCCAGTAGCAGCTGCAGCTCTTCCTTCGAGGGCTCGTAAGCCATCTTGCAGTTCGAGCACAAGCGTTTGGCCAGCCGCTGCGCCAGCACGCCCAGCAGGGCGTCGGCGAAGTTGAACGGATCCATGCCCATGTCGAGCAGGCGCACGATCGATTCCGGCGCGCTGTTGGTATGCAGCGTGGCAAATACCAGATGACCGGTGAGCGATGCCTCGATGCCCATGGACACCGTTTCCTTGTCGCGCATTTCGCCGACCATGATGATGTCCGGATCGGCGCGCAGGAAGGCACGCATCGCGGTGGCGAAATCGAGCCCGCTCTTGCGGTTGACCTGCACCTGGCGCAAGCCTTTTTGCGTGATTTCCACCGGATCCTCGGCGGTCCAGATCTTGGTTTCCGGCGTGTTCAGGAAATGGAGGACGGAATGCAGGGTCGTCGTCTTGCCGGAACCGGTCGGGCCGCAGACGAAGAACAGGCCGTAAGGCTTGCTGACGGCGCTCTTGAGCCGCTCCAGGTTGTGCGGCAGCACGCCCAGCTTGTCGAGCGGAATCGGTTCTCCCGCCGCCAGGATACGCATCACGATATCCTCGACGCCGCCGGCCGAGGGAATGGTCGCGACGCGCAATTCGATATCCAGCGGGCCGAACTTCTTGAACTTGATCTTGCCGTCCTGCGGCTTGCGGCGCTCCGAGATGTCGAGGTCGCACATGATCTTGATGCGCGCGGAAATCGCATTGCGGTAGCTGGACGGAATTTCGATGTAGGGTTCGAGCGAGCCGTCCTTGCGGAAGCGGATCATCGTCTTTTCCTTGCCGGGGCGCGGTTCGATATGGATATCGGACGCGTTCTGGCGGTAGGCATCGATGATGATCTTGTTGACCAGTTTGACCAGCTCGTTTTCCGCCGCCGCGGACAGATCGGCTTCGGACAGTTCGACGCCGTCTTCGTCGCTGTCCTCCATGCCCGACAGCAGTTCGCCGACCGAGCCCATTTCGCTTTCGGCGCCGAAGAACTGGTCGATGGTCTGGCGGAACTCGGCATTCGTCGTCACCCGGTAGACCAGCTTCGCCTTGGGAAAAATGCTGTTGATGATGCGCGCATTCCTCGCCTGTTCGGGATCGGTTGCGAGAATCACCACGCCTTCCGTGTTCTCTTCGATCGGCAGCCACTGGCTTTGCTCGACGAAGTCGCGCTTGAGATTCCTGAGCAGGTCGGTCGGCTTGACTCGGTCGGCCTTGAAGGGTTCGTACTGCACGCCGAAGAACTTGCCCAGCGCCTGACCGATCACCGGCAGCTTGACCTGGAACTCCTTCACCAGGACGGCTTCGATGTCGTCGCTCTTGCGGCGCGCCGAACGGGACGCAAGCTCCAGCTCGGCCGCCGACAGTACAGCCTCGGCGATCAATTGGTCGTACTTCGAGCGGATCACCGGCGGCGGACGCAGCCGCTGCGTGTAGGCGATCGCCAGCGTCTTGCCCAGCTCCTTGATGCCGTCTTCCGAGATGGCGGAGAAAGTGGTGCCGTCGCGGTTGTTGATGAGCTGGACCACGCCGAGCAACTCGTTGTTGCGTTCGTCGATGATCGGCGCCACCAGCATCTGCTTGGTACGGTAGCCGGTGCGGCGGTCCACTTCGCGCAGGAAGTGCAGTTCGGGCGAATGCGTCTTCAGCTCGGCGTCGTCGTAGACGTCGCGGATATTGACCACCTTGCGCATCAGCGCGACATAGCCCGCCACACTCTGGTCGGAAATCGGAAGGCGGAGCTGGTTGATCGAGTTGAGACCGGTTTTGACCTTCGACACGATCGAGGTCTTGTCCTCGGCGACCGCGTAGACCGTGAGGCGATCGGCATTGAACAGGTCGCACACGTCCTGCGACAGGTCGAGCATGATCTCGTCGACGTTGCTCGTGGAATGGATCTTGTTGGTGACGGCCTGAAGTTTCTTGAAGAAGTTCAGGCGAGTGTTGACATCGTCCTGGCTGCCGTTGCTTTTGGGGGTACCGAGAACAGCACTCATGTCATCTTGTCCATTCGTCATCGTTTGCCGTCGAATGCGCAGGGTATGACCGTGCCTGCCGTCGATGGCGCCAAGCTTCAATAATAATGGATCGCGTTGCGAAAATGTATCACGGGCATCAGCTTAATTTTGACCAGCCGCGTTGCGGCGACATAAAAGCCGCAATGGAACCTTTTCAGTCTACAATCATTCAAAAAAGAAAACGGGGGAGGACGATGGGAGAGCTATTTTCAATGCGCGCCGGGCGGGTTTGCATATGGAGGTCCGCCGATGCGTTTCACACGATGACTGACCCGATATCAACGGGCGCCGAACGATGAAGTTGCAAGTACTTGGATGTGCCGGAGGTATCGGCGGACGCGAACGCCTCACCACGACCCTGCTGGTGGATCACGATATCCTGCTGGACGCGGGGACGGGCCTGACCAGCCTCGACATCGACCAATTGATCCGCATCGACCATGTGTTCATCACGCATTGCCATCTTGACCATGTGGCCGGCCTGGCACTGCTGCTGGATGCCGTCCAGGGCAGAAAGAGCGGCCCGGTCACGGTGCACGCCACCGAAAAGGTCATCGCCTCACTGAAGAAACATCTGTTCAACTGGGTACTGTGGCCGGACTTCGCCGTCATTCCCAGCCCCGAGACGCCAACACTGCGCTGGGAGGCCATCGATCCCAATGGTTGCGTCGAGATCGACGGAAGGATCGTCTGCGCCTACCCGGTCAACCATACCGCCGGGTCATCCGCCTACTGGGTGCACAACACAAAATCCGGTTTCCTGTTCACCGGCGACATGGCCGCCACCGCCGAATTGTGGGCTGCGCTATCACAGGAAAAACGGCTCACCAAAGTGATTGTGGATTGTTCTTTTGCCAACGCCGACATGGAGATCGCGAACCGCTCGTTGCATTTCTGTCCGCGTTCGCTGCTCGCCGATATCCGGTCGGTACCACTTTCCGTCGAATTCCTGATCTACCACCTGAAGCCGGGACATGAAGACCTGATCATGCAGGAGCTGCGCTCCGAAGGCGGGGCACGCGGCTTCAAGGCGCTCAAGTGCGGAGACACATTCGTGTTTTGAGCGACTCGCGTCTGACGCGTGGCGAGGGGAAGGAAGCGGCGCAACATTCACCCATTCCGGTGGCGCATCGCCACACGGTTGAACAGCAATGACCGAGCAAAACAAACCTGACATCGCGCTGAGGCTGGAGCAGCTGACCGAGCTCAGCGTCGAGCTCAGCACCACGCATGACACCACCGTGCTGCTGGAGAAAATCCTGCGGACGGCGAAAAGCATGACCCATGCCGACGGCGGCACCCTGTATCGCATCAGCGCCGACAAGAAGAACCTGTGCTTCTCGATTTCGATCAACGATACGCTCGGCATGTACCAGGGTGGATTGAGCGGCAATAAAGTGGCGATTCCCGATATTCCGCTGACGACCTCCACCGGCGCAAAAAATCTCGGCGCGGTGGCGGCATACGCGGCCAACACCGGCGTCTCCGTGAACATCCAGGACGTCTACCAGGTCGACGTGTTCAACTTCTCCGGGATGCGCAAGTTCGACGAGACTTACCACTATCATTCGCAGTCGTTCCTCACGGTGCCGATGCAGGACCATGAAGGCGAACTGATCGGTGTGCTGCAGCTGATCAATGCCAGGGATCCGCACACCGGCCAGACCCAGCCGTTTTCCGACACCGACCAGCGCTTCATCGAAGCGCTCGCGTCGCAGGCGGCGATCGCGCTCACCAACCAGCAGTTGATCCTGCGCCTGGAAGACCTGTTCGAATCCTTCGTCACCCTGATCAATATCGGCATCGACGAGAAATCGCCGCACACCGGACGGCATTGCCATCACGTGCCCTTGCTGACCATGATGCTGGCCGACGCGGCGCATGCGACCGAGGCCGGGCCGCTGGCCGAATTCGAGATGAGCGAGAACGACCGCAAGCAATTGTGGCTGGCCGGCCTGCTGCACGATTGCGGCAAGATCACCACGCCGGTGCATGTGGTGGAAAAATCCACCAAGCTCGAAACCATTTTCGATCGCGTCCATCTGGTCGACACCCGCTTTGAAGTCGTCAAGCGCGATGCCGAGATCCGCTCGCTGAAGGAAAAGCTCGCCAGTGGCAACGATCCGAAGCGCCATGCCGAAATCAACCGCATGCTGAGCGAAGAACTGATCCGCATGGATGCGGACCGCGACTTTCTGCGGCGCGCCAATATCGGCAGTGAAGCCATGTCGGAAGACGACCAGAAGCGCGTCACGCAGATTGCCAGCCGCTACCGCTGGATCGCGCCGGATGGCGACGAGCGCGACCTGCTCAGCGAGGAAGAGATCGGCAACCTGACGATCCGCGCCGGCACGCTGAACCAGCGCGAGCGCGACATCATCAACAACCATATTTCGGTCACCATCCGCATGCTGGAATCGCTGCCCTGGCCGAAGCATTTGAGCGACGTGCCGGAATATGCCGGCGGCCATCACGAGCGCATGGACGGCAAGGGCTATCCGCGCGGCCTGCGCGGCGACGAGATGTCCTGGCAGGCGCGCATGATGGCGATTGCCGACATCTTCGAAGCGCTGACGGCGAAAGACCGGCCTTACAAGAAGGGCAAGACCCTGACCGAATCGCTGCACATCCTCGGCGGCTTCAAGCTGCGCAATCACATCGACCCGGACCTGTTCGACATTTTCATCCGAAAAAAGGTGTATCTCGACTATGCAAAGCGCTTCATGGACCCGGCACAGATTGATGAAGTCGATGAAAGCAAGATTCCCGGCTACACGCCCTGACCGGAGGAAGTGAACGTGCGACGCCACCTGTCCAGATATGGCGCGCGCTGGTTGCTGGCCCTGATCTTCACGCTGATCGCCGCGCTCCAGATACTGCACTTCCTGCCGACCATCCTGATCGGCCGCATCGACGATTTTATCTACGACATGCGCATGCGGGTGCAGCAGGGCGAACTCGATCCGCGCATCGTGATCGTCGACATCGACGAGAAAAGCATCGCGGAAGTCGGACGCTGGCCCTGGAACCGCGCCACGGTGGCAAGCCTGATTGAGAAGCTCGACGACAAGTACCACGTCAGGACGGTCGGCTTCGACGTGATCTTTTCCGAGCCCGACACCAGCTCCGGCTACAACACACTGGAATCGCTGGCGAACAAGGAGCTGAAGGATGTGCCCGGATTCGGCGAACGGGTGCGCGCGCTCAAGCCGAGGTTCGACTATGACAAGCGCATGGCCATGGCACTCGACGGCAGACCGGTGGTGCTTGGCTATTTTCTCTCGAACGAGCCGACTGCCATCATCAAGGGGCTGCTGCCGCCGCCGGTGTTCACCGTCGAGCAGCTCGGCGGGCGCGAGATCGACGTATCGGTCTACCGGTCCTATACCGGCAACCTCGACGTGCTGCAGGAAGCGGCCAGAGGCGGCGGCTTCATGAATCCGACGCCCGATCTGGACGGCGTGATCCGTCGCGTTCCCCTGATCGCGCAGGTCGGCGACGGCTTCTATGAATCGCTCGCGCTTGCCACGGCGCGCGCCGGCCTCGGTGCGAGCCGGGTGAAGCCGGTCTTCTTCACCGCGGAAGAAACCCATCTCTCCGGCGACACCCTGCGCGAATACGGTGCGCTGAAGGCGATCAAGCTCAACAGCAAGCCGCATACGACCACCATCCCGCTGGATCGCAACCTGACTGCGCTGATCAATTACCGCGGGCCGGGCGGGCCGCGCGGCGGCCAGTTCCGCTATGTCTCCGCGATCGACGTCCTCAAGGAGCGCCTGCCGGTGGACGATCTCGCGGACCGCATCATCCTGGTCGGCACCACCTCGGCCGGCCTGAAGGATCTGCGCGCGGCACCGGTCAACATCGACTATCCCGGTGTCGAGATGCACGCCAACATCATCGCATCGATCCTCGACGGCGACTTCAAGCAGGAGCCCGATTTCGGCGTGGCGCTGGAGCTGGTGGAGACCGCTCTCGTCGGCATCGTGCTCGGCCTGCTGCTGCCGGTGCTGTCGCCGCTCATGTCCATCCTGGTGTCGTTCGCGACGATCGCCGGCGTCCTCGGCTTGAACCTCTACATGTACCAGTCTCTGAACTGGGTGGTGTCGGTTGCGGCGGTGCTGCTGTTGATCGGCAGCCTGTTCATCTTCAGCCTCGCCTGGGGCTATCTGTTTGAATTCCGCAAGAGTCGCGCGATGGTGAACCTGTTCGGCGAATACGTCGCGCCGGAACTGGTCGCCGAGATGGCGGAGAATCCGGAGAGCTACAACATGGAGGGCGAGAGCCGCGAGCTGACCGTGCTGTTCTGCGACGTGCGCGGCTTCACCACGATTTCCGAAGGACTGACGCCCAACGCCTTGCGCGAGTACATCAACCTGTACCTGACCGCGATGTCGGAAGATATACGCGGCAATCGCGGCACGCTCGACAAGTACATCGGCGATGCGGTGATGGCGTTCTGGGGCGCGCCGGTGGCCTTGCCTGATCACGCCAGCCGCGCGGTGGCGACCGCATTGCAGATGCAGGCCAGCGCGAAAAAGCTGAACCAGGATTTCACCGCGCGCGGCTGGCCGCCCCTGAAGATCGGCGTCGGTCTCAATACCGGCGAAATGCGCGTGGGCGACATGGGATCGAAGATCCGCCGCGCCTATACCGTGATGGGCGATGCAGTCAATCTCTCTTCGCGGCTGGAAGGCATTACCAAGGTGTACGGCGTCGGCATTGCGGTCGGCGAAGCGACCCGGCTCGCCGCGCCGCAATTCGCCTATCGTGAACTCGATCGCGTACGGGTGAAGGGAAAAAACGAGCCGGTACCGATTTTCGAACCGCTCGGCCGGATGTCCGAACTGGACGACGCGACACACGGCGCCCTCGACAAATGGCACAAGGCGCTGGAGCTGGTGCGCGCACAGCAATGGGACCTCGCCGAGCAGCATCTGCGCGAATTGCACGAGATGTATCCCGACACGGCCTTGTACATGCTTTACCTGGAGCGCATTGCGCACTACCGCGACGTGCCGCCTGGTGCCGATTGGGATGGCGTCACGACCTTCGAGACCAAGTAGCAAACGCCGTTCAGTGGTCCACGGAAAACACGGAAAGCACGGAAAAGATTGAAGTTTCAAGCGTGCTGAAATCCGGGCATTCTCCCGTCATCGGTGCAGACGGGAAGAACTTGAAACCGGTCTTCCCTTTCCGTGCTTTCCGTGTTTTCCGTGGACAATCAGCCCGTGCACGAAACAACTTGTTTCAACCCTTACCGATAGACACTGGCATTGCCTCTCCGTTTCGCTTTTAATGAAATCGTTATCAGCGAGAACTGCCATGAAAACCTGCCGCACACCTGCTTCCGCCATCCTCATCGCCGCCGCGATTCTTGCCGGCTGCGCCAGCCCCGGCTATTACCCGCCTGCCACGTCGCAGTCCTATCCGGTGCCGGTGCAAAGCTATCCCGGCCCGTCGCAATCGTATTACCAATCCTACGGCATGATCGACTCCATCCAGCTCGTCCAGGGCGGCGCCACCGGTAATGTCGGCAATGTCGGTGTGGGGGCGGTCGTCGGCGGCGTGGTGGGTGGCTTGCTCGGCAATCAGGTTGGTGGAGGGCGCGGGAGGAAGGCCGCGACCGTTGCCGGCGTCGTCGGCGGTGCCATGATCGGCAACGAGATCGAGCGCAATTCGCAGGGGCGTGAGGCGTATCAGATCGGCGTACGTCTGGACAACGGCACGCATCAGACCATCACGCAGGAGAGCGCGGCGGATTTGCAGATCGGCACGCGCGTGCGGGTGGAAAACAATCGCGTGTATCGCTATTACTGATCAGCCACGATTGTCTTGCCGATAAAAAAGCCTGCATCGCTGCAGGCTTTTTTTCATGGCATGACCGTGCTTGCTCAATCGGTGAGTTCGATCAGCAAGTCCTTGGCCGCTACCACTGCGCCCGGCTTCACATGCGTGTGCTTGACCACCGCATCGCGTTCGGCACGGATCATGGTTTCCATCTTCATGGCCTCGATCGATACCAGCGGATCGCCCTTGGCGACCTTCTGGCCGGCCTTGACTGCGACCGTCACCACCATGCCCGGCATCGGCGCGCCGACGTGGTTCGCGTTGCCATCCTCCGCGCGCGGATGCGTGACCAGCTTCATTGCGCCGGCACGGTCGATCCGCACCAGGCGCGGCTGGCCGTTGAGCTCGAAGAACAGCTTGCTCTGCCCTTCCTCCTCCAGTTCGGTACGGCCCTGCAGGCGGATCACCAGTCGCTTGCCCTGGTCGATGTCGACCGAAATCTCCTGGCCGTCCTTCAGGCCGTAGAAGAATACCGGCGTGGGCAGCACGCTCACGTCACCGTAGTCGCGGCGATGCGCGGCATAATCGCGGAACACCTTCGGATACATGAGATACGACGCCAGTTCCTGCTCGCTGATGCTGCGGCCGACGGCCTTTTCCGCGTCCGCCTTCGCCTGTACGAGATCGACTTCCGGCAGGTTCTTGCCGGGACGTCCTTCCATCGGCTTGGCGCCCTTAAGTACTTTCTTTTCCAGCTCCTTCGGGAAGCCATCCGGCGGGAAACCGAGCTCGCCCTTGAACAGGGAAATCACCGATTCCGGAAAGGCGATTTCCTTGTCCGGATGCTTCACCTCGTTGGGAGTGAGATCGTTGGCGACCATGAACAGGGCCATGTCGCCCACCACCTTGGAAGTTGGCGTGACCTTCACGATGTCGCCGAACAGCTGGTTGACGTCGGCATACGCCTGCGCCACTTCGGTCCAGCGGTGCTCGATGCCCATCGCGCGCGCCTGCTCGCGCAGGTTGGTGTATTGCCCGCCCGGCATTTCATGGCGGTACACGTCGGAAGTGCCGGAGCGCATGTCGGCTTCGAAGGGCGCGTACTGCCGCCGCACGCCTTCCCAGTATTGCGAGATGGCAAACAGGGCTTGTTTATCGAGTAGCGGATCCCGCTCGGTGTTGGACAGCGCGGCCGCGATCGAGCCGAGGTTCGGCTGCGAGGTCAGGCCGCTCATCGCATCCATCGCACCATCCACTGCGTCGCAGCCGGCTTCCACCGCCGCCAGTACCGATGCGGCGGCGATGCCGGAAGTGTCGTGCGTATGGAAATGGATCGGCAGGCCGACTTCGTCCTTCAATGCCTTGATCAGCGCCTTGGCCGCGTTCGGTTTGCACACGCCGGCCATGTCCTTGATGGCAAGGATGTTCACACCGGCTTTTTCCAGCTCCTTCGCCATCTTGACGTAATACTGCAGGCTGTACTTCGGGCGGGACGGATCGAACGGGTCGCCGGTGTAGCAGATCGCGCCTTCGCACAGCGCGCCGGTATCGCGCACCGCGTCGATGGCCACACGCATGTTCTCCACCCAGTTCAGCGAATCGAACACGCGGAACAGGTCGACGCCGCCGGCGGCCGCCTGCTGCACGAAGTGTTTCACCACGTTGTCGGCATAGTTGGTGTAGCCGACCGCGTTGGAAGCGCGCAGCAGCATCTGGAACAGGACGTTGGGCACCGCTTCGCGCAACCTGGCCAGGCGTTCCCACGGGTCCTCCTTCAGGAAACGCATCGAGACGTCGAAGGTGGCGCCGCCCCAGCATTCCATCGAGAACAGGTTCGGCAGCAGGCGCGCATAGTAGGGCGCGATGGCCAGCATGTCGGCGCTGCGCATGCGGGTGGCGAACAGCGACTGGTGCGCGTCGCGCATTGTCGTGTCGGTGATCAGCACCTGCGGCTGGTCTTTCATCCATTGCGAGAATTTCTCGGCGCCGAGTTCCCTGAACTTGTCGCGCGAACCCGGAATGATCTGGCCCGACTTGCCGGTGGCCGGTAGCAGCGGCGCCGGCAGGATGCCGTCGATGCCCTTTCTGCCCTTCATTTCCGGATTGCCGTTGACCACCACATCGCCGATGAAGCGCAGCAGGCGCGTGGCGCGGTCGCGCCGCTTGGCGAACTGGAACAGCTCCGGCGTGGTATCGATGAAGCGGGTGATGCATTCGCCCGACTTGAACATCGGGTGGTTGATCACGTTTTCGAGGAAGGGCAGGTTGGTCGACACGCCGCGGATGCGGAATTCGCGCAATGCGCGGTCCATGCGGGCGATGGCCTCATCCGAGGTCGGCGCCCAGGCGGTGACTTTCACCAGCAGGGAATCGTAGTAGGGCGTGATGACCGCGCCGGAATAGGCGGTGCCGCCGTCGAGACGCACGCCGAAGCCGGCCGCGCTGCGGTAGGCGACCAGGCGGCCGTAGTCGGGGGTGAAGTTGTTCTCCGGGTCCTCGGTGGTGACGCGGCATTGCAGCGCATGGCCATTGAGGCGGATGTCCGCTTGCACCGGAATGCCGGCGTCATGCTCGTCCTTGTCGCCGATCTTCGCGCCTTCCGAGACGCGGATCTGGGCCTTCACGATGTCGATGCCGGTTACCTGTTCGGTCACGGTGTGCTCGACCTGGATGCGCGGATTGACTTCGATGAAGTAGAACTTGCCGGTGTCGGCATCCATCAGGAATTCGACCGTGCCGGCGTGCGTGTAATTGACGGCATTGCCCAGGCGCAGGGCGGCGTCGCACAATTCGGCGCGGGTCGCCTCGTCGAGGTAGGGCGCCGGCGCGCGCTCGACCACTTTCTGGTTGCGGCGCTGCACCGAGCAGTCGCGCTCGAACAGGTGCACCAGGTTGCCGTGGGTGTCGCCCAGCAGTTGTACTTCGACATGGCGCGCGCGGCGCACCAGCTTTTCCAGGTACATCTCATCATTGCCGAAAGCGGCTGCGGCTTCGCGCCGTGCAACTTCGAGCTGGCCGGGCAGTTCAGCCTCGGATTCGATCACGCGCATGCCGCGACCGCCGCCGCCCCAGCTGGCCTTGAGCATCAGCGGATAGCCGATCTCGGCGGCGAGTTTCTTTGCCTTTTCGATGTCGTGCGGCAGGGCCGAGGTGGCCGGCATGACGGGCACGCCGGCGGCAATCGCGGCGTTACGGGCGGCGACCTTGTTGCCCAGCGTACGCATGACTTCCGGTTGCGGGCCGATGAACATAATGCCGTTCGCGGCGCAGGCTTCGGCAAAATCCGGGTTCTCGGACAGGAAGCCATAGCCGGGATGGATCGCATCGACGCCCGCTTCCTTGGCAATGCGGATGATGTCGTCGATGTCCAGGTAGGCGGCGATCGGCTTCTTGCCTTCGCCGACGAGATAGCTTTCGTCGGCCTTGAAGCGGTGCAGCGCGAAGCGGTCTTCGGCAGCGTAGATCGCGACGGTACGCATGCCCAGTTCGGCGGCGGCGCGCATGACGCGGATGGCAATTTCAGAACGGTTGGCGACCAGGATCTTGTGGATCGGCCGCGCTTGGTGATGAACGTTTGATGTCATGGTGGAGTAGTACAGGATGGGTAATTTGCGCTTCGCGCAAGGATAAATTAAATCGCTTGAAAAAAGGTGAAACTTTTTCATTCTTCCGTGATCGTGTCGCGTGCAGGAAACGGGGACGGATATAGCACGGTCGTGCGCATAATCCGATGCAAGGAACCATTCTCATTTGGCTTGCCTCCAATTGAACAATTGATCAGCGACACGCGGCGGACCGGCGCCGGAATGCGCGTTGCGGTCCGCTTGATGCGCCGACGTTTCATCGAACCAGCATGCGCGTTCGATGACATGAATGGATCGTGTCGATTGGAAAGAGCTGCCGCAATGAAATAGCGCCTGCCTGCCGTCAGACCATGAACGACAACCTGACGTCCGCCCAACTCAACGGCATCCTCAGCATTGCCGACGACGCGATCATTTGCGTGGACAGCGCGCAGAGAATCATCTTGTTCAATCAGGGTGCGGAGCGCACCTTCGGCTGGAGCGCCGAGGAAGTCAAAGGCAAGCCGCTTAATCTGCTGCTGCCATTGCGATATCACGCTGAACACAGCAAGCATATCGACCGCTTCGACAAGTCTGGCCTGACGGCGCGCAAGATGGCGGAACGGCAGGTCATTTATGCGGCGCGCAAGGACGGTACCGAATTTCCGGCGGAAGCATCGATTTCAAAACTGGAGGCCGACAGCGGCACGATTCATACCGTGATTCTGCGCGACATCTCCAAGCGCAAGGCGTATGAACGCGAGCTGGAAACGGCCAAGGAAAGAGCGGAGGCCGCGATGCAGGCCAAGAGCATGTTCCTCGCCAACATGAGCCACGAGATCCGCACGCCGCTCAACGCCGTCATCGGGATGACCAGCCTGTTGCTCAACACGCACATCAACGATGAGCAGCGCGACTACACCGAAACGATCCGCGCCAGCAGCGAGGTGCTGCTCACCATCATCAACGACATTCTCGATTATTCCAAGATCGAAATCGGACGCCTGGAAATCGAGCGGCAGCCCTTCGACCTGCGGCGCTGCATCGAGGAGTCGCTGGATCTGTTGTCCTCCGAGGCGAGCGAGAAAAACATCAACCTCGCGTACTTCATTGACGACAGCGTGCCGGCAGCGCTGGTCTCCGACGTCACCCGGCTGCGCCAGATTCTCGTCAACCTGTTGTCGAACTCGATCAAGTTTACGCATCGCGGCGAAGTGGTGGTATCGGTGTCAGCGGTGCCCTTCGGCGACGCGGGTTACGAAGTGCATTTCGCGGTGAAGGACACCGGCATCGGCATTCCGCAAGAGCGGCTGGCCGAATTGTTCCAGGCCTTCACCCAGGTCGATGCCTCGACCACGCGCAAATATGGCGGCACCGGACTCGGCCTCGCCATCAGCAAGCGCCTGACGGAAATCATGGGCGGCAGGATGTGGGTGGAGAGCGAGGTCGGCAGTGGCTCGACCTTTTACTTCACCATCGTCGCCGAAGCATCCGGGTCGCAGCTGGCGCACAGCTTTCTACAGGAGCGCTCTTCCGCGCTGGCAGGCAAGCATGTGCTGATCGTCGACGACAACAGCACCAACCGGCGCATCCTGGTCAAGCAGGCACTGCTGTGGGGCATGGTGCCGTCGGCCGCCGCGTCGGCCATCGAGGCGCTGGACCTCGTGCGCCACGGGCATGCGTTTGACGTCGGCATACTCGACATGAGCATGCCGGAGATGGACGGCCTCGGCCTCGCGCTTGAGATTCGCAAATACCGCGACGAAAAAGCCTTGCCGCTGATTATGCTGACCTCGGTGGCCCACCGGCCGCGCGACGCGAAGATGAGCGAGGTGAGGTTTTCGGCGTATCTCAACAAGCCCATCAAGCCGACCGCCTTGTTCGACGCCTTGCTGCATGCGATGCGGATCGAACCCATGCAGACGTCATTGCGGCGGCCGATGGCGCCCAGCGAGAGGCTGTCCGAAACGGTGCCGCTCAAGATCCTGGTGGCGGAGGACAATACCGTCAACCAGAAAGTGGTGCAGCAATTGCTGGCGCATCTGGGCTATCGTGCGGATGTGGTCGCCAACGGCATCGAAGTGCTCGATGCGCTGGAACGGCAGAACTACGACGTGGTCCTGATGGATGTGCAGATGCCGGAAATGGACGGGCTGGAAGCGACGCGGCGCTTGCGTGCGCGCTACGGTGCGAACATGCCGCCGCGGGTGATTGCGATGACGGCCAACGCGATGCCCGGCGATCGCGAACGCTGCCTGGCCGCGGGAATGGATGCCTATGTGTCCAAGCCGATCGAACTGGACGATGTGCGCGCGGTGCTGATCGCCGTGTCGGCGCCGCCCAGGGACGAGGTCGCGCCGGAGGGGACGGAAGTCATCGATCGCCGCCGCATCAACCAGCTGATGGAGTTGCAGGATGAGGACAATCCGACGCTGGTGTCCGACATCATCGAACTGTTCGTCGCCGACTCGCCCAAGCATCTGAACAACATCGCTACCGCGCTGGCCGAAGGCAAGGCCGAGGCGCTGGAATCGGCCGCGCATCGCTTCCTTTCCAGCATTGAAAACCTCGGCGCGGACCGCATGCGCAAGCACTGCATGGAACTCGAACGGATGGGCAAGGAAGGCAGCCTCGAAGGTGCGCAGAAATTGTACGAGGCATTGCAGCGCGAATTCGACATCGCGCGCCAGCACTTGCGCGGCATCGTGTCCGCGTCCTGACCGATCTTAGCGCAGCACCGATGCGCCGGGGGCGGCACCACGCTGCCTGAATTGTTCGATGAATTCAAACAGGGCCATGCCGGCAATCATCGCAAGGACAAACAGCCATCCTTTCACGACCCCCGCACCCAGCAAGACCAGCCCCGGTCCCGGGCAGATGCCGGCCAGACCCCAGCCTATGCCGAACAGAAGATTGCCGCCGACGAGGCGCCGGTCGATATGGTCCGCGTCAGGCAGTTGCATGGGCAGATTCAGCAGGGTGAGGGTCCTGCGCCGGGCAAACGCGAATCCCACGAGGCCGATCCCGATGGCACCGGCCATCACCAGTGCAAGCGACGGATCCCAGGCGCCGGCGAGATCGAGGAAGCCGAGCACCTTCGCCGGATTGGCCATGCCCGAGACGATGAGCCCGAGTCCGAACACCAGGCCGGCAATAAAGGCGAACAGGATGTTCATGCGCTCATCCTCTCAGCAGGTGGCGCACGACATACACGGTCGCAAAGCCGGCTGCCATGAACATCATCGTTGCGAACAGCGAACGCGGCGACAGGCGCGACAGGCCGCACACGCCGTGGCCGCTGGTGCAGCCGGAGCCATACTGCGTGCCGATGCCCACCAGCAGTCCGGCCAGCATCAGCAGCGCCGGCCCGGTGTCGATGCGGATTTCCGGCAGCGGAGAAAACACCAGGTAGAGCAGCGGCGCCGCGGCCATTCCTGCAACAAAGGCAAGGCGCCACAGCATGTCGCCGCCGTTCGGACGCAGCATGCCGGCCACAATGCCGCTGACACCGGCGATCCGGCCGTTGAAGAGCGCGAACAGCGCGCTGGCCAGGCCGATAAGCAAGCCGCCCGCCAATGCCGAAAGCGGCGTGAAATGCGTCCAGTCGATCGACATTGTTTTCTCCTTATTCCTGCGGACAGTACAAATCGTAGAGGATGCCGAGCAGGGTCAGCACCTTGGGATCGACCACCGAGTAGTAGATCCGCTTGCCGTCGCGCCGGGTGTTGACCAGGTTTTCGGTGCGCAGCACGCCCAGTTGCTGCGACAGGGTCGGCTGGCGGATGTCGAGCAGTTCCTCCAGCTCGCCGACCGATTTCTCGCCCTGGCTCAACTGGCACAACAAGAGCAAGCGATCTTCATTGGCCAAAGTGCGCAGCAGTGCCGTTGCTTCCGCGGCCGCCGCATGCATGGAAGCGATGTCGATCAGCGTCGGATGGTCTTTCATGGCGTCTCCAGAATCTTCTTGACCTTGTCGGGCAGGGCGATAATATATCATTGAATATAATGTTTTCGGAGCAGCAGATGGAGCCGCGCATTGAGGCGTTTTTCGATAGCGTCACCGGGACCGTGAGCTATGTGGTGTATGACCGCCCGGGCGGACGTGCGGCGATCATCGATCCGGTGCTCGATTACGATCCCAAGTCCGGCCGCACTCGCACCAGCCGGGCCGACCGCCTGATGCAGTTTGTCTACGCGCATTCGCTGACCCTCGACTGGATACTCGAAACCCACGCCCACGCCGACCATTTGTCCGCGGCGCAATACCTGAAGCGCCACATGGATGGAAAGGTTGCCATCGGTGAGCGCATCTGCCAGGTGCAGGCCGTGTTCAAGCGCCTGTTCAACCTTGACGACGAATTCCGCGAGGACGGTTCGCAGTTCGATCATCTGTTTGCCGACAATGAAAGCTTTCAGGTCGGAGCACTGACCGGGCAGGCCCTGTTCGTGCCCGGCCATACCCCCGCCGACATGGCTTACCGCTTCGGCAATGCCGTGTTCGTCGGCGATACCCTGTTCATGCCGGATGTCGGCACCGCGCGCTGCGACTTCCCGGGCGGCGATGCGCGCACCCTCTATCGCTCGATTCGCAAGCTGCTGTCGCTGCCGGCCGACACGCGGCTCTTCATGTGCCACGACTATCCGCCCGGTGCCCGTCCGCCTGCATGGGAAACCTCGGTGGGCGAGCAGCGTGCGCGCAATATCCATATCCGCGACGGCATCAGCGAAGAGCAATTCGTGGACATGCGTCAGAAGAGGGATGCCGGCCTCGACATGCCCAATCTGATCCTGCCCGCGATCCAGGTGAACATTCGCGCCGGCAATGTCCCGCCCCCGGAAGGCAACGGAGTGAGCTACCTGAAGATCCCGCTCAATGCGCTCTGAGCGGCGGGCCACCTCCTCGCCCGAAAATCATCATCGACTGGCATTGGACTTCGCCTGAAGCGCTGGCGTTCCATCAACAAGGCGTCATGGAAAGTTTGCCTTGTTGTTTTACTTTCCGGCATTTTTCAAACATTGCTTGACCTTGTACCCGCAGCATGGTGTGTAATGTCGGGAAAGGAAAAGGAGTCATCGATGTCGGATTGTTGTTCTGGAACATGTTCATCCCAACCTCCTGTCGACCCATGCTATCGGCGCGTGCTCTGGATCGCCTTGTTCGTCAATGCCGCGATGTTCGGCGTCGAGCTGGTGAGCGGCTGGTCGGCCGGGTCGGTATCGCTGCTCGCGGATGCGGTGGATTTCTTCGGCGATGCCGCGAATTACGGCCTCTCGCTGTTTGTCTTGGCCATGCTGCCGGTCTGGCGCTCGCGCGCCGCCCTGGCGAAGGGCCTGACCATGGGTGCGTACGGCCTCTTCGTGCTCGGCGCTTCGCTGTGGAATGCGGCGTCCGGCGTGCTCCCTGAACATATGACCATGGGCAAGATCGGGGCGCTGGCCTTGCTCGCGAATCTGCTCGTCGCGGTGCTCTTGTTCGCCTATCGCAATGGCGATTCCAACATGCGTTCCGTATGGCTGTGCACGCGCAACGATGCCATCGGCAATGTCGCCGTCCTGCTGGCGGCGCTGGGTGTTTTCGGCACGGGCACCGGATGGCCGGATATCGTCGTCGCCACCGTCATGGGTACGCTGGGGCTGAGCGCCGCGCGTTCTGTCATTCGGCAGGCGCGTGCAGAGATGCAGGCATACCGGCCCTTCGCGACGCATCCATCGTCATAGTCGTATCACGGCGAATGTCGTCGCAGTCTGGTGGCAAACATCATGCGCTTCCGTGCAGCGATGGACTCCTCTGCAATTCTTGCCGAAGTTCCAGGGCGATCTGCCGTCGACATTCCTTTGTGACAAAACGTCCGACTTCGATTTTTATTCCCTTTGCTTCAAGATGGATCAGATCCTGCGCCTGGTCGGGCGGCGAAACACGAGTCCAATGCGGGTCCAGCCGGAATTGCTTGATCTGTCCGGCCAGGATTCGTTCGACCAGCAGGCAGTCGTCAGCCACGACGATGTGCTCCTGATCGGTTGCATGACGCGCATACTGACAGAACGCCAAGGCCACGGCGACGATTTCCAGCATGGTAAAGGCAAGAACAATCCAGGTACCCTGCCACAGGAAAAATGCCGCGATGAAAAGCGATGCGAGGCAGGGCAGGGCGAAGGCGATGCCAAGCTGGCATGGCGACAGCGAGCAATTGCGCCTCAACTGCCATTCATGCCTGTTCATGAATCGCTCCTCACTGCGGCGCGTCAGGCTACTTCACGATGGGAGCCACTTCAAAGGTGTGAAACGGCGCCGGGCTCGGGACTGTCCACTCCAATCCCTGCGCTTCTTCCCATGGTGCCGCTTCTGCCTTCTTGCCGCCGCGGATTGCCGGAATGACGACAAAGAAAATGAAGTAGACCTGCGTCAGGCCGAAAAGAAAGGCGCCGATCGATGTCAACATGTTGAAGTCGGTGAACTGCGCCGGATAGTCGGCGTAGCGGCGCGGCATGCCGGCCAGTCCCAGGAAGTGCATCGGAAAAAAGCTCACGTTGACCCAGATCAGCGAGTTCCAGAAATGAAATTTCCCGCGCCATTCGTTGTACATGTGACCGGTCCACTTGGGTGACCAGTAGTAGAAGGCGGCGAACAGCGCGAACAGGGAGCCAGCCACCAGCACGTAGTGGAAGTGTCCCACGACGTAATAAGTGTCCTGCATCTGGATATCGATCGGTGCCACCGCCAGGATCAGACCGGAAAAGCCACCGATCGTGAACACGAAAATGAACCCGACCGCGAACAGCATCGGCGTCTCGAAGCTGAGCGCACCTTTCCACATGGTCGCCACCCAGTTGAAGACCTTCACGCCGGTCGGCACGGAAATCAGCATGGTTGCATACATGAAGAACAACTGGCCGGTCACCGGCATGCCAGTGGTAAACATGTGGTGTGCCCAGACGATGAACGACAGGATCGCGATCGACGCGATAGCGTAGACCATCGAGGCATAGCCGAACAGCTGTTTGCGCGCAAAAGTGGGAATGATGTGGGAGATGATGCCGAACGCCGGCAGGATCATGACGTAGACCTCGGGATGGCCGAAGAACCAGAAAATATGCTGGTACATCACCGGATCGCCGCCGCCTGCCGCGTCGAAGAAAGTGGTGCCGAAGTGGCGGTCGGTCAGCATCATCGTCACCGCGCCGGCCAGCACCGGCATGATGCCGATCAGCAGGTAGGCGGTGATCAGCCAGCCCCAGCAGAACATCGGCAATTTCATCATGGTCATGCCGGGTGCGCGCATGTTGAGAATGGTGGTGATGATGTTGATCGCGCCCATGATGGACGAAGCACCCATGATGTGCACCGCGAAGATCGTCATGTCCATGCTGACGCCCATCTGTATCGAGAGCGGCGGGTACATGGTCCAGCCGGCCGCGGCAGCGCCTCCGGCCACCAGGAATGAGGTCGCCAGCAGAACGGCGGCAGGCGGCAGCAGCCAGAACGAGAAGTTGTTCATGCGTGCGAACGCCATGTCGGATGCGCCGATCTGCAGCGGAATCATCCAGTTCGCCAGGCCGACGAAGGCCGGCATGATGGCACCGAAAATCATGATCAGGCCATGCATGGTCACCAGCTGATTGTAGACCTCGGGCTGAAAAAACTGCAGGCCGGGCTGGAACAGTTCGGCACGGATCAGCATTGCAAGAATGCCGCCGAACAGGAACATGACGATGGAGAACCAAAGGTACATCGTACCGATATCCTTGTGGTTTGTTGCATATAGCCACCTGCGCCAGCCGTGCGGGTGCGCATGTTCTGGGTGATCATGCGGATGATCGGCGGTGGTCGTGATCGCCATGGGAGAGCTCCTGAAAGAATTGCCCGCGATTGCGTTGCTGAACATGTCTTCCGTCAACGCCGCGGCGGCCTGTTACGTCGCCGTGGGCGGCAAGATAAATGGCAGGGAAGAACCGTGTCGTCTCTGCAGGACAATGTATTGAAATATATCGCCGTGCATGCAAATTGCCGGGCCAGTGCGTCCGGCTCTGATCCCGATCAATGCACGCGCGCATTTCGCTTCCGTAATGAAAGACGGGTACGTCGCCCGCCGCAATCCTTTGCGCCGGGCCGAAGGGGCGAAGGGACGACATTCAGCAATTAGATCGGAATCAACAATCTGCCGTATTACGGGGTCGAACAAAGTCAATCGCTTGCTTTAATTTGATGCCGGCGTAGCATGTGTCTAAAAACACAACTCGGAAAGAGAATGATATGGAGACGATCAAACCCTGGCTGCAGGATTACCCGCCCGACGTTCCGGCAAGCATCGATGCCGGCAGCTTTCAATCGATTAACCAGATGTTTGATGAGGCATGCCATCAATACGCGGATCTGCCTGCATTCACTTGCATGGGAAAATCGATCAGCTATGGCGAGCTTGACCGCCTGTCCTCCGCCTTCGCGGCATTTTTACTTTCCTTGCCAGGCATGGCGCCGGGCGAGCGGGTCGCGATCATGCTGCCCAACCTGCTGCAGTATCCAATCGTCATGTTCGGTGCCTTGCGCGCCGGACTGGTCGTTGTCAACGTCAACCCGCTGTACACCGAGCGCGAGCTTCAACATCAACTGCAGGATGCCGGTGCGCGCGCCATTGTCGTGCTGGAGAATTTCGCCTCCAAGGTCGAGAGGGTGCTGCCAGCAACGGCCGTCAGGCACGTGCTTGTGACGCGGGTCGGCGATATGCTCGATCCGCCCAAACGCATGATCGTCAACATGGCTGTGCGCCACATCAAAAAAATGGTTCCCCGCTGGCACATCCCCGGCGCCATTCGCTTGCTGCAGGCGCTTTCGGCGGGCAGCAAGCTTGCCGCGCAAGCCCGCCCGGGGCGCATGGCGCACGGCAATGACATCGCCTTTCTGCAATACACGGGCGGTACCACCGGCGTTTCGAAAGGCGTCGTCCTGACCCATTCCAACGTCATTGCAAATGTCCTGCAATGCAGCGCGTGGATAGGCAATACCTTACGCCAGCGCGAGGAAATCGTGCTCACGCCGCTGCCGCTGTATCACGCGTTTTCACTGGTGGCGAATTGCCTGACCTTCATGAACTTCGGCGGGCACAGCATCCTGATCACCAATCCGAAGGATCTGCCAGCCTTCGTCAAAACCATGCGCGCCTACCCATGGACCGTCATGACCGGCGTGAACACGCTGTACAACGCGCTCGCCAACCAGCCCGGCTTCGGACCGGACTGCGCCCGCGCGGCCAAGCTGTCGATCGGGGCCGGCGCCGCCATGCTGCGTCCGGTGATGGAACGCTGGATGGCGGCGACCAAGGCTGCCATGATCGAAGGCTACGGCTTGAGCGAAGCCACTGCCGGCGTCTGCATCAACCCCTTGCATCGGCCGCGCTGCGGCAGCGTCGGCATACCGCTGCCATCCACCGAAGTGCAGATCCGCCGCGACGACGGCAGCCTGTGCGCCTGCGGCGAACCGGGCGAGATCCTGGTGCGCGGACCGCAGGTGATGCAAGGCTATTGGCAGCGCCCGGCGGAAACGGCGGAAGTCTTGTCCGCCGACGGCTGGCTGAAGACGGGCGACATCGGCACGATGGACGAGCATGGCTGGGTCACGATCACCGATCGCAAGAAAGACATGATCATCGTCTCCGGCTTCAATGTCTACCCGACCGAGATCGAAGCCGTCATCGCCGCGCATCCCGGCGTGCTGGAGGCCGCGGCGATCGGTGTGGCCGACGCGCATTCGGGCGAAGCGGTAAAACTCTTCGTGGTACGCAAGGATCCCGCGCTGACCGCCGAGGAAATTCTCGCGCACTGCGACGTCAATCTCACGCGCTACAAGATTCCACGTCACATTGAGTTCCGCGACGAGCTTCCCAAGACGCCGGTCGGCAAAATTCTGCGCCGGGAGTTGCGCGACGCTTCGCTGTCCTGACCTGTTCGCGGCGCGCATGGTGCGGACGCGCCGCTCATTGTGCGGCGGAAAGCTCCACCAATACCTGGCCCGGCGCGACCTGGTCGCCGATCTGCACGTGCAGGCTCACGACTTCGCCGTCCAGCGGAGAAAGGATGCAGTGCTCCATCTTCATCGCCTCGATCACCAGCAAGGCCTGTCCCGCCGCCGTGCCTTCGCCGAGCTGCACATGCACGGCGACCACCTGTCCGTTCATCGGTGCCGTGATGCGTCCGCTTGTGCTACCCGCCGCATCACGCACCGGTGGCGCGTAGGTGGTATCCCTGACGGTGTGCGCGATACCGTCGAAGACAAAGTAAAGTGCCGCGTCCGTGCTTGCGTATGAGACGCGGCAAGCGCGGCCATCGATCTGCAACGTCGCATCGTTCTCGTTCGACGCAGTGAGAACCACCTCGGCATCTTCGCCGTCTGCATGCATCTGCCAGCGGCCGCCCTGCATGGTCGTCATGAGTACTTCAAGCGCCTCGCCGTCGAGCAGGAAGCGGCAATGCTGCGGATAGACGCAGCTGCTTGACCAGCCGTGCAGCTCGGCCGGGTAGCATGGCTGGTCAAGCAGCTGCGTCTTCTGCTGCAGCGCGAGCAAGGCGGCAGCCATGTGCCTTACGACCGGTTCGCAAGCTGAGGGCGCACGGGCAGAGGATGGGAAAAAAGTCTCGATGAATGCCGTCGTGGCATGCCCGTCGACGAACGCCGCATGACGCATGCAGCGCGACAGGAAATGCCGGTTGGTCTTTACCCCGAGCAGGATGCACTCATCCAATCCATAGCCCAGCCTGCGCCGCGCATCGGCGCGATCGCTGCCATGCGCAATCAGCTTGGCGACCATCGAATCGTAATAGGGCGATATCGTCAGTCCGCTTTCCAATGCATGATCGCAGCGCAGGTCGGACGGCGCTTTCCAGTAGGCGATTGCGCCGCTCTGCGGAAGGAAATTTTCGCCAGGGTCTTCGGCGCAAAGACGTACTTCGATGGCGTGCCCGCCGGCTGCAAGACGTGCGTCGATCTCTTCCTGGCGCAAGGGCAGGGCGCCGCCTTGCGCGACCAGCAGTTGCCATTCGACGAGATCGACTCCGACGACTGCTTCGGTCACCGCATGCTCGACCTGCAAACGGGTATTCATTTCCATGAAATAGAAGTTGCCATCGCGGTCGAGCAGGAATTCCAGCGTACCAGCCCCCACATAGTCGATCGCTTTCGCGGCGGCCACCGACACCGCGCCCATCTGTGCGCGCAAAGCCGGTGTGACGACGGGCGAGGGCGATTCCTCGATCAGTTTTTGATGGCGGCGCTGCACGGAACAATCGCGCTCACCCAGGTGAACGACATTGCCATGCTGATCGGCGAAGACCTGGATCTCGATATGGCGCGGCTCGACGATCGCCTTTTCAAGGATCAGCTCGCCGCTGCCGAACGCGTTCTCCGCTTCCGAACGCGCGGAATGCAAGGCTGCAACGAAATCCGCATCCTCATCGACGCGCCGCATGCCGCGACCGCCGCCACCCGACGCCGCCTTGATCATCACGGGATAGCCGATCAGCCTGGCTTCTTCCAGCATGCGCGCGTCGGACTGGTCCGCACCCAGATAGCCGGGCACGCACGGTACGCCGGCCTCTTTCATCAGGCGCTTGGCGCCCGCCTTGTTGCCCATGGACAGAATCGACCATGCGGTAGGACCGATGAAGCACAATCCGGCTTCCATGCAGGCGTTGGCGAATTCCGGATTCTCCGCGAGAAAGCCATAACCCGGATGCACTGCCTGCGCGCCCGAGCGCCTTGCCGCGTCGACGATCGCCGCAATGTTCAAGTAGGAGACCGATGGTTGCGAAGCGCCGAGATGCACCGCGAGGTCCGCCGCGCGGGCGTGCGGGGCATTGCGATCCGCATCCGAATAGACCGCCACGGTACGATAACCAAGGCGGCGCGCGCTGCGGATGACGCGCAAGGCGATCTCGCCACGATTGGCAATCAGGATGGTGTTGAATCGATGGGCTGTCATGAGTGGCTCGCTTTGATCTGATGGGCGTTGCTGATGTGTCAAGCGCCGCCGGCCTTTCTCTTTCCCGGCAGGATGCCCATGTACTTGCAGATGATGCCGAGCATGACTTCATCCGCACCGCCGCCGATCGAGGTCAGGCGGCCATCGCGGAAAAAGCGCGACACCGGGTTGTCCCAGGTATAGCCCATGCCGCCCCAGAACTGCAGGCAGGTGTCGGGCACGACACGCGCCAGCCGGCCCGCCTTCAACTTGGCCATCGACGCGAGCTCGGTCACGTCCTGGCCTGCGATATACATTTCGCAGGCACGGTGCACCAGCGCGCGCAGGCATTCCACCTCGGTCTTGAGTTCCGCCAGCTTGAAGTGCACCCACTGGTTCTCGATCAGCTGCATGTCGAACACGCGGCGCTCGCGTGCATACTCGATCGTCAGGTCGATGCAATTCATCATGCCCTGCATCGAGTTGGCTGCACCCCACATGCGCTCTTCCTGGAACTGCAGCATCTGGTAGATGAAGCCCTGGCCTTCCTCGCCGATGCGATTGCGTTGCGGCACACGCACATCATCGAAATGGATCAGGCCGGTATCCGAGGAATTCATGCCGATCTTGCGGATCTTCTTGCCAATGGTGATGCCCTTGGCTTTCATCGGAACCACGATCAGCGACTTGTTCGTGTAGCGCGAGCCCTCCGAGGTATTGGCCAGCAGGCAGATCCAGTCCGCTTGCAGACTGTTGGTGATCCACATCTTGCTGCCGTTGATGATGTAGTCGTCGCCATCCTTGCGCGCGGTCGTCTTGATCGCGGCCACGTCGGAGCCGGCACCCGGTTCGGACACGCCGACGCAGGCAACCGCATGGCCGCTGATCGCCGGCGCCAGGAATTCGCGGCGCAAGGCATCGGAACCGAAGCGCGCCAGCGCGGGCGTCGCCATGTCGGTCTGCACGCCGATTGCCATCGGCACGCCGCCGCACTTGATATGACCGAGCGCCTCGGCCATCGCCACCGAATAGGAATAGTCGAGGCCGAGCCCGCCATATTCGACCGGCTTGGACACGCCGAGAAAACCCTGTTCCCCCATCTTCCTGAACAACTCCCCGGCGGGGAAGATTTCCGCCTCTTCCCATTCGTCCACGAAGGGATTGATCTCGTTGTCGATGAAACGCTTTACGTTTCGCTTCAGTTCATTGTGTTCATGGGTGAATTGCATCGCAGTCTCCTGAAGGGTTATGGGCGCGCCACGCCGAACTGCACCGGCCGCAAGGCGCGGCGGCAGCTTTCCTCGCATACGGACAAGGTGAAGGCAAGCACCTTGCGCGTGTCGCGCGGGTCGATCACGCCGTCGTCGAGCAGGCGTGCCGAAATATGCGCAGCGCTGGTCTGCTTCTCGAAGGTATCGATCACCATCGCACGCATCGCGTCGATCGAGCCCCTGTCCACTTCCAGGCCCTTGCGGCGCATGCTGCCTTCCATCACGATGGCCATGGTCGTCGCTGCCTGCTCCGGCCCCATCACCGCCGTGCGCGCATTGGGCCAGGTGAAGCAGAAATCCGGAAAGAAACCCCGCCCCGACATGCCGTAATTGCCGGCACCGAAGGACGCGCCGCAATGCACGGTGATGCGCGGCACCGTGGCATTGGACATGGCCTGGATCATCTTCGAACCATGCTTGATCATGCCCGCCTGCTCGGATGCCTTGCCGACGATGAAGCCCGTCGTGTTCTGCAAATACACCAGCGGCGTACCGGACTGGCAGCAGGCCTGTATGAAATGCGTTGCCTTGTTCGCGCCGGCGGGATCGAGCGGACCATTGTTGGTGATGATGCCGACATGCATGCCGCAGATCGCCGCATGCCCGGTCAGGGTTGACGGGCCGTGGTCCGGCTTGAATTCGAGGAAATCCGAGCCGTCCACCAGCCGCGCAATCACTTCACGCATGTCGAGCGGTTTCTTGTGATCAGTCGATGCGATGCCAAGCAGTTCCTCGGCCTCATAGCGCGGTGGAACATAGTCGGCGATGCGCGGCGGCAGATTGCGATTCCAGTCCAGTGCCGCCATCAGTTCGCGCGCGATGCGCAGCGCGTCGGCATCATCTTCTGCCAGGTATTCGGCCAGCCCCGATGTGCTCGCATGCATTTCGGCGCCGCCCAGCTCCTCTTCCGTCGCCACCTCGCCGGTGGCCGCCATCAGCAGCGGCGGTCCCGCCAGAAACGCCTTGGCCTGCTGACGCACCATCACCACGTAATCGGACAGGCCCGGCATGTACGCGCCGCCGGCGGTGCTGGGTCCGTGTACGACGGTGAGTACCGGCAGGCCGGCGGCGGACAGGCGCGCCAGCCAGTAGAAGCCGCTGCCGCCGAGAATGAAGGTCTCGACGCGGTAGTTGAGCAGGTTGGCGCCGGCGCTCTCCACCAGATGAATGAAGGGCAGCTTCTGGTCGAGTGCGATCATCTGCGCGCGCTGGAATTTCTCGACGCCCATCGGCTGCACCGCGCCGGCATCGATGCCGGCGTCGTCCACCACGATCATGGCACGCACGCCGCTCACGAAGCCGATGCCGGCTACCGCGCCGCCGCCGGGGATCGACTTGGCGGGATCGGACTTGTCGAGGCAGAATCCGGCCAGCGTCGACAGTTCGAGGAAGGGCGCGCCTGGATCCAGCAAGCGCCCGAGCCGCTCGCGCGGCAGCAGCTTGCCTTTCTTTTCAAAGCGTTCGCGCGAGGCCGCCGACTTGTCACGGGTACGCTTTTCCAGCGCGCGCAGTTCGTCGATCTGCGCGAGAAGGGCGGCGCGGTTTTTCTGGTAGGTCTCGCTTTGCGGGACGAGTCGCGATTCGATGGTCGGCATTATTCCTTCTCCCGATCCTGCAGCACCTTGGGAAGGCTGGCCAGGTGAAAGCCGTTGAAAGGCTCTACCGTGCGATCCACGTCCAGCGGAAATCCCGGCCGTACGCCGGGCCGCCCGCCATCGACGCGCAACACCGCGCCGTTGATGAAGGAGGCGGCGTCCGACAGCAGGAACACGATGGCGGCGGAAATCTCCGATTCGGTCGCCATGCGCTGCAAGGGCACGTGCTTGCCCGCCTGCAGAATGAGTCCTCTGACCTCGGGCGGGTACGCATCCAGTCCGGAGGAGGCGACATAGCCGGGGGCGACGGCATTGACGCGCACGCCGTACCTTGCCCACTCCAGCGCAGCGGTTTCGGTGAAGTTCACCATCCCGGCACGTGCCGCGCCGGAGTGGCCCATGCCGGGCATGCCGCCCCACATGTCGGCCACCATATTGACGATGGCGCCCCCGCGGTGCTGCATCGCCTGGTTCAGGCACTCGCGCGCCATCAGGAAGCCGCCGGTGAGATTGGTCTGCACCACCGCTTCCCAGCCCTTGCGCGAAATGTCTTTCAGCAGCGCAGGGAACTGGCCGCCCGCATTGTTGACCAGCGCATCGATGCGGCCGTGCGCGGCGAGGATGTAGCCGATCAGTGCGGCGACCGCTTCCTCGTCGCGGATATTGCAGGGATACGCGAAGGCAATGCCGCCGCTGTCCGCAATTTCGGCTGAGACGGCCGAGAGCTTTTCCGGCGTGCGGCCAACCAGTGCAACGGTTGCACCGAGCGCCGCCAGCTCATGCGCGGTGCAGCGGCCGATGCCGCTGCCGCCGCCGGTGACAATCACGACGCGATCCTCAAACAGGCCGGGTCGAAAAACAGAGCGATACACGATACATCTCCTTTATATCTCTGCGTGGACTTCAGGCCCATCCAAGCTGGCGTGCCGCGAGTTCCGCAAGAACTTCCTCCGCGCCGCCGCCGATCATGTTCACCTTCACTTCGCGGTAGATACGCTCCGATTTTGTGCCGCGCATGTAGCCCATGCCGCCCAGGATCTGCACCGCGCTGTCGGCGCAGAACTGCATGGTTTGCGCGGCGAAGTTCTTCAGCATGCAGATCTGCGCCACCGGCGATTCGCCGCGCTCGATGCGCAGGGTCATGTCCTCGATCAGCGCACGCGTGGCTTCGATGCGCGTCGCCATGGCGACCAGTTTGTGCCGGACCACCTGATGTCCGACCAGGCGTTTGCCGAAGGTGGTACGCGTCGATGCCCATTCCGCCGCTTCGTCGAGGCACACGCGCGAAAAGGCGTAGGCCTGCCATGCAAGGCTCAGGCGCTCGCGATTGAAGTTGGACATGAACAGGAAGAATCCGCCGTTTTCCTGGCCCAGCAGGTTCGCGAGCGGCACGCGACAATTGTCGAAATGCAGCTGCGCCGTATCGGAGCACCACCAGCCCATCTTCTTGAGCGGCGTGCGTGTCAGGCCTGGTGTGTCGCCTTCCACCAGCAAGGCGGACACGCCGCTTGCGCCGGGTCCGCCGGTGCGCGCAGCAACGGTGATGTAATCGGCTCGCATGCCCGAGGTGATGAATGTCTTGCTGCCGTTGAGTACATAGTGATCACCATCGCGCTCCGCGCGCAGCGCAAGATTGGCCACGTCCGATCCGCCAGCCGGTTCCGTCACGGCGAGCGCGCTGATCTTCTTGCCCGACAGGATCTGCGGCAGTACGCGCGCCTTCAATTCGGGCGAGCCGCCGATGACGATGGGCGGCGCTCCGATCGTATGGCTGAAAAGGGAAGCGAGCAAGCCGCCGCTCGCGGTCCGAGCGAGTTCCTCGACAGCGATCATGAGGTGAAACAGGTCGCCCGGCGTGCCGCCATACTCTTCCGGAAATCCCATGCCGAGCAGGCCGAGCTCCGCGATGCGCCCGTACAGCGCACGCGGAAATTCCTCCGCCTCGTCCCACGCATCGATGTTCGGCAGCAATTCCTTGTCGACAAAGCGCCGCACGGTCGCGCGCCAGGCGCGATGTTCCTGCATTTCGTGTGCGGCGGATAAGGGCAGGCCTTGATACATGATTTCTCCCTCGTATGGTCTTATCGTCCGCTCCAGTTCGGCGGCCGTTTCTCCAGGAACGCGCTCAGTCCTTCCCGGAAATCGTCGGTCAGCGTGAACAGGCCGATCTGGCTTTCCGTGAACGCCAGCGATGCTTCGAAAGGCATGGCCTCGATCTGCTTGAGCGTGTACAGACCGCGTCGAATGGCGGAAGGGGATTTGTCGAGCAGGCGCGCCAGCAGCCAGTCGAGCTTCGCGTCGAGATCATCGTCGGCCAGATGATTCACCAGTCCGAAGGACAATGCCTGCTCGGCATCGATCGGCTCGCCGGTGATGCACATTTCGGTGAGCACGCGGCGCGGCACCAGATGCTGAAGGACCGACAGCACCTGCGCCGGAAACACACCGACCTTCACCTCCGGCAATCCGAAAACCGCGTTGCGCCCGGCCACCGCCATGTCGCACATCGACAGCAGTCCCATGCCGCCGGCGAGGCAGGCGCCGTTGACGCGTGCGATCAGCGGAGTCGTGGAACGCCGTGCCTGGCGCAGAAGGTCCGCCAGCCACTGGTACGGTTCGGAATAGTCGAATTTGAAGGACGGCTCGTGCAGGTCGGCGCCCGAGCAGAATGCGCGCTCGCCGGCGCCCGTCAGCACGATTGCGCGAACATCGCGCGCGGCATTCGCGTCTTCGATCGCGCGGCACAGGCCGCCAAGGACATTGGCGTTGATGGCATTGCGTCGCTCGACGCGATTGATGGTGAGCCGCATCACCCTGTCGCGCACTTCCACCAGTAAATCCTCGTTCATGGAGCCTCCATTCAAGCGGTCGGATTGAAGCGAACACGGCCGGATGTGTGACGGTTGAGTACATGCCGGCCCGCAACAGGGCGGGCGCAAGAGTCCCGCGTCTTGCGGCCATCATAAATCAATCGCTTGCTTGAATCAAACAGGTTTTTCCGGCTTTTTCAGGACAAGCGGTGACAGCTGACATTTCTCAATCCCTTGCATTGCAACATGCAGGCCGCCGGTGACGAACAGCACTTTCCCCGAAGCTTGAGTAAAAACAAGGGTTGGAAAGAAGCGCCGGATTAGGCTATATTCAAGCAAGCGATTGAATTTCGAACGACAAGGATCACGCATGAACCAGAAAGCCATCATTACTTGTGCACTCACCGGCGTACTGACCGATCCCGAGCAGCATCCGGTCCCGGTGACGCCGGAGCAATTGGCGCGCGAAGCGAGGGCGGCTTTCGATGCCGGCGCCACCGTCATGCATGTCCATTTCCGCAACCAGCAACCCGGCATGGGGCGGCTTCCGAGCTGGGAACCGCAGGTCGCCCGCGACATCGCGCAGGCAATCCGCGAGGCCTGTCCCGGCGTGATCTTCAACCAGTCCACCGGCGTGGTCGGCCCCGACATCAGCGGACCGGTCGCCTGCATGCAGGCGATCCGTCCGGAGATTGCCGCCTGCAACGCGGGATCGCTCAATTACCTCAAGGCGACCGCGGCCGGCACCTGGGCCTGGCCGCCGATGTTGTTCGACAATCCGGTGAAGAAGATCGAGTCCTTCCTGCTTGCCATGCGCGAAGTCGGAGCTCTGCCGGAATTTGAGTGTTTCGACGTCGGCATCGTGCGCTGCGTCGACATGTACATCAAGACCGGCCTGTACAAGGGGCCGGTGCATACCAATTTCGTGATGGGTGTGGAATCGGGCATGCCCGCCGACCCCGCTCTGTTGCCGATCCTGATCGGCCTGCTGCCTGATGGCAGTGACTGGCAAGTCACCGCCATCGGGCGCGCCAACATCTGGCCGCTGCATCAGCGCGTCGCCGAGTTGGGCGGTCACCTGCGCACCGGGCTGGAGGACACGTTTTATCTGCCGGATGGCGGCAAGGCGAGCAGCAATGCACAACTGGTCGATGCCATCGTCCAATGCGCGCGCAAGGCCGGCCGCGAGATCGCCGACGTCGAGGAGGCGCGGGCGATGATGGGGCTGCCTCCGTTTCGCGCCTGATGTGGGGAGGCGGGCAAACGACGACTATGTATTCCGCGGGCATTGATCATTACAATAGGCGTGTCTTGAAACACGCCAACTGCCGCGAGAAAAAAAATGAGAAGCACGAAGAAGTCAGCCGCACCCGTCAAAGCATCGCCCATGAAAACCGCAAAAGAAAAGGCTCAGCCATTGAAAGCGCGGCAAGTCGAGGCGCCCAGGGCGGAAGAGGAAAGCCGCCGCAATGAACTGATCGCGAAATCGGCACGACTGTTCCGCGAAAAAGGCTATGACAAGACCACGGTGCGCGATATCGCAGCCGCAGTCGGCATTCAGGCGGGCAGCTGGTTTTACCACTTCAAGACCAAGCACGACATTCTGCTGGCGGTCATGGAGCAGGGCATGACGCGTTCGCTGGAGGCCATCGAGGAGATCGTCGCGCAATCGCTGCCGCCGCGCGAAGCCTTCCACGCTCTTGTCCTCACGCACCTGAACACGCTCCTCGCCCCCAACAACGATTTCATCCCGGTGATTCTCTACGAAAGCCGTTCGCTGGACAAAACGGCGCGCGCAAGAATCGCGGTACTGACCAATCGCTATGAAGCCATCTGGGACAAGGTGATCGACGCCCTGCATCGCTCGGGCGACTGGGCGATGCCGACCAGACTCGACCGGCTGCTGGTGTTCGGCGCGCTGAACTGGACCGTGCAGTGGTACCGGGCCGGCGCCGGCATCTCCATCGAAGAACTGGCGGAGCAGGCGGTGTCCTTCATCCTGCGCACGGCGCCGAAGACGAAAGGCAAGTAGCCGCCTCCCGCGCAGGGATTACGGCATCACTTCCACGTATTCGTAGACTTCACAGTTGGCGATGACATTGCGCACCGCCAGCGGCGCCTTGGCATACCAGGCGTGCGGATCGTGCCGGTCGACTTCCTCGCCCAGAAATTTCACCAGTTCGCAAACCGGCTCTACCACCTTGCGGCGATATGCGTCGTCGCCCTTCACATAGGCGACATGCAGGTTCTTCATGCAGTTGCCGCGGCAGAATGCATACGCGCTGCAGTCGTTGCACGGCATGTCCGGATGCGGCTGCAGCGGGCTTCTCTTGAGCCAGTTGTCGGTCACGCTGCCGTGCTGCATGGTCGGATCGTCGGTCATGTCCGGGCAAGGAAAGATCGAGCCGTCGGGCAATACGTTCAGAATGTGTGTCGATGCACGGCACTGGCTGTGTCCCGAATACAGCTCGCGCGCCCGTGAGGGCAGCACCTTGTTGCGCACCACGCCCATGATGGGGATGAACGGATACACCGTGTCATGGCTGGCGAAGAAGCGTTCGACCAGCTGGCTCAGCACGCGACGCTTCTTGTCCATCGCCTCTGCCGAATACGCGCTGTCGCTCTGCACAAACTGCCAATAGATGTAATCGAAGCTCTCGCGCAGTGCGTCCAGCTCGTCAAAGCTGGTCTCCTCGCTGCTCCAGGTCACGCGCGCAGTGAGCGTGCCGCCGAGCCGGCCGCGTATGCCTTCCACACGATTGAGCACGCGGCGGTATACCCCTTTTCCGCGATAGCCGTCGGTGATCTGCTCGCCGCCATCGACCGAGACCAGCACATTGGATAGTTTCGCGAGGATGGCATCGGGCAGGCGGTGCAGCAGCGTGCCGTTGGTCTGCAGTTGATAGCGGAAATTCGGATAGCGCTGTATCACCTCGTCGATGAATGCGACGTTGAGAGTCGGCTCGCCGCCGTAGAACGTCACGACCTTTTCATGTTCGTCGAGATGCGTGCGGATGAACTTGTCCAGCGCGTCGAGCGAATAATTGACCTTGCCCTGGGAGTTCACCACGCTGCTTTCGGAACAGTAGCTGCACTTGAGGTTGCAGCGCAATGTGGTGAACAGCTGCAGTTCGACGCGGCTGCCGACGATCGGATGCGCCTCGGTGGCGGAAGAGGGAATGGCATTCATATTGTTGTTGTGCGGTTGAGAGCGAGAGCGGCATTATCGGTCACGTCGGTTCTGCGTCCTATACGGCGTTTGTCTGTCAATCCGATGTGGTGTCGTCGCCGGTTCTCTCCGGCACTCCTGCCTGGCACGGAAACCCAGGCACTCCCGATTTTCGATATGATGCTCCCCTTGACGCGGGGCTTCGGCGCCGCTTAATGCACCCGTTTTATGCACCTACTTGGCCATCGCCGCTTATGCACTCCAGAATGACGCCCTCGACCGCGATCCTGCTCACGATTCCCCCGCTGCTTTGGGCGGGCAATGCGGTCGTCGGTCGCATCGTGCACACCTGGGTGCCGCCCATGACGCTGAACTTCCTGCGCTGGGCGATCGCGCTGGTCATTCTGCTGCCGTTCGCCAGCTTCATTTTCCGTCGCGGCAGCGGTTTGTGGACATCATGGCGGCGCTTCGGCCTGCTGGGGCTGCTGGGCGTCGGGCTCTACAACTCGCTGCAGTATCTGGCGCTGCAAAGCTCCACACCGATCAATGTCACGCTCGTTGCGGCCAGCATGCCGGTGTGGATGCTGCTTATCGGGGCGCTGTTCTTTCACACCAGGGTGACGGGCAAGGAGATTGTTGGCGCGATCCTGTCGATTGCCGGCGTTCTGCTGGTGCTCAGCCGCGGTGATTGGCATCAGTTGCTGGCGATGCGCCTGGTTGCCGGCGATATCTTCATGATTCTGGCCACCATCTCCTGGTCCTTCTACAGTTGGTTACTGACGCAGCCCAAAGACCCGAAAGAGATTCGCGGCAATTGGGCCGCCTTCCTGCTCGTGCAGGTGATCTACGGCCTGATGTGGTCCGGCGTATTTGTGGCCGGCGAGTGGGCCCTCGGCGACGCGAAGATATTCTGGAGCTGGCCGCTCGTCGCGGCGCTGCTATTCGTCGCGGTCGGACCGGCGGTGATTGCGTATCGTTGCTGGGGTACCGGCGTGCAGCGCGCAGGGCCGGGCATCGCGAGTTTTTTCAGCAATCTCACGCCCTTGTTCGCGGCCGTCATGTCGTCCGCATTCCTCGGCGAATTGCCGCATCTGTATCATGTGATCGCCTTCGGTCTCATCGTCGGCGGCATTGTCATTTCATCCAAGCGTTGAGATCGCTGCCTCCTCTTGTGCAAAGCCCATGTCAACAGCGCGGGTTTGTACCGCAATTGACGCAGATCATGCGCTCGCGTGCGCCGCATTTTCCTTTGCGCAAGCCACAGCAAGTTACACGCACCTTCCGGTAGAATGAATCTTGGCAGTTCGCCCACGAGGCGAACCGGCCGATTTTTTTCCATTCTTCTCAGGAGGTGAGCGTGCCAGGTTTACTACCCAATGTTGATCGCGATGGACTTCTCGAATACTCGGTCGTATATACCGACCGCGCGATAAACCACATGTCTCAACTCTTTCAAGGCGTCATGCGCGACATCTCCGCGACCTTGAAAAAAGTCTACAACGCCAAATCCGCCGTCGTCGTGCCCGGCAGCGGCACCTTCGGCATGGAGGCCGTCGCGCGGCAGTTCGCGACGAACAAGAAATGCCTGGTCATCCGCAACGGCTGGTTCAGTTTCCGCTGGACGCAGATTTTCGACATGGGCAATATCCCTGCATCGTCCATCGTGCTCAAGGCGCGTCCGGTGGAAGCGGGACGGCAAGCGGCATTCGCGCCGGCGCCGATCGAGGAAGTGGTCGCCGCAATCCGCGAGCACAAGCCCGATCTCGTTTTTGCGCCGCACGTGGAAACCGCGTCCGGCATGATCCTGCCCGATGCTTATCTGCGCGCCGTCGCTGATGCCGTGCATTCCGTGGGCGGCATGTTCGTGCTGGATTGCATCGCGTCGGGCGCGATCTGGGTAGACATGCAGGCCAACGGTATCGACGTGCTGGTCAGCGCGCCGCAGAAAGGCTGGAGCGCCTCTCCCTGCTGTGCACTGGTGATGATGAGCGAGCTCGCACGCGAGCGCATCGAGTCGACCACCAGCACCAGCTTCGCCTGCGACCTGCGCAAGTGGATGCAGATGATGGAAGCCTACGAGAACGGCGGCTTTGCCTATCATGCGACGATGCCGACCGATGGCCTCGCGAAGCTGCGCGATGTGATGAAGGAAATGGACGCCTACGGCTTCGACAAGATCCGCGCCGAACAGCAGGAATTGGGCGACAGGGTGCGCGCGCTGTTTACCGGCAAGGGGATCAAGAGCGTTGCCGCCGAAGGATTCCAGGCGCCGGGCGTGGTGGTCAGCTACACCGACGATGACGACATCAAGACCGGCAAGAAATTCGCCGAGGCCGGCTTGCAGATCGCGGCGGGCGTTCCCCTGCAATGCGATGAGCCGGCGGACTTCAAGACCTTCCGGCTCGGCCTGTTCGGCCTGGACAAGCTGCACAACATCGACCGCAGCGTGGACGCCATTGCGAAGGCGCTCGATCGTATCCTGTAATCCGCTCAAGTGCGTTGCGCCGGCTCGTATCCCCCGGCGCAACGATATTCAGAACGGCGCGTTGTCCCGTGCGTGCGACTGCAGCAGTGAAGGCGGAGCGAAACGTTCGCCGTATAGCCCGCGCAATTGCTCGGCACGCTCGGTGAACTTCCTCACGCCGACATGATTGACGAACTGGACTGCCCCGCCTGTCCAGCCAGGGAAGCCGATACCGAAGATCGAACCGATGTTCGCATCGCGCGTCGATTCCAGCACCTTCTCCGCCAGGCAGCGGAGAGTCTCGATGCTCTGGATGTACAGCAGCCGGTCACGCACATCCTCATACGGAATCGCGACATCCTTCTTGCCGAAGAGTTGTTCCAGTTGCGGCCACAGGTATTTTTTTCCGCCATTCACCGACGGATCTGTCGGATACTCGTAGAAACCGGCGCCCGCCGCCTTGCCGCAGCGCTTGAACTCGTTCACCATTCTTTCCACGATGACCGTCGACGGATGCGCGACAAAGGGTTTGCCCTCCGCAGCATAATCGGCGCGCATCTGATTGGTTACATGCAGTGACAATGTCAGCGACACTTCGTCCTGCACCGCGAGCGGGCCGACCGGCATGCCGACCGACAAGGCAGCATTCTCGATCAGCGCCGCCGGCAAGCCTTCGCCCAGCATGGCGATGCCTTCATTGACGAAGGTGGCAAATACCCGGCTCGTGAAGAAGCCGCGCGAATCGTTGACGACGATGGGCAGCTTGCCGATCTGCTGCACGTAGTCGTAGGCCCGCGCCAGCGTTTCGTCCGAAGTCTTCGCGCCACGGATGATTTCGACGAGTTGCATCTTGTCGACCGGCGAGAAGAAATGCAGGCCGATGAAGCGCGAGGCGTCGGAGAAGGCGTTTGCCAGTCCTGTGATGGGTAGCGTCGATGTGTTCGACGCCATGATGCCGCCGGGCGCCAGGAACTGTTCGGCTTCGCGCGTCACTTCAGCCTTCAGTTCGCGTTTCTCGAAAACCGCTTCGATGATCAGGTCGCATCCTGCGAGGTCGGCTGCGCTGGCAGTCGGCTGAATCCGGCCCAGCGTCTCGGCCGCCTTCTCCTGCGATGTGCGGCCCTGGCGTACGCGTTTCTCCAGCAGCTTTGCGCTGTAGGACTTGCCTTTCTCCGCCTGCTCGGCACTCACGTCCTTCAGCACGCAGGACACGCCCTTGGTGGCGTTCGCCCACGCGATGCCGGCGCCCATCATGCCGGCGCCGAGGATCCCGACCTTGCTTGCCTTCCATTTCGGAATTTCGCGCGGACGGCTCTTGCCTGCGCTGATTTCCTGCATCTGGAAGAAGAAGGTGCCGATCATGTTCTTCGCCACCTGCCCGGTCGCGAGCTTCGTGAAGTAGCGGCCTTCGATCACCAGTGCGTTGTCGAAATCCACTTGCGCACCTTCGACCATGGCGCAGAGAATCGCTTCGGGCGCCGGGTAGTTGCCGCGCGTCTTCTCGCGCAACATGGCGGGCGCGACCATTTGCATCGGCATCAGCTTTGGGGTGTTGGGCGAACCGCCCGGCATCTTGTACGTGTCGCTGTCCCACGGCTGCCTGGCATCGGGATTGGCGAGTATCCAGGCACGCGCCTGCGCCATCAGCTCGGCCGTGTCTTTCGCCAGTGCGTGCACAAATCCCTTGGCCAGCGCTTCCTGCGGTGAAACGCGCTTGCCCTCGACGAGATAAGGCATTGCTTCCTGCAAGCCGAGCAGCCGCACCGTGCGTACGACGCCGCCCGCGCCGGGCAGCAGGCCAAGCGTCACTTCGGGGAATCCGAACTGGATGCGTGACTGGTCGAGGCTGATGCGGTGATGGCAGGCCAGCGCAAGTTCCAGGCCGCCGCCGAGCGCGCTTCCGTTCAATGCCGCGACAACCGGCCGCCCCAGCTTTTCCAGCCGGCGCAACACGGCCTTGTTGCCTTCAACCATGCGGAAGCATTCATTGGCCCGATCCGCAGGAATGGCAATCAGTTCCCTGAGGTCGCCGCCCGCGAAAAAGGTGTCCTTGCCGGAAGTGATGATCACACCCTTGATCGCGTCGCGTTCCTGTTCCAGGCGCGTGACCGTGTCGGCGAGCGCTCGCTGGAATGCCGCGTTCATCGTGTTGACCGGCTGTCCCGGCATGTCGATGGTCAGGGTAACGATGCCGTCCGCATCTGCCCATTGGATGCTCATGTGAAGTCTCCTTTATACGCGCTCGACGATGGTGGCGATGCCCATGCCGCCGCCTACGCACAATGTGATCAACCCGCGACGCAGCTTGCGGGCCTCCAGTTCATCGATCAGATTACCGAGCAACATGCATCCCGTCGCGCCCAGCGGATGGCCTAGCGCGATGGCGCCGCCATTCACATTGATCTTCTCTTCCGGAACCTTGAGGTCTTTCATGATGCGCATCACGACCGCGGCGAAGGCTTCATTGACTTCGAACAGGTCGATGTCGTCGATGCCCAGGCCGGCTTTCTCCAGTGCCTTGCGCGTGGCCGGCGCCGGACCGGTCAGCATGATGGTGGGATCGGTGCCGGTGACTGCGGCGGCGACGATGCGCGCACGCGGCTGCAGTCCGAGCCGCTTGCCGATGGATGCATTGCCGATCAAGGCCAGCGCCGCGCCATCCACGATGCCGGACGAATTGCCGGCGGTATGCACATGCCGGATGCGTTCCACCTGCGGATACTTGCGAATCGCGACACTGTCGAAGCCCATCTTGCCCGGCGCTTCGAAGGACGGCTTGAGCGAGGCAAGCGTATCCATCGTGGTCTGCGGCTTGATGAATTCATCCTCGGCCAGCACCACGATACCGTTCTGGTCGCGCACCGCACGCACCGATTTGAAGCGGCCGGCCGCGCGTGCCGCCGCTGCCTTTTGCTGCGAGCGCAATGCGAAGGCGTCGACGTCTTCGCGCGAGAATCCTTCCAGCGTGGCGATCAGATCCGCGCCTATGCCTTGCGGCAGGAAGTCGGTCGCGAAACTCGTCTCCGGATCGGCTGCCCATGCGCCGCCGTCGGAACCCATCGCGACACGCGACATCGATTCGACACCGCCGGCCACCACCAGCTCTTCCCATCCGGAGCGCACCTTCTGCGCCGCCAGGTTGACCGCCTCCAGGCCGGATGCGCAAAAGCGGTTCAACTGCACACCCGCCGCTTTCCAGTCCCAGCCGGCGGCCAATGCGGCAGTCTTGGCGATGCATGCGCCCTGGTCGGCCACCGGGGTGACGCAACCGAGCACGACATCATCGACCAGCGCGGTATCGAGTTGATGGGTACTCTGCAGGTCGTGCATCAGGCCGGATAGCAGGCTTACCGGCTTGATGGAATGCAAGCTGCCGTCTTTCTTGCCTTTTCCGCGCGGCGTGCGGATGGCGTCGTAAACGAATGCGTCGGTCACGGTGGTCTCCTATGAATGGACCGATCAATCATAGGTCTGTGCGTTTTTTAAAGCAACCGCTTGGTTGGTGGAGGTGCTCTAATGCCTCGCGGAATGTCGTGCTTCGGGAGGAAATACGTGGATGGCGCGTTCAGTCCGGCGTCTTCATTGCCACCGCGCGCAGGCAGAAGGACTGGATCGAGCGGATCAGCTGCTTCTCCTCGATGAGAGGCGGGCGCTCCTCCTGCCAGGTGAGCGGTCCGACCAGCGCTTCCGCAATCACGCCGACCAGCGCCGCGGCGCTGACGGACGCGTCCTGCGCCGGGAAGTCGCCGCAACGTATGCCGTCTTCCACCACCTGCTGAAAGATTTCCGCGTACGCGCGGCGATAATGCAGGCGCTCGGCATCGACCAGCGCATCCACCGGCTCGGCGATCAGCGCGAAGGCGAGACGGCGCGAATGGATGGCGCGCTTGGCGAAGGCGTAGATCGCCTCCAGCAAGCGCTGCGCAGGCGGACCTTCGCGCAAGGCTGTTTCCCGCACGATATCCACTTCCTTCTGTGTCGCCAGCCGGAACAGCTCCGCGCAGAATTCCGCCTTGGAGCTGAAATGCATATACACCGCGCCGGTCGCCACGCCGGCCCGCTGCGCAATGGCATTGATCGTGACCGCTCCGAAGCCGCCTTCCGACACAAGACGCAGCCCCGCATCGAGAATGCGTTGCCGCTGAGCCGCCTTGCGCGCCTCGGTTTTTGCTGTTGGCCGGTAAGCCATGGAAGGGTGGCTTTCAAGTGATTTCGCGGCCAGTGTAACCGACGGAAACTTGCCTGGACAAGCGGCGGTTGACAGAACAGGACGCGCGTGATTAACTTGATTTTAATAGTATGAATTCATGTTCATACTTTCATTTTGGAAACATTTTCCCTTTCCTGCGGCGAGCATGAGCGTGGCCGTCGCGCTTTTTCTGGAGCGTGCGTCAATGAACGACATCAAATTCAAATCCTCCTATCTCGCGGAGACCCACGAAGTCGAAAACCAGTCGCAGCCGCTGCAGGACTACAACGTGTACGCGCAAGACCAGGCTCTGCGCGAAGCCGTCGCGCGCGAAGATGCCGCATGGGCCGAGAACGAGCTGCAAGCCTTTGGCGCCCTGGCCGGTTCGCAGGAAATGATCGAACTCGGCTTTCAGGCCAACGAAAACAAGCCCGTGCTTCACACCCACGACCGCTACGGCCGGCGCGTGGACGAGGTACGCTTTCATCCCGCCTATCACCGCCTGATGCAAACCTCGATCGAGCATGGACTGCATTCCTCGCACTGGACCCATCCCGGCCCCGGCGCGCAAGTCGCGCGCGCCGCCAAGTTCTACATGCAAAGCCAGGTCGAGGCCGGGCACGGCTGCCCGGTCACGATGACATCCGCTGTCATTCCGGCCTTGCGCCTGCAGCCCGATATCGCCGCGCAATGGGAAGCGAAGATCCTGGCGCGCCATTACGACTACCGCAACGTCCCGGCCGAGCAGAAACAGGGCGTCACCATCGGCATGGCGATGACCGAAAAGCAGGGCGGCTCCGACGTGCGTGCCAACACCACGCGCGCCTACCCGCTCGGTGCGGAAGGGCCGGGCCAGGCCTACGAGCTGGTCGGGCACAAATACTTCGTCTCCGCACCCATGTGCGATGCCTTCCTGGTTCTCGCGCAAGCGCCGGGCGGACTGTCCTGCTTCCTGCTGCCGCGCTGGCGACCGGACGGCAGCAAGAACGCATTGCAGCTTCAGCGCCTCAAGAACAAGATGGGCAACGTCGCCAACGCCTCCAGCGAAACCGAGCTGCGCGGCGCATGGGCGGTGATGGTCGGAAAAGAGGGGCGCGGCGTCGCCACCATCCTCAAGATGGTCTCGATGACGCGCTTCGACTGCATGATCGGCTCCTCCGGCGGCATGCGCCAGGCAACGGTCCAGGCACTGCACCACTGCGCGCACCGTTCCGCCTTCGGCAAGCTCCTGTCGCAACAGCCGCTGATGCAGAACGTGCTGGCCGACCTCGTCATTGAAACCGAAGCCGCACTCGCAATGACCATGCGTATCGCCGGCGCGCTCGACCGGGGCGAGGCCAGCGAGACGGAAAGACTGCTGGTGCGCGTCGGAACCGCAGTCGGCAAGTACTGGATCTGCAAGCGCACGCCGGGCCACGCCTACGAGGCGATGGAATGCATCGGCGGCAGCGGCGTGATGGAAGACTGCATCATGCCGCGCCTGCTGCGCGAATCGCCGGTTAATTCGATCTGGGAAGGCAGCGGCAACGTCCAGTGCCTCGACATGTTGCGCGCCATGGGCCAAAGCCCCGAATCGGTCGACGCCTTCATGAATGAAGTCAGCCGCGGTGCAGGCGCCGACAAGCGCCTCGACCAGTACATCGCGAACATGCAGCGCGAATTCGCCGATCTTGCCGATCTCGAATACCGCGCCAGACGCGTGGTGGAGAAAATGGCGCTCGCATTCCAGGGCTCGCTGCTCGTTCGCTACGGCAATCCGGCGGTGGCGGACGCGTTCTGTGCTTCCCGCCTGTCGGCCGACAGCAGCGGTTTTGTCTATGGCGGATTACCGCGCGGCGTGGACTGTGAGGCGATCGTCAAGCGTGCCTTGCCGATGGCCGAGTGAGATGCAGGCGACGTCGCCTGAACACGGATTGGCGCTGCCGAACCTTTTGCGCCAAGGGTTCGGCACCGACTATTCAGAATTTGACACGGCCTCTGCGCAGCCCGACGGACTTGCTACTCACCAGAGGCACGTGACAATCCCCATGAGTCCGATTTTCAGTCCAACCAGGACGTCAGGCGACCTGTGAGAAAACTTCTTCCGGAGTTCGAGCATCGAGCTCAACCGTTGATTCCGCCGCGGCAGTTTCTGGTGCGACTGGCCCATAGCGGCGCCATTGCGCTCGGCCTGCTTGCCGTCTCACTGGGAATCGGCATGCTTGGCTATCACGAGCTGGAGCGCTTGAGCTGGATCGATGCCTTCCTGAATGCGTCCATGCTCCTGGGCGGCATGGGGCCGGTCAATCCGCCGCTCAGCTTCGGCGGCAAACTCTTCGCGGGGCTTTATGCGCTTTACTGCGGCTTGGTCGTTATTCTCATGGCAGGGGTGATCCTCGCGCCGGTTGCGCACCGCATCCTGCACAGGTTTCATATGGAAGGGCGTCAGAAATAAGTGCCCTGCACGCCAGTACGGTCGGTGCCGCTTTGCGGGTGCGCTCCTGCAGCAAGTCGTTGTCGATGCGCGGCGCGGCAGATGTCTGTAATTGCCGCGACATGCAATCGAACTCAGCCTTCCGGATGAATGCCGATAAAGCGATCATCCCGCTTCCCCGCAGGCCATCATTTAGTGAAGTGCGCTCGCGCGGGAAAAATGACTTTCCAGCAGTGCGTTGACCAGCGCAGGACTTTCCAGTGCGACGGAATGTCCTGCTTTCGGGACTTTTTCCATCCGGCCGTCAATGACGGCATTTGCAATGTTTTGCGCGAGGGGCACGGTGTATGCGTGATCTTCCTCGCCGGCGATGGCGAGCACGGGAACCTTGCTTCCCCTTAGTTCATCAAGAATGCCTCTGCGATGCACGACCTGATAGGCGGCGTTACCGATGCTGGTGCCGAGTTGCGACATGTACTTGCGCCAGTAGGCGAGTTCATCTGCGAAGCCGGGATCGGTCAGCGATGCGTCGCCAAACATTACATAGAGCAGGGTATCGACCAGCGGAGCGCCGCCGACTCTTTGCAGATTGTCGACGATCGGTTGAAATTCCGCGACTTTGTATTCCGCCTCGCCGGAACTGCCGAGGACAGCGCAGGATGCGGTCAGATCGGGTCGGCGCGCAGCCAGGCGCAAGGCAATGAATCCGCCAAGTGAGTTGCCTACGACATGGCATTTGCCCAGGTCCAGTGCTTCGATCAATGCCGTCGCATCATCGGCCAGCGTGTCGGTGTCCTGTTCTTCGAGCGGCGCAGCGGCGCTCCGTCCCTGTCCCCGGTGGTCGTAACGGATGACCCGATACTCCTTGCTGAAATAGTCGGCCTGCTTGTAGAACATGTTTGAGTTGAAAAAGAGCGAATGAGTGAAAACAATGGCGGGCGCGTCGCGCGGGCCGTCATCCTCATAGTAGAGCTCGGTATCGTTGACTCTGATTTTCGGCATGGTGTCTCCTTGTATTTCGTCGTGGTGGAACAATGGTCGAAAGCATGGCGATGACGACGTGAAAACATACTGAATGAGCGCCCGCCGAGTTCCGGGAGACCGCGCGTCGAACAAGGCCGTTGCCGTGCAAGGTCGACAATGCTGGCAGCATGAAAATCACACTCAGTTTCGCAAGCTGGTCTGCTCCGGGAAGTCGTCGATCAGTGACCGTCTTCGTTGACGATAGGGGAACCGGATGATGTGTGTCTATCGCGAATATTCGCGATGATCGGTGGTCGTGACTGCCCGAATCTTCGGTTGTCGCAATTTGAGCGATCGAGCCAGACGGTTGTATGTGCTCTGGTTGCCGCCATCATCTCTCGTCCACGCATGAGGTGTGCGAGGACTTCGTTGTGAAGAAACTCTTGGTCGGCTGGTCAGGCTGGGGGCTAGCGCAGTTCCTGCAATTCGGTCTGGAAAACAAGCCGATGAAAGCAAAAGGCCCGCAGGAGCGGGCCTTTTGCTGCTACCGGCAATTCAGGTTTCCGAAGATTTTCGGATTCTTGAAAATTTCAGGCAAAGTTCTTCGCCACGAAATCCCAATTGACCAGATTCCAGAACGCCTCGACGAACTTCGGGCGTGCGTTGCGGTAGTCGATGTAGTACGCGTGCTCCCACACGTCGCAGGTCAACAGCGGTTTGTCGCTGGTGGTCAGCGGCGTGGCGGCATTGGAGGTGTTGACGATGCCGACCGAGCCGTCGCTCTTCTTGACCAGCCAGGTCCAGCCGGAGCCGAAGTTGCCGACGGCGGATTTGGTGAATTCTTCCTTGAACTTGTCGAATGAGCTCCACGTGGCGTTGATCGCGTCGGCCAATGCGCCGGTCGGGGCGCCGCCGCCGTTCGGCTTCATGCAATTCCAGAAGAAGGTGTGGTTCCACACCTGCGCGGAGTTGTTGAACAAGCCGCCCGAGGACTTCTTGATGATGTCTTCCAGCGATGCGTTTTCGAATTCGGTACCCTTGATCAGGTTGTTCAGGTTCGTGACGTAGGCCTGATGGTGCTTGCCGTAGTGGTACTCCAGGGTCTCCTTGGAGATGTGCGGCTGCAGTGCGTCCATCGGATAGGGTAGCGGGGGCAGAGTGTGTTCCATGGTGCTTCCTTTCTGTTTTTGAGGTTGATGTTGTTCTTGAAAGACCTCAATTGTATGTCGGATGCAGATTACCTGCATAACACCCCGTATTGATCTATTGTCAAAGCGGTGTCGAAATCCTTTTTTCGCTTTCGTCGCGGTAAATGGTCCCAATTTCCATTATTTCTGCATGAAATACATGTCGCCGTTCAACGCGTCACTCCAGCAGGGGTTGCACGCTTGCGATCCCGATCTCGGCGCTGCCTTCCGCCAGCCTGACGGTAACCGTCTGTCTCGGGTGTAGGTCTTTCGGGGCGCGCACGATTCTTCCTTTGCTGTCAATGATCATCGAATAGCCGCGTTCCAGCGTCCGTTCGGGATTGAGCAGCTCCAGTTGCGCGGTCATCGCGGCCAATGCTTGCCGCTGCTGGCCCGTCGTCGTCACCATGCGCGTGCTCATACGGCGGGCGATATCCTGCAGCCAGGAACGCTGGCGCACTGTTTTCGGCAACTGGGCGCCCAGCCGCGTTTGCAGATGCGACAGCTTGAAGCGAGCCTGGCTGAGCGGCATGCGCGTCGCATGCGCCAGGCGGGTTTGCAGGCCGTGCAGCTTGAGGCGTTCGTGGGTGATGTACGCGGCCGGGCTGACCAGACGATGGGAAAGCCAGTCGAGCGTCTGCGACGTGTCGGCCAGGCGCCGCCGGAGCGCGCGGGTGAGATCGTCGGCGTGGGCTTCAACCGTCGCCAGCCAGTCGGCGCGGGGTGCTGCGGCCATTTCCGCCGCGGCCGTCGGCGTCGGCGCGCGCAGGTCTGCGGCGAAATCGGCAATCGTGAAATCGGTCTCGTGACCGACCCCGGAAATCACCGGCATGGAACAGCCGGCAATGGCGCGTGCCACGGCCTCTTCATTGAATGACCACAAGTCTTCAATGCTGCCGCCGCCACGGCACACCAGCAGCACGTCGCACTCGGCGCGCGTCGACGCGGTCGCGATTGCTTGTGCAATCTTCTGTGCCGCTCCTTCCCCTTGCACTGGCGTCGGATACAGGATTACCCGTACGTGCGGCGCGCGACGGCGCAGGGTGGTCAGGATATCGCGCAAGGCAGCCGCCTGCGGACTGGTCACAATCCCGATCGTCCGGGCGAAAAGCGCCAGGGGCCGTTTGCGCATCGGATCGAACAGGCCCTCCGCCTCCAGCTTTTCCTTCAGGCGCAGAAAGGCTTCGTACAGGTTGCCGACGCCGGCACGGCGGATTGCCTCGACACTGAGCTGGTAATCGCCACGCGGCGCATACAGGGTGACCAGTGCGCGCACCTCGACCTTGTCGCCTTCGCGCGGAACGAAGCCGGCATATTGCGCGCGGCCGCGGAACATGACCGCACGCACCTGGGCGCTGTCGTCCTTCAAGGTGAAATACCAATGGCCCGATGCGGCCTTGGTGAAATTGGAAATCTCGCCGGAAACCCACGCCAGCGGGAAATTTCTCTCCAGCATCCGCGCCACCGCTTGATTCAAGGCGGAAACCGTCAGTACGGGCGGCGTCCCTTCTATACTTTCGGGGGAACTTCTAAGGTTCATGCGGTCTTTCAAGGCAAAACCTGTCCACAGGCCCGCCAATTCGTCATCTTTTTGTCATACTTGGTTACAAACAATATCTGACATCCTTAAGTCTTTGATTTAATTGAAGAAAAAAATCAAGCGCGATTTCAATGCAGCAATTAAAAACCCTTTGGAATCAAATACTTTTATTCAGTGCAAGGTATTTACCCACAAAGTTATCCACAGGGTCTGTGAAGAACTTTTTCGGAAGTATTGTAGCGGGATGGCCTTGCTCGCAGAGGCTCAACACGATACATTCTGCATCCGACTGAATTCATCTTGAGGAGCCTCTTTTGCTCGCCATTATTCAAGCCGCCGGCTGGCCGATCTGGCCGCTGTTGATCGCCTCCATCATTGGCCTGGCTTTGATCATTGAGAGGCTATTGTACCTGCGCCGCCGCCGCATCCTGCCGCCCAATCTGCTCGATGAAGTGATCCGCGTCTACCACAATGGCAAGATCGGCCCGGAAGTCATTTCCAACCTGGAACAGAACTCGCCGCTGGGCCGTGTCCTGGCCGCCGGCATGCGCAACGTGAACGCGCCGCGCGAGGTGATGAAGGAATCGATCGAGGAAGCCGGGCGCGGCACGGCGCATGACCTCGAGCGATTCCTGACCACGCTCGGCACCATTGCCACGCTCGCGCCGCTGATGGGCCTGTTCGGCACCGTGGTCGGCATGATCGAGATTTTCGGTGCGCAAAACTCCGTCGGCGCCAACCCGGCAGAGCTTGCCCACGGTATTTCCACGGCGCTGTACAACACCGGCTTCGGCCTTGCCATCGCCATGCCCGCGCTGGTGTTCTACCGGCATTTCCGCGCGCTGGTGGACGGCTTCATCGTCGACATGGAACAGCAGGCGGTGAGGTTTGTCGATACCGTACATGGCAATCGCAAGTAAGGCAAAACGTAAGGCGAGACAATGAACTTCCGTAAAGGCCAGGGCCGCGAAGATCCGGAAATCAACCTGATTCCCTTCATCGATGTATTGCTGGTGATCCTGATCTTCCTGATGATCACCACCACCTACAGCAAATTCACTGCGCTGCAGATTACCCTGCCGACCGCCGACGCTGAAAAGGCGCTTGAGCAGCCGCAGGAAATCAATGTCGGCGTCGATGCGCAAGGTCACTACGCGGTCGATAACAATCCGGTCGCCGCGCATGATGCCGCGGCATTGGCGGAAGAGTTGAAGGCCGTCGCAAACGCCAAGGGGCAGTCGCGAAACGGCCCGGTCATCATCATCAACGCCGACGCGATGGCGACGCACCAATCGGTCATCAATGTGCTTGAAGCCGCACGCCTGGCCGGACTCGAAAAGGTCACCTTTGCCGCGCAGGCCAGCGGCAAGAAATGACACGACATGCCGGCACGGTGCTGACGCGTGCCTGGACGCGGCGCGGCTTGCTGGCAAGCGCCCTGTATCCGGTTTCGCTGTTGTTTCGCCTGCTGGTTGCACTGCGCCGCACGCTTTACAAGGCCGGCATATTCCAGAGCACCCGCTTGCCCGTTCCGGTGATTATCGTTGGCAATATCTTTGTCGGTGGCACGGGCAAGACGCCATTCACCATCTGGCTGGTCGATCAATTGCGGCGCGCAGGCTTTGTGCCGGGCGTTGTTTCGCGGGGTTATGGCGCAAGCAACAAGGAAACGATCGAGGTCACTCCGACGTCGACACCGGACAAGGTTGGAGATGAACCCGCATTGATTGCGCTCCATGGCAATTGTCCGGTCATGGTCGGGCGCAATCGGGTTGCCGCCGCGCAGGCACTTCTGGCTGCGCATCCCGAAGTCAACCTGATCATTTCCGACGACGGTTTGCAGCACTACGCCCTGCAGCGGGACCTTGAGATCGTCCTCAGCGATGAGCGCGGCAACGGCAACGGCTGGATGCTGCCGGCCGGACCACTGCGCGAACCGGCATCGCGCAGGCGCGATTTTTCCGTCAAGAATACAAGTCGCCATCCCGCCCACAACGCGGAGTGGTTTCGCATGCAGCTTTCCGGCGATACCGCCGAACGCCTTTCCGATCGAACGCATTCCATTGCCTTGAGTGCAATTCGCGCACCGCGTATCCTCGCTGCCGCAGGCATCGGCAATCCCTCGCGTTTTTTCACCATGCTGCGCGACGCCGGTTTGGCTATCGAAGAGCTGCCGCTGCCCGACCACTACGACTTCGCCGCCAACCCGTTTGCCGGCATCCCTGCAGATATCATCCTGATCACCGAGAAGGATGCAGTAAAATGTACGCAAATTGATACGATGAAGAACGACCCCCGCTTGTGGGTCGTCCCTGTGACAGCGCGCATCGATCCCGCGCTGGCTGAACGAATAGTGGAGAAATGTCGTGGACGCCCGACTGCTTGATATCCTGGTCTGCCCGCTCTGCAAAGGGCCGCTTGAATACGATAAAAACGCGCAGGAATTGATCTGCAATCCGGACAAGCTCGCCTATCCGATTCGCGATGGCATTCCCATCATGTGGGCCGATCAGGCGCGCGATCTGACGGCAGCGCCGGCTCCCGCACCTTCGGCCGGCTGAGCAAATCCGTCGTCGCTTCATAGCGCAACGGATCTCCTCGGCCAACCGGAAAAAACTGATGTCTTTTACCGTCATCATTCCCGCACGCCTCGCGTCGACACGCCTGCCGAACAAGCCGCTTGCCGATCTGGGCGGCAAGCCGATGGTGGTGCGGGTGGCCGAGCGCGCCGCCCAATCGGGTGCCTCACAGGTGGTCGTGGCCACTGACCACGCCGATATTCTCGCGGCATGCCGGGCCCACGACGTGGATGTGCGCATGACGCGTGCCGATCATCCCTCTGGAACAGATCGCATCGCGGAAGTTGCGGCTGCCCTCGGCTTGTCCGGCGACGCGGTCGTCGTCAATGTGCAAGGCGACGAGCCCTTGATTTCCCCGTCACTAATCGCCGCGACCGCCGCGCTGATCACGACCAGCGTTCCGATGGCTACCGCTGCGCATCCGATCGATGACGTGGCGGAGATATTCAATCCGAACGTAGTCAAGGTTGTCCTCGACAAGACGGGCAGGGCGCTGTACTTTTCGCGCGCCACGATTCCCTGGCACCGCGACGGTTTTGCGCAATCACGGCAAAGCATCCCCGCCGGTTACCGGCCGTTGCGCCATATCGGGCTTTACGCTTACAGCAACGCCTTCCTGCAAGAATATCCAACGCTGCCGCTGTCGCCGCTCGAACAGATCGAGGCGCTGGAACAATTGCGGGTCCTTTGGCATGCTTATCCGATCGCTGTGCATGTGACGCCCGATATGCCGGCGGCGGGGGTGGATACGCCGGATGATTTGTCGCGGGTGCGACAGTACTTCGGTCAAGGAATTTAGAAGAAATCGGGGCGAGAACTGCCGAATTCGGGGGATTCTGTGGTAAGTTTCATGCAATGTTTGTGTGATACAAAGCATGTCTTTGGGGAAGTTCATCCCGTCACCGCGAAAAAATTTAAAACCAGTCTAGGAAAATCTCATGCGCCTCATCCTCTTAGGACCGCCGGGTGCCGGTAAGGGCACGCAAGCAAATTACATCAAGGAAAAATTCAACATTCCCCAGATCTCCACTGGCGATATGCTGCGCGCTGCCGTCAAGGCAGGCACGCCGCTCGGCATCGAAGCCAAGAAGGTGATGGACGCGGGCGGCCTGGTTTCGGACGACATCATCATCGGCCTCGTCAAGGATCGACTGAAGCAGGCGGATTGCGCGAACGGTTACCTGTTCGACGGCTTTCCGCGCACGATTCCGCAAGCGGACGCCATGAAGGAAGCCGGCGTTGCGATCGACTATGTGCTGGAAATCGACGTGCCGGATGAAGCGATTGTCGAGCGCATGAGCGGCCGCCGCGTGCATCAGCCCTCGGGCCGCACCTATCACGTCAAGTTCAACCCGCCGAAAGTCGCCGGCCGGGATGACGTCACCGGCGAAGAGCTGATCCAGCGTGACGACGACAAGGAAGAGACCGTGAAAAAACGCCTGGCCGTTTATCACGAACAAACCGAAGTGCTGGTCGACTACTACAACAAGTGGGCGAAGTCCGGACAGCCGGGAGCGCCGAAGTATCGCAAGATCTCCGGTGTCGGCCCGGTCGAAACGATCCGGGACAATGCCTACGCAGCATTGGCTGACTGAACAAAAAAGCGGACCTCGTGTCCGCTTTTGTTTTTCGGCGGGCTAATCCAGATCAAAGATTCAGAACCGAGGTTTTGTTTTTTCTCCCGCACAAAATTCGGTATGCAAGAATAACGAGAACGTTGTAACGGAAAGTTTAGCAGTGCGCAGGACTCGCAGGACGACGACAGCAGATACCCATCGGTGTCATAGGGCGTATGCCGTCGCCGTCCTCCGGAATGTGTCGTTGTTTTAATCTTGTAGTGAACAACATGGAGGAAACAGTATGGCAACAGGTTTGTGGATTGCCGTGGTGTGCGGTGTTCTAGCCGTCATCTACGGATTGGTGTCCCGGAGTTGGATCTTGAGCCAGGATGCCGGTAATGCCCGCATGCAGGAGATCGCAGCGGCCATTCAACAAGGTGCCGGTGCTTACCTGGCGCGGCAATACAAGACCATAGCGGTGGTCGGCGTCGTGCTTGCGATTCTGATTGGTATCTTCCTCGATGGCACCACTGCGGCCGGTTTCGTGCTCGGCGCAGTCTTGTCCGGCGCATGCGGCTTCATCGGCATGAATGTTTCGGTACGCGCCAATGTGCGCACCGCACAGGCAGCCACTCGCGGCATCGGCCCGGCGCTCGCTGTCGCTTTCCGGGGCGGTGCGATCACGGGCATGCTGGTGGTCGGTCTCGGATTGCTCGGCGTGACCCTGTTCTTCTGGTATCTCACCGGCGGCAAGGCAGTCGATGCGGCCACGCTGAAACCCTTGCTGGGTTTCGCGTTCGGTTCTTCGCTGATCTCGATTTTCGCGCGTCTCGGCGGCGGCATCTTCACCAAGGGCGCCGACGTCGGCGCTGACCTGGTGGGCAAGGTGGAAGCAGGCATTCCGGAAGACGACCCGCGCAACCCCGCGGTGATTGCCGACAACGTCGGCGACAACGTAGGTGACTGCGCCGGCATGGCCGCCGACTTGTTCGAAACCTATGCAGTGACCCTGATCGCAACCATGACGCTCGGCGCACTGATGATCACCGGCGCTCCGCTCAATGCGGTGATCTATCCGCTGGTGCTTGGCGGCGTATCGATCATTGCATCCATTATCGGCTGCTCCTTCGTCAAGGCATCGCCCGGGATGAGGAACGTCATGCCCGCCCTCTACAAGGGGCTGATCGTTGCCGGCGTGATTTCCTTGATCGCATTCTACTTCGTCACCACTTGGCTGTTCCCGCAGGCAGTTTCGGTAGTGGGCGGCAAGGCGGTCACTGCAATATCGCTGTTCGGCGCCTGCGTCGTCGGCCTCGTGCTCACTGCGCTGATGGTGTGGATCACCGAGTACTACACCGGTACCGATTACAAGCCGGTGCAGCACGTTGCGCAGGCGTCCACCACGGGTCATGGCACCAACATCATCGCCGGTCTCGGCGTGTCGATGAAGTCCACCGCATTTCCCGTGCTGTTCGTCTGTCTTGCCATCGGAGTTTCCTTTGCGCTGGCCGGCCTTTACGGCATCGCGGTAGCGGCCACCTCCATGCTCAGCATGGCTGGCATCGTCGTTGCGCTCGACGCCTACGGTCCGATCACCGACAACGCTGGTGGCATTGCCGAAATGGCCGAATTGCCCGACAGCGTGCGCGACATTACCGATCCGCTGGATGCCGTGGGCAACACGACCAAGGCGGTGACCAAGGGCTACGCGATCGGCTCCGCCGGTCTTGCTGCCCTGGTCCTGTTCGCCGACTACACCCATGCGCTCGAAGGCCGCGGCATGCATCTGTCCTTCGATCTGTCCGACCACATGGTCATCATTGGCCTGTTCCTCGGCGGTCTGATTCCCTATCTGTTCGGCGCGATGGCGATGGAAGCAGTCGGCCGTGCAGCAGGTAGCGTGGTCGAGGAAGTGCGCCGTCAGTTCCGCGAGATCAAGGGCATCATGGAAGGTACCGGCAAGCCGGAATACGGCAGGGCGGTCGACATGCTGACGACGGCCGCGATCAAGGAAATGATCGTGCCTTCGCTGCTGCCGGTTGTGGTGCCGATCCTGGTCGGTCTGCTGCTTGGCCCGGCCGCGCTCGGCGGTTTGCTGATGGGCACCATCATCACTGGCCTGTTCGTCGCCATCTCCATGTGTACCGGTGGCGGCGCCTGGGACAACGCGAAGAAGTACATCGAAGACGGCCACTACGGCGGCAAGGGTTCGGAAGCGCACAAGGCGGCCGTGACCGGCGACACCGTGGGCGACCCCTACAAGGACACGGCCGGCCCGGCCGTGAACCCGCTGAGCAAGATCATCAACATCGTCGCGCTCATGATCGTCCCGCTGATCGGCGCCTGGACGCTGGCCAAGGCGCCGGCGGCTCCGGCCGCAGTGCCGCCTCCGGCGATCGTGGCGCCGGCGCCTGCCGCCGCGCCGCCGTCGGCGGCCGCTCCGGCGATGGCGCCTGCCGCGGCTCCTACCGCGGAGCCCGGCAAGGACGCGCCGAAGAAATAGTCCCGCGGCATTGCCGCGATCGATCGGTCTGGGGCAGCGGGCGAACCGCTGCCCTTTTCATTTTCAGGCGTCGAGCCGCTATCGCCTCTGCAGGCCGCTCGTCGCCAGAC
>NZ_DATFAF010000087.1:0-37960 GCF_035254865.1 Noviherbaspirillum sp.
TGCGCTGTCGTCGCATCTGCGCGATGCGATCGCCGTGCACGGCGAAGCGACGCTGACGCTCGATCTGGTGCCGGGCAAGAGTCTGCAGCGCGTGATCGACGAGGTCGCGCATCCGCGCGGTTCGCGCTCGATGGCTTCGCACCTGCAAAGCCGGGTCGGCCTGCGCGGCGTGAAGGCCGGACTGCTGCGCGAACTGGCGTCGAAAGAGGAGTACGCGGACCCGCAACGCCTGGCGCAGGCGATCAAATCGCTGCCCCTCAAGCTGGTGGCGCCGCGTCCGATCGATGAGGCGATCAGCAGCGCGGGCGGCGTGGCGTTCGAGGCGCTCGATGCGCGCTTGATGCTGCGCGCGTTGCCGGGGGTGTTCTGTGCCGGCGAAATGCTCGACTGGGAAGCGCCAACGGGCGGCTATCTGCTGACCGGCTGCTTTGCCAGCGGTCGTGCCGCCGGACTTGGGGTGGCCGCATGGCTGGAAGGGCGTTAGCAGGCTGTTGAAAAACCTAGCGAGCGAGGCGAGATTGAGGCAGAGGAGCGCACGCGTACAGAGTGGTACGCAGAGCACCGCAGGCCCCAAGGTCGGCACGCTCGCTACGTCTTTCAACAGCCTGTTAGGGCGCGGAATCGAGCGACAGAATCCACTGCACCAGGTTCCTGATCGCGGCCTCGTCACGGGTCTTGATGATCCGGTGATCTTCCCATTCTCCGCTGCGCATCTGCACAGATTTACCCGACTTCACATGTTCGATCAAGTGCTCTTCCGCACCCGGCTTGCCCTTGTACTTGGCCGCCACTTCCTTGTACGCCGGTCCATCCTTGCTCTTGTCGATGCCATGGCATTTCAGGCAGCTCTCGCGCCGCGCCAGCGATTCGGCAGCATCGGCATCGGCTCCCGCAGCCGTCAACGGCGCGAACGACACGACGAGCGTGATCACCGCGGCGGACAGATGCGCGGGATTGAAACTCCATTCGCGCTTCACTTCTTTTACTCCGGAATTCTTGATTATTTCAAAAGGCGGCACCTCCTTGTGCCGCCCTCGGTTGGTATGGCATTCAAAGAATGCTCTTGCAGGTATCAGCGGGTCAGCACCACCTTTTGGTACAGGCCGCCGAAGTAGGTTTCCTTCTGCATGCTGGAAAATGTCACGTCCGTCGGCAGATAGGTTTCCAGCTCGTTCTTCCACAAATCGTCCGCATACGGCTCCAGGCGCTTGAGCAAGGCACGCAGCGGATGACGAACCGGATTCCAGTTGTCCGGACCATGATAGTCGACCACGATCACCTTCCCGCCCGGCTTCACCACGCGGCATGCTTCGGCCAGCGTGCGGCGACGCACATCCTCCGGCTGCTCATGCAGCAGGAAGAACACCAGCACGCGTTCGTAGCTGGCGTCGGCAAAACCGAGCGCGGCGGAATCGCGCTGGATCAGGGACACGCGCATGTCGGCAGGCAGCTTGCGCTTCAGGTTCTCCAACTGGATGGGCAGCACATCGATCACGTGCAGCTTTCCATCGTCGGCGATGCGTTCGCGCAGGCGCGGCGTGAGATCGCCATAGGCACAGGCGACCTGCAGCGTGCTGCCCTTCGCGTCGTGGCCGATCTCGTCGAGCGCCTTGTCGCGCAGCGCGGAGTAATTTCCGAACAGGATCAGGTTGACCAGCCATTCGCGTTCGAACACCTTCACGGCATTCGGGTGCACGTAGGCCCACCAGTAGATCTTTTGCAGGTAGGCCGGAACCGTGATGCGAATCGCGGTCTCGTCGAATGCAATCGGTGCGGAATGATCAAACTGCGGCGTGATGCCATGTTCGGATATCAGATTATTCATCTCCAGGTTCCTTGTTATCAGCTGGCAAGAGGTGCATTCGACACAGGTCTTGCCTCCCTGTGTCGGTTCCGCGTAATTCGTCCTGGCTCTCGGGTCCTGTCCGGGTATCCATGACGAGCATGGCATTCGGCAGGACCGTCCTCCCAACTTCCGTTTGCTGCGCGACCCGGTTCTCAGTTTCGAGACAGAACCCGAGAATCGAGAATCGCTTGCTTCTTCGGCGGCGCCGGTTTGCCTTGGTCTTCCCCCGCAAACTCCGCGAAACATGCCGATCACTGCGGTCACTCAATCAGCTGACCCGCACATTCGGACGCCTTGTAGGACATAGTATGCAAAGGATGTACCAGCTTTTCTTGTGCACCGCATCGAAGCGGCATGCGCCGAAAAAAAGCGGAGCTGCTCGCGCGCCCCGCTTGAACTCGGCCTCTGCCGCTGCTTGAAAGACCATTACAGCGATTTACTGGAACCGGTAGATATAGGTCACCCCGAGGAAGTTGACGTCCTGCTGCGGCCTTTGCGCAAGGGTGGTGCCGTCGCTGTATGCCCAGCTCGACCAGGACCAGTCGTTGGTGCTGAAGCGGTCATGAACGAAGTCGAAGCGGATGCTCGTGTTCTTCTGCAGCGCATAGATCGCATACAGCTTCACGTTGCTCTGCCGCGTGTACACGTCCGGCAGGGAGCTGACCGCCGGGCCGGCAAGCGCCTGCAAGCGGTAGATATCCGCGATTTCCGAGTGACTCAGGTCCATGCCGATTCCCAGCTTGGAGGTCGGATTGCCGCGCAGGCCGATGCCGATGGAATTGGCGTTGTTCAGCAAGGTGGAGGACCATGGCGCGGTGGGCGTCGTGCGGCTGGCGCGATTGGCGCTGGTATCGTTCTTCGAGAACCATGCGCTGCCCTGCCATTCATCCGAGAATGCGTACGACGCATCGATCGAGTAATTCTTCGACCTGCCGTCGCGCAGACCGAAATCGTCGGCTGTACGGCTCGCGTAATCGTCCCGTGTCAGGTCGGCCATGAATTGCACCGCCAACGCTTCGCTCGCCTGCCAGTTCATCGCCAGGCGCAGCTTGTCGCGCTGGCGGTCAGCCAGATTCAGCGGGGCGATGAGATTGAATGCCGAACTGACGGTCGCGCCACTTGTGCATGTCACGCTGCCGCAGTTGAGGACATTGGTCTGGAAATCCGAGCCGCTGCGATCGCTGTGCACATAGGTCACGGCACCGCTCACCGTTTCGGAGATGGTGCGCTTGAAGCCGAGGCGATAGGAAGTCTCCGCCGTCCGGTCGCGGAAGCTGACCGCGCGAATGACAGGCGCGGTGCGATCCTTTTCAACGTAGTCGATACCGGCTGTCATGCGTATCGCTTTCGGCAACTGGTAAGTTGCTTCCAGCTTGCCGGTGGTCGACTTGATCGAATGCGGCTCATAAAGACCGGTATAGGTGGAAGTCGGCGACACGCCCGCTTCGGTGTAGAGACGGACCGGCGTCTTGTCCTCGCGGTCTTCGTAGCGCACATCGGCAAGCACGGACAGCTTCGGCAACGGCAGCGCCGTCACGCCAAACTGCAATTGCGTGGTGTCCATGCGTCCGTGCAGGTTGTCGACCGCATTGATGCCATTGGCAAGCGTCACGCCGCTGATGAAATCATCATTCTGCGTCGCGCGGGTGTAGGCAAGCTTGAACGTGCCGCGCGTGGTCGGGCTGAAGTTGTAGCCGCCATCCAGCGCCAGTTGATGCGATTGCGAATCCGGCGGCAGTCCGATCGGATTGAAGCTGGCCAACGCGCTGCCGCCGCCGGCAAACCTTAGCGCGGTGTTGCGGTTGTCGTAGGCGGTGCCGTAATAAATGCCGGAGACCTGCAGCTTCTTGTCCGTGTAACCGAGGATGGCTTCCAGCTCGCGCGTGGTCGAGTGGATCGGCTCCGGCGCGAATTCGAAGGCATTGGTACCCGCACCGCGTCCGAAGATGCGCGCGCCGTCCTTTTCCTCATTGCGCGCACGGACCTGCAGGTCGAAGCCTCTTCCCAGCTGCCTGGTGTATCCCATGCCGAGCGACTCGCGCTTCATCTTGAGCTGTGTCGGCACTTCGACCGCCGCGGCCGATGTCGGAATCACCAGATTCGGTGTGCCGATGCCGGTCACCGCGGTATTCACCGTATAAGGTTCGAAACGCGGCGTCTCGCTGTAGTCGATCGTATAGCCCCAGTCGCCCTGGCGCTCGTGCTGGAAGCGCAAGTCGCGGTTTTCCAGTCCGAGATTGCTGCCTTTGAGCGTGGTCCAGGTGCCGGTCGTCGTATCGAGCTTGTTGATGTCGATGTTGAGCAGGCCGTAGGCGCCCTCCTCGCGCAATCCGGTGTAGCGACCGAAATTCGGCGCGTCGCCAGACAGGTAGCCGGTGCCGATCGATACCGTGCTGGAAGGCTTGGTGAGCCATGCAAGATCGCGGTTCTGCTGCGCGTGCGCCGGTCCGAAAGCTGCCAGCAGCGCCGCCGCCATGGCCGCAAGGGGACATGCGAATTGTGATTGACGTGTCATGTTCATTCTCCTGTCCCTGATCAGCGCCGCATGGTCCGCTCGTTGTTGATGTTCGCCGGATTGTTGGTGCCGTGCGTATTCGTGTGGCAGTTCAGGCAACCGCGCGCCAGTGTGTTGGCGGCCTGGGCAGGATTGGCGTTGGCGCCGGTCAGTGTCGCAACGCGTCCTTGGTGCGTGGCCGGCTCATGGCATTGCTGGCACAGGAACGGCGGGCGCGCCTTCAACAGGTTGGGCATGGTGCTGCCGTGCGGGTTGTGGCAGATGGTGCAGTCTTCCTGCGCCGGCTGGTGATTGCGGATGAAAGGCCCGCGTTTTTCCATGTGGCAGGTGTAGCAGGTCGCGACCACGCTGTCGCGCGCCAGCAGCGTCGGACCGGAGGTGCCGTGCGGATTGTGGCAATCGGAACACGCCATCTTGCCGTCCTTGATGGGGTGGCGCGATGGACGCGTATAGAGCGCGCGCTGCTCCTTGTGACAGGCGAAGCAGACTTCCGGCTGGCTCAGCTTGTCGCGCACCTTGTCCTTGTGCGTGTGCATTTCATGGCAGGTCGTGCAAAGCACGCCCGCGCGTTCGTGCAGACTGCCCTGCCAGTGCGTGCGCTTGCCGGAATTGTGGCAGCCGACGCAGGCTTCGATATCCTTCGAGGTCGCCTTCTCCCTGGAGCTGAAGGCGTCCACCAGCGGACGTTCGGATGCGTGGGTGCTGTTCCGGACGTGCGCCTCACTGGCGCCGTGACAGGACTGGCAGGTCGGGGTACGGCCATCCGTCTTCACGCCGTGGCGCGATTTCTTGATGGTCAGAATCGGCTTCTGCTCGGATTCGTCGTGGCATCGCGTGCAGATGCTCTCTTGCGCAAGCGCCTTGTCGGCTTGCAGTGCGGCGTCCTCGCCTGCATGCGCTGGCATGACGCCAAGCGTGCTGAGGGCGAGCGCCAGCATCGTGGCAATTTTCTGCCAGCATTTCATTGTTTTCTCCCTGATTTTTGTAGCTGATGACCGGCGTCTTCCCGCGCCGCGTCAGAGTTGATGCGTCATCTTATGTGAGCGACAGGATCCACTGGACCAGATTCTTGATCTGATCCATGTCCTTGGTCTTCGGGATCTTGTGCTCCTCTTCGTGCCCGTCGGGGAACTTCGCTTTTTCACCGCTGCTCAGATGGTGCAGCAGACGCGCCTCCGCATCGGCCTTGCCCCTGAACTTGGCCGCCACGTCCTTGTAGGCGGGACCGTCCTTGCCGCGCTCGATCCCGTGGCAACGCAGGCATCCCTCCTGGCGCGCGAGTTTTTCCGCCGCGACCGCATCTGCGGCAAGGGCATGCCCCGAGATCGAGAACGCCGAGATCGCAAGGGCCGCTGCTCCGAGCTTGGTGATGTTGATGACTGATTTCATTACTTGCATTCCTTCCTGATGAATTGGATGGTTTCCGTTGTCGTGCTGTGCGTCGCTGGTACGCACGAGATTGCGTACTAGAAACGTTGCATGCAAGAATTGTGCTTACTCGAACAATGTCGCGTTGTTATGCTGAATCGTCACCGTTCAGGAGGCGAAATCCTGCATGCGAAGGCGCTGCTTGTCGGAGAGAGGGAGGAAACGTGCTTCAAGCCAGGTCTGGATGAAGCGAGCGCCTCACGCGGTGCGGGACTGCGTGAGGCGTAGGGAGGCTGGGCAGAAGCGGATTAATTATTCCGCTTGTTGATCTGAATCTTCAGGTTGGTGGCGCCAGGTACAACTGGTTCGCCGAGGCCTTCCAGGTCGCCGGGACTGGGCGTCGCACTCCCGGATTTGGAAACGCGCGCGCCGACAATCACTTTCGGGAAATTCGACAGCTTCGCTTGCGGCGTCATGCTCATGCTGTCATCCAGCACAAACTTGAACGGCAGATCCTTGACCTGCTTGCGCACTACCGCCAGCGGGAAACGCGGGCCTTCCGCAGCGCGTGCGAAGATGAAAACCGCATCCGTATCGGAAGCCTGGGAGCGCAAAGCGGGATCGATATCGACCGTGCCTTCCACCTTCGCACCGGCGACGGCTTGCGGCGCGTTCTCAGTCTGAGCGGTCTGGGCGGCCGGCGCGGCTTGCGGCATAGCGACCGGGGGCTGCCCCATCAGTCCTTGCGCTTCATTGATGCTGCCGAGGACGGAACGTGCGATGTCGGAATCGCGCGGGACCAGGTCGAGAATCTTTTGCCAGCTTGTCACCGCATGCGCATAGTCCTTGCGCTCGAAGGCCGCGCTACCCGCCAGGGCGAGTGCCTTGACGTTCTTCGGATCGATAGAGAGCGCGCGTTCGATCAGCTTCTCCGGCTCGCCCTGCAGGCTGCGATTCGCCGCCATGGCCAGCGTATCCGCATAGTCGGTCAGCATCGCGGCATCGTCCGGTACCAGTTTAGCGAGATGCGCAAAGGCCTCGCTGGCTTCCGGATAACGCCCCATTGCGGCGTAGGAACGTGCCAGCATGTTCCAGCCTTCGATGTTATTCGGATCGCTCTTGAGGCGCTCCGCGAGCTTGGCGACCATGCCCTGGATCTGTTCGTCGGTGAGCTCGTGCGAGTTCTCGCTCGCGGCGGCGACCTTGGCCGGATCGAGCGCCGCCGGCGTTCCCACCAGCAGGTAAATGGCGACCGCCAGCGCGGGCACCGCGACACCGACCAGTATCGCAGTCCAGCGCTTGCTGGCGCCGCTGGTATGCACGGATACATCCGGCCTGACCTCTTCCGCTACGCGGCGCTCCAGCTCGTGCCGTGCGCTCTCATAGGCGAGCGGCTCGATCAGGCCGCCCTCGAGATCCGTATCGAGTTCACGCAACTGATCGCGCAATACCGCGAGATTCAGTTGATCGCGTTGGATGTGGTCAGTCGTGACCCGCTCCTTGCGCAGCAGCGGCGTCAGGACGAAGGCCAGTGCCGTCGCCATCAGCAGCGCGGCGCCAATCAGAAATGCTGTCATGCTTTATCCTTCGGTGTGTTCGCGTCCTTCAGCAGGCTGGCGGCGCGTTTCAATTCTTCTTCAGGCACGTTGTCGGTCGGTGCGCCGCGGCCCTTGACCTTGACCACCAGCACCGCGATTCCGCCGACCAGCAGCAGGAACGGGCCGAACCACAACAGCCAGGTGATGCCCTTGACCGGCGGCTTGTACAGCACGAAGTCGCCGTAACGCTCCACCATGTAATTGATCACGTCCTTGTCGGACATGCCGGCGGCAAGTTTCTCGCGCACCTGGTTCTTCAAATCGACGGCCAGCTCGGCATGCGAATCGGCGATCGTCTGGTTCTGGCACACCAGGCAACGCAATTGCTCGGTCAGGTCCAGCATGCGCTTCTCCAGCGCGGGATCGGCCGCTGCCGGCGGCGCCTCCTTCGCTTGCGCGGCGAAGGACAGGACGAGCATCAGTGACAGAAAAAATTTACGCACTCTTCAATTCCTTGATCAAGGGCAGGAGTTTTTCGGCGATCGCCTCGGGCGTGATCGGGCCGGTGTACTTCATGCGGATGACGCCTTGCTTGTCGATCACGAAGGTCTCCGGCACGCCGTACACGCCGTAATCGATGCCGACGCGGCCATCGTTGTCGAAGGCAGAAACGGTATAGGGATTGCCGAATTGACGCAGCCAGCCCAGACCGTCTTCACGCTTGTCCTTGTAGTTGAGGCCGACGATGGGCAAGGTATTGGTCCTGGCAAAATCCATCAGCACCGGATGCTCCTGACGGCAGGACACGCACCACGATGCCCACACATTCAGCAGCCACACCTGGCCCTTCATGTCCTGCGGTGAGATGGTCTTGTCCGGTGCCTGCAACTGCGTCAGCTTGAATGCCGGCGCCGGCTTGCCGATGAACGGCGACGGAATCTCGCGCGGGTTGAGGCGCAGGCCGATGGCAAGAAAAACCAGCAGACCGATGAACACACCTAGCGGTAGAAGAAATCGTTTCATAAGCTTTGCTTCGAGGGGATCGGTCCACGGAAAATTTTCCGCGGACCGATCCCGGTTGGTTCGTCAAACGCTGACGGGTTTGACCGCTGCGATGGTTTCCGCGGCCTTCTTGCGCGACGCGACGCGATAACGACGGTCCGACGCAGCCAGCAAGCCGCCGAATGCCATGATCAGGCAGCCGCCCCAGATCCAGCCGACGAAAGGCTTGTACTGCACGCGAACCACCCATGCGCCGTCCGCCGTTTCCTCGCCGAGCGACACATACAGATCATGCGTGAAGCCGCGGTCGATGCCGGCCTCCGTCATCGGCATTTGCTGCACCGTGTACAGGCGCTTTTCCGGCATCAGCGTCGTGACCGGCTTGCCGCCATAGGTGACGTCAAAGGTCGCTTGTGCAGCAACATAGTTCGGTCCCTTGATCTCTTGCAGATCCTTGAAGCTGAAGGTGTAGCCGTTCACCGACGTGGTGTCGCCGACGCGCATGCTGACGTCCTTGGCTTCATCCAGTCCCTTGACCAGGGTCACGCCCACCACGAACACGCCGATGCCGACGTGCGCGACTAGCATTGCCCAGTAGCTGCGCGGCTCGCGCGACAGCCGCTTCCACAGCGACATGTCCTTCGGCGCATGACGTGCGCGTTCGACCAGGTGCGCAATCGATCCGAACACGATCCAGATCGCAAACGCAAGGCCCGCGGTCACCATCGGCGACGCTGCCAGCACCAGCGCGATGGCCAGGGCCAGCCCGACCGCGGCCAGCGCCACCCAGCGCAAGCGACGCAGCAGATCGGCGACCGATGTTTCCTTCCAGCGCGCGAACGGTCCGATGGCCAGCAATATCAGCACCGGAATCATCAGCGGCACGAACACCGCATCGAAGTACGGAGGCCCGACGGAAATCTTGCCGAGGTTGAGCGCATCGAGGAACAAGGGATACAGGGTGCCGAGCAGCACGGTGCCGGAAGCCACCAGCAGCAGCACGTTGTTGACCAGCAGCATCGACTCGCGCGAAATCAGCGCGAAACGGCCGCCCAGTCCTACGCTCGGTGCGCGCCACGCGTACAGCGTGAGCGAGCCGCCGATCACGATCGCGAGGAAGACCAGGATGAACATGCCGCGCTCCGGATCGGTGGCGAAGGCATGCACCGAAGTCAGCACGCCGGAACGAACCAGGAAGGTACCCAGCAGCGACAGCGTAAAGGCGATGATTGCCAGCAGCACGGTCCAGTTCTTGAAGCTGCCGCGCTTTTCCGTCACGGCCAGCGAGTGGATCAGCGCGGTGCCGACCAGCCACGGCATGAAGGATGCGTTCTCGACGGGATCCCAGAACCACCAGCCGCCCCAGCCCAGCTCGTAATAGGCCCAGAAGCTGCCCATGAAAATGCCCAGCGTCAGGAACATCCACGCGACCGTCGTCCAGGGGCGCGACCAGCGTGCCCACGCCGCGTCGAGCTGCCCGCCCATCAGCGCGGCAATCGCGAATGCGAACGCCACCGAGAAGCCGACATAGCCCATGTACAGCAGCGGCGGATGGATGATCATGCCGAAGTCTTGCAGCAAGGGATTCAGGTCACGGCCATCGACCGGCATCGGCAGCAGGCGCGCAAACGGATTGGACGTGAACAGCAGGAAGGCAAGGAAGCCGACGCTGACGAGGCCCATCACGCCCAGCACGCGCGCCACCGTCTGATCCGGCAGCTGGCGACTGAATTGGGCGACGGCAAGCGTCCATAGTGCCAGCATCTGGATCCACAACAGCATCGAACCCTCGTGCCCGCCCCAGGCGCCGGCGATACGGTAGTAGACCGGCAGTTTGGAGTTCGAGTTGGAAGCGACGTAGGTCACCGAGAAGTCATTGGTGACGAACGCATAGACCAGACAGGAGAACGCCGTTGTCACCAGGATGAATTGCGCCGCGGACGTCGGCCGGGCGAGCGCCATCCAGCGTTGGTTGCCCGTGAACGACCCGGCGATCGGGAGAATGCCTTGCACCAGCGCCACGCACAAGGCGAGGACGATGGCGAAATTGCCAAGTTCAGGAATCATTTATTTTGCATCCTTTGCCATTGTGCCAGCAGCAGCCGCCTTTTGATTGGCCTCCTGACCCTTCTTCATCGCGTAAGCAGCATCCGGCGGCATGTAGTTTTCATCATGCTTTGCCAGCACTTCTTCCGCGACGAACTTGCCTTGATTGTCGAGTTTTCCTTGTGCAACCACGCCCTTCCCTTCCTTGAACAGGTCGGGCAGGATGCCTTTGTAGGTCACGGGAAGCTTTTGCGCCGTGTCGGTCACGACAAAGGTGACGGTGACGCCGTCAGGCTGGCGCATGAGACTGCCGTTTTCGACCATGCCACCGATGCGAAAGCTCCGCCCCTTGGGCGCTTCGCCGGAAAAAACCTGGGTTGGCGTGAAGAAAAACACCATGTTCTGTTTAAAGGCCGACAACACAAGCCATGCTGCCAGCCCCAGCGTGGCAAGCCCTGCGGCAACCAAAACCAGGCGCTTATGCCTTGTCTTCATTCTCTTCCCTCCGATTGTTCCGTATCCAGCGGCTGTATTGCTTGAGCAGCGTATTGCGTCGCGCGCGCACCGACATCAGCTCCGCGCCCAGCAATACGAAAGTCATCAGCACCGAGCCCCACACATAGAGCGCGTACCCGCCCATTGCGAAAAATTCGCCCCAGCTATGCCAATTCATGCGTTCTTCTCCACGTATTCTTTCACCCAGTCGGTATGGCGCTCGCGTTCGAGCATGATGCAGCGCACCCGCATCAGCGTCACCATGATGGTATAGGCCCATGAGGCCAGCGCGAGCACCAGCATGCCGAGCAGCATGGTCATTGCCATGCTCGGCGCCTTGGTCATGCTGACCGATGAACCCTGGTGCAGCGTGTTCCACCACTGGACCGAAAAATAAATGATGGGCACGTTGACCACGCCGACCAGCGCGAGCACCGCACCGGCCTTGTCGGCACGGCGCATGTCATCGATCGATGCCTGCAAGGCCATGAAGCCGATGTAGAGGAACAGCAGAATCAGTTCCGACGTCAGACGTGCGTCCCATACCCACCAGGTGCCCCAGGTCGGTTTGCCCCACAAGGAACCGGTCCACAGCGCGAGGAAGGTGAACATCGCGCCGGTCGGAGCCAGCGCGGTCGCCATCATCGAGGACAGGCGCGTATTGAGCACCAGTCCGACGGCCGACCAGAAGGCCATCACGCAGTAGATGAACATCGACATCCACGCGGCCGGCACATGCAGGAAGATGATGCGATAGGCATCGCCCTGCTGGTGATCGGTGGGCGCGAGCACCAGCCCGATATACAAACCGACAATGCCGAGAATGACCGCGGCAGTTGCAAACAAGGGAATCATTTTTCCCGCTAATGGGAAAAAGGTCTGAGGTGATGCAAATTTGAAAAATCTGAATCCGCTCGATTCCAGATTACCGGAGAGAAGGTGGTCGGAAATGGACACTACTGCAATGCTCCAATAAGGTTTTCTACAAGGATTGTCTCTCGAACCCCGAATGGAGAGGGTCAATCATCTTCCCGAAATCGGGAAAGCACTCTACAGCATATTGCCGGCGCGTGCTTAAGGCGCGCTTAACAGAACATGGACCGGGCGTATTTAAGCCAAAACAACATTCATTCGCGTTTTTCCGCTATGAAAGCAATCGCTATGCCACGGATGAAACTGTCGGCGCACCGCTCATCCGTGCTTGTTTATTCCAACGCAATCCGCAGCCCCGCGGCGGCGGCCCATGGTGTCAATGCGGCCGCGCCCGCCAGCGCCCCACCCAGCAGCAACAGATGTGCGGTTGCGCCCACACCGGACGCTTCCGCGCCGACGGCACCGGCACCGAAAATCAGTACCGGGATATACAGTGGCAGAACCAGCAGCGAAACCAGCACGCCGCCACCGCGCACGCCCAGTGTCAGCGCCGCACCGATGGAACCGATCAGGCTCAGCACCGGTGTGCCGAGCAGCAGGGTCACGAACAGGACGCCCACCGATGATGTCGGAAGATCAAACTGAATCGCCAGCACCGGCGCCAGCAGCACCAGCGGAAAACCGGACACCAGCCAATGCGCGATCACCTTGCCGATCACGATGACAGTCAAGGGCTCGGACGACAGCACCATCTGCTCCAGCGTCCCATCGGCATAATCCAGCGCAAACAGGCGCCCCAGCGCAAGCATGGAAGCCAGCAGCGCCGCCACCCACAGGATGCCGGGCGCCATGGTCCGCAACAAGGAAGGTTCCGGCCCTACGCCAAGCGGAAACAAACTGGCGACGATAATGAAGAAAAACAAGGTCGTCAGGACATCGGAACGCCGCCTGAACGCCAGCAGCAGATCGCGCCGGATCACGCACATCAGAACCTTCAGCATAGACGCCCCTGGTTCATGTCCAGGCACAGCGAGCGCCGCGCCTGCAGATCGACTTCCTGATGCGTGGTGTAAATGACCATGCCGCCGCCTGCCAGATGCTTGTTGATGGTGCCGCACAGGGCCTTGACCGCGTTGACGTCGAGCGCCGTGAACGGTTCATCGAGGATCCACAAGGGCATCGCCAGTCCGAGGCTCAGGCGCGCCAGCGCCACGCGTTTGCGCTGTCCCTGCGATAGCGCCCGCGTCGGCAGATCGGCCGCGCGCCCCAGCCCCAGCTCCTCCAGCGCGCCATGCGCCTCATCGCTGGTGACCGGCCTGCCGGTGAGGGTTGATGAAACGACCAGGTTTTCCCATGCCTGCAGGTCGTCCTTCACGCCATTGGCGTGGCCGAGGTAAATGAGCTTGCTGTGAAATTCGTCGCGCAGGCCGCGGATATTGCGTCCGGCCCAGCGCACTTCGCCCTGGGCCGGGACCGACAGTCCGCACAGGATGCGCAGCAGGCTGGTCTTGCCGCTGCCATTGGTACCGGCGACGCGCATTGCGTCGCCAGGCTGGATGTCAAAATTGATGCCTGAAAACAGTTGCAGATCGCCGCGGATGCAACCTAGTTCGTGAGCCTGCAAGGTCATTCGCGTCCTTTGCCGTGCCGGCGGGAAGAATTCACGCGTGAATGCGCGTCAGGCGGATTACTAGTAGCCATAAAATGATCAAAAAGCAAACAGGAAACACGCCGCGCTACGCGCAACATCGCGTTTCCGTCCGGAATGCACATTATGTGCCATGTTGCGATTGCGTGCCCGGAGAATCACGGTCGGAAGCGGTCCTGAGTTGACTCAGATCACCAATCCAGGCGCGGCATGTTCAAAGTACGGCATGATACCCGGACGAGCCCGCGCGCCGCCCTTTTTTTCAATGGGGAAATGAGGTTGGCCGCGCACGCATTGTACGCGGCCGGCAGGTACGGCGCGAGGCTCAGGCGGCGAGCATGCCGCCCATGCGCTCGTAATCCAGGATCTTGATGCGACGGCCGGTGACCGAGATCAGCCCGTCCGACGAGAAATCGTGCAGCAGGCGCGACAAGGTTTCCGGCGTGAGGCTCAGGCGCGAGGCGATCAGGGTCTTGCTGGCGATGAGTTCAACGCAGTCGCCGGCCTGGTACTGGCTCTGCCGCAGCAGGTAGCCGGCCAGGCGCTGCTTGGCGGTCTGCAGCGAATAGCTTTCGATGTCGCGTACCAGGGTGTACAGCTGGCGGCCGACGCAGACCATCAGCTCCTGCGCGAAGGGGAAGTTCTCCTTTGCGACTTCCAGCACCTTGTCACGGGTGGTATGCAGCAGCATCGAATCGGTGGTGGTTTTCACAAATGCCAGATGTGCGCGGTCGAGCAGCATTTCGCCCAGCCCGAAGCATTTGTTCTGCCCCAGGATCGCCAGCGTCTTCTCGCTGCCGTCCTTGCGATCAAAGCCGATCTTCACCTGGCCGTAGACCACGATATAGACGCCTTTCGGGGCATCTCCCTGGTTGATCACGCAGGTGTTGGTGGAGGCGCGGATGGGTTGGGTAGCTGCCGTGACTTCATCGAGCTGCCTGTCATCGAGCATACGAAACAGCGATGTATTGGCAAGAATGCGTCTCAGGTTTTGCATGGAGTCGTCTCGCGGCGATCGAACACGTTCTATTCTCATTTTCAAAAACCTCGTTACTGACAATCGGAATCCGCATCACCCAGAGAGCCTGCAATGAACCGCACGCATGCGGCTCCCTCATACGGCTCATGACATGCCCTCTGCCCCATCGCTTTCTCTCTGACGGAAACGCACATGACCACGGTCAACCAACTGCCTCAGGGCCGTTATGAACGGCCGTTGAAATCAAGCGATACCAGGGAAACATGCAAACTTCGCGCCAACCTCTTTGAGAGAAATCAACATAACCATAAGCGTAACGTGGACGCTATTCTTTTTAATGATCCAGATCAATTTTCCCGAAATGGGATTAAAAAAACCAGTTCCCACGTCACCACCACGCCTTGCCATCGCCGTGCAGCACGCTATGGCAGCGCTCGCAGGAATACAGCGTGGCAAACGCCACGCGCCCGTGGCAGGCGCCGCAATATTCACCTTGAAAAATCTTCGTCATGGTGATCGCATTGGCGCCGGCCTTCGGCACGAAGATCTTGTCGTGGCAATTGCTGCAGGTCAGCCATTCCGTATGCGAACTGTGGGGAAATTTCACATAGGGCATCTCCTTCGTATTCTTCAGGATGATGTCCAGGTTCAGCAGCTCGGCGGGCTTGTTGCCATTCAGATCGGCGCGCGGCTGGATGGCGCCGCTGCGCAATGCCGTCATCCAGTCGACCTTCCCTCTCTTGTCGAGCGGAAGTCCGACGCGCGCTTCTTCGATTTTCTGCAGGCTGTCGTAATTGGGGCTGCCGACATCGTAAAGCCCGGCGGGATTCGTGATCTCGTCAACCGCATTCGTCTCGGGCTTGACCGCAGGTGTCGCCGGCGGCTGGTAGGGGGGCACTTCCACGGCTCGCAATTGCGAAAACGCCGTATTCTGCACCGCCGCTGCCAGCAATGCTGCGACGAGATAAACGAGAAGGTGGCGAAAACGAGGCATCAAAAAATCAACAGGCCGTATGCGGTGTGCGAAACAGACTATAGCGATGCCGAGCGGCAATTTATTTGATTTGGGTCAAGCAGCACCAAATTCTTGCCGCATTGACAATCCTGGCTCTCTTGCGTGTTTGGAAATACCTATTTCAGGTCAAGGAGACAGCGCGTGTTTCACAGTACAAATAGGACGATCACACGGAGCGCATGCCATGGATACCATTTGCGGCCAGTTGGGGCTTGACCACAAGCACTGCGACCTTTTGTTCGCGCAAATTGGAAACTGCCTCCGTGAAAAAAATTGGGATGATGCCCACACCCGCTTCCTCCGGTTCAGCGACGCGATCAAGCAGCACATTCGCATGGAAGAGAAAGTGCTTTTTCCCGTTTTTGAGCAAACCATCCGCCACGGAACCGGCCCGATCGAGATGCTGCGCCAGGAACATCAGCAGTTGCGCTGCATCGTGGACCGCATGTTTGACGCGCTGATCAACTTCCATCCCGCCGATTTTCTGTTGCACGCCGAGTCCTATGCCCTGCTGATGCAGCAGCACTGCGTGAAAGAGGAAATGCTGGTCTATCCGTTGCTGGACAAGGTAGCAGCCGAGCAGCGCACGCAGATCGTCCACGCGATGACCGAATACTCGCGCGCCATCGCGCCGTCGGATGAGCGCGAGATAACAGCGAGATTGCCGTCTGACTGACAAAGGCGCACGCCGCGCGCTGACATTACTCTTCGGCATACTCCTTGCTTTTACCCAACTCCGGAACCTTCTTCATTCGCGCCCCGGCCGCCGCCGTCATGCACTGACTCGTGCAGTGATGCGGCGGACGATGCGGGTGACATGCCGTTCAGTATCCAGGCGGCTCGGCAACGAGCCGCGCACACATCAGCAACTCACTCTCCGCAACCAGCTTCTATGAACGACATTATTTCGAAACAGATCGAAAACACGACATACGACGAACTGACCATCGGCCAATCGGCGCGCCTCGTGCGCACCCTGACCCTGGCCGACATCCAGGCATTTGCCGCCGTCTCCGGCGACTACAACCCGACGCACGTCGATGCGGAGTACGCAGTCCAGACCCTGTTCCATGGCGTGGTAGCACACGGCATGTGGGGCGCCACGCTCATTTCCAGTCTGCTCGGCACGCAATTCCCGGGCGCCGGCACCGTGTACGTCGATCAGACACTGCATTTCACCCTGCCCGTGCGCGTCGGCGACACGCTCACCGTCGTCGTCACCGTCACGGCAAAGGACGATGCCACCAAGCGCGTCACCCTCGACTGCAAGGTATTCAATCAGAACGGCACCAGCGTGCTGGCCGGCGCGGCCGTGGTCGTTGCACCCACCAAGAAAGTGTCGCGCCATGCGATGAGCACGCCCTGGGTCCATACCTTCGATCCGCAGGCACGCCTCGATTCCCTGCTCGCCACCGTGCGTCATCTGCCTGCCGTGCGCTGTGCGGTGGTCCATCCCTGCGATGCCGAGTCCCTGCGCGGCGCACTGAACGCCGCGCAGCATGGCCTGATCATCCCCGTGCTGATCGCGCCGGAAGCCAGGCTGCGTGCGACGGCCGAGGCTGCCGGCCTGGACCTCGGCGACATCGAGATCCAGTCGGTGGAGCACAGCGTCGCCGCCGCCGAACGCGGCGCGGAACTGGCGGCCGCCGGCACCGTCGAGGCATTGATGAAAGGCAGCCTGCATACCGACGAACTGATGCACGCCGTGGTCACCACCCGCGCCTTGCGCACCAAGCGCCGCCTGTCGCACGTGTTCCGCTTCGACGTGCCGATGTACGACAAGCCCCTGCTGATATCCGATGCCGCGCTCAACATCAAGCCGACCCTGGAAGAAAAGGCCGACATCATCCAGAACGCGATCAACCTGTCGCACGTGCTCGGCAACCAGCGCCCGAACGTCGCGATCCTGTCCGCGGTGGAAACCGTCAACGTCAAGATGCAATCGACGCTCGATGCCGCGGCGCTGTGCAAGATGGCGGATCGCGGCCAGATCACCGGCGGCAATCTCGACGGCCCGCTCGCCTTCGACAACGCGGTGTCGATGGAAGCCGTGCGCATCAAGGGCATCAATTCGACCGTGGCCGGCAATGCCGACATCCTCATCGTGCCCGATCTGGAATCCGGCAACATGCTGGCCAAGCAGCTCGAATACCTGGCCGGCGCCACGACCTGCGGCGTGGTGCTCGGCGCACGCGTGCCGATCGCGCTGACCAGCCGCGCCGACAGTGCCAATGCGCGTGTCGCATCGGCCGCGCTGGCCCTGATGCTCGCGCATCACAACCGCAAGGTGCAGCCATGAGCGGCCTGAATGCCATCCTCGCGGTCAATGCGGGGTCGTCCTCGCTGAAGTTCGCGCTCTATCCGCAGGACGGTCGCGACATCGGCGCGGCGCGCCTGTCGGGCAATATCGAAGGTCTGGAAGCCGGCGGCGCGCCAATCGTCAAAGTTTCCGGCAAGGACGGCAACAGCAGCGACACGCTGCAGGCCGGCGATGGCTGCCCGCACGACCGAGCGCTGGCCGCGCTCGATACGGTGCTGAAGCGCCATGCCGACGGCATCCGCATCACGGCCATCGCACACCGTATCGTGCACGGCGGAGAACGCCTGACCGAATCGGTGCTGCTGGACGAAGACATGCTGGCCTACCTGACGTCCCTGTCCTCGCTCGCGCCCTTGCATCAGCCGCACAACCTGGCCGGCGTTCGCGCGTTCAGGAAGAGCTTTCCGGATCTGCCGCAGATCGGATGCTTCGATACCGCATTTCACGCGACCTTGCCGCAGACCGAGTATCTGTTCGCCCTGCCGCAATCGCTGCGCGAGATGGGCATCCGCCGCTATGGCTTCCACGGCCTGTCGTATCGTTATGTCGCCGACCGGCTCATGGAGCGCACGGAACATGCCCGCGGCCGCGCCGTGATTGCCCATCTCGGCAACGGTGCGAGTGCCTGCGCGGTGAAAAACGGCAAGAGCATCGCCACCACCATGGGCTTCTCTGCGCTGGACGGACTGATGATGGGCACGCGCAGCGGCGAAGTCGATCCCGGCGTGCTGCTGCATCTGCTGCGGCACGGCTGGAGCTGGGAGCAACTGGAACGCATGCTGTATCGCGAGTCGGGCCTGCGCGGCGTGTCGGGCGTCTCGGCCGACATGCGGACACTGCACGCGAGCGCGGAGCCCGCCGCCAGGCTCGCCATCGACATCTTCATCCATCGCCTGGTGCGCGAATGCGGCGCGCTCTCCGCCTGCCTGGAGGGATTGGATGTGATCGCATTCACGGGCGGCATCGGCGAACATGATGCGGCCTTGCGCAAGCGTACCTGCGATGCGCTGTCCTATCTCGGCATCCGCATCGATGAAGCGGCGAATCAGGCTGCCGACGGCGACGCGATTGCCGCCATCCATGCGGCTGACAGCAGCGTGGAGATCTGGGTAGTGCCGACCGACGAAGGACGCGTGGCGGCGCAGGATGCGGCGCGCCTGATCAATTAGCCGTCCACGGCGAAAAGGCGCGACGCATGGGCACATGCGTAATGCGAGCCGGTTGACTAATCCGACCGGTTACCTCACCTGCAGTCCCGCTGCGATGTATTTCACAGCGGGACGCTATCAATAAGAAACCTTGTCTCGCGAATACTTCGACGGTGAGTCCGTTCGCGAAGCAGGCATTCTTATCACCTGAACTTGCGTGCTCGTCACGGACGTTTTCATGCGAGGACACCAGGTGAAAGCCATTCATCCGCCATGCAGGTCTGTGGCCGCCGTATTGATGAGGTACATGGCCAACAATCCAGTGCTTGTCCGGCTACCGATGCGCACGGCTCGGGATGCCGCTCGTCAAGCACATGCCAAGCGCAGATACGACGTGCACTACTGCTACATGCGAGTCGTCGCAACAACCGGGATCAGGCTGCTTAATCCCTGGTTAAGATGAAGCCTGTATGATTCCTGCGGCTGGCTCTCATTCGTGCATCGGCTCAACTCATCATCCATGAACATCATCAACAACATTGCAGCGCTGCTGTTCGCCTTTGCGCTGCTTCACACCTTCGCCGCCAAGTCGTTCGAGCGACTTGCGGACCGCAGTACCAAGCATGCCGGGTTATTTCACCTGCTCGGCGAAATCGAGGTGGTCTTTGGCTTGTGGGCCTGCATCTTGCTCGTGACGATGGCATTCGTGCAGGGCGGGGATAAGGCGATCGAATACGCGGAGTCGCGCCAATATACAGAGCCGCTGTTCGTGTTTGTCATCATGGTCGTGGCGGCGTCGCGCCCGGTTCTTGAAGCGGTCAAGGGCCTGATTTCCATGTTGGCCAGGCTCATGCCGGTCAGGGATGTGGTCGCACGAACCTGGCTTTGCCTTGCCATGGTGCCCCTTATCGGCTCCGTCATTACGGAGCCGGCAGCCATGACGCTCGCCGCACTCATGCTTGCCCCGCTGGTTTTCCGCCAGGGTGTGGCGGAATGGGGCAAGTACGCAGCCCTCGGGGTGCTGTTCGTCAACGTCTCCATCGGCGGTACGTTGACGTCTTTTGCAGCGCCACCGGTGCTGATGGTGGCCGCCAAGTGGAATTGGGATACCGCATTCATGGCGACGACCTTTGGCTGGAAGGCCTGCGCCGCAGTGCTTGTCAATGCGACGGCGGTAACGTATTTCCTTCGCCCCTATTTAAGCGATCGGCCATTGGATGCAGCACTTGAGGGAGATGCAGGTGCTCCCTTTTGGGTAGGTGCAATCCACCTCCTGTTTCTCGTCGGCGTGGTCGTCTTTGCCCATCACCCTGTCATTTTCCTTGGGGTATTCCTGTTCTTCCTCGGATTCACACAAGCCTATTCGCAATACCAGAACACATTGATCCTGAAGGAGGGATTACTTGTCGGCTTTTTCCTCGCCGGCCTGGTGGTCCTTGGCGGCATGCAACAGTGGTGGCTGCAACCGATTGTCTCCAGCCTGGAACCCACGGCGATGTTTGTGGGTGCGATTGCACTGACCGCGATCACCGATAATGCTGCCCTCACCTATCTCGGTTCGCTAATCGAAGGTTTGTCGGATCAGGCGAAATACATGCTCGTGTCCGGTGCAGTCGTGGGCGGTGGACTGACGGTCATCGCCAACGCGCCGAATCCTGCGGGCGTCGCGCTGCTGAGGAATGGATTCGAAGATGATTCGATCGGCGTCGGTGGACTACTGCTTGGTGCATTGCCGCCCACCATTGTCGCCGCGCTTTTCTTCTTCATTTAAACGGCCGCGTAGCGCGTTTTTTCGGCAAGGTTTTTCGTCGCTTGCTCATCCGTTGTTCGCGCGAATAAACGCGCTGACCACCGGACAAATGTTCTCGCGCCGGCGCCGGCCGGAGAAAATGCCGTAATGCCCGCTTCCGGGTTCTTCGTGATGCATGCGCTTCGCGTCCGGTATTGCGCTGCATAGCGCATGCGCCACTTTCGTCTGGCCGATGCCGCAGATGTCGTCCTGCGCACCTTCGACCGTCAGCAATGCGACATCCTTGATATCCTGCGGACGCACCAGTTGCCCATGCACCTGCCAGGTGCCGTTCGGCAGATTGAAGTCCTGGAACACTACCTTGATGGTTTCCAGGTAAAACTCGGCGCTCATGTCGAGCACCGCATTGTATTCATCGTAAAACTTGAGATGGGCATCGACCGGATGTCCGTGCGCGCGGTTCTCGTAAAAGTCGACATAGCTTTGCATGTGCTTTTCCGGATGCATGGCGATGAAACCGGCATGCTGCAGGAAGCCCGGATACACCCGCCGTCCCGCGCCCGGGTAATTGAAGGGCACGACGTCGATCACGCCCGCTTCGAACCATTCGTAGGGCTTGCTCATCGCGAGCTTGTTGACTTCGGTGGGCGAAATGCGTCCGTCGATCGGACCGCCCATCAGCGTCATCGTGCGCGGCTGGATGTCGCCGGCGCTTGCCATCAACGACACCGCGCCCAATACCGGAACGGTCGGTTGGCAGATCGCGAGCACATGCACATCGGGCCCAAGCAGGCGAATGAAATCCTGCACGTAGGCGACATAGTCGTCCAGGTGGAAATCGCCTTCGGACACCGGCACCATGCGCGCATCGGTCCAGTCGGTGATGTACACATCATGTTCATGCAGCAGCACGCGCACGGTGTCGCGCAGCAGTGTCGCGTGGTGCCCGGAGAGCGGCGCGACGACCAGCAATCTGGGTTGCGCGAGAGCTTGCCGTTTCCGGAAATGCAGCAGCCTGCAGAACGGTTTGACGGCGAGCGCTTCCTCCTGAATCTCAACGACCCGCCCATCGACCGTGGTGGCATCGATATTGAACGCAGGCTTCTTGTAGTCCTTGGCGATGCGAACCATCAGGTCCGCGCCGGCGGCGACCTCCCGTGCAAACGGTACGTAGGCAAGCGGCGATGTGGCGTTGCCAAACAATTGGGATACGGCACTCGCCCAGTTCGCCAGCGGGTTCATCACGGCATGCCCGAGTTCGTGGATTTGATACAGCATTTTCTAACCTCGATGATCTTGTCTTGAAAAAAACCGAAAAAAAGCCGCCCACGAAGGGCGGCGAAGGAGGAGACAACCATGAATTCGTTTGTTCCGAGTCGATGCCTTTCTAGAATTCTTCCCAATCACCGCCGCGCGCACCGGCAACAGCGGCCATGCGCGGGCGCGGCGCTTCGACCGGCGCACCTCTTCGCATGGGAAGCTGCACCACGGCAGAGGGGCGTTGCACGGATGTCACTGCAGGCTGCGGCGCGGCTTCCATCTCGGATTCGGATTCGCCTTCCGGCGCGTTTTCAAGCTTGAAGATGTTCACCACCTGCACCAGGCCATTGGCCTGATCGTGCAAGGCGCTCGCCGCGGCGGCGGCTTCTTCCACCAGCGAGGCGTTTTGCTGCGTGACGCGATCCATCTGCGCGATCGCCTGGTTGATCTGCTCAATGCCCGTGGACTGCTCTTCGCTGGCGCAAGTGATTTCGTCGATCACGTCGGTCACGCGCTTCACGCTGGCGACGATTTCGTGCATGGTCTCGCCGGCCTGGTCGACCAGCTTGCTGCCGGCCCCCACCTTCTCCACCGAGTCTTCGATCAGCGCCTTGATTTCCTTGGCGGCGGCTGCGGAACGTTGCGCCAGGTTGCGCACTTCACCGGCGACCACCGCAAAACCGCGTCCCTGCTCCCCGGCTCGCGCTGCTTCCACCGCCGCGTTCAGCGCGAGAATGTTGGTCTGGAATGCAATGCCGTCGATCACGCCGATGATGTCTGAAATCTTCCTGGCCGAGGCATTGATCGATCCCATCGTCGCGACCACCTCCGACACCACCGCCCCACCCTTCACTGCCACCTCGGACGCCGATGCGGCGAGCTTGTTGGCCTGACGAGCGTTGTCGGCATTCTGCTTGACCGTCGACGTCAGTTCTTCCATCGACGATGCGGTCTGCTCAAGCGAGCTGGCCTGTTGTTCGGTGCGCGAGGACAGATCCTGGTTGCCCGCCGAAATTTCGGTGGACGCCGTGGTGATCGTATCGGTGCCGGAACGCACCTGGGTGACGATGCGCACCAGACTGTCATTCATTTCCTTGAGCGCCTGCATCAACTGCCCGGTCTCGTCGCGCGATTTCACTTCGACCTCGCCCGTGAGGTCGCCCTGTGCGACGCGGCGCGCAACTGCGACCGCTGCATGCAGCGGCTTGGTAATGCTGCGCGTCACCGTCCATGCAGCGCCGATGCCGAGCAGCAGTGCCACGCCGCCGATCAGCGCGGTCAGGATCAGTGCATTCTTGTAGGTGGCCTGCGCATTTTCCACGGCCTTGTCGGCATCGCGTTCCAGCAGGCGCACCAGCTCATCCATCGCGCCCATCCACTTGCGCTGGCCGGGCCACACTTCATCGACCAGGACCTTGACGGCATCGGCCTGCTTGCCATCGCCCAGCATGGCGAGCGCCTTGTCGGTCAGGGGTTCGGTGGCGTCCTTCGCGGCGGCAATCTTGGCGAGCACTGCCTTCGCGTTGTCCGCGTGAACGAGACGCTCGAGGTTTTCGACGTAGGAGTTGTATTCGTCCCGATCGTCGGTGATGCGATCGGTTTCCCTCAGTTTCTGATCTTCATCCGTCGTCAAGGCAAGATTGCGCGTGGCCAGGCCGATCTCCAGCACCATCTGGCGCATCGAGAACGCCGACTTGATCATGACGTTGTTTTCGTTGACGATGCCGTCCAGACTGCGTTCGATCTTTTGCATGCGCATTGCGCTGAGTACGCCGAGTGCAATCATCAGCACCAGGACGAGGCCGAAGCCGCTTCCCAGACGGACACCTATTCTTAGATTCGCGATCCTCAATTTTCCGCTCCCTTGCTGCGGGTCTCGCCGCAATCGGCGCTACCCGGTTACTGCTTCCCCATGATGCAAAACCCAATGACCTGCCATTTCTGTTTGGTTTCCGTTTAGCAAATACCGGGCCAGACGCCGCCAGCGAGGAATGACGCGGTTTTTCAGGGATCGGCGGCGCAGCGAAGATCAAGATTGCAGCCAGGGCTTCCCAAAAGCGGGAGCTTGCTCTTGGTTGCGGGAAAGACGCGGTACGTTGTGCAAGCCAAACACCGACAAGCATTGACCATGCACCGCGCGCGGATATCGAGCGGCTCACCCGACGACGCTCGGTAAGCCTTACACCGCGCGGTATATAAAACCGACAATGGGCAGCACCAACATGACGAGATCCAGGGGCATGACGCCTCTGCAGACGTGCATGCAGCGACTGGCATACGCGTTGCATCGACCTGCAAGGCCCCATGACTTCACTTGAAGGAGACCTATCATGCGAGTTGCTGAAGCAATGTCACGCGATGTACACGTGGCCAATCCGGACCAGAGCCTCATCGAAGCGGCGAAGATGATGGCAGAAGGCGATTACGGCGTGCTGCCTATCGGCGAGAACGATCGCCTGGTCGGCATGATCACCGACCGCGACATCGTGGTACGTGCGCTTGCCCAGGGCAAGAGCGGCGATACCAAAATCAGGGATGTCATGAGCGAGGACGTGAAGTACTGCTTTGAAGAAGACGACCTCGACGATGTGGCACGCAACATGGGCGACCTGCAAATTCGCCGGCTGCCGGTCGTCAACCGCGACAAGCGGCTGACAGGTATCGTTTCCCTCGGCGATATCAGCACGACGGGAGAAACCGAGCCCGTCGCGGACGCGCTCTCGTCCATTTGCGAGCCGGGATCGCAGCACGGCAGCACCCAGCGGCCGCACTAAGTCGCTCACGTCTTGCGCCGGTGTGCAGCGCATGCCGGCGTCAGCTGCGATCGCGCGGACCGGGCTTGTGCACCATGACCGGCACCTTGCTGTGAATCAGCACCTTCAGGGTTTCACTGCCCAGCACCTGCGCCGAATCGCCTTTCCACCCGTGTGAGGCCATGAAGATCAGGTCGCAGTGCAATTGTTCCGCCGCCTTCACGATCGCCAGGTAGGGTTCGTCCGCCTTGATCATCTTGCAACTGCACGGCACCTCTTCGGCCAGCGCGCTGTTGGCGATGAAGGACAGATACTCGTCGGCAAACTTGTCGAACAAGGCTTGTCGGCGCTCGGGGTAATGCGGATCGTGATGCATCCAGGCTTCCAGCTGATCCTGGTGCGGCGCTGGAATGACGTGGATGCCGACTACCGTTGCGTCGGTATTTTTCGCGAACAGGATGCCGCTTTGCACGGCTTTTTGCGAGAGCGCCGAACCGTCGGTCGGCAACAGGATGTGTTTGTACATGGTGAGCGTTGTCATGTCGCGTTGCGCGGGAACTGTGGTGAAATCCGATTTTCCTGAACCTCCTGTCATCAGCTTAGCCGAGTGGCTGGCGGCGACTTGAGATCCGTCAACTATTCAAGCGTTAGCCGCCGATCTGCCGGAACGGGTCCAGCGCCAGATCGATCAGGCGCCGCTCCCGCACGATCACTTCGGCAATGGCCGTCATGCCGTAGCGCAAGGGATACTTCGTGTCGCCCACCAGATAATGATCCTGGTCGAGCCGCACGCGTCCCTCGTACACCGGCTGCTTGCTCTGCGGCGAGGGCTTGGTCGCGGGCGAAATGAAATCGAGCCTGCCGTTGATGATGCCGTAACGCTGATAGGGAAAGGCATTGAACTTCAGCTTGACCGGCAATCCTTCCCGCAGGAAGGCACGGTCATGCTCGGCGATCTCGATCTTGAGCACGGGGCGCGCATTTTTCGGCGCGATGCCGCCCAGCGGTGAATTGGCCTGGATCTTGTCGCCGGGCTGGGTGGAGGTGACGTCGGTGATCACGCCGTCCACCGGCGCGACGATGAGCAGGAAGTTGTCCTTGTCGATGTTTTCGAAGCGGATGCGGGCGGCGGCATCGGCGACGAGGCGCGCGGTCTGCACCTGCAGGCGCAGCTTTTCTTCCGCATTGGCCATTTCCTTCGCGGCGGCTTCGTACTGCAGTTGCAGTTTGGTCAGTTCCTGCCCGCTGGTTTCGAGTTGCGAGCGGGCCTGTTCATATTCCTGGCTCTGGCGCACGCTCAATTCGCTCAGGCGCGACTGCGCCACCCGCAGCGCATTCTCCGCCGCCAGCAGGGCATTCTTCTTGTTTTCCACCTGCAGCTGCGAAACGCCGCCGCCGCCCGTCATGGAAAACAGGCGCGCATACTTGTCGGCTTCTTCCTTGGCGGCATCGCGCGCGCGGCGCGCTTCGTCGAGATTGGTGCGCGCCTCCTGCAATTGCGCGCGCTGTCCCGCGGTCAGCTTGGATGTGCCCTCGCCGACGCGCTGAGCATGCTGATGCTCTTCCAGCTCCATCGCCTGCTTCAGTGCGGCCACCTTGCGCTCCATCAGCGCTTTCTTCTCGGGGAACTGCTTCCATTCGCGCTCCGCGTCTTCCAGCTTGAGCTGCGCCTCGAGCGCATTCTTCGCCGCCTCGATCGCGCCGCGCGCATTCAGGCGGGCCAGCGTGTCGCCCTTCGACACCGGCTGTCCTTCGGCGATGTACAGGTTCGCCAGTTCGCCGTCGATGGGCGCATAGAAGCGCCGCACCTCGGATTCGGGCATGAGCGCGCCTTGCGCGGTGACGATCACATCGGCGCTGCCGACGAAGGACCAGACCAGCGCGGCCAGCACCAGCGCCACCATGGTGAAGACCGCCGCCTGCGTGAAGCGCCAGGGTTCGGCGGTGAGGATGGCAATGCCCTCGGCGCTGTGATCTTCGAGCGCTTCGGTGAGTGGCTTGAGACGGCTGGTGGCGGGCATATCCTCAGTTCTCCTCGCTGCCGAGCAAGGCCAGTTTTGCCTTCAGCAAGCCCGGCTCCAGCACGTTGCGCAAGTCCAGCAAGCCCTTGCGCTGCGCGTCGGCTTCGGCGTTGATGTCCTCATTCAATTTTTTCCATTGCGCCGGCGCGTCGGTTTTCAGTTGCGCATAGATGCCCATGCCTTTGCGCGCATCGTCCCGCGCTTCGGCCAGCAGCTGCGCCTGCTTGCGGAACTTGTCGGAGATCCGGGTTTCGAGCCGCTGCTCACCCTCGATCGGGCCGTTGTCCCGGTATTGACGCCAGCGCGCTTCCGCCTGCCCGGCCAGTTCCCGCGCGCGACTGAGGGCCTTGTCCTTGAAACGCCCGATGTCAGGCTCGACGGCGCGCAAGAAATAGCTGTCCTCGTCCGGATTGAGCGCACCGTAGAAAGCCAGAAGACGCTCGTCGTAGTCTTTTGCATCACGCGACTTCTGCAGTGCGGCGTACTGGTCGGCGACGGATTTCTTGCGCTCCAGTTCCTTCGCGGCCGCATCGCCCCACGCGCCCGATGCCATCTTCTGCAAGCCGGCGAAGGTCTGCCCGGTATCGCCGCCGCGCCAGGCTTTCAGCGATTCCTGGTACTGCTGCACCACCGGTGCGGGCGGATAGCGATTGCTCGAGACCAGCGCACGAAACTTTTCCTGGAACGGCGGCGTCGAGAATCTGGCCTTGCCCTGCAGCGCAATCATCGGGCCGAGCTTGCGTTCCCGCGTCAGCTTCTCGGCGTCGGTGTACTGGCGCAAGTCCTGCCGCACGGCGTCCAATCCACCGAGGCGGGGGTATTTCTCGGCATACTCTTTGAGGACGGCATCCAGGTTCTCCGGCTGATCGCGCTTGAGCTCATCGTTGATCGTGCCCTTCAATCGTTCGATGGCGGCCAGGTAGACGGCGTCGTCGCTTTGCAGCTTGCGCAAGTGACTGAGCGCTTCTGCGTAAGCATCGCGGAACGCGGGCACGGCCGACGCGACCGCGTCCAGCGCGCGCTGGTGTCCCGGCGGGTCTTCGTCCCATTGCCTGAGGATGGATTTGATCCTGTCTTCGTCGGCGTAGATGCGAACCGGCGCGTCGGGGCCGCCGCGGGTGCTGATGAATCTTTCCATATTGCCCATCCATGCAAGCTGGTTCACCAGGGGCTGCACGTCGCTGTTGTGACGGCCGCGCTTGCCCATCTCGGCGAGCGCGGCATTCGCCTGGTCGAAATTGCGTGCCTTGAGCAAAGCCAGCCACTTCGGCACATGCACCTTGAGCAAGGCTTCGCTACCCATGGCCCTGACTTCCGCATTCTCCGGATCATGCTCCAGATAGTCGTCGGCCGCCGCCGCCGCTTTCGCGTATTCACCGTCGGCGAGCATGTCCTTCACCTCGCGTTGATCGGAACCGGTGAAATACAAGGCCAGCGCGAAGGTGACAAGCAGCGCGACCACTCCGGCAGCCACCCACCGCGCCTGCTTCATGCCCTTGCGTTCTTTCCCGACGAAGGCGTCGATCAGCTCGCCACTGAAGATGGCAAAGCGGCTGCGCGCCGGATGCTTTTCCTTTTCCTTGGCGGCTTCGTCCGGCGCCTTCAACTCTTCCGCGTTGAGCTCGTCATCCTGCTGCACATGATCGACGCAGAAGATGTCGAGGAAGGAATCCGCGGCGGCGACGAAGGTGGTCTTGTCGGCATCCGCGGTCTTTTCCGGCGCGGCCCGCACCGCCGGGCTCAGCTTGGTGATGGTGGGATCGGATTCCTCCTTCTGCTGGCTCACCTTGTAGACGAAATGATGGCCGCCGAAGGCAAGCACATCGCCATCCTCCAATGGCACCGCATGTTCATCCAGGCGCTTGCCGGCGACGAAAGTGCCATTGGTGCTGCCGAGATCCTCGACGAAGGGCGAGCCGCCCTTCAGGAAGATATGGGCGTGGCGGCGCGAGATGTAGTTCACCTGATGCGGATAGTCGTCCTTGTAGCGTGCGAACACCTCGTCCGCCTTGCTGATCAGGAAGGGAAAGCGCGTGATCACGATAGGCTGCAGGCCGAGGTCGCCGCGCTCGGGTGTCAGCGTGAGGCTGACCAGCTTCGCCACTCGCCCGCGCATCTCGGCACGGGCGCCGAGATGCACGCGATAGGACAAGGTGCCGCCGAAGCAGATCTCGTCGCCGTCGCGCAGGCGGGTGATCTTCTGCTGCACATTGACGCCATTGACGGTGGTGCCGTTCTTGCTGTCGAGGTCGGCGATATACACGCCGCCGTGTTCCGAAAAGATGCGCGCATGGCGGCGCGACAGGTCGGCGACCACTTCCGGCGGATAGGCGTCGAACGGCGGCTCGGTGCGTCCGATCGCGAACAGGTTTTCGTCGATGCGGATGTTGCCCAGATCCGGGTGGGAGACCGGCTTGAGCACGATGTCGAACTCCAGGCCCGCCGCCGCCTGGGTGTCAGCAATCGTTGCCTGCTCGGTAGCCATGTGTTGACCTGACATGCGGTGCCTGTTCACTGACTTGCATTGCCGACCTCGATCGACGGCCAGCCGCCGCCGAGCGCCTTGTACAGCGTGACCGTATCCGACAGGATCTGCTGATGGTTCGCCAGCAGCGCCAGTTGCGCCGACAGGAGCGAACGTTCGGTTTCGAAGACCTCGAGTTGCGACACGAGCCCTTCCTTGAGCTGCGCTTCAATTTGCGCGGACACCACTTTCAGATGATCGATCTGCTGCTGCAGCTCGGTGCGCTGCTTCTTGTGCGCATCGAGGTTGACCAGCGCATTCTCGACTTCCTCGAATGCCCCGATGACGGTCTTGCGGTACTGTTCTTCGGCAACCCGCGTCTCGGCCTCGCTGGTCTTGATGCGCGCCTTCACGCCGGGATCGAAGATCGGGATATTGATGCTGGGCAGGAGGCCGAAGGTAAAGGATTTGAGCAGGTCGGTCAGCGCGAAGCTGGAGCTGCCGCCGCGTCCGGTCAGGCTGATCGAGGGCAGTTGCGCCAGCTTGGCCTGGCCAACCAGGTCATAGGATTCGAGCACGCGGTATTCGGCGGCGACGATGTCCGGGCGGCGCTTGAGCAATTCGGCCGGCAGTCCGCCGGGGACGGCAGGCAGCTGCACCCTCTCCTGCAGGCGTCCGGCCGGCACCCGGAACTCGCCCGCCGGCGCGCCGAGCAAGGTCGCCAGCGCATTGCCCGCCAGATCGCGTGCGCGATGCAGTTCCAGTAAATCGTTGGTGAGGCGATTGATCTCGGCGCGCTGCTGCAGCACGCGTGTGTTCGGCAGCAGGCCGTTCTTGTACATCGCGTCATAGATGCCGAGGATTTGCTTGTTCTTGTCCAGCGTCTTTTGCTGCTGGTCAATCTGCTCGTCGAATTGCAGAATCTGGAAATAAGTGGTCGACACATCCGATACCAGCGTCAGATAGCCTGCGCGCCAATCCGCCTCTGAAGCCTTGAATTCCGCGGTCTGCGCCTGCACGCCCTTGGCGACCTTGCCCCAGACGTCGATGTCCCAGTTGACCTGCGTGCCGAGGTTGAATTGCTTGGTGAATTTCTGGCCGGTGCTTTTCTCGAAACTCGCGCCCGCCCCCGCATCCAGCGTCGGCAATGCGCCCGCGCGGGCTTCACCCACTTGCGCGCCCGCAACCTGGATGCGTGCGGCCAGTATCTTCACGTCGAAGTTGCCGTGGATCGCCTTGTTCACCAGTTGATCGAGATAAGGGTCGCGGAATTCCTTCCACCAGTCCGGCGCAATCGTCGCGGCGGCCGACACCGGCGCTGCCGACTGCTGCGACCAGGACGTCTTGACCGGCGCATCGGGGCGGCGGTAATCCGGCATGCTGACATCGGCGCAGCCGGACAGCACGACGACACCGATCCCGGCGGCAATGACCAACTTCATAACCAGCTCCTGGATTCGACAAATACATTGAACAATCGGGGATCGATATGTCCGGCGCGGCATTCGCCCGACAGCATGTCGAGCGCCATTTCCACCGGCACGGCTTTCTTGTAGGGACGGTCGCCGGCGGTGAGCGCGTCGAAGATGTCGCAGATCGTGAGTATTCGCGTCTGGATGCTGATCTGGTCGCCGCGCAGGCCCATCGGATAGCCGGAACCGTCCAGTTTTTCGTGATGGCCGTGGGCGATCGCGGGCACGCCGGAAAGATCGCGCGTCCAGGGAATCAGGATCAGGAACGAGTAGGAATCCGCCACATGAGATTCGATCTGGCGCCGCTCGTCCGGCGTCAGGCAACCCTTGCTGACGCTCAGGGCGGAGAATTCCCATTCCTCCAGCAGGGGCGCGCCAGGGCCGTCCGGCTCGTGCCAGGCGTAATGCAGGATTTCCTTGAGGTCGGGCACACCTTCGGTGTGCGAGATCGCCGGCTCGTTGGCATGCCGTATCGTGTCGAGAAACTTGTCGAGGCGGCCAAATTCCGCGCGCAGGTTCTCTTCAATCTTCCGCGTCTCTTCGCGAAAGGCGACCATGCTCAGTTCGTGCTGCGCATGCATCTCGACAAGGTGCCGATAGGCCTGGCGCTCCAGGCAGGCGCGTGCATACTTGAAGCGCTGCTCCAGCAGGCGCATGTCGGCGTGATGCAACTTCTTCTCTTTTCGCAAGACATGCTCGCGTACGCCGACCTTGCCGAAATCATGCAATAGCGCGGCATAGCGGATCTCGCGCACCTGGTCGATGGAAAACGCCACCTTCCGCAGCTCCGGCGCATCGCTGCGGTCCACCGCCTTTGCCAAATGCTCGGCATAGTCGGCCACGCGGAAAGAATGACCGGCCGTGACCGGGTCTCTTTCTTCAATGGCCTGCACCGATGCGCGCACGAAACCATCCAGCAATTGCTCGATGTCGGAATACAACTGAAAATTCTTCAGCGCGACCGCGGTTTCCGCGCACACCCCGGTCAGCATTTCCAGATCCTGTTCCTTGAAGGCATAGGGATCGGACGAGGTATCCACCTGGATCAGCCCCAGGCATTCGTCCTCCAGCAGCAGGGGCACGCACATGACGCTGCGGATGGCCTGGGAAATGATGGAATGCTGACTGCCGAAATGACGATCCGACAAGGTGTCGACCGAGAGGATCGACTGCTTCTTGTTGAGCACATCGCCGACGATGGTACGCGACAGCTTGACGCGCTCGGGATCCATCACCGTGCCGTCGCGCCGCGCCGCCGCCACCGGCACCGGTTCCTCGCCCTCGCTCTTTCTCAGGAGGATGAAGGCGCGCTCGGCCAGCGGGAACAGCTCGAAGATGAAGTTCATGATCTTCTCGGTCAGCGTCGCGCGATCGGTGACCGCGCCGAGCGCGATGCTGACTTGTGCCATGGCGTGCAGCTTCTGCACGGTGCGCTGCACGTCGCACTGCGTGGGATCGGGCGAGGCATCCAGCATGCGCGTCAGGTCGGAAGCATCGACCGCCTTGGCGATGACGGTGCTGGTGTTCTCGCGCGCCGGCATCAGCAGCGAGTGAAACACGATCTGCGCGGAAGAGACGCTGACTTCGTCACCGTCGCGCAAGGGATGCCAGGCGCCGGGACGCAGCCGGTTCCCCAGCACGAAGGTGCCGTTGAAGGAATGGAGATCCTCGACGTAATACGTATCGCCGCGACGCCGGATGCGCGCATGACGCCGGCTCACCGTATGTTCAGGTATGCAGAGAAACTTGTCGGCGGCGAGCGAGTCCTGCGGCTCGCGGCCGATCACCACTTCATCATGGATCGGAAATACGGTCGGCGTTACCGCGCCGTCGCCCGTGACTTCCAGATACGCTGTGACCGCGCCGACCGGCTCGCCCAAACTTGCTGTATTTCCCATATCACTGCCCTTCGAGGCTGTGAACAAACCGCGCGCCGCGATTTCCTGTCTGCCCCTTCAATTCAGCCGGCCACGCTGAATGGCCTTCGAGAAATTTTGGACACTGTGCCGCAACGCCGGTTCCGAGGGAAACACGTTCCTCATTTGACCGTAATCGTGATCTTCTTCGAATAGATCGGCGGATTGTGTGGAACGTGGTTCTCGTCGCCCATCAACAACTGCAATGTGTGCTTCCCGGGCGGCAGTTCGATCATGGTCTCGGTTTCGCCTGCGCCAAAATGGAGGTGATTGCGATCCGACGGAATCTCCTGGTCGGCCGGCGGCAGATCGGTATCAATCAGCAGATGATGGTGTCCGGTGTTGGGGAACTTGACGCCCTTCGGCGCGACGCCCATGTCGCGCAGTCCGAACCAGACGCGGAACGGCTTGCCGGCGGCAATGACTTCACCGTTATTGGGCCAGCCTATATAGAGATGGGCATTGGCGGGCGCCGGCGTGGGGCCCGCGAAGACGATGCCGGCGAACAGGCAGGATGCGATTGCCGCAACGATTCGTTTGAACATGATGGCGCCCCTCTCGTTTCTCATCGCACGGTGATCGTGATCTTCTTCGAGTACACAGGCGGATCATGCGGCCGGTGGTCCTGGTCGCCCAGCAGCAACTGAAGGGTATGCTTGCCCGGCGGGAGTTCGATGCGCGCTTCGGTCTCGCCCGCGCCGAAGTGCAGGTGATTGCGGTCGCTAGGGATCTGCTCGTCCAGCGGCGGCAGATCGGTGTCGATCAGCAAATGATGATGCCCGACATTGGCCATGTTCACGCCCTTCGGCGCCACGCCCATATTGCGCAGGCCCATGCGTACCCAGAACTTGCCACCGTTGATCACGGTGCCGTCGGATGGCCAGATGAAATAGACATGCGCGTCCTTGGGAGCCGGCGTGCCTGCGGAGAATGCCGGGGGAATGGCGAGCAACGCCATGGCCAAAGCGGAATAAATGAGTGCTCTTGGCATACTGTGCGTCCTTTCGGAGTGGCCCGCTTCAACCAGGCAGTGCAGCAAAGTGCACTGCCGTAGCGCGGCCGTCATGACTTGCGATCAGTGCAAGAAACTTCGCGCTGTTCGACGTCCTGGAAAGTTTCCCAACGGCGCATCGCGCGCCTTGCGGCGACTGGTGGCGAGTGGTGGCTATATCGCCAGAATCTCAAAATTTATCAGAGGGATTCGACCCGATTTTGAAGTGCGTCATAAAGACCTCCGGAATTATGGGCGAGAGTTCAACGATGCATCCCAACGCATTGGCAAAACGAAGGTCCGCTGTGTGGCGAAAACTCTTGATTGCTCTTCTGTTCGGCGCCGCGTGCTGCAGTTGGGCCGAGGCAGACGTCCCGACATATCGCGCCAGCAAGGCATTAGCGCAGACCCATCCCGAGGTCCGGCGCATCGCGCTCGTGATCGGCAACGGGAATTACGAAGAGGATCCCCTCCCCAACGCACACAACGATGCACTTGCGATGAGCGAGGCCTTGCGCGCGCGCGGCTTCGAGGTGATGCGCTACGAAAACCTGAGCGGCGCGCAGATGCGCGAAGCGCTCCTTGCATTCAAGCGACGGCTCGACGATGGCGGCGTCGCCCTGTTCTATTTTTCCGGACATGGCTTTCGTGTTGCGGACAGGACATTGCTGCGCCCCGTCGATGCCGACAGCCGTGCGCCACGCGATCTCCTGCGCGGCGGGATCGATCTGCAGTCGGTGCTCGAAAGCATGTCCGCGCCGCGCCAGGCAAAGCTGAACCTGGTCGTCCTCGATACCTGCATGAACGAGCCATTCGGCACAGCGAGCAGCGCGTCGCTCCGTGTACCTGAACAAACGACGATCGCCTATGCCGCCGCGCCGGGCGCTTTCGCCGCCGACGGCGCGCACCACGGTCTCTTTACCGGCGCATTGCTGAAAGCCATGACGCTTCCCCGCACGACTATCGAACAATCCTTTGCACTCGCCGCTGGCGCCGTGCAGGAAGCCAGCGGCGGGCAGCAACGACCCTGGCTGTCGTCCTCCTTGCCCGGCTTCACTTCGTCCCCCCTGCTCGCCGGCCTGTCGCTCGATGCGGATGAATCCGTGCATACACTGAGAAGCCGCGGCGTCATCCCGAAAGACAGTGCCGAGCAGTATGAGCTGACCTTCTGGGATTCGATCAAGGACAGCAATCACGTCGCCGACTACGAGGCTTATCTGCAAGCCTATCCGAATGGCCGTTTCGCCGCCCTGGCGAAGGCGCGTATCGAACGTCTGCGCAAGGCCGCGCCCAAGACTGAAGCGCCGGCCGCAACACCTGCACCCGCCGCGAAAGCGCCGCCGGAACGCCCCCGTCCAACACCGCCAGCGGCGGCCAAGCCGGCGCCACCTGCTGCCGCACCGGAGCGCCCCGCTCCATCGACCGCGAAAGCCGGCGGAACAATCAAGGACTGCCCGACCTGCCCCGACATGGTTGCCCTGCCTGCCGGCGACTTCACCATGGGAAGCAATGCAAGCGATCCTTCCGAGAAACCGGCCCACCATGTGTCGATCGCCACGCCCTTCGCTATCAGCAAATATGAAGTGACCGTGGCGCAATGGGATGCCTGCGTCGAGGCCGGTGGCTGCCAGCCTTCACCGAACGGCAGCGGCCGCCCCAAGAACACGCCAGCGCGCGACATAAGTTGGGACGATGCGCAGCAATACGTGAAATGGCTTGCGAAGCTCAGCGGCAAACCCTACCGCCTGCCGACGGAAGCGGAGTGGGAATACGCCGCGCGCGGCGGCACCACGACCCGCTTCTGGTGGGGCAATCAGATGCAAACCGGCAAGGCCAACTGCAAGGACTGCGGCGAACCCTGGCAGCAGGAAGGTCCGGCCCCAGTGGGTTCCTTCGCCGCCAATCCTTTCGGACTGCACGACATGAACGGCAGCGTCTGGGAATGGGTGAGCGACTGCTGGCACAACAACTACAAGGGAGCGCCGGCCGATGGTCGCAGCTGGGACGACGCGCACTGCCGGGTACGCGTGATCCGCGGCGGCTCGTGGCGCGAAGGCGCGAGCTACATGCCGACGACAACACGCTTCAAATATGATGCGAGCGTGCGCTATTCGCAGAACGGCTTCAGGGTGGCGCGGGATAACAAGTGAGTGCGTGCGACTGAAAACCCGTCGCAGGTGCTTCAGGGCGTGCGCCCCCTGGTGGTGATCTGCACGAAATCCACCGCGATCTTGTCGCGTCCGTATTTGCCGGCCATCTGTCCGAGTTGCTTTTCGACCAACCGCAGGTAGTCGGCGCGTCCTTCGCTGATCGGGCGAACCCCTTCGAACAAGGGGGCCGGCGTCACCAGCAGCACGATCAGTTCATTGCCGAACGGTTTTGAAATCACCCAGTTGCCGAGACTTCCGATAGCCGCCTTGTAATTGGCTGGTGCCTGGTTGTCGCGCGATTTCGGGTTGGGCAGCAAATGCGCGACGCTGCCGTCCAGCACGTAATAATCGACATAGACGTAGGAGTCATAGGCCGGCGTGGTGATATCGAGGATCAGCGGCTCGCCTTCCCGCAGCTCCGCATTGGGCGCGCGCGTCTGGATCGCAGCAGCGCGGCCGGCTTGCCAGTTCTTCGTCCAGTAAGGCGCCAGCGCATTGATCACGCCGCACTCGGCATCGCTCACTTCCTTCGCATCGAGGTTCAGCGTCTTGACGCCGGGGATGGCGCTGAGTGTTTCCTTCAGGCGCGCGCTGCCCATGCTCTTCGGAAAATATCCCTGCACCTGGAGCGCGTGATCGCGTACCGCTGGCACCAGGGCGGCACACGGCATGCCGGCGAGCACTGGCGTGACGGCCGAGAGCGTCAACGCAGGCTCCGCCACGGGAGGCGGCGCTGACGGCGCCTGTTGCGCGGGCGTCGCGGAGGGCGGCGGCCCTTGTCCGCTCTGTCGTTCGCCCGTGGTTCCGGACGCGCCCGAGCTTGCCTGTTCCGGAATGAAGCTTGCCGCCGGCCGCCAGTAATAATTGATCGCCAGCGCCAGCACGACAGCAGCAGCGAGCGTCGTTCCTGCCATCGTGGCGTATTTTGCAATATGCAGTTCACCGCTCATGCCTTGCAGGAAGCGCGCGACCGTCGGCGTTCTTGCTTCGCGTTCAAACGCCAAGGCGGCTTTCAGCGCGCGCCATTGCCGGTGACCGAGGTTCTTCGGCCGCTGAGGGCGCATGCCTGAATTGCGCGCCTGCGTGGCCGACAACCGGTCGAAAGGATGGTGCCCGGCGAGCAATTCGTAGGTGATGCATGCCAGCGCATACACATCGTCGCGCGGATCCGGCACGCGATGTTCGATCATCTCCGGACTCGCATACGCCGGCGTCAGCGCCCCCAGGCTGCCGGCATCGAACACGGTGGCCTCGGCCTCTTCTTCCGGCTTCTGGAACACGCGGGCGATGCCGAAGTCGATCACCTTCACTTCGCCCGAATCGGTCAGGATGACGTTGGCAGGCTTGAAGTCGCAGTGGACGAAGCCGCGTTCATGCGCGTAGGCCAGCGCCTTGCCCATGCCGGTGACGATGCGCATTGCGTCACGCAAGGGCATGCCGGTGAATCCAGGCATGCGCAGCACGCGGCTCAGCGGTTTGCCGGACAGATACTCCATGGTCAGGAAGACTGTCGACCCATCGCGATCGAAATCGTACACGGCGACAATATTCGGATGGGCCAACGTCTGTGCCTTCTTGGCTTCACGCTGCAGGGCGATCAGCGATTTCGGATGGCCGCGAAACTGCACGTTCAGCACCTTGATCGCGACATAGGGCTTGCGGTCGGATGCTTCAAGCTTGCGCAGGTCCAGCGCCTTGTACACCGTGCCCATGCCGCCGAAACCGATGCATTCCTCCAGCACGAAGCGGCCGTTGAGCGTATCGCCAACGCCTTTCATGCGATCCGGCTCGCTGATGAATTCGCCCTCCTCCCCGCGCGTGGAGGGCGAAGTGAGACGCTCGTCGAAACGCGTCTGCATCCGGGTTTCCGTCGCTCCCGATTTCTGTTTCGCCTCCAGCCGCCGCTCGACGCGGCGCGTCAGTTCCGCATAGACGTCGGGCGGAAGCTGCACGCGCGTGTGTTCGTCGCCGAGGATCTCAAGCAGGTGTGCGGTATTGGTGTCCTCCGACGCCAAAGCGCGATCCACCTGCGCAAAGAATTCCTTGTGCGACAGGCCACCGTTTTGAAAGGAATGAATCGCGTGTCCGAGGCTAGCCATAGGTTTTCACATTGAGATCCCGACTTGTCGCCTGTTCTTGTTATCCGCACACCACGGATGCTTCCGCGCTACCCGCATTGGCTATCCGCCGGTCCCGGCACCGCTTGCCGGAACACTTGGATTCAGACACGAACGACCTCCGTAAATTCAAAATGTCGGCTTGATTCGTGTCGATGAAGGTGTCGCTGCCGGTCGAACAGGCGCGCCGAAAAGTGTCGGCCACGACCCGTCTCTTTGCGCGTGAAAATGGGACGAGCCGGAAGGAAAAATCGCCATGAAAAGCGCATTTAT
>NZ_DATFAF010000088.1:0-25206 GCF_035254865.1 Noviherbaspirillum sp.
GTGGCGCGCGAAGTGGGTACCGAGGGCAAGCTGGGCGGACAGGCGAACGTGCCGGGCGTGGCGGGTACGTGGAAGGATCTGACCGACTCGGTGAACTCGATGGCAGGCAACCTGACATCGCAGGTGCGCAACATCGCGGACGTGACGACTGCGGTGGCGAATGGCGACTTGTCGAAGAAGATCACGGTGGACGTGCGCGGCGAGATTCTGCAGCTAAAGGACACGATCAACACCATGGTGGACCAGTTGCGGTCCTTCGCATCGGAAGTGACGCGCGTGGCGCGCGAGGTGGGCACCGAAGGCCGCCTCGGCGGCCAGGCCAATGTGCCCGGTGCATCGGGTACCTGGAAGGATTTGACCGACAACGTGAACTTCATGGCATCGAATCTGACGGGTCAGGTGCGTAACATTGCGGAAGTGACCACGGCGGTGGCGCGCGGCGATTTGTCGAAAAAGATCACCGTGGACGTGAAGGGCGAAATTCTCGAGCTGAAAGACACCATCAACGTGATGGTGGACCAGCTTTCCTCGTTCGCATCGGAAGTGACACGCGTGGCGCGCGAAGTGGGCACCGAGGGCAAGCTGGGCGGACAGGCGCAGGTCGAGGGCGCGGCCGGTACATGGAAGGACCTGACCGACAACGTGAACTTCATGGCGGCGAACCTGACCGCGCAGGTGCGCGGTATCGCCGGCGTGGTCACGGCGGTGGCGAACGGTGATCTGAAGAAGAAACTGACCGTGGCGGCCCGCGGCGAGATTGCGGCACTGGCCAACACCATCAATGAAATGACCGACACCCTGGCCGTGTTCGCCGATCAGGCGACCACGGTGGCGCGCGAAGTGGGTGTGGAGGGCAAACTCGGCGGCCAGGCATCGGTGCCTGGCGCAGCCGGTACCTGGAAGGATCTCACCGAGAACCTGAACCAGATGGCGGCGACTCTCACCACGCAGGTGCGCGCGATTGCGGAAGTGGCGACGGCGGTGACACGCGGCGACTTGTCGCGTTCCATCCAGGTGGAGGCGCGCGGCGAGGTGGCGGACCTGAAGGACAACATCAATGAGATGATCCGCAACCTGAAGGAAACCACGCAGAAGAACGCGCAGCAGGACTGGCTGAAGACCAACCTGGCGCGCTTTACCCGGCTGCTGCAGGGGCAGCGCGATCTGACGGCGGTGACGACGCTGATTCTTTCCGAACTCGCGCCCTTGGTCTCCGCACATCATGGCGTGTTCTACATGATGGACTCGCAGGACCACGATGAGCGCTTGCGCATGATTGCCAGCTACGGTTACCGCTCCAGCCGCAGGTTGCCGACTTCCTTCGGGCGGGGCGAAGGACTGGTGGGTCAGTGTGCGCTGGAAAAGCAGCGTATCTGGCTGACCAACGTTCCGCGCGACTACATCCAGGTATCGTCCGGCCTTGGCGCTGCGCCGCCGAGCAATATCGTCGTGCTGCCCATCCTGTTCGAGCAGCAGGTGAAAGCGGTCATTGAAATCGCATCGCTCGACCGCTTTACCGAAACGCATTTGTCTTTCCTTAATCAGTTGATGGAAACCATCGGCGTCGTGCTCAACACGATCGAAGCCAACAGCCGTACCGAAAGCCTGTTGATGCAATCGCAGTCGCTGGCGCAGGAGCTGCAGCAGACCAACCTGGAGCTGGCGGAAAAGGCACGCTTGCTGTCCGAGCAGAACATCGAGGTGGAACGCAAGAACCGGGAAGTCGAACAGGCCAAGCTGGCGCTGGAGGAAAAGGCCACGCAGCTCGCCTTGTCGTCGAAGTACAAGTCCGAGTTCCTCGCCAACATGTCGCATGAATTGCGCACGCCGCTCAACAGTCTGCTGATCCTGGCGCAGCAGCTTTCCGACAACCCGGAAGGCAACCTGACCGAACGCCAGGTCGAGTTTGCCAAGACGATTTACGGCTCGGGCAGCGATCTGCTGACGCTGATCAACGACATCCTCGATTTGTCGAAGATCGAGTCGGGCACGGTGACCCTGGAAGTCAGCGAATACCGCTTCCGCACGCTCAGCGCTTACGTCGAGCGCACCTTCCGTCACATGGCCGAGGCCAAGCAGTTGAACTTCTCGGTCGAGCTGGCCGACAATCTGCCGACGGCGATGATGACCGATACCACGCGCCTGCAACAGATCCTGAAAAATCTGTTGTCAAACGCGTTCAAGTTCACCAGCCACGGCGAGGTGTCGCTGCGCATCGGCATGGCCAACGGCGGCTGGTCGGCGGATCACCCCTATCTCAACCAGGCCGATGCGGTGCTCGCGTTCTCGGTGGCCGATACCGGCGTCGGCATTGCGGCCGACAAGCTGCAGCTGATTTTCGAAGCCTTCCAGCAAGCCGACGGCAGTACCGCGCGCAAATACGGCGGCACCGGCCTCGGCCTTTCCATCAGCCGCGAGCTGGCGCGACTGCTGGGCGGCGAGATCCGGGTGGAAAGCATGATCGGGGTGGGCAGCACCTTTACGCTGTTCCTCCCCCATAACCGCGCCGGCTTCGTCGACTATGACCAGTCCGCTTTGCCGTCGCGTGTATCCGGCGTATCGCGCATGGTGCAAGCGGCAGATGTATCGGACGTCGACGAGTTGAGTGTTGCCGCGTTGAATATCGAGCCGCCGCGCCTGCCCTATGAAGCTTCATCGGACGACCGGGCGCTCGTTGCGCCGGGTGATCCGTCGGTACTGATCGTGGAGGACGACACACGCTTTGCCGGCATATTGCTCGACCATGCGCGCGAGAAGAATTTCAAGGGCATCGTCACCCATCAAGGAGATTCCGCACTCACGCTGGCACGCGATTACCTGCCGGCGGCGATCCTGCTCGACCTCGATTTGCCGGACATCGACGGCTTTACGGTACTTGAGCGTCTCAAGCGCGATCCATCGACGCGCCACATTCCGGTGCATGTCTTGACCAACCTGAAGGAGCGCGAGCGCGTACTGCGTGCGGGAGCGATCTCGTATCTGCACAAGCCGGTGAACCTCGACCGGCTGCAGGAAGAATTCACGCGCATTCAGCAGTTCCTGATGCGCGGGAAGTCGAGCCTGCTGGTGGTGGATGACGATGTAATGCAGCAGGGCGCCATCGTCGATCTGATCGGCAGCAACGACGTGCATATCGTTGCTGTCGGAAGCGGCAAGGAAGCGCTCGACGCACTGCACTCCACGCATTTCGACTGCATGGTGTTGGATCTCACGCTGCCGGACATCAGCGGCTTTGAACTGCTCGACAAGATCGGTGACGATGCCGCCTTGCGCGACCTGCCAGTGGTCGTGTACACCGCCAAGGACCTGACGCGCAAGGAGGTCACGCGCCTGAAGCGCATCGCCAAGACGATTGTGGTCAAGGATGCGCGTTCTCCCGAGCGCTTGCTGGATGAAACGGCTCTGTTCCTGCATCGTTCGCCGACCAGCCTGCCGGAGCTGCAGCGCCGCATGCTGGAAGACATCCAGGTGGCCGACGGTGGTTTGGCCGGTCGCACGGTGCTGATCGTGGATGACGACTTGCGCAATATTTTCGCGCTGAGTTCGGTGCTGGAGCGTCAGCAGATGAAAGTGCTGTTCGCCGAGAACGGCAAGGATGGCATCGAAGTGCTGGAAAAGGATCCGAGCATTGAAATCGTCCTGATGGACATCATGATGCCGGAGATGGACGGCTACGACACGATGCGCGTGATTCGTTCCATCCCCAAGTTCAAGTCGCTGCCGATCATTACCCTGACCGCGAAAGCAATGAAGGGCGACCGCGATAAATGCCTGGCTGCCGGCGCGTCGGATTACATCACCAAGCCGGTGGACGTGGTGCAGCTGCTTTCGCTGATGCGCGTATGGCTGCATCAGTAGAAATCCTGGCGACCCGCGTGGAGTCGGTCGAGGATCTCGAGACGGACCTCTTGCTGGAAGGCGTTTTCCGACGCTTCGGGCACGACTTCCGCGGCTACCGGCGCGCGACCCTGCAGCACAAATTGCACGTCCTGATGCAAAGGTTTGGCGTCCAGACTGTTTCTGCGCTCCAGGAACGCGTGATGCATGAGGAGGGTGCGGCGGACAGTTTGCTGCGTGAACTGAGTGCGCACTCTGCGGGCTTGCTCGACGATCCTGGCTATCTGCATGCATTGCGGGCAGCGCTGGTGCCCTTGCTGCGCTCCTGCCCGTCACCCAGGATATGGATCGCGGAATGCTTGTCCGCCGTGGATGCCTGCGCGCTGTCGATTCTCCTGGCTGAAGAAAATCTGCTGGAGAAGACGCAGATTTTCGCGACGGCTGAAAGCGAATCGCTGCTGCACGAGGCGAGCAGCGGACGATTTGCGATCGACTGTCTGGAGGAATATGCGGAGAGCTATCGCCAGAGCGGCGGCAAGTCGGACCTGCGCGGCTACTGTCGTGAAGAAGACGGGCAAGCGGTTTTCAGTGACGCATTGCGCGGCAATATCACCTGGGCGCAGTACAGCCTTGTCACCAATGCGTCGTTCAATGAATTTCAGCTGATTATCTGCAGGCAGGCGCTGGCCGAGTTCGGCACCATGTTGCGCCGTCGCGCGCTGCGGCTCTTTTACGACAGCATGCCGCTGTTCGGTATCCTGAGTGTCGATGCGGATGGCGGGCTGGATACCGCGCACATGATGTCGCGCTACAAGGCGATCGCACCGGAGCAGGGACTTTATCGACGTGTGGTCTGACTGATCGATGAAAAACTCGGGCGAGGCTGGCTCGCGCGGTTTTTCGCCGGGCTGTCAAAATCCCTGGCTTCAGGCCGCCGCGCCTTCCGGTACGTAACCGAGTACGGCAGAAATCTGGTTCGCGGTAGTGACCAGATCTTCCACCCATTCTTCCTGCAGGCGATCCGCCGGTGCGGAAATCGACAGGCCTGCAATCAGTTTGCCGGAATCGTCATAGATTCCGGCCGCGATGCAGCGAACGCCGAGTTCCAGCTCCTCGTTGTCGCGCGCAAAACCGCGTGCACGCACAAGGCTCAATTCCCGTTCCAGTTTTGCGAGATCGGTAATCGAGTTCTTGTTGTGCCCGGCCAGGCCGGTGCGCGTCGCATAGGAGCGAACCAGCTTGGGGTCGTCGATGGACAGGAACAGCTTGCCGGTCGAGGTCAGGTGAAGGGGAGCGCGGCCGCCGATGGCGCGGACCACCTGCATGCCCGAGCGTTCCGAAAAAGCGCGGTCGATGTACACGATTTCGTCGCCCTGTCGCACGGACAGATTGACCGTCTGATGCGTCTTGCGATGCAGGGCACGCATGAAATCGAGCGCGGCTTCGCGCACGTTCAGGCGGCTCTTGACGATGTTTCCCAGTTCCAGCAGTCGCATGCCGAGGCGATATGAGCCGGCCTCGGCGCGATCGACAAAACGTTTGACCACCAGGTCATTCAAAATGCGATGAGCGGTTGAGGGGTGCAGCCCTGTGACGCTGGAGAGCTCCTTCAGGCTGACCGGATCCGGATACTGCGCGAGCGCATCCAGAAGCGAAATCATGCGCTCGATCACCTGGATCGAAATTTGACTGTTCTCGGATGGTTGTTCAGGTTTCATATCAGGCTTGGTGCGTTGCAATAAGATATCTTATACCACATTGTGAAAAAATGAAAAAGTCGTGCAAAAAATATTGGGGACAATACTCGAATTTATTTCATCCGTATTCGTCGTTTATTTTCTTCCCGGTCACGTCATAATGATAGCCATGCCAACCTGAGGAGACAGCGTCATGCGTGTCGGATTTTTTCATACCTGCCTGATTGACATGATGCGTCCGGAAATCGGTTTTTCGGTGCTGAAACTATTGGAGGCAGCCGGCTGCGAAGTCGTCGTGCCGGAGTCGCAAACCTGCTGCGGCCAGCCTGGCTACAGCTCGGGCGACCGCAAGGCCGCGCGCGCGCTGGCAGAGAAATTCGTCGAGGAGTTTGAACAATTCGACTATGTTGTTATTCCGTCAGGTTCCTGCGGAGGCAACGTCAAGGTGCACTATCTTGACCTGTTTTCCGACGATCCTGCCTGGCTGAAACGAATGCAGCGCCTGGTGCCGCGCGTCTATGAGCTGACCGATTTCCTGTGCAATGTCGTCAAGCTGGAAAAGCTTCCCGGTGAAGGCAAATGCAGCATCAAGGGCAAGGTGACCTATCACGATTCCTGTTGCGGCTTGCGCGAACTGGGTGTGGAAAAACAACCGCGTGCGCTGCTCGAAAAAGTCGGCGTGGAAGTCACGGAAATGAAAGATCACCGCCAGTGCTGCGGCTTCGGCGGTTCCTTTGCCATCAAATACGGCAACATTTCCTCGGCCATCGTCGATGAGAAATGCGAGAACATCCATGAATCGGGTGCGGAAGCGGTAGTCCTGGGCGACCTTGGCTGCATGTTGAATATCGAAGGCCGACTGCGCCGCACCGGGGATGACAAAACGAAGGTGCTGCATGTCGCGCAAATCCTGGCGGGAGACGCTTGATGCAGATTCAATCGATGCACTTCAAGGCGCGTGTCGGCGAAAAACTGGCCGACAAGCGCTTGCAGCAAAACCTGAAAAAACTTTCCACCAAATTCGTCACCGGGCGCGCATCCGCGATCACCGAACTCGATGACTTCGAAGGCACGCGCGATGCGGCCATCGAACGTCGCATGCGTGCCATCGAAAACCTCGACGTATGGCTGGAAACCTTCGAAACCGAAGCCATGCGCCGCGGTGCGACCGTGCTGTTCGCGGAGAGCGCGGAAGAGGCCTCGCGCCTGGTAGTCGAGATCGCAAAGAAGCACGGCGTCAAGAAGGCAACCAAGTCGAAGTCGATGGTGTCGGAAGAAATGGCGCTCAACCATGCGCTGGAAGCAGCCGGGGTGCAGCCGATTGAAACCGATCTCGGCGAATACATCCTGCAGATCAACAACAACGAAGCGCCGTCGCACATCATCGCGCCGGTCGTGCACAAGGACAAGGAAGAGATTTCCGACCTGTTTGCCCGCGTGCACAAGAGGCCGCGTCTGACCGACATCCCCGAGATGACGCGCGAGGCGCGGGAAATGCTGCGTCCGCAGTTCCTCTCGGCCGACATGGGCATCACCGGCGGCAATTTCCTGATTGCCGAAACCGGTTCGGTGGCGATTGTCACCAACGAAGGCAACGAGGGCATGTGCACCATCCTGCCGCCCAAAGTGCATGTGGTGGTCACCGGCATCGAAAAGGTGCTGCCGACGCTGGAGGATTTCGCGACCGTGATGCGTTTGCTGCCGCGCTCGGCAACCGGACAGTCGATTTCGAACTATGTCTCGCTGCTGACCGGTCCGAAACGCGAAGGCGACGTCGACGGTCCGCAACACATGTATTACGTCCTGGTCGATGGCGGCCGTACCGGACTGGTGGGCACCGAGTTTCAGGAAATGCTTCGCTGCATACGGTGCGGCGCCTGCATGAATCACTGCCCGGTGTATCAGAAGATCGGCGGGCACAGCTACGGCTGGGTGTATCCGGGGCCGATGGGCAGCGTGCTCACACCTTCCTATGCGGGCATTGAAAACGCTCTCGATCTGCCGCAGGCATCCACGCTGTGCGGCGAATGCCATGTCGTCTGTCCTGTTAAAATCCCGCTGCCCGATTTGCTGCGCAAGTTGCGTGAAAAGCAAGTCGACGAACACTTGCGCCCCGGGTCCGAGCGCCTCGGCTTGATGATCTGGGCCTTTGTCGCCAAGCGGCCGGCCTTGTATCGACTCGCAACCAGAATCGGTGTACGCTTAATGCGCTTCATGGCCGGCGACAAGAAGACGATTTCGAAGCTTCCGGGTGCCAGCGGCTGGACCGATTACCGCGAGATGCCTGCACCGTCCGGCAAGACGTTCCGCGAGTTATATAAAGAACGAAGATGACAGGACATCACCAAACCAGCGAATTCAAGAGCAAGAGCGGCGTAAAGCGAATTTACGCCGCTCTTTTGTATTCGATGCACGGATTCAGGACCGCATGGCGAAGCGAGCACGCGTTCCGCCAGGAACTCATGCTCGTTGTTCCCGGTGTAGTGATTGCATTGCTGCTGCCGCTGCCGGCCTTGCAGAAGCTTGCCCTGATTGCCGTGCTGATCCTGGTGTTGATCGTCGAGTTGCTCAATTCGGCGATCGAGGCAGTGGTCGACCGCGTTTCATTCGAACATCATCCCTTGTCAAAGAACGCAAAGGACTTTGGCAGTGCGGCGGTGTTTCTTGCATTGGCGCTCGCCGGCGTGACGTGGGCGGTGATCGTGCTACCCTTGTTTGCACGATAACGGGAGGAATACGGAATGGGACTATTCGCACTGACACATGAAGCCTGTGAAATGGACAGGCGGCGCGCATGATTTTTGCGACATCCTTCTTTGCAGTGATGTTTGCGGCTGTCGTTTCGGACAAGTTGCCGTCGTTCGTGCTGATCGCCTATTTCGCCATGAGCATGGCGACCTTTGTCGTGTATGCCGTCGACAAATCGGCGGCCCAGCGGAACCAGTGGCGCACCAGCGAGCGCACGCTGCATCTGTTTGGCATTGCTGGCGGCTGGCCGGGCGCGCTGATCGCGCAAGGGCTGTTTCGCCACAAATCGGCAAAGCGATCGTTCCGGAGCGTATTCTGGCTGACGGTCGTTCTCAACTGTGCCGCGCTTTCCATCTATCTCCTGCCCGATATCACAGGCACGGCAAAGTCGCTCTTCAATACATTCTGAGGTGAAATGAACGCGGCGCGCGAGCCTCAGTGTTCGCTCGGTTCGCTCTTCTCGGATGCCGCTGCACCCAGCTTCACGCTGCCGTCGGTCTGCGGCACTTCAAGCGGCTTGACCTCCACCGGTGCAACGCCTGCTTCCTTGATGCCGAGCTTCTCGGCGGTTTTCGGCGACAGGTCGACGATGCGGCCATCCACATAGGGACCGCGATCGCGGATCTCGACGACCTCGCTCTTGCCGTTTTCCAGGTTGGTGACTTTCGCCTTGGTGCCTAGCGGCAGCGTCTTGCTTGCTGCCACATTCGATTGCGGATTCATCGGCGTGCCGTCGGCCATCTTCTTGCCGTGGAATTTCTTCGCGTAGTACGAGGCTTTACCGCGGCGTGCCTTGCCCGAGTGATCGATACCCGATTTCTTTGAAGCTTGTTTTGCCACAGGTTTGGCGTCGGATGAGGGTGTTTGCTGCGCGCTTGCGACGGTGCTGCAGAAAGAGAGTGCAGCCAGGGTAATCAACAATTTGTTCTTGTTTGCAAATCCCATTGCGTGTCTCCGAATGCGTGCTGCCTGGTTAAAGTGCATGAGAAAAACAAATGATGCAGATCCTCCGATCAACTTGTAGATCGACATTCGTTCGACGCGATTTATCAACCAAAAGTTTCTATTCATGCCCTGCTGCATTGCCGGGACCGGTCGAACTTTCGCGTTCGCCGGTGTCCTAATGAATGGCACATTTCGCCGTGCACAATGCGCAGCGAGCTGTGCACGAGAGCAAGGAGCAGCGATGAAGAATCCGTGGACCAAGAAGAATCCCTGGATGAGCATGTGGTTGAGCGGTGCCAACGCGATCGCCGGTTCGGCACGCGGTCGTGCCACGGCCGAAGGCAAACGTCAGGCCGCAACCGTGATGAAGAAGAACATCCAGCAGATGACCGAGTTCTGGAGCGGTGCATGGCTTGCTTCGCCGCCGAAAAAGAAGAAGCGGCGCCGCTGATGGAAGGCGGTGCTATCGAAGGTTTTCTCACGTTAGGAGAGTTGACATGAAACGCACGGCATCGGCCGCATGGACCGGCGGCCTCAAGGATGGCAGAGGCAGCATCTCGACACAAAGCGGCACCCTGAAAGATACGCGCTACGGCTTCACGACGCGTTTCGAAAACGAGCCGGGCACCAATCCGGAAGAACTGATTGCAGCGGCCCACGCCGGCTGCTTCACAATGGCCTTGTCGGCGCAATTGGGCGAGGCCGGCATGACGGCGGAAAGCTTGCGCACGAGTGCCGAGGTGACGCTGGACAAGGTGGACGACGGGTTTGCGATCACCGCCATCCACCTGAACCTCACGGCGAAAATTCCCGGTGCCGACCCGAAGGCGTTTCAGGCGGCGGCGGACCGGGCCAAGGAGGGATGCCCGGTTTCCAAACTGCTCAACGCGAAGATAACGATGGACGCGAAGCTGGAAGCCTGAGCATTCCTCTCATCCAACTGGCGGGCCTTACTTTTTCGGCGAATTGCGCTCGATCCATTGCGCGAATGACTGCAGGAATTTCTGCAGGAATTCGCGCGTCGAATCGCTCGTGATTTCGCCCTTGTCATCGAACAGTTTGGATGCGTTGCCGATGTAAGCTTCGGGCTGCTGCATCATCGGCACGTCCAGAAACACCATGGATTGGCGCAAGTGCTGGTTGGCACCGAAGCCGCCGATGGCACCGGGCGACAGGCTGATGACAGCTCCCGGTTTGCCGCTCCAGGCGCTTTGACCATAGGGGCGCGACGCGACGTCGATCGCATTCTTCAATACGCCCGGCATCGAACGGTTGTATTCCGGCGTGACGAACAACACTGCGTCCGCATCCTGCACCCGCTGCTTGAAGTCGCGCACGGTCTGCGGCGGATCGGCTTCAAAGTCCTGGCTGAACAGCGGCAGATTGCCGATCTCGACGATGTCGAGCTTGAGTCCATCCGGCGCCAAGGCGGTCAGCGCATTGGCGAGCTTGCGATTCAGCGATTCCTTGCGCAGGCTGCCGACGAAAATGGCAACATTCTTGCTGGTACTCATAGTGATCCTTTCGGGTTGAGGCGGCTGGTTGAACTGACATACACCTCAACATAGACAGCGCCGGGTCCGATTCGATCAGTGCAGACATAGTCAGCGCACAGAACTATTTCATTTCAAAAAGTATCTGAACCGATGCAGGAATAATTTCGAAGGCATAATCTACGGAGAACAACAAATCGAAAGGAACTACCATGTACAGGATCCAGGCAGGCGGCGTATCGGAGGACATGGCGAAATTCTTGCTGCGGGTTTCGCTGGCCATCCTCATTCTTTTTCATGGCGTGTCAAAAATCCTGGGCGGGATAGGCCCGATCACAGGCATGGTGGCAAAGATGGGCATGCCGCCGGCACTGGGCTATCTGGTATTTATCGGAGAAGTGCTGGCGCCTGTGCTGGTGCTGGTTGGCGCATGGACGCGGCCGGCCGCATTCGTGATTGCAGTCAACATGCTTGTCGCGGTGCTGCTGGCGCACACGACGCAGTTTTTCACTTTGTCGAAGACGGGCGGATGGGCGCTTGAACTGCAGGGCATGTACTTCATTGTCGCCATTGCCGTCATGCTGCTCGGCGGCGGCCGCTTCGGAGTCGGTGGAAAGTGGAATTGATCGGCCTGCGACATTCCCTGCCAGCAGATCGTATGAGTTCCGGGTAACGACATTGTTCTTCCTTGTAATAACAATGGAGGAACATGTCGCCATTGATCGGTGATTGCGACCGGCGTCGTCTTTCTGCCTCAGACGAAGAACGCAATCACCCAGACCAGCTCAATCAGAGCAACCGGCAAGAGATAGACGGCGAAGGCCAGCAAGCGCCGGATCGAAATCCGCAGTGCAAGCAGGCGCCAGCCGAGCAAAGCTGAAAAACCGCTTCCCGCCGTCAACAACAGGATGCGTACAGGCGCCACCCATTCCAACGACACTCTCTCCGCTTTCAGATGGCCCAGGGTCAGCATGGACAGGCCGAGGAATACGCTCATTCCGGCCAAGGGCACCAATCCCATTGCCAGGCGCCGCCAAGGCAGCGCAGGCAGGTTGGCAATGCGTGCCGCCAACCAGATAAGTGCCAGCACAGCCACGCCCAGGGCCGTACCGCCGCCGAGGATATAGACGAGGATGCACAAACCATCGAGCCAGGTAAAGACGTCATTGGCTTGCGGATAATGGGTGAGTAACCACCACGGCGCATTGTCTCGCAGAAGCGTGAATGCATCATGTTCCACCAGCCAGGTTGCGGCTGCGGTTTTCATCTGCACGAACAGCCGGCTGGAAGACCATTGGAATGCCGCTGTAGCAATCCCGAGCACGCCAAAGATGAGCGTCAACGCTTCGCCATGGCTCACATCCTTGCTGCGCGTATTGATGATCTCGCTGGCCGGGTTGCGGACGGCAAGCTGCACCGCGCCGCGATAGTCGCTGCAACGCCCGCAGGCATGGCAAGCCGATGCACTTTTCATGTGGCGAATGTCGATCAGCGGCGCGCAATCGACCATGGGCAGGCGCTCTGTGTTGCGCTTCCATGCTTCTTCATCGACACGGAAATGCAGCGGCGCGATTTTCGCGAGCAAGGCGAAAACGCCATTGGCCGGACACAGGTAACGGCACCAGACACGCTTGCCCTTGCCAAAGACGAAGCCGACCGCGACGGCTGCCACGGTCGAACCACCCAATACGAGCAAGGCCGCTTGCGGATATTCGTAAACGCTGACCAGTTGGCCGTATACCGTGGTGCAAACGAAGGCGACGAAAGGCCAGCCGCCCCAGCGCATCCAGCGCGGGATCGCGCGGCCGAGCCCATGCCGGCTCACCATTTCCGTCAGCGCGCCCTCCGGGCAGAACACGCCGCACCAGACGCGGCCCAGCAGCATGGTGCTCAGCATGACGAAGGGCCACCAGATGCCCCAGAACATGAATTGCGCGAACAAGCGCAGGTTGTTGTAGATATGCGCGTCGTCCGGCGGAATCGGCATGAAGGCCGGTACGATCAGCAACAGCAGATAAAAGAACACAACGACCCATTGAATCGCGAGAATCACGCGCCGATTGCGCTGCATCGCACTGCCGATTTTCACGACCAGGCCGCGGCGGGTCGGGGCCGGCCGCGCGGCGCTTGCGCAGCCGCTGGAGACAGAAGGAGTGTGCATGCGGATCAGTTCTTACCTGGCGATAATCCGGCCTTGAGCGGTATCCGGATGAAACTCGCCGAAGAATTTGTAGGTTCCCGGCTTGAGCGGCTGGAAAATGAGAAAGCTGGAGGCGCCCGGCGCCAGCACTTTTTCCTTGTGCAGTTCGGCACTTTCAAACTCCTCCGCGCCCGGCCCTTCGTTCTTGATTAACAAGCGGAACTTGGTATTGGCCGGCACTTCCGTGGTTTCCGGAACGAAGTGCCCGTTGCGGATCACCAGATTGAAGGTCGGCAGGTCCGCGGAAAATGATGAGGCATGTGCGAGCAGGACGATCAGGACCAGCAAGGAGCCGAAAAATCGGCGCGAAGAGAAAGACATTGCGTACCTCAGTAGTTGAGTTGGGCGCGCAGACCGAGGATCTTGATGGCTTCGGCGGTACTGTCGCCACCTGGATGCCCGATGTACTGGAAATTCGGCGACAGCTCGAACTGTTTGCTGATGCGATAGCGGTAATACAGTTCGCCGACACGTTCCGCATTGCCGACGTTTGCAAAGCTCCGGTAATCCTGGCTCGTCCTCAGCCAGCCGGCGGCCAGACCGAGCACGTCGCCGCCGCGATTCCAGTACGACCCGTTCAATTCCGTGCCGAGCGTGAGAGCGCGATCGAAGCTCACGTTCCCTCGCATTTGATGACCGTAACGACCAAACAGCGTGAAGCCGTCACCGACGCGCTGATCTGCGGAAATGCCCCAGCCGCTGTGCCGCTCGGTGTCGGTAACGTTGACGTCGAAATGGCTGGCGCGCGGATTGTTCCATGCATAGACACGGTAATTGCCGGGCAGGCCGCCGAACAGGCGCTGTTCCGTTTCCGCTTGCAGCATCACCAGCGGCGAGGCAAGGCTGCGCTGATAGTTGGAGCCCTTGTCGCCCGCACCGAACACAGCCATCGAGACGCGCCAGGTTTGCGGCTTTTGCGTGGCATTGACATATGACAGGCGCAGCCCCGGCGTGAATCCGTTCGCATCCACGCCGATGTCGCCACCCGCGTCGAGCAATGGGTTGTGCACGAAGACCAGATTCATGAACTGGCGTGCTTCGTCGCCAGCGGCCGCGTTCTGGTCAAAGAATCCGAACGGATCCATCTTGCCGAAGGTGACTTCCAGCGTTTCCTTCGACTGCGGCTTGAACCCGCCGAAGGGCAGGGGAATATTGGCCTGGTACCAGGCTTCTGCCAGCAGCGCGACCGCGTCGTCATGACGCAGGCTGTCCAGCCGGAAGGCCGTCGCATTCGCCCTGGAGAAGGTCGGCAGGTCGTTGAGACCGGCGCCCTGGCCGAGGCGGACATGGGCAAAGATCTTGTGTTCAATGTCGCCAATGGCCTCCAGCGGCAGCTCCACGGCGGCGTCGGCGCGGTAGTTGAGCTGACTGCCAAAGCCAGCGATACCCGACGGCCGTTGCGCTACCGTCGTCAGGCTGAGCCCGGCCTTCAGGCCGTCGAGCGCGCTGACCTTTTTCACCGTTGACTGCATGCCCTGTGCCTGTACCTCGACCGCCTTCAGGCGGCTGGTGAGTTCCGGCTCCTTTTCGCTGATGGTGTCGCTTTCCAGACCCATGGCGATGCCTTCCTGATGCTGCTCCAGCGCCTTCAGACGCTTTTCCACTTCGGCTGCGGGGCCTTGCTGCGCCTGCTTGCGGCTGTCGCGCAGCTCGCGTTCCAGTGCCGCATTGCGCTGCTCCAGGCGTTCCATGCGCTGGTTGAGCTTTTCGATCAGCTTGATCAATTCGGCCTGCGACTGCGGGGCCGCATGGGCGCCGCCGGCGGCACAGATCAACGCGACCGCGATGGCCAGCGGTTTCAATTGGACACGCAGATCCATGTTCAGTAGCCGCCTTTCTTGCCGATTCCCACGTATGTGAAGTCATATTCCACGTCGAAAGGCTTGAACCACGGCCGTACGCCAGTGAGGCGGTCGGTATGGCGGCCGAAGTGCGCATGCTGGTTTTCCGATGGCGGAAGAATGGTGTACTTGACGTGATACTTGCCGGGGCCAAACAGCTTGATGTTGTCGCCGTAATGCGGACCGTCGTTGGCGACCATGGGCATGAATTCACCGCTCACCTTCTGGCCGGAGCCGCTCTTGCTTACTTCGTATTTCACGATCAGGTAAGGAATCCAGGAACCTTCTTCGAATCCGTTGGGATTGCCGCCCAGCGCCTTGATATCCGCTTCGATATGAATGTCCGATTCCTCGGCCTTCTTCATCATGCCGTCCGGCTCCATTGCCACCGGCTGCAGGTACACGGCCGCAATCTCCATCCCGAAACGCTGCTGCGGCGAGCCGATCGGATACTCGACTGCATAGGCATTGAGCGCCGCTCCAGCGGCAAGTGTCAGGACGATGCGCTTGAGCGGCGCGGAGAGCGAGGCTGAAAACATGAGAACTCCTTCTTGTTCGAGAAATGTTGAGTAAATTGGTCGCGTTAAATCGAATTATTGCAAATGATAACAGTTCTCATTTGCGTTTCAAAGCCGCTCAGAAGCTTTTTGGGGCTGGAAGCAGAGAGAAGGAATTGTCGCGAAATGGCAACGCGCGAATGCTGGCGGATGGACGGCATGGCCGACCGATCGTTGTCGAAGATAAGAAACGAGGGAGAAGCGTGCCTTGCCGGAACCAGCCGGCGGACACCGGGCAATTTTGACGCCGAGCGCATTTGCACTGGGTAGTGCACAAACTCGGTATGGGGAAAAGCCGCCGGCATCGATTGCGGCGGCTTGCAGGGCATGGCGGGAAGTTACGGCATCAGCGGTCGCTTGGCAGACTGTTTCGCCTTGATTTCCTTGGCGGCTTTTTCCATCGCCGCGACGCGATAATTCGTGGCCGGATGCATTGCCGTATAGGCATTGAGTGTCGACGGCGGAAACTGGCTCGCCATCCGCTTCCAGAATGGCACAACCTGCGTGATGTCGTAGCCGCCGCGCGCCAGCATATAGAGCGCCAGCTTGTCCGCCATGCCGTCCAGTTCTGCGGGCATCGGCTTGACGCCGGCCAGGCCCACCATCGTGCTCATATCCGGATGGGCCCGCTGCAGGTTATCAATGATGCCGCCGACGGTGGCGCTCATTTTCAGCCGGGTGGCGTGCGACAGGGCGTTATGCGCCATTTCCTTCGCCACAACATAGGCGAGTTCGTCGTCGGAACGCACAGTATTCATCATCCCGCGCGTGATCAGCACGCGATAGCCGTCGGAGTATGCCGCAACGTTATCGGCATTGCCGAGCTCGACGCCGAATGCGCAGGCATAGGTCAGGGGAACATTGAGGGCCAAGTTGGCACCATCGCGCATGACGGTCAGCTTCACACTGGAACGATGCATGACGAGAGGCGCCAGCACCGCTGCGGCATCGTGTTCCGCATTCTCGCCCGTGGGCATGGCCTTGTCTTCAACGGCAACCAGGACATCGCCGCGGCGCACACCGGCACTCGCGGCACCGCTCCCCGGAAGAACGCCCATCACCTGCAGACGCTCATTCAAGCCGAGTGCCTTTTGTGTGGCATCGACGAACTCGGCCGAATAGGAGTATTTCGTTTTTGCGGTAAAGCCGAGGAGATTGCGCGCGTTGTTCTTGCAAAGCTCGGGATTGTTCACCAGCAGCGGCGCAGCGACGCGATACAGGCGATCCTGCAGCGAGATCAGCGACTGCAACGCCTGCAATTCCGCCTGGCTGACCGCTTGCGCCGGCACCGGCTTCTGCGCACCGGATGGGCTTTCCGGTTGCGCGCCCGGCGGCGTGGAAACGGTGGTGGCGCAGGCTGTCAACAGGACGGCGGCAGAAAGCAGCAAGCGATTTCTTGTTGCTGCACCTTTCAATCGTAGCGAAGCGAATCGCATCATGCCGGTCTCCATTCGATTAATGTTTTCCGGTGCTGCCGAATCCTCCGGCACCGCGCTCGCTGTTATCGAATTCCTCGACGACCTTGAAGCCAACCTGCAGAACAGGAACGATGACCAATTGCGCCAGGCGTTCCATCGGGTTGAGCGTGAACTCCGCCTGTCCGCGATTCCAGGTCGACACCATCAGTTGTCCTTGATAATCGGAATCGATCAGTCCGACCAGGTTCCCCAGCACGATGCCGTGTTTGTGGCCCATACCGCTGCGCGGAAGGATCATTGCGGCGTAACCTGGGTTCGCGATATGGATCGCAAGGCCGGTCGGAATCAGGTGCGTTTCACCCGGCTTGATAGTGAGCGGGACATCGATGCACGCGCGCAAATCCAGTCCTGCGCTGCCTTGCGTCGCGTATGCCGGGAGTTGCTCTTTCATGCGGGGATCAAGGATTTTGACTGCAATGGTTTTCATGGACATTAAGGATAAAGTGAGACGCCCGCAAGGCTGGACGGGGGTTACAAAAAGATACAGCTGAAGCCGAATCAGATGCGAATTGCGATTTCCGCGATGAGCTGGCGCGCCAGGTCCTGTTTGTCGGCGCGCGGCAGGCGCTGATTCCCCTTGTCGTCGAACAGCACCAGCTCGTTCTCATCCTTGCCGAAGGTTTGATGACCGATGTTCCCGACCAGGAGTGGCACGCCTTTCTTCTTGCGCTTCTCTTCGCCGTAGCGCAGCAGGTTTTCCGATTCGGCGGCGAAGCCCACGCAATACGGCTTGTTCGGCAAGGCGGCAACGGATGCGAGGATGTCCGGATTTTGCTCGAACTGGAGATGCGGTATATCGTCCTCGCCGTTCTTCTTCAGCTTTTGTTCGCTGGCATTCGTCACGCGCCAGTCCGCCACGGCCGCGACCGCGATGAACACATCCTGTCCGCTGACATGCGACATGACGACGTCATGCATCTGCTGTGCGGTCTGCACGTTGATGCGATGCACGCCATACGGTGTCGGCAGCGTCGTTGGACCCGAAATCAGCGTCACCTCCGCGCCGGCTTCGCGTGCCGCGCGGGCGATCGCATAGCCCATCTTGCCGGAGGAAAGATTGGTGATTCCTCGTACCGGATCAATCGGTTCAAAGGTCGGACCGGCGGTCAGCAAGACGCGTTTTCCGGCGAGGACCTTGCGCTGGAAAGAGGCAACCACTTCCTCCAGCAGCTGCTCCGGCTCCAGCATGCGACCCATGCCGATTTCGCCGCATGCCTGCTCGCCCGCATCGGGTCCGAGAATGGCAATGCCGTCCGTCCTCAGTTGCGCAAGGTTGCGCTGCGTGGCGGCGTTCTGCCACATCTCGACGTTCATGGCCGGCGCCACCATCAGCGGCAAGGTCATGGGGCGCGCGACGCACAATGTCGAGAGCAAATCGTCACATGCGCCATGTGCCAGCTTGAACATGAAATCGGCGGAGCAGGGCGCAATCACGATCGCATCCACGTCGCGGCTGAGATCGATATGCGGCATGTTGTTATCGATCCGGGCATCCCATTGGTCGGTATACACCGGATGGCCGGACAGCGCCTGCATGGTGACCGGGGTGATGAACTGCGTGGCGGCCTGCGTCATCACGACTTGCACCGACGCGCCTGCCTTGGTCAGGCCGCGCGTGAACTCCGCGACCTTGTAGCAGGCAATGCCGCCGGTCATGCCGAGAACGATTCTTTTGCCAGCGAGATCCATGTGGCCTCCTGATATGTCATCGCAGGGGTGACTTGCAGGGTATCGCGGGTGCCGATTCCCATCCGTTTGCCCCGCATTTGCGGGACGCCAGGCCAAGCTTCACCGGCTGCAGGATTATCCAAAGCTCGGTAGTGTAGCAAAGAAGGGCGGCTTATTTTCCCACGCGCCGCAACTCGTCCAGCACAAACAAGGCCGCGCCGCCCACGATGGCCATGTCCGCCACATTGAATGCCGGCCAATGCCAGGTACCGACATAGAAATCGAGGAAGTCGATCACGTGTCCGTAAACGATACGGTCGATCAGATTGCCGATCGCCCCGCCGAGGATCAGCGCAAGCGCCCAGCAAAACATCCGCTGGCCTGCGTGCCGCTTGAGCAAATAGACGATGAAGATCACGGCGGCAATGGCAATGCCGGTGAAAACGTAGCGCTGCCAGCCTGCCTGGTTGGCGAGAAAGCTGAACGCTGCGCCCTTGTTGTACGCCAGGACCAGATTGAAGAACGAGGTCACGGGTCGTGATTCGCCAAAGACGAACAACCTGCTCATGACCACCTTGCTGATCTGGTCGATCAGAATAATGATGGCGGCAATGCCAAGCCAGGGTGTCAGGCTGGTGCTGGGACTGGCAGAAAGACTTTTGAAACTCTTTTGTTTGGCCATATCGACTCTGTATGAATGTCATCCTCGTGGGAGCGGGGCGCGAAATCCGGTCATGCCGTCCGCGCCCTGCGCGAGAATGATCAATGGGCTAAGCGAACTTCCTTGCCTCGCCGCTGCCGAACAAGTTGCTTACGCAACGCCCGCAAATCCCCGGATGATCCGCATGCGAACCGACATCGGCGCGGTAGTGCCAGCAGCGTTCGCATTTCTGGTGTGTCGACGGCGTCACAATCACTCCTTCCTCGGCTTCGCTGGCAACCTGTGTGAGCTTTGCCTGCGACGTGATGAAGATGAACTTCAAGTCATCGCCCAGGCTGTTCAGCAGTGCATACTTGTCGCCGCTGGCCTTGATTTCCACTTCCGCCTGCAGCGACGAGCCGATGCCGCCCGCCACCCGAACTTCTTCCAGTTGCTTGGTCACATTTGCGCGCAAATCGCGCAGCGCGGCGAATTTGCTCAGCAACTCCGCGGCGCCCGCAACTTCCGGCAGTGCATAGTACACCTGTGTGAAGATGGTTTCGCCGCTTTCTTCGAAAGTGTCCTTGCCGGCGAATACAGACCACGCTTCTTCGGCGGTGAACGACAGCATCGGCGCCATCACGCGCAACAGCGCATGCGTGATATGCCAGATCGCGGTCTGCGCGGAACGGCGCGCCTTCGAATTTGTGCCGCAGGTGTACAGGCGGTCCTTCAGGATATCGAGGTAGAAACCGCCGAGGTCTTCCGAGCAGTACATTTGCAGCTTGGCGACGACCGGGTGGAATTCGTAGACGTCGAAATGCTGCAGGATCTCGGCCTGGAGTTCCGCCATGCGCGCAATCGCATAGCGATCGATTTCGAGCAATTCGGCGACCGGTACGGCGTCCTTCTTCGGATCGAAATCGGAGGTGTTCGCCAGCAGGAAGCGCAGCGTGTTGCGAATGCGGCGATAGGCTTCCACCACGCGCTTCAGGATTTCATCGGAAATCGACAGTTCGCCCGAGTAATCGGTTGACGCCACCCACAGACGCAGGATTTCCGCGCCCAGCGTGTCCGACACCTTTTGCGGCGCTACCACGTTGCCTTTCGACTTGGACATTTTCTTGCCCTCGCCGTCGACCACGAAGCCGTGCGTGAGCAGCGCCTTGTACGGCGGCTGTCCGTTCAGCATGGAGGACGTCAGCAGCGAGGAGTGGAACCAGCCGCGATGCTGATCCGAGCCTTCCAGATACAAGTCGGCCGGGAAGTGCGATTGCGCCGCGTGCGAACCGCGCAACACCGTCTGATGCGTGGAGCCGGAATCGAACCAGACGTCGAGCGTGTCTTTGTTCTTCACATAGACGTCGGCATCGGCGCCGAGCAGATCTTTCGGATCGAGTGCCTGCCAGGCTTCGATGCCGTTCTTTTCCACCAGTTTCGCAACCGCTTCCAGCAATTCCGGGGTGCGCGGATGCAGTTCGCCGGTTTCCTTGTGCACGAAGAAGGCCATCGGCACGCCCCACTGGCGCTGGCGCGACAAGGTCCAGTCGGGACGGTTGGCGATCATGCCGTGCAGACGCGCCTTGCCCCAGCCGGGATAGAAAGCGGTGGTTTCGATGCCGGCCAGCGCGGTTTCGCGCAAGGTCGGACCGCCAGCCTTCGGCGTCACATCCATGCCGGCAAACCATTGCGAGGTCGCGCGATAGATGATCGGCGTCTTGTGGCGCCAGCAGTGCATGTAGCTGTGTTCGAACATCACGAGCTTGAACAGCGAGCCGACTTCTTCCAGTTTTTCGCAGATCGGCTTGGAAGCTTCCCAGATGGTCATGCCGCCGAAGAAGGGCAGCCAGGACGCATACTTGCCGTCGCCCATCACCGGTTTCAGGATTTCGTCATCGGTCATGCCGTGCGCCTTGCAGGACTGGAAGTCGTCCAGGCCGTAGGCCGGTGCCGAGTGAACAATGCCGGTACCTGTATCGAGCGTCACGTATTCGCCGACATAGATCGGCGAATAGCGGTCATAACCCTTGTCGGCATCGGCGAACGGATGCCTGAACTTCAGCATCGACAGTGCTTCGCCGGAGGCGGTTGCAATGATCTTTCCTTCCAGGCCGTAGCGCTGCAGACAGGCGTTGACCAGTTCCACCGCGAGCAGCAGCAGGATGGTTTCGCCTTTGCGCTCGGTCTGCACCAGCGCATAGCGATGGTCGGGATGCACGTTCAGGGCCTGGTTGGCGGGAATGGTCCACGGCGTGGTGGTCCAGATCACTGCGTAGCCTTTTTCGGTCGGCAGCTTGTCGAGGCCGAAGGCGTGCGCGATCTTGTCGGGTTCGGCAAACGGGAAACCGACGTCGATCGCCGGGTCGCGCTTGTCCTGGTATTCGACTTCCGCTTCCGCCAGCGCAGAGCCGCAATCGAAGCACCAGTTGACCGGCTTCAGGCCGCGATAGACATAGCCTTTTTCGAGAATCCCGCCGAGCACGCGGATTTCGTCGGCTTCATTCCCGAAATCCATGGTCTTGTACGGATGATCCCATTCGCCGAGCACACCCAGGCGGATGAAGTCCTTCTTCTGGCGCTCGATCTGCTCGGTCGCGTAGGCGCGCGACTTGGCGAGCACTTCGGCAGTCGGCAAATGCTTGCCGTACTGTTTCTCGATCTGGATCTCGATCGGCATGCCGTGGCAGTCCCAGCCCGGCACGTACTGCGCGTCGAAGCCCGCCATGTTGCGTGCCTTGACGATCATGTCCTTCAGGATCTTGTTGACCGCGTGGCCGATATGGATGTCGCCATTCGCATAGGGCGGACCGTCGTGCAGGATGAACTTGGGGCGGCCTGCGGACGCCTTGCGGATGCGTTGATAGATCTTCTTGTCCTGCCATTCCTTCACCCACTTCGGCTCGCGCTTGGCGAGGTCGCCGCGCATCGGGAATGCGGTTTCGGTGAGGTTGACCGGATACTTGTTTTTTTGTTCGGACATGATGGTTTCAATCGTAAAAATGGTGGATCAAACAGGAAGATTCATGTTCGATCGTCAAATTCGGTCGGTGGCGGAGACAGCCTGCATCTCGCGTTCCTTGAAGAAGGCGCGCGCCTGCTGCGCATCATTCTCGATCGCCGCTGTCAGTGTCGGCAGGTCGACATATTTCTCTTCGTCGCGCAGTTTCTTGAGGAATTCGATGTGCACCACTTTGCCGTAGCACGGTTGCGCATAGTCGAATACATAGGTTTCCAGCAGCACGCGCCCGCTGTCCTCCACGGTAGGCCGCACGCCGAGACTGGCGACGCCCGGCAAAGGCCGGTCGGCCAGACCGCGCACCTGCACCACGAAGATGCCGGAGAGCGCCGGGCGTCGATGTGCAATACGGAGGTTCAGTGTCGGAAAGCCAATGGTGCGTCCCAGCTTCTTGCCGTGAATGACATGGCCCGAAATTGCGTAGGGATGACCGAGCAGTTGTTCGGCGAGCGCGAAGTTGCTGTTGGCCAGTGCGGAGCGCACCGCGGAGGACGAGATGCGCGTGCCGCCATTGGTGATAGTGGGCATGGCCTCGACATGGAATCCGTATTTCTTGCCGGCCTCCATCAGCATGGCGACATTGCCGGCGCGCTTGGCGCCAAAACAAAAATCTTCGCCGACCATCAGCCATTTCACGTGCAAGCCTTGCACCAGCACCTTTTCGACGAAGTCTTGCGGCGACATCGATGCGAAATGGGCGTTGAAATGCTCGACGATGACACGATCGATGCCGGCGTTCGAGAGCGCCTGCAATTTGTCGCGCAGATTGGCGATCCGGGCTGGTGCCTTGGCAATATCACCGGCGAGCAGTGCGAAAAATTCGCGTGGATGCGGCTCGAAAGTCATCACGGCGGCTTCGACATTGAGCGTAGTGGCCGCCTCGCGCACACGCGCCAGAAGCGCCTGGTGCCCGCGATGAACACCATCGAAGTTGCCGATGGTCAGCGCGCACGGCGCACGCGATGCAGCATTGGGAAGTCCGCGAAATACCTTCATGCAGGGCAGTCTAAAGAAACCGTCGAAAAACCTATGATTATAAGCGCTTTCCGTCGGTTTTCTTTGTTGCAAGGGCTTGATTTCAGCGCCGGAGCGGGTCCTGGCGATAATACTGCGCCAACAAACGATAGATTTCTGGATAGTCGTCGGCCAGCGGCTCCGGCAGTACGAAAAACGCTTCCGAGGCGACCGCGAAAAATTCCGCCGGATGCCTTGCCGCATAGGGATCGAGCGGCAGGGTGCCGAGCAACTCATCGTAGAGCGCGGCATCGGCTTCGTCGGCGTCATCGAAATCGTCCGGGAGCTGGTCTTCCAGGGCATGGACGCGGCGGTCGAAGTCGGCATATGCAGCGGAAAACGTTCTTTGCCACAGGCGTGGATCGAGGCCTTCGTGCCAGGCGGCGAGAAAGGGCGGACATCCATTCGCGCGACCGTCGCCCATATCGATCTTGTGTGCGAATTCGTGGATCACGACGTTGTATCCCGGCGCGCCGCGCTCCTGTACGTCTTCCCAGGACAGCACAACGGCGCCGCCGGCACCGACGGCTTCGCCGGAAGCTGGTTCATGCCATTCATGCACGACTCCGGCTTCGTCCATTTCGCTCTGCGGGATGATGAAGGCTGACGGGTAGACGATGATGCCGGCCATGTCGGCATATAGATCAAGCGTGAGATTGAGGACCGGCAAACTGGCCTGCGCGGCAATATCCACCGCGATTTCGTCCGTCAGTTCAAACCCTGCCGCGCCGGTAAATGTCTTTTTACCAAGTAATGTCTCGGACAAGGCTTTCAGGCGCTCCAGCTCAATCGGCGATAGTCGCTGCAAGAAGGCAAGACGCATGACGCAGTCCTGCCAGAGCAGATCCGGAATGCGCGGAGTATCGCGACTGAAAAATTGACGGAGCCATTGCATGCGGCCATTGTCGCGGAAATCTGCGCTTCGCGACAATGTCGATGCACATCCGCTTCCTTATTGGACGTTACTGGAAGCGGCCCAGAAAATAATCCAGCAGCGTACTCATGTTTCCCAAGCCGCCTGGCGGAATATGTCCGGCGGGCGTCAGTCTGTCTACCAGATCCGGCAACATCTCACTCAGGCGGTCTGCGGTTTCATTTTCCGCTAGCCCGGTTTCCTCCGCGATTTGCTGCAACTGGCCTTCGCCCAGTGCCTGGTGCAATTGTTCGCCGGTGATCGGCACGTTTTGTCCGGCCCCGATCCACGAATGGATGACATTCCCCAGACCTGCTTCGCTGAACTGCTCTACCAGCCCATGCAATCCGCCGGCCTGGCCATTGTTCGCGAGCAATGCGAGCGCCGCCTGCAATAGACGCGTTCTTGAATCCATCATCGGCAAGTGATTGTCGCCAAGCATTTCGAATGCTTTGTCGAGAATACCCATGGTGCATCTCCGCTTGCGTGGATAAAGCAGTCACCATAAAAGAAAGCGCCGATTTACGGGCGGAAATCGGAACGTTGTTTGATTTCGGCTTAAACGCGGTCAGATTTCGCCCCACACGGCGTTCAAGGCGGCCAGTGCGGCCAGCCCGGCGGTTTCGGTCCGCAGCACGCGCGGCCCCATCGACAAGGGCAGCACGCCCTGGCTGATCGCCACCGACTCTTCCTGTTCCGTGAATCCGCCTTCTGGGCCGATCAGCAGCGCAACCGCTTGCGGAGGGTGATGGCGAGCCCAGTCCGACAGGGATTGTCCGCCGCGCGGCGACAAGAGAATGCGACGATGCAAGTCCTGCTGCCCGATCCAGTCGTCGAATTCGGCCGGTTCGCCCAGATTCGCAAGCCGGTTGCGGCCGCTTTGCTCGGAGGCGGATGCGATGATGGCGTTCCAGTGTTCCAGCTTTCTGGCTGTTCGTTCGGCCGACAGACGGACCACGCAACGCCGGGCGGCGATCGGCTGGATCGCGGCAACGCCCAGTTCCACCGCCTTCTCGATGATCCAGTCCATCTTCGAACCCTCGGGCAAGGCTTGCGCCAGGGTGACTGCGTAGGGCAATTCGACATCGCGCGGCGTAAATGTTTTCACCTCCGCCATGGCGCGCTTTTTCTCGAGCATGGCCAGGGTCGCGACGTATTC
>NZ_DATFAF010000089.1:0-182922 GCF_035254865.1 Noviherbaspirillum sp.
AGCACCGGGTGCGTACAGTACGAGAACACCTGCTTGGCGCCGCGCTCCTTGAGCACCTGAGCGGCTTTGCACAGCGTGCCGCCGGTGTCGATCATGTCATCCATGATCACGCAGTTGCGGCCTTCGACTTCACCGATGATGTTCATCACCTCGGCCACGTTGGCCTTGGGGCGGCGCTTGTCGATGATCGCCAGGTCGGTGTTGAGCTGCTTGGCCAGTGCGCGCGCGCGCACCACGCCACCGACGTCCGGCGACACCACCAGCAGGTTGTCGTAGTTCTTCTTGCGCAGGTCTTCGAGCAGAATCGGCGACGCGTAGATGTTGTCAACCGGAATGTCGAAGAAACCCTGGATCTGGTCAGCGTGGAGGTCCATCGTCAGCACGCGCTCGACGCCGGCGACTTCCAGCATGTTCGCCACGACCTTGGCCGAGATGGCCACGCGCGCCGAACGCGGGCGGCGATCCTGGCGGGCATAGCCGAAGTAGGGGATGGCGGCCGTGATGCGGCGTGCGGATGCGCGCTTGAGCGCATCGACCATCACCATCAGTTCCATCAGGTTGTCGTTGGTCGGGGCGCAGGTGGATTGCAGGATGAACACGTGCTTGCCGCGCACGTTCTCCTGGATCTCGACCTGAACTTCACCGTCGGAGAAACGACCCACGAGAGCCTTGCCGAGCGGAATGCCTAGGTGCTTGACGACAGCTTCTGCGAGTTTCGGGTTGGCGTTGCCGGTAAAAACCATCAAGCCTTCGCTGCTCATCGGGGCACCTGTTTTGACTTCAGACGCGCCGGTTGGCTGAAGCACCAACCGGGCTATTGCTGGAAACATGAGGAAAAAAATGGCAGGGGCGGAAGGATTCGAACCTACGCATGCCGGAATCAAAATCCGGTGCCTTAACCAGCTTGGCGATTCCCCTACACAACCGGTTGTCTGCCGTCGCATCATGCTTCATGCAACGCCAAACGAATTCTTGAGTTACGACTCCAGCAAATACGAGAGCGGGTGACGCTCGATCGATTTGGCTTTCCAGACTTTCCATTGCGCCGATCCCGTTTTGTGCACTTCTTCCAGCACTTCGTCTGCTTGCTGCTCTTGCGAAAACGCACAAAACACACAAGCTCCCGAACCGGTCATCCTTGCATCTCCGTACTGTCGCAGCCATTTTATGGCTTCTGCGATGGGAGGGAATAGCTTGGTTGCCACGACTTGCAGGTCGTTTTTTCCGAAGCCGGTAGATGCTTCAGGAAAGTCCGATATTCTGACGGGTTTCGTGTCCCTTGTCAAATCCGGATCGGAAAAAATTGCCGCGGTCGGCACTGATACGCCGGGTTCGATGACGACATACCAGCAATCGGGAGTGGCAACCGGCACCAGCGCTTCACCGACGCCTTCGGCAAATGCATTTTGCCCAAAGATGAAAAACGGCACATCGGCGCCCAGTTGAAGGCCGAGCTTCATCAGCTCCTGACGCGCGAGGCCGGTTTGCCATAAATGATTCAGTGCGATCAGGGTGGTCGCGGCATCGGACGAGCCGCCGCCAAGTCCGCCACCCATCGGCAGCTGTTTCTCGATGCGGATGTCGACACCCAGCCGTTCCATGGATCGATTCGCGGCTGCAGTTTTCAGCAGTTTTGCTGCGCGAACGATCAGGTCGGAATCCTCGGGCACGCCTTCAACCTCCGTGACACGTCGAATTATTCCGTCCTCACGCACATCGAAGTGCAGCAAGTCGCCGCGGTCGATCAGTTGGAAAACCGTTTGCAGCAGATGATAGCCGTCGGCGCGCCGGCCGGTGACGTGCAGAAAAAGATTGAGCTTGGCCGGAGCAGGGCAGTTGTTCAGTGAGCTTGCCATGAGTCGATGACGATGCGAATGGATACATCGCCGGCTTGCTCCGTGAGCCGCGCAAGGTCGATGCGTTTCGGGCGGTATTGTACCTTCGAGGAAGCGTCGTCCTGCCAGTTGGCGTAGCGGATTCGCCATCCGTCCTTCGTCGTGACTTCAGATGCCGCGGGAGTTGCGACAAAGCGCCGGCCCCCGGCATCCAGCGCAAAACCCTGCAACCATTCGCGCAAACCGGCAACCGGCAGCGGCCAGCCGAGGGTTTGTGCGGTCAGATCGTCGACATCGGATGCGCTGCGAAGCGTCTGCCCGTTCTCGGTCAGGGTTGCACCGTCCGGTGTGACGTCGATGACAGCTATGGTTTGGCCCAAAGGCGACAGCAAGCTGACCTTGGTGCTCGACGGCGTTTGTGACCAGAGGAAACCGCCGTGCAGGGCCTCTTCGTTGCGCGGGCCCTGGTATCGTACTGACAGCCGTCCAGTGAAGTCGATCGCGGCATGGTAAGGGCGAGCGGCGGTCGGCCGGTCAACTGCGGCCGGGGGAGAGAGGCTTGCGCACCCGGCCAGCAGCAACAGGGGCAGCGCGCCGGCAAAAGCGCGCCGGGCAATGCGGTCAATCATAGGCTCACGTTCAACCGTGCCAGCGTGTTCTTGAGCGTATCGTTTTGCGGGTCCTTGGACTTCGCGTCGCGCCAGAGCTTCTGTGCGTCGTCCTTCTGTCCTTTCACCCACAGTACTTCGCCGAGATGCGCCGCGATTTCGACATCCGGCCGCAACTGATAGGCCTGGCGCAACAGATCTTCCGCTTCTTTCAATTTGCCGCGCCTGAATTGCACCCACCCCATGCTGTCCATGATGAACGGATCGTCCGGTGCAAGTTTTAACGCCTTTTCGATCAGGGCGAGCGCCTCGTCGAGGCGGATATTGCGTTCCGCGAGCGAGTATCCGAGCGCGTTGTAGGCATGCTGGTTGTTGGGCGCGAGTTCCATGATCTTGCGCAGCGTGGTTTCCATCAAATCCCACTGCGAACCTTTTTCCGCTGCCATCGCGTAGTCGTAGAGCAGGTCGGTGTCGTTCGGAAACTGATGCAAGCCGTCCTTGAGCACCGCCATCGATTCCGGCAGCCGATTCGCGTCACGCAGAATCTGGCTTTCGGCCAGGATGAGCTGCGACTTTTCGCGTTCGCCGCTGACGTTGGTTTCGTGCAGTAGCTTGCGCGCGCCTTCGAGGTCTCCGCGCTTGGCAATGACCTGCGCGCGCTTGACTTGTGCGCTCAGGTAGGCCTCGCCCGGTTCCACTTGCGCCAGCCATTTGAGGGCGGCTTCGGAATCGTTGCGTTCCTCCGCAATCTGCGCAAGCAGCAGCAAGGCTTGCGTCGCGTCGCGCTCTTCCTCCGGCTTGGCTGCGAGCACGTTCAGATAGGTGGTGAGGTATTTTTCGGCGGCCTTCAGGTCGCTAGTTTGCATGCACAATACGCCGAGCGCATACAGCGAGGTGAGATCGTCCGGCTGATTCTTGAGCAAGGCCTCAAACTCGCTGCGCGCCTTGCCGTACTGTTTTTCTTCTACCAGCATGCGTGCATATGCCATGCGCACGTCCCGCGATTTCGGGTACTTGGCAAGGAACTTGACCAACAGTTTGCTGGCCTCCGCCTTGTCGGGCGTGACTTGCGCAAGCGCGAGGATGGCGAGTTCCGAATCGGGTTTGACCTTGAGCGCCGACTGCGCCTCTTGTTGCGCGCGCTCGGTGTCGCCTCTGGCGTAGGCGCCCTGGGCAAGTGCGAGATGCGCTTCCGGCAGGTCGAGATACGGGGTCAGCACTTCTTCCAGCAGCGAGAATGCCTCGGTCTTGTCCTTGGCGCGGGCGAGCAGACGTTGCATTTGAAATGCCAGCAGTCCGCGGGTTTGAGGACGCGCCTCTTTCATGCGCTCTTCAAGAATCGGCTTGGCTTCGGCGAGCCTGTCGCTCAGTATCACGAAGCTCAGATAGTATTGTGTCGCTTCGTCCGAATGCGGCGCCAGGGTGCGCCACAAACGAACCGCGGCAAGCGCTTCATCGGCCTGCTTGGCGGACAGGGCTATTTCTGCGGCGCGGCGCGCAATGCGGGGATCGCGCGTTTGTTGGGCCACGCCCAGCAGTGTCACATAGGCCGTTTGCCAATCGCCTCGCTGGACGGCAATTTCCGAGCTTAGCAGCTTGAACAGCAGCTCTTCGGAGAGCTCGACCTCGGGCAGTGGATCTTCCGCCTTGGGCGTGTCTGCAAGGGAGTCCGACTTGCGACTAACTGCTTGTTTTCTCGGCGAAAACTTCTCGTGGCTTGCTGCCTGACCCGACGATCCGGCCATCGGCGGAAAATTATCGGGGTTCCATGTTGCGCATGCAGACAACGCGATCGACGCAGTTACAATAAGAAGAGTGTTTTTCAAGGGAAATTTCCAGCTATTCAAGCAAAGCTAATTCTACGCCCAACGGCAGGGCGTGGGCGCACGCTCCGAAACTCCATTGTACAAGTAGTGCTTCTCCAAGCAGGCGATCGCATGCGCAACTATTTGTACAATGAGGATTAGTCATATCATGCATGTCTCACGTCAAGTTTGTCTTTCTGCAAAGAGTTTGCTCCAACAATGCCAGAATTGCCAGAAGTAGAAGTTACCCGCCGCGGCGTCGCGCCTTACCTGGAAGGGAGGGTCGTCAGCGCCGTGACTTTGCGCCATGAGGGCTTGCGCTGGCCGTTTCCAGCCGATCTTGATCGTCGTATCTGCGGGCATCGTATTCGTATCACGAGGCGGCGCGGCAAGTATTTGCTGATTGAATTCGATCACGGCACCTTGATCGTGCATCTCGGGATGTCGGGACACCTGCGTGTCTTGCCGAAAGATACGCCACCACAAAAGCACGATCACTTCGACATGGAGGTTGATGACCAGGTGTTGCGAATGACGGATCCGCGCCGCTTCGGCGCAGTGCTCTGGCATGGCCGCGAAGACGGAGCGATCGATGAGCACCTGTTGTTGCGCGGCTTGGGAGTGGAGCCGCTTGAAGAGGCGTTTTCGGCGCAGCTTCTGTATCGTCAGACACGAAAGCGCAGCGCGGCGATCAAGCAGGTGTTGCTGGCGGGCGACATCGTGGTCGGCGTCGGCAACATTTACGCGTCGGAGAGCTTGTTCAAGGCCGGCATCAACCCGAAGACGGCGGCAAGCCGTATCGGGCTGGCGCGTTATGAAAAACTGGTCACGGCGATTCGCGAAACCCTGGCGGCGGCCATAGCAAAGGGCGGCAGCACCCTGCGGGATTTCATGGCGGTGAATGGCCAGCCCGGTTACTTTCAGCAGAGCTACTTTGTATATGACCGGGCCGACCAGCCATGCCGCGTATGCGGCGGCCTGGTGCGGCAGCTGAAGCAGGGACAGCGCTCGACCTTCTACTGTCCGAACTGTCAAAAATGAGTATGGGTGTGCTAGATTCGATCCTGTCAGCAATTAAGTCGGGGATAACGTGAGCAATCTGGTCCAAAAGTTCCAGGAATACAGCAGCTGGCGTAGTGGCGTGATGTCTGCTCTTGAGCGCTATCGCGCCTGCGTCGGTGCATCCGATCTGGCTGATGCAGCGAGTGATCAGCGCTTCTCGCGCCTGCAGGCCCGTCTTGCGGACGACAAGTTGTCGATTGCCTTTGTCGCGGAATTTTCCCGCGGCAAGTCCGAGCTGATCAATGCAATCTTTTTCGCGGATTACGGTCAACGTATCCTGCCCTCGTCTGCCGGGCGCACAACGATGTGTCCGACCGAACTCCTGTACGACGAAACCTTTCCGCCGTCGATTCGTCTGCTTCCGATCGAGACCCGTGCGGAAGCTGCCTCCACCAGCGATTTCAAAGAGCAAAGCCATGTCTGGAGTGTGTTGCCGCTCGACATTCATTCGGGCGAAGGCATGCTTGAGGCATTCAAGCAGGTGAGCCTGACCAAGCGCGTCTCGGTCGAGGAGGCGAAGCGTTATGGTTTGTACCATGAGGATGATCCGGATGCGTCCCTGGCAATGGGTGACGATGGGTTGGTTGAAATTTCGCAGTGGCGTCATGCGATCGTGAATTTCCCGCACCCGCTGCTGAAGCAGGGATTGGTCATCATCGACACACCGGGTCTCAATGCCATCGGCACCGAGCCGGAACTGACGCTGAACCTGATCCCGAATGCCCATGCAGTTCTGTTCATCCTGGCCGCCGATACCGGTGTCACCAGGAGTGACATCGACGTGTGGCGCGACCACATCGGCGGCGGTCCCGCGCGCATGGTGGTGTTGAACAAGATCGACAGCATGTGGGATGAATTGCGCAGCGCGGAGGAGATCGAGCAGCAGATCGACAAGCAGGTTGCGAGTGTTGCGCAGACATTGCATCTCTCGCCGCAGCAGGTTTTTCCGATTTCTGCGCAAAAAGGCCTGGTTGGCAAGGTTAACCGCGATCCTGAACTGTTGGCGAAGAGTCGCCTGCCGTTGCTGGAAACGGCCTTGTCCGGCGAACTGATTCCGAGCAAGCAGGAAATCGTGCGCGGCCAGCTGATGGCGGAGATGCAGGAATTGACGACGTCCAAGCAGCAGTTGCAGGCCACCCGCGGGCGCAGCGTCGTGGAGCAGCTGGTGGAACTCAAAAGTCTGCGCGGCAAGAACCAGAACATCATCGAACACATGATGAAACGCGTCGAGCTCGAGAAAAAAGAGTTCGATGCCAGTCTGATGAAACTCCAGGGTACACGCGCCGTATTTACCCGCTTGTCGACCGAGGTGTTCACCAGTCTCGGAATGGACATTCTGAAGGAAGACATTCGTCGCACGCGCGACGCCATGGAAAAGAGCCGCTTCTCGGCCGGATTGCGCTCTGCAGTAAAGACCTTCTTCGAGCAGATCCGGAACAACCTGGACCTTTCCAATCGGAAGATCGAGGAAATCACGGCGATGATGACCGTGATGTATCGCAAATTCTCGACCGAACACGGTCTTGCGCTTTCTTCGCCCATGCCTTTCTCGCTCGAGAAATACCGCAAGGAGATCGAGATGATTGAAGGCGTGTACCACAAGCAGTTCGGCACCGCGGCGATCATGACCACTCCCCAAGTGGTGCTGATGACGAAGTTCTTCGATTCGATTGCATCGCGCGTGAAGCAAAGTTTCCTGCAGGCCAATCGTGATGTGGAAGCCTGGCTGAAAGTGGTGATGGCGCCGCTGGAGGCGCAGATCTGGGAGCATCGCTCGCAGCTGAAGAAGCGCAAGCAGTCGATCGAACGCATTCACCTTGCGACCGATACGCTGGAAGAAAAGATCGAGACGCTGGAGAAGATGCAGGCCGAACTGGAAGAACAGAAGAAGACGCTTCTGATGCTGGAGGCCGAACTCAAAAGCGCCATTTCCGCCGAACTCGCCGCGCTCAAGGCAGCGGCCTGACAGCCTGACATGAAACGCATAGCCCAAGCGCCGGCTGCGCAGGCGGACGGCGCCGAAACACTTTTCGACCCCACCTTTTCCGAAGCGGTGATCCGCTGGCAGAAACAGCATGGCCGGCATGCGCTGCCCTGGCAGAACACGCGCGATGCCTATCGCATCTGGCTGTCGGAGATCATGCTGCAACAGACCCAGGTGGCTGCGGTCATTCCGTATTACCAGCGGTTTCTGGCGCGATTTCCCGATGTGGCATCGCTGGCGGCGGCGAGCTCCGAAGAAGTGATGTCCCATTGGAGCGGCCTCGGCTACTACACGCGAGCACGCAATCTGCACCGGTGCGCGCAAATGATCGTCGCCGAGTTCGGCGGCAAATTCCCGGAGCAGCCTGAGTTGCTTGCCGAGTTGCCCGGCATCGGCCGATCGACTGCGGCTGCGATTGCGGCTTTCGCCTACGGTGCACGTGCTGCTATCCTCGATGGCAACGTCAAGCGGGTATTTTGCCGGGTGTTCGGCATTGCGGGATTTCCGGGTGCAAAACCTGTTGAAGACGGTTTGTGGCAGAGGGCAGTGGCGCTCCTTCCCGACCGGGAAGTTGAGGCGTATACGCAAGGGCTGATGGATCTGGGTGCGACGCTCTGCACACGCAGCAAACCCTCCTGCAGCCAATGCCCGCTGTCGCAGCGCTGTATGGCGCTGGCCAGCGACCGCGTGCATTTGCTGCCCGAACGCAAGCCCAAGAAGGCGATTCCGGAAAGGACTACCGCAATGCTGGTTGTCACCGATCGTGATCGCGTATTGCTTGAGCAGCGGCCGGGAACCGGGATCTGGGGCGGCCTGTTGTCGCTTCCGGAAATGGAGTGCGTGGAGCACGATACCGGAGAAGGTAGACTGCGGTTTGACGAACTTGTTTCGCGCAAGCTCGCGTCTTTCGGTCATGTCGTTTCATGCGAGCGTCTGCAGCCGTTTACGCATGTATTCACCCATTTCAAACTGCACGTGTCACCGTACCAAATCAGACTGGCGGGCCGCGCCCGGCTCGCGGCGGAGGGCAGTCACGTGTGGTATCGCGCCGAACAGTTGCAGGAGGCGCCGCTGCCTGCTCCGGTCAAGAAGCTTCTGCTCGCGGTGTTTCGCGGCGGCGACCTGCTAACGGCGTAGGTGGCTTCTCCCGCACGCACGCCTAGCCTATCTCGACCCACTCCACGCGGTTGCGCCCGCGTTGTTTTGCCTGGTATAGGGCGGAGTCGGCGCGTGCAATCAGATCAGTGATCTTTTCGCCGCGGCGGTACTGCGCTACGCCGATCGACAGAGAAATATGTTTTCGCTCCAGGATTTTCTGAAGGTCCAGGAAGTGCGCGTAGACGCGCAGGCGCTCGGCGTGCATTACCGCACCCTTGAGATCGGTGTCGGGCAGGATCTGCATGAATTCGTCGCCGCCATAACGGCCAAGCATATCGGTGTCGCGAATGCTGTCGCGAGCGACTTTGGCGAACTCTTTCAGGATGGTGTCGCCGGTCAGGTGACCGTTGTTGTCGTTGATCTCCTTGAATCGATCGATGTCGATGAGGCAGATGCAGAAGGGCACGGACAAGGTATCGGCCTGCAGCTTCGCCTGCTCGAGCTCGGCTTGAATCTGCCGACGATTGTAGAGGCCGGTCAGCTCATCACGGACGGACTTTTCTTCGTAGTGTTCAAGTTGGTAGCGCGTCGCCCTCAGAAGCTGTCGCAGGTTCTGGATCTGCTTGCCGACCAGGATCATTCCCGGCAGGGTCAGGACCAAAACGAACCATTGCACCAAATCGGCGCGAAATTCGTAGCTATAACCTTCCCCATGGTCGCGGATAAAGATAATGCCGAGATAGGCACTCAGGCAGCCGATCGCCAGCAGGATGAGCGACACCGTCGACAAGCGAAAGATTCCGAACGAGAAGGCGATCAGGATGAACGGCACCAGTGCAATCTGTGTGGCGCGCTCCAGGTAGGCCACGACCAGCATGATGAGCAGCGAGGCGACCAGTTGCGGCAGTGTCAGACTGGGTTCATCGAAGTGGCTGTTGAGACCTAGCCGGAACAGGCCATAGAACAGGATGACAACGCACAGCACCGCGGCCGCGACACTGACGAAGGTCTCGCCGCTGATGAAGCCTTGCCGGTAAAAGATGAACAGGCTTAGCGCGTACAGCAGCGATATCAGGCTGATGGGAGAGATCTGAGGTACGCGCACGGGTTGCATATTCTTGCGGCGATTGACGGACTCTGACCGCATAGCCTCGCGTGCGTCATCCATTAACATACGATTAGCGCTCAAAGTAGTGCCAAGTAAATGCCTGCACGGCAGGAAGCAAGAGGGAATTTTTCTCAGGACTGCCCCGGCGGGGAGCACCGATGTCTACTTCGCCGGAAGTCTTCACATGCCTTCTTGCTGCGGCATCCTGGCAGCTGGCCTGCAGTTTCTTCCAACGCGCAATCCACTGACACTCCCCGCCGGGAGAGGCTCGAACTGTGAGCCGACCCGTCATTTATCCTACGAATACTCGCGGTCGAATTTGCGCAGTAACAAACAGCTTGTAAAAAATGCTGATGCGACAGAGATCGCCGCAGCGATTCTCAAAAATGGCACAGCGTGCGACTCAAAACGGTGCAGGCTTTATTGTCGTTTATGTAATTGCGCGCTGCGGGTCAGACAATTTTGTGCTGCAGCAGATATTGGTGAACGATCGACAGACGGCTTTGCGCGTCCTCGAGTTCGAGCAGCTTCTGGCGCGCTTTCAGGGGGATGGGGAGGATTTCGCACCAGCGGTTGGCAACCCAGCTCGCGCTGTCGAGCTGAATCGGCTGTGAAAACGGGCTGATGAAGCTTTCGCCATGTTCGGCGCGGCCCTTGGCACTGACGTCGTCGATCACAATCTTCAGGGTCTTGGCGCAGGTCACATGGATGTCGCTGACAGGGATGTCGTCGTCCGCCGGGATCATCTCGACGCGCGCCTCGAGTCGCTGGTCAGGCAGCACCCGGGTGTTGGTGATGCGGAAGCGCTTGCCGCCGCGGATGCGCAGCGTCATCACGCCGAGCTTCTCCATGTCCCAATCCGACATGTGCGCCATGCATCCGACGGTTTCCGGCTCGGCCGCGGCGCCGACTTCCTGGCCGGACTTGATCAGAACAACGCCGAACGGCATGTTGCGCCGCATGCACTCGCGCACCATGTCCATGTAGCGTGTTTCGAAAACCTTCAGCGGCAGGATCCCGTCCGGGAAAAGCACGGTCTTCAGGGGAAATAGCGGGAGCCAGGAGTCGTCAGCTTGCATGGTCGGCGTAGGTGGTGCGTTCAGGAGAGTTCGCGATGACGCAGCAGGACGCGTTCGGTTGCGCCGAAGTGTTTCGCGAGTTGCTCGACCATGTAGACCGACCGGTGTTGTCCGCCGGTGCAGCCGATTGCAACGGTCAGGTAGCTGCGGTTGTCATTCTTGAATGCCGGCAGCCACTTTTCAATGAAGGTGCGTATATCGATAAAGAGTTCCGCGACATGCGCCTGCGCATTCAGGAATGCGACTACCGGTTCATCGCGTCCGGTAAAGGGCCGCAAAGTAGTGTCGTAGTACGGGTTGGGCAGCACGCGCACATCGAATACAAGATCCGCATCCAGCGGTACGCCGAACTTGAAGGCGAAGGATTCGAACAGCAGCGTCAGCGGCGTGCGCTCGGTTTCCACCAGATCCTTGATCCAGCCGCGCAGCTTGTTGGCCGACAGGCCCGAGGTATCGATGACATGGCCGATGCCTTCGATCGGGGAGAGCATCTCGCGTTCGCGCAGGATGCATTCGGTCAAGGTTGGCTGGTCGCCGGCATCCTGGCTCGCGCGAACCCGATGCGACAGGGGATGGCTGCGCCGGGTTTCGGAAAAGCGCGCGATCAGCGATTCGGTCTTTGCCGTCAGGAACAGCACCTTGACGTCGTGCCCCTCGTTCTTGAGCAACTGGATATCGGCCGGCAGACCGGCCAGTGAGTCCGCACTGCGCGCATCCATTGCGACCGCCAATGTGTCGGCGCCTTCTTCCTGGCGCGTGGCGACCAGTTGGCGCAGCAGTTTGGGCGGCAGATTGTCGACGCAGAAGTAACCGGCGTCTTCGAGTGCATTCAGCCCGACCGATTTTCCGGATCCGGATATGCCTGTGATGAGGATAATGCGCATAGGCGGTAATCATACCGCATGGGGCGCGAAGTGACAGCCGAGGCGAAGGGGAGAAGCGCTGATCTGATTACTCGTTGCCCATGGCTTTTTGCTGGCGCTCCATGAATTCCTTGAGCGTGTCGATTCCGCGCAATTGCAGAATGGTGTTGCGCACCGCCGCTTCCAGCAGCACGGCGAGGTTGCGGCCGGCTTCGACGGGAATCACGACCTTGCGGATCGCCAGGCCGAGCACTTCTTCGGTCTGGGAATGCAGGGGCAGGCGTTCGTAATTTTCTTCCAGCGTACTGCGGCGCACCAGATGGACGATCAGCTTCAGGCGCATTTTGCGCCGTACCGCGGTTTCGCCGAAGATGGTCTTGATGTCCAGCAGGCCGAGGCCGCGTACTTCGAGCAGGTTCTGCAGCAGGGGCGGGCAGCGGCCCTCGATCATGTTGGGTGCGATGCGTGCGAACTCGACAGCGTCGTCGGCAACCAGTCCGTGGTTGCGCGAGATCAGTTCCAGGCCGAGTTCGCTCTTGCCGAGGCCGGATTCGCCGGTGATCAATACGCCGACCCCCAGCACATCCATGAACACGCCGTGCATCGTCACGCGTTGCGCCAGTTCCTTGGACAGGTACACGCGCAGGTAGTCGATCACTTGCGCGGCGGGCAGCGGGGTGGAGAACAGCGGGATATTTTTTTCGTCGCAAACCTCAAGGATGTAAGGCGGCGTTTCCAGTCCCTGCGCGATGATGAAGGCCGGCGGCTCGCCAGTCACCAGTTCTTCGGTCTGGTACTTGCGCGAGACGGGCGAGAGCTTGTTGTAATAGAGAATTTCCTGATGCCCGAAGACCTGGATCCGGCCTGGATGGATCAGGTTCAGGTGACCGACCTGATCGGCGGCAGAGGTGGCATCGCCCGAGATACGCCGCTCGCCTCCCGGAAAACCGGCAAACCATCCTAATTGCAGCGCTTCACGCGTGTCGTCGTAGAGCTGCTGAATTGACAAGTGGGTAGTGGCAGGCATGGCGTCAGGACGTCGGATCAGGCGTGTACGCTCGGCTGCCAGGCAGTCAGGCGGGCATGGACGGAAGTCGCATCGGGATCCGTGGCCAGCTGGTTGCGGAACGCCTCGTCTGAAAACATTTCGGCGATTTCGGACAGGATTTCAAGGTGCTGCTGCGTCACGTGGTCCGGAATCAGCAGGAATACCAGCAGCTTCACCGGATGTCCGTCGGGCGACTCGAAGGGGATCGGCTCCTTCAAACGAACAAACGCCGCGAGCGGCGCTTTCAAACCCTTGATCCGGCCGTGCGGTACCGCCACACCATGTCCCAGTCCGGTGGAACCGAGACGTTCGCGTGCGAACAGGTTGTCCGACACTACCGAGCGGGCAATGCCGCAATTGTTTTCAAAAATCAGTCCGGCCTGCTCGAAAGCGCGCTTCTTGCTCGAGACTTCAAGATCGAGCACGACATTGTTGGCCGACAGGATTCTGGCAAGGTTAGTCATGTTACGAAATGGCATGGTGCGATGCACAAATTGGGCAATCGAGTCGCATTATAGGCTTGTTTACCGAATGTGGAATGAGAAAGCATATGGCGGGTTCGGGAAACGACGTTGATTGTAAGCAGGGAACCGACAGGAAAGATTTAATAATGGCTTAGTGTGATGCAAGTGCCAATGAACTCCCAAATCGTGAACCGCGTGCCGGTATGCCTCGGACTGCATGCCGGATAAAAGGTTTCTCATGGGAATCGACTTTTACGCCGCGAACATGACAATATCCTGACAAAATCAAATAAATAACGCCAGTCCGATAGTGCCGTCTACTGCCGCGCGTTGCGCAGATTGGATGGCCGCTGGCCGGTCGTGAAATTGCTCCGCCACGGATTGATGTCGAGGCCGCCGCGTCGAGTGTACCGTGCGTAGACCGCGAGTTTCTGCGGACGGCATTGGCGCAGGATATCCATGAATATGCGCTCCACGCATTGTTCATGAAATTCATTATGATTTCGGAAACCGATCAGATACTGCAATAGACCCTCCTGATCAATCTGTGCACCGACGTAGCGGATTTGCACGCTGCCCCAGTCCGGTTGTCCGGTGACCAGGCAGTTCGATTTCAAGAGATGCGACACCAGCGTTTCCTCGACCATCGCCTCCGCATGATTCGCCTTCAACAGTGCGGGATTGGGCGTGTACTCGGTGACTTCGATATCGAGGCGATCGAGCAGCAAACCTTCGAGTTCGCCCATTTGCAGCGTCGCAAACGCATCCGGCATGGTGAGCTTGACTTGAACCGGTGCGCCGAATCCGTTCGTCAAGTCGGTACGCAGCAATTCCATCAGGGCGTCCGGTGATGCCAGTTTCGTTTGATTGAAGGAATTGAGGTAGAGCTTGAAGGATTTCGACTCGATGATATTGGGCGAGTCCGCAGGCACGGTGAAGGTCGCGATGGCGACTTGCGGTTTGCCGCGCAGGTTCAGCCACGACAATTCATACGCATTCCAGATATCGACACCGAAAAATGGCAAGGTGCCGGCAATGCCGATCTCTTCGCGCTTCTGCTGGCGTGAAATCGGGAACAGCAATGCGGGCGCGTATTCGGCCTGATAGCTGGTCGGTTTGCCGAGCGGTGACGCTTCCGGCGCGTTGGAGTCGGACATGAGCGGGAATGACGATGACTGCAGTTTCGAACGTGCCCGCAGGCGACGCCCACATGATTTTGACCGCAGACGAATTGAACGGTTCGCCTGCGTCCGTTCTTACAAGAAAAGCTTGTACGCCGGGTTTTCGGTCTCGTCCCAATTGCGATAGCCAAGTGTCGAGAGGAAGGCGCGGAAATCCTTCATTTCCTTCTTGGGCACCTGCAGCCCGACCAGGATGCGGCCCACGTCGCCGCCCTGATTGCGGTAATGGAACAAGCTGATATTCCAGTTCGGCGCCATGCTGTCGAGGAAGCGCATCAGCGCACCCGGGCGTTCCGGGAATTCGAAGCGGTACAGCAATTCGTCCTGCGCAAGTCCGCTCTTGCCGCCGACCAGATGGCGAATGTGCAGTTTGGCCAATTCGTCATGCGTGAGGTCGAGGGTCTTGAAGCCGTGCTTTTCGAAGTTCTTGGTGATCCTGCCGGACTCGTCGCGGTTCGGAATCTGGATGCCGACGAACACATGGGCGACCTTTTCATCGCTGATGCGATAGTTGAATTCCGTCACGTTGCGCGGTCCGACGAGCTGGCAGAATCGTTTGAAACTGCCGCGCTCTTCCGGGATCGTCACGGCAAAAACGGCCTCGCGCGATTCGCCGACTTCCGCCATCTCGGCGACGAAGCGCAGGCGGTCGAAGTTCATGTTGGCGCCGCTGGTCACCGTGACGAGGGTTTCGTTCGTGATCGGTTTCTTGTCCGCCTTCGCGCGTTCGATATAGGCCTTGGCGCCGGCTACAGCCAGCGCGCCGGCCGGTTCCAGGATGCTGCGCGTATCCTGGAAGACGTCCTTGATCGCGGCGCAGACCTCATCGGTATCGACCAGGATCACCTCGTCGACATACTGTTTCGCAAGGCGGAAGGTTTCCTCGCCGACCAACTTGACCGCCGTGCCGTCGGAAAACAGGCCGACATCATTCAGCGTCACGCGCCGGCCCGCCTTCAGGCTGCGTGCCATGGCATCCGAATCGGTGGTTTGCACGCCGATTACCTTGATATCCGGGCGCACGGCCTTGATGTAAGCGCCTACGCCGGCGATCAAGCCGCCGCCGCCGATCGCACAGAAGACGGCATGAATCGGTTCCGAACGCTGCCGCAGGATTTCCATGCCTACCGTGCCCTGGCCGGCGATGACGTCCGGGTCGTCGAAGGGATGGACGAAGGTGAGCTTGTGCTTCTTTTCCAGCGTCAGCGCATGGTTATAGGCGTCGGAGTAGGAATCGCCGAACAGTACCGCCTCGCCGCCACGTGCCTTGACTGCTTCAACCTTGACCGGGGGCGTCGTTGTCGGCATCACGATCATGGCGCGGCAACCCAGCCTCGACGCCGACAGCGCAACGCCTTGCGCATGATTGCCCGCCGAGGCGCAGATAACGCCGCGCTTCAGTTGTGTCGGAGTCAGGTGCGCCATCTTGTTGTAGGCGCCGCGCAGCTTGAAGCTGAACACGCTCTGGATGTCTTCGCGCTTGAGGTAAATCTGGTTGCCCATGCGCTCCGAGAGAGTGGGCGCAAGCTCCAGCGGTGTTTCAACGGCGACGTCATAGACGCGGGCGGTCAGGATTTTCTGTAGATAGTTGGTAGTCATATGCTTCGGATCGTCGGCGTGCGTTCCCCAATGCGGCACGCAAGCCGACCATTATAATGGACGGCCCTGACATTGCCGCCATGTCACTCCCTGTCCATGACGCCGCACGCGGTGCGGCCATCCTTGTCCAATGATCGAATCCGCCATTCGCTGGCTGCTGAATATTCTGGCAATACCCGACGTCGGCCTGACGTCGCTTTTCTTTATCAGCACGTTGTCGGCGACTTTGCTGCCGCTCGGGTCGGAGCCGGCCGTGTTCGCCGTGGTGAAAGCCAATGGCGCCTTGTTCTGGCCGGCGATGGCGGTCGCCACCGCAGGAAACACGCTCGGTGGCGTGATTGACTACTGGATGGGTTACGGCGCCAAGCAGGCATTCGCCAAGGAGCGCGAAAGCCGCTGGTTCGGCTGGCTGCAGCGCTATGGTGCGAAAACCATGCTGCTTGCCTGGTTGCCCGGCATCGGGGATCCGATCTGCACATTGGCCGGCTGGCTGAAGTTGTCGTTCTGGCCATGCGTGTTTTATATGGCCATCGGCAAGTTCCTGCGTTATGTCACGATGACCGCCATGCTCCTGTATGTCCCGAACGGATTCTGGCGGCAGTTGGTGAGCTGGTTATAGGTCTGTTGTAATTTCAATACTGTTATTGCTCTGACCAGCGGCGATTTCGCCATGTTTCGGCGATTTGGCCGTAAGGACCATAAGGCTGTTCAGCCTGGTGCATTGCAATAAGCTAAAATGCGCCTTTAAGGGTTAGTCCGACTATTTTTGATGAACGCCCCAGCACAAATCCAAGCTTTGCTTTCCGACGCGCCCAGCGGTGCCGCTCCGACCCGCCTGCGCGAAATTCCCTACAATTACACCTCGTTTTCCGATCGCGAGATCGTGATCCGCCTGTTGGGCGAAGAATCGTGGCGCATCCTCGACGAACTGCGCAGCGAGCGGCAGACCGGCCGTTCCGCACGCATGCTGTACGAGGTTCTCGGCGACATCTGGGTGGTGCGGCGCAATCCGTATCTCCAGGACGACATGCTCGACAATCCGAAGCGTCGCCAGGCGCTGATCGACGCGCTCAATCATCGTTTGACCGAAGTCGAGAAGCGCCGCCTGACTACCGACCTGGCCGAAGCCGGCGATGCGCAGGCCAAACGCCGCAGCGTCAATGTCGAAATCCTGCTGAAGGCGGCGCGCAAGGCAGTTGCCGATTTCGGTGAGGAATTCCGTCAGACCTGGGATCTGCGCAAGCGCGCCACCAAGGTGCTTGGCCGTTTTACTGCCAAGGACAACATCAAGTTCGACGGCCTGTCGCGTGTATCGCATGTGACCGACGCCACCGACTGGCGCGTCGAATATCCGTTCGTCGTTCTGACGCCGGACACCGAAGACGAGATGGCCGGCCTGGTGAAAGCCTGCATCGAGCTCGGTCTGACCATCATTCCGCGCGGCGGCGGTACCGGTTATACCGGCGGTGCCGTGCCGCTGACGCCGCTGTCGGCAGTGATCAATACGGAAAAACTGGAGCAGCTCGGCGCGGTCGAGATGACCATGCTGCCGGGCGTCGACAAGCCCTACGCGACGATTTATTCCGGCGCCGGCGTCGTCACCAAACGGGTGTCGGATGCCGCGGAAAAAGCCGGCTTCGTGTTTGCGGTCGATCCGACTTCCGCGGAAGCTTCCTGCGTTGGCGGTAATGTCGCGATGAACGCGGGCGGCAAGAAGGCCGTTCTGTGGGGCACTGCGCTGGATAACCTAGCGAGCTGGCGCATGGTCGACCCGAACGGCGACTGGCTGGAGGTCACTCGCCTGGAGCACAATCTCGGCAAGATTCACGATGCACCGGTCGCGAAGTTCAAGCTGGAGTGGACGCATCCGAGCGAAAAAGGCAAGAACGCCAAGCCGTTCAAGACCGAATTCCTCGAAATCGAAGGCCGCCGCTTCCGCAAGGAAGGCCTGGGCAAGGACGTCACCGACAAGTTCCTCGCCGGTCTGCCGGGCGTGCAGAAGGAAGGTTGCGACGGCCTGATCACGTCCGCGCGCTGGATCCTGCACAAAATGCCGAAGTTTGCGCGCACCGTTTGCCTCGAATTCTTCGGCCAGGCGCGCGACGCGATTCCGTCCATCGTGGAGATCAAGGATTACCTCGACGCCGAGGCGAAGAAGGGCGGCGCGATCCTGGCCGGCCTGGAGCATCTCGACGAGCGCTATCTGCGTGCAGTCGGCTACTCCACCAAGTCCAAGCGCGGCGTACTGCCGAAAATGGCGCTGTTCGGCGACATCGTCGGCGACGATGAAGATGCCGTCGCGCGCGCCGCATCGGAAGTGATCCGCATGGCCAATACGCGTGTCGGCGAAGGTTTCGTCGCCGTCAGCCCGGAGACGCGCAAGAAATTCTGGCTGGACCGCGCGCGCACGGCGGCGATCGCGAAACATACCAATGCGTTCAAGATCAACGAAGACGTCGTGATTCCCCTGAACCGCATGGGCGAGTACACCGACGGCATCGAACGCATCAACATCGAGCTGTCGATCAAGAACAAGCTGCAGCTACTGGATGAATTACGCGCCTTCTTCAAGGCTGGCCATCTGCCGCTCGGCAAGAGCGAGGATGCGGATGCCAAGGACATTCCGCCCGAAGAACTGCTTGGCGATCGCGTTGGGCAAGCGCTGGATCTGATCGATGCGACACACGCGCGCTGGACATATCTCCTGACGCAGCTCGACAAGGCGCTGCACGACGCACGCGATGAGTTGGCCTCGCTCGAAATATCGACGACCTGGCTCGATGAACGTTTGGCACGCCAGGCCGACGCGAATGTGTTCCATGTGGTGCAGGACCGCACGGTGCGCGTCTCGTGGAAGGCAGAGGTGCGCGCGCAACTGCGCCAGATCTTCAATGGCGGCGCGTTCAAGCTGATCCTCGACGAATGCAGCGCCATCCACAAGCGTGTACTGCGCGGACGCGTGTTCGTGGCCTTGCACATGCATGCCGGCGACGGCAATGTGCATACCAACATTCCGGTCAACTCCGACGACTACCAGATGCTGAAGGATGCGCATGCCGCGGTTGCGCGCATCATGGTGCTGGCGCGCTCGCTCGACGGCGTGATTTCCGGCGAACACGGCATCGGCATCACCAAGCTGGAGTTCCTGACGGAAGACGAAATCCAGGATTTCCGCGACTACAAGCTGCGCGTCGATCCCGAGGGACGTTTCAACAAGGGCAAGCTGCTGAACCTGCCTGACATGCACGCGGATTTGCGCAATGCCTACACGCCGTCGTTCGGCCTGATGGGGCACGAGTCGCTGATCATGCAGCAGAGCGACATCGGCGCCATTGCCAACAGCGTCAAGGACTGCCTGCGCTGTGGCAAGTGCAAACCGGTTTGCGCCACGCACGTGCCGCGCGCCAACCTGCTTTATTCGCCGCGCAACAAGATTCTCGCGACATCGCTGCTGGTTGAAGCCTTCCTGTATGAAGAGCAGACCCGTCGTGGCGTATCCATCAAGCACTGGGAAGAATTCGAGGACGTCGCCGACCACTGCACCGTCTGCCACAAGTGCGTGACGCCATGCCCGGTCGACATCGATTTCGGCGATGTGTCGATGAACATGCGCAACCTCCTGCGCAAGATGGACAAGAAGTCGTTCAATCCCGGCACCGCGGCCGCGATGTTCTTCCTCAATGCCACCGACCCGGCGACGATCAATGCCACGCGCGCTGCAATGACGGGCATCGGTTACAAGGCGCAGCGGTTCGCGAACGACCTGCTCAAGAAGTTTGCCCGCAAGCAGACCAAGGCGCCGCCGGCAACGCATGGCAAGCCGCCGGTCAAGGAGCAGGTAATTCACTTCATCAACAAGAAGATGCCTGGCAACCTGCCGAAGAAGACTGCGCGTGCGCTGCTCGACATCGAAGACGACAAGGTCGTGCCGATCATCCGCGATCCGAAGAAGACCACGGCTGACACCGAAGCCGTGTTCTATTTCCCGGGCTGCGGTTCCGAGCGCCTGTTCTCGCAAGTCGGCCTGGCCACGCAGGCGATGCTGTGGCATGTCGGCGTGCAGACCGTGCTGCCGCCGGGCTACTTGTGCTGCGGCTACCCGCAGCGCGGGAACGGCCAGTACGATAAAGCAGAAAAGATGGTGACGGACAATCGCGTGCTGTTCCACCGCATGGCCAACACGCTGAACTACCTCGACATCAAGACGGTCGTAGTTTCATGCGGCACCTGCTACGACCAGTTGCAGAGCTATGAATTCGAGAAGATTTTCCCGGGTTGCCGGATCATCGACATCCATGAATATTTGCTCGAGAAAGGCGTGAAACTGGAAGGCGTGACCGGCACGCGCTACATGTACCACGAACCCTGCCACAACCCGATGAAGCAGCAGGACTCGCTGAAAACGGTGAATGCGCTGATCACGACCGCTGACGGCCAGAAAGTGGAAAAGAACGAGCGTTGCTGCGGCGAGTCCGGCACGCTGGGCGTCAGCCGTCCGGACATTTCGACGCAGGTTCGCTTCCGCAAGGAAGAGGAAATGCGCAAGGGCGCGGACAAGCTGCGTGCCGACGGATTCAGCGGCGATGTGAAGATCCTGACTTCCTGCCCGTCCTGCCTGCAAGGCTTGTTGCGTTATAACGAAGATGCCGACACCACCGCCGATTACATCGTGATCGAAATGGCCAAGTATCTGCTTGGCGAAAACTGGATGCCCGACTATGTCGCACTTGCCAACAACGGCGGCATCGAGCGCGTGCTGGTCTGAGGAAAACCGTGAAAGAGACGCCCTGCGAATTGTGCATTCAGCCCGGTGGCGACGTCGTCTACCGGGATGACAACTACCGGATAGTGATCGTCGATGACGAACGCTATCCCGGCTTTTGTCGCGTGATCTGGAATGCGCACGCCAGGGAGATGACCGATCTCTCCACGGCCGAGCGCGCCATCCTGATTGCCGCCGTGTGGCAGGTCGAGGAAGCCGTGCGTGAAGTCATGCAACCGCACAAGATCAACGTCGCCAGTCTCGGCAATGTCGTGCCGCACCTGCATTGGCATATCATTCCGCGCTACGAAGACGATGCCCATTTCCCCAATCCGATCTGGGGCGAAGTCAAGCGCACGCCCGATTCGACCGATCTGGCCAAGCGCAGGGCGATGGTGCCGAGATTGCGCGAGGCGATTCTCGATCGCTTTGATAACTCCCTTCTTTGACAAACCAGTTACCACTGGAAAAAAGAATTACTGAGACCTGCACATTTATGGCTGATACAAAGACCGCCGGAACGACGCCGACCGCCATCACCGTCCACAAGCAATCGCGTGCGCTGGAGCTGGCGTTCGAGTCGGGCGAGGTATATTCCCTGCCTTTCGAATTCCTGCGCGTGAATTCGCCTTCCGCCGAAGTGCGCGGACATGGCGCAGGACAAGAGATCTTGCAGACCGGCAAGCGTGACGTGCTCATGACGGCTATCGATCCGGTCGGCAATTACGCTGTGCAATTGCATTTTTCGGACGGCCATAACACCGGGATCTATACTTGGGATTACCTGCATTGGCTCGGGGCCAACCAGGCGCAGCTGTGGGAAGACTATCTGAAGCGCCTGGAGGCGGCGGGATTCACCCGCGAGAGCGGACGCGATGCGCCGATGCAGTCGGCCCAGAGCGCGGGCGGCAGTTGCGGGCACAAGCACTGATTCTTTGAATTTGACGCCAGGCAAGATATTCAGGCCCGCACGAGCTGCCGGATGGAACGCTTGGCAATACCGTCTGTCTGCACTTGTATAATGCCGGCTGGATTAACAGGCTCCTACCCATGACCAATACGACCCATTTCGGTTATCAAACCATTCCCGAAGAAGAAAAGGTTCAGAAAGTCGCTGAAGTCTTTCATTCCGTTGCCAGCAAGTACGACGTGATGAACGATCTGATGTCCGGCGGACTGCACCGCATCTGGAAGGTATTCACCATTGCGCAGGCGGGCGTGCGGCCCGGGTTCAAGGTGCTCGACATCGCCGGTGGCACAGGCGATCTGGCCAAGGCCTTTGCCAGGCGGGCCGGGCCGACGGGCGAGGTGTGGTTGACCGACATTAATGAATCGATGCTGCGCGTCGGCCGCGACCGGCTATTGAACAAGGGACTCGCAACCCCCACCTTGCTATGTGATGCGGAAAAACTGCCGTTCCCGAGCAATTATTTCGACCGTGTCAGCGTGGCATTCGGTCTGCGCAACATGACGCACAAGGATGCCGCACTGGCGGAAATGCAGCGTGTGCTGAAACCCGGGGGAAAGTTGCTCGTTCTGGAATTTTCCAAAGTGTGGGAACCGTTGCAGAAGCCATACGACGTATATTCGTTCTCGGTTCTGCCATGGCTGGGCAAGCGCATCGCCAACGATTCCGAGAGCTATCGTTACCTGGCCGAGTCGATCCGCATGCATCCCGATCAGGAAACCCTGAAAAAGATGCTGCAGGACGCGGGGCTGGAACGCGTCGAGTACTTCAACCTGACTGCGGGTGTTGCCGCGCTGCACACCGGCATCAAGCTGTAGCAGCCGTAGCGAACCGATTTCCGGTTTCGCGCGGCTACAAGGAGAGTTTCATGAAAAAATTCCTGATCGCCCTGGTGGTTATCCTGGGTGCGATGGCCGTCGTCGCTTCCGATGCGGAAGCGCGTCGGCTTGGCGGCGGCGGATCGTTCGGCCGGCAAGCGCCGAGCTACAGCCGTCAGGCGCCGTCACAATCTCCTGGTCAGTTCTCCAATTCCAATCAGGCGAAACCCTCGTCACCCGCCTCGGCGCCGCAAAACGGTATTCCCCCAAGGCCTGCCAGTCCGTGGCGCAACATGCTCGGCGGCGCATTGCTTGGCCTGGGTCTGGGCGCGTTGCTGTCGCACTTCGGCCTGGGCGGCGTCATGGCCAGCATGATCGGCACGATACTCATGTTTGCCTTGATCGCGGTTGGGGTAGTGTTCGTCATGCGCCTGTTCCGGAACAAGAGTGGACATGATGTGCAACCGGCCTACGCCGGCGGCTATTCGGGGCCGCGCACGCCGGAGATCGGTTCTCGCCTCGAGCCGCAGATACAACCCGCGGCATTCCAGGCCGAGCCGGTCAGCAGCAATGTGTCCAGCCTGCCCTCGGATTTCGATGCGCCGGCCTTTCTGCGCCATGCCAAGACCTATTTCATCCGCCTGCAAGCTGCCTGGGACAAGGCGGATATCAATGACATCCGTGAATTCACGACGCCGGAAATGTTTGCCGAGCTCCGCCTGCAACTGCAGGAGCGCGGCGCATCGCCCAACCATACCGATGTCGTGTCGCTGGAGGCCGAACTGCTGGGCATGGAAAGAACCGGCGATGAGTACATGGCCAGCGTGAAATTCTCGGGAATGATAAAAGAAGCCGACAACGCGCCGGCCGAACCTTTCGCCGAAATCTGGAATCTGACGAAACCGGTATCCGGGCAGGGCGGCTGGGTGATGGCCGGGATTCAACAATTATCTTGAGCCGACCGAAATACCGATCGGCAAACTGGTAAACTTGAGGCCGCCCGTGAATAGTCACGGGCGGTTTTGTTTTGTCACCATGATCTCTTCCACCACTTCCGCTGCAATCAACCACCTGCTAGTCCGGGAAACCTGGGCGCGCGACAAGCTCGTCAAGCATGCAGGCAAAGTCGCCTTCTTCGATGCCGGCCTCTCCGGCATCCGACTCAAGGTGACGGCGGATGGCATGGTTCAGGCTGCTGGCGCGGAGGACGCGGTGAACGTCACGATCCGCGTAAAGCTGTCCGATCTGCCGCTGATCCTGCAGCATCGGGATCATGCGTTTTCCTATGTACAGATCGAAGGCGACGCCGATTTTGCCAATACCATCTCCCAGCTTTCAGAATCGTTGCGCTGGGAAGCGGAGGAGGACCTGAGCCGGCTGATCGGCGACGCGGCTGCCGTGCGAGTCGCGGGCGGCGTGCGCGCGGCAGTCGACACGGCCATATCAACGCAGAAAAAATTGGCGGAGAACGTGGCCGAATATTTCCTGGACGAGAAGCCGCTGCTGGTACGGCCGCGAATGGTCGACGATTTCGCCAGCGAGGTCGCCAGACTGCGTGACGATGTCGAGCGCCTGAGCAAGCGTATCGAGAGACTGAAGGGAAGCCGCTAAATGCTGTTCAAATTTCTGCGGCTTTTCAAGATCTTCCGGGTCGTCATCAAATACGGCCTGGATGAAATCGCGATGTCGGAGCTGGCGAATCCCCGTCTGGCCAAGCTCATCGGCGCGATGAACTTCTGGCGCGATATCACGACGCCGCGCGGCGTGCGTCTGCGCCAGGCACTGGAAGACCTCGGTCCCATCTTTGTGAAGTTCGGTCAGGTGCTGTCGACCCGGCGCGACCTGATGCCCGCGGATATTGCCGACGAACTGGCGAAACTGCAGGATCGTGTTCCGCCATTCGACTCCGATCTGGCGATCGCCCAGATCAAGAAATCGCTCGGCGCGCATCCGGATTACCTGTTTGCCGAGTTCGAGCGTAAGCCCGTTGCATCGGCCTCCATCGCACAGGTCCATTTTGCCAAACTCAAGGACGGCAAGGAAGTCGCGGTGAAGGTTTTGCGACCGGGCATGAAGAAGTCGATCGAGAAGGATCTTGCCCTGATGCGGATCGCCGCCGATTGGGTTGAAAAACTGTGGGCGGACGGCCGTCGCCTGAAACCGCGCGAAGTGGTCGCCGAATTCGACAAGTACCTGCACGACGAACTCGACCTGATGCGCGAGGCGGCCAACGCAAGCCAGTTGCGTCGCAATTTCCAGCAGTCGCAATTGCTGATCGTGCCGGAAATGTACTGGGATTACTGCTCCACGTCCGTGATCGTGATGGAGCGCATGCGTGGCATTCCGATTTCGCGCATCGACCGCCTGATCGCGGAAGGTGTCGATATGAAGAAGCTGTCGCGCGACGGCGTGGAAATCTTTTTCACGCAGGTTTTCCGCGACGGCTTTTTTCATGCGGACATGCACCCCGGGAACATCCTGGTGTCAATCGAGCCGGCCACATTTGGCCGCTACATCGCGCTCGACTTCGGCATCGTCGGTACGCTGACCGACTATGACAAGGACTACCTGTCGCAGAACTTTCTCGCGTTTTTCCGTCGCGACTACAAGCGTGTCGCCGAGGCGCATATCGAATCCGGCTGGGCGCCGAAGGACACGCGCGTCGATGAGCTGGAGTCGGCGGTGCGCGCCTGCTGCGAGCCGATCTTCGACCGGCCCCTGCGCGATATCTCCTTCGGCACGGTGCTGCTGAGATTGTTCCAGACCTCGCGCCGCTTCAATGTCGAAGTGCAGCCGCAATTGGTGCTGCTCCAGAAGACCCTGCTCAATATCGAAGGACTGGGCCGGCAACTCGACCCCGACCTCGATCTGTGGAAGACCGCGAAGCCCTACCTGGAACGCTGGATGCAGGAGCAGATCGGCTGGCGCGGTCTGGTTTCCCGCTTCAAGGAAGAACTCCCGCACTACAACAAGATGATTCCGGAGCTGCCGCGCCTGATCCACCAGGTGTTGAGCGCGAGAGCGGAAAACCCGTCGCGACAAAACGACGAGCTGCTCATGCAATTGCTTGCCGAGCAAAGACGCACCAATTTGCTGCTCGGTCTTGGTGTGTACTTCGGTGGCGGCTTGCTGATCGGGATTGCGGTCGCCCAAGTGCTGATTCGCTTCTATCAATTCCATTGGTGGTAAATCGTGCCTACCTTTGCAAGCCGGGATCCTTCCGCGCCCGAGTTCTGGTCGGAGCGCTTTGAACAGGAGTTCACGCCGTGGGATCGTGGCGATGTTCCCGCGGCCTTTCGGCAATTTGTCGCGCAATCGCCTCGCCCATACGCCACGTTGATTCCCGGATGCGGAACCGGTTATGAAGTGGCATGCCTGTCCGAAGCGGGATGGGACGTCACGGCGATCGATTTTTCCGCAGCGGCGGTGGAGGCGGCGCGCAAGATGCTGGGCCGCTGGGCGGACCGGGTGGTGCAGGCCGATTTTTTCGCGTTTGCGCCTTGTCATCCTGTTGAGCTCATCTACGAGCGCGCTTTCTTCTGTGCGCTGCCGCACCGGATGCGGCAGGCGGTCGTGAACCGCTGGGCCGAGCTTCTTCCGCCGGGCGGCCTGCTGGCCGGATTCTTTTTCTTTGACGATACGCCGAAAGGCCCCCCATTCGGGATTGCTCCCGCCGAATTGGACAGCTTGCTGGCTCCTTTCTTCGAACGCATCGCCGACGAGGCGGTGGCAGACTCGCTGCCTGTTTTTGCAGGAAAAGAGCGCTGGCAGGTATGGCGCCGCCGCGAGCGCTGATCGCGCCAAAAAAGCACGCCTTTTTCGTTTTCGGGAATCATGTCGATGGATTTCTGAAGCTATAATCCCGAAAAATTTGACAAGGGCGCGTACCGAGGCCCTTCGCATTCAGCAAATTGCGGCAGCCGGTCTCCATTGAACAGACCGGATTTTTCGTGCGGAGCGAATACACATGAACTACACGTTGATTTCCTTTGTCGTCCTGTATTTGCTGGGAACCCTTGCGCTGGGCGTATGGGCGGGCACGCGCATCAAGAGCACGAATGATTTCGCCATCGCCGGCCGCAGCCTGCCGCTGATCATGGTGGTGACGACGACGTTCGCGACCTGGTTCGGTGCCGAAACGGTCATGGGTATCCCGGCCAAATTCGTGCAGGGCGGGCTCAATGCGATTGTCGAGGATCCTTTCGGTGCCGGCACCTGCCTGATCCTGGTCGGTTTGTTCTTCGCGGCCCGGCTTTACAAGCTGAATTTGCTGACCATTGGCGACTTCTACCGCCAGCGCTACGGCAAGGGCATCGAGGTGTTCTGTTCCGTGGCGATCATCCTGAGCTACCTGGGCTGGGTGGCCGCTCAGATTACCGCGCTTGGGCTGGTGTTCTCGGTGTTGACGAATGGCGCCATGTCGGAAACGGCCGGCATGATCGTCGGCACGCTCGCCGTGCTGATCTATGTTGTAATCGGCGGTTTTCTTGCGGTGGCCTGGACCGATTTCATCCAGATGATCGTGCTGGTGATCGGCCTGAGCATCATCGCCTTCTTTTCCGCCGACCTGGCCGGCGGTGCCGGTCAGGTGTTCGCCATGGCTTCGAAGGAAAATCTGTGGAAATTCCTGCCGACGCCCAGCTTCACTGAAATTGCGGCCTTCATTGGCGCCGGCGTGACGATGATGCTCGGCAGTATTCCCCAGCAGGACGTGTTCCAGCGCGTCATGTCGGCCAAGGATGCGCCCACCGCGCGTGCCGGCGCAGTCATTGGCGGCGCGAGCTATATACTGTTTGCCTTTGTGCCGATGTTCATCGTTTCGTGCGCCGTCATCGTGATGGGCGAGAGCGCGGTTGACCTGATGAAGAATGATTATCAGCGCCTGCTGCCCACGTTCGTGCTGACCAAGATGCCGCTCGTGATGCAAATCTTTTTCTTCGGTGCGTTGCTATCCGCCATCAAGAGCACGTCCTCGGCCACCCTGTTGGCGCCTTCCACCAGCTTCGTAGAAAACATCCTCAAGAACCTGCGCCCGAACATGAGTGACCGCCAGCAATTGTTCGCGATGCGGTCGACCATCGTCGTGTTCGCGGTACTGGTGCTGGCGTATGCCATCGCGATGAAAGGCACGCCGATCTACGATCTGGTGTCTGCGGCCTACCAGGTGACGCTGGTCGGGGCCTTTGTGCCGCTGGTGATGGGACTGTACTGGCATAGGGCGACGACCCAGGGCGCTATCGTTTCGCTGGCGGCCGGCATTGGCACCTGGATCCTGTTCTTCCCCCAGTTGACAAGTCTCGGCGAGCAGTTTCCCGGCCAGCTTGCGGGCTTGATCACTGCCTTCGCCGGCATGATCCTGGGCTCGCTCATGCCGCAGGTACTGAAGAATCGCCATGAGCCCAGGCACACGGTCAAGGGCCTGAGCGCTTGAGGCTTGGCGGCGCCAATGCAAGCCGGTCAACCGTCAGCAATCACGAATTATTGCTTCTTTTGCAAGATGAGGCCGTGCGTCGGCGGGACCGGAGCTGACTGTCGCATTCTCGCGTCCGCGCTTGTCGTGCATTCACGCAAAGTCGTCGCAAAAACCTTTATAATTCAGGGTTTTGGATGATTTTTGCGGGGATTTACCATGCCGATTTACGCTTATCGCTGCGAAACATGCGGTTTCACTAAAGACGTACTGCAAAAGATCTCTGACGCGCCCCTGACGGACTGCCCGTCCTGCGCGAAGAGCACCTTCAAGAAACAACTGACGGCGGCCGGCTTTCAACTGAAGGGCACGGGCTGGTATGTGACGGATTTCCGGAACGGCAGCGGCGGTACGTCCGCGCCGGCCACCGGTTCCGCGCCCGACAAGACGGCTGCATCCTCCGATTCGGGCGGCACGTCCTGCGCTTCGTGTCCGGCAGCCTCCGCCTCCTGAAAACAACAATCCCCTTGAGAGGTGGTCGGTCCGCCTCATGTCAAAGACAAACATGCGCAAATATTTCGTCACCGGCCTGCTCGTCCTGGTACCCCTGGCGATCACGCTCTGGGTGCTGAATCTGGTCATCGGCACGATGGATCAGTCGCTGCTGCTGCTGCCGGAGCGTTGGCGGCCGGCAACGCTGATCGGATTCCATATTCCGGGCCTGGGTACGATCCTGACTTTGCTGTTTGTGTTTGCCACGGGTTTGTTGACGCGCAATTTCGTCGGCAAGCAGGTGGTCCATGCTTGGGAATTGCTGTTGACGCGCATCCCGGTGGTCAGTTCGATCTATTCCAGCGTCAAGCAGGTATCGGACACCTTGTTCTCGTCGTCGGGCAACGCGTTCCGCAAGGCGATGCTGGTGCAGTATCCGCGCGAGGGTTCCTGGACCATCGCGTTTCTGACCGGCACGCCCGGCGGTGACGTGAAGAATCACCTGACCGGCGATTACATCAGCGTCTACGTGCCGACCACGCCGAATCCGACCTCCGGCTTCTTCCTCATGATGCCGCGGGCCGATGCGATCGAGCTCGACATGAGCGTCGATGAGGCATTGAAATACATCGTATCGATGGGCGTGGTTTCGCCCGAATATGTGGTCGCCGCATCGAAGAATTTGAAGGCTGTTCCGCCACAAATCTGAACTCGGCATTTTTTTCATCCGGATCCGTGCCTGGTGCTTCAGCGGGCGACGGATCATCAAAAAAGAATCTGAAACTGGAAATCAATCATGTCTATGCGAACTCACTATTGCGGCCTCGTCACTGAGGAGCTTCTCGGCCAAACCGTCAGCCTGTGCGGCTGGGTGCATCGCCGGCGCGACCACGGTGGCGTCATTTTCATCGACTTGCGCGACCGCGAAGGCCTGGTGCAAGTGGTGTGCGATCCGGACCGTGCCGACGTGTTCAAGACCGCGGAAGCGGTACGCAACGAGTTTTGCGTACGCATCACCGGCCTGGTTCGCAATCGCCCGGAAGGCACCACTAATGCCAACCTGAAGTCGGGCAAGATCGAAGTGCTGGCACATGCGCTGGAAGTGCTGAACCCTTCGGTCACGCCGCCGTTCCAGCTCGATGACGACAACCTGTCGGAAACCACGCGTCTGACACATCGCGTGCTCGACCTGCGCCGTCCGCAGATGCAGAACAATCTGCGCTTGCGCTATCGCGTGACGATGGAAGTGCGCAAGTTCCTCGACGCGAACGGCTTCATCGACATCGAAACGCCGATGCTGACCAAGTCGACGCCGGAAGGCGCGCGCGACTACCTGGTGCCATCCCGTGTCAACGCAGGCAATTTCTTCGCGCTGCCGCAGTCGCCGCAGCTGTTCAAGCAGTTGCTGATGGTCGCCAATTTCGACCGCTACTACCAGATCACCAAGTGCTTCCGTGACGAAGACCTGCGCGCCGACCGCCAGCCGGAATTCACGCAGATCGACTGCGAAACCTCGTTCATGAACGAGCAGGAAATCCGCGACCTGTTCGAAGGCATGATCCGCGGCGTGTTCAAGAACGTGCTCGACATCGACCTGCCGAACCCGTTCCCGGTGATGCAGTATTCCGAAGCGATGGGAATGTACGGTTCCGACAAGCCGGACATGCGCGTCAAGCTGCAGTTCACCGACCTGACCGATGTGATGAAGGATGTGGACTTCAAGGTGTTCTCCGGCGCTGCCAACATGGCGGGCGGCCGCGTGGTCGGTCTGCGCGTGCCGGGTGGCGGCGCGATGCCGCGTTCGGAGATCGACGCCTACACGCAATTCGTCGCGATCTACGGCGCCAAGGGTCTGGCCTACATCAAGGTCAATGAAAAAGCGAAGGGCCGCGACGGCCTGCAATCGCCGATCGTCAAGAACCTGCATGATGCCGCGCTGACGGCGATCATCGAACAGACCGGCGCGCAGGATGGCGACCTGATCTTCTTCGGCGCCGACAAGGCCAAGGTCGTCAACGATGCGATTGGCGCATTGCGCGTGAAGATCGGCCACAGCGATTTCGGCAAGAAGAACGGCTTGTTCGAGGAAACCTGGAAGCCGCTGTGGGTGATCGACTTCCCGATGTTCGAATACGACGAGGACGATCAGCGCTATGTGGCCGCGCACCATCCGTTTACTTCGCCGAAGGACGGCCATGAAGACTTCCTGCAGACCGATCCGGGCAAGGCACTGGCCAAGGCTTACGACATGGTGCTGAACGGTTGGGAACTGGGTGGCGGATCGGTGCGTATCCATCGTGCCGATGTGCAGAGCAAGGTGTTCCGCGCGCTCAAGATCGAGGCAGAGGAAGCGCAAGCCAAGTTCGGCTTCCTGCTGGATGCGCTGCAGTATGGCGCTCCGCCGCACGGCGGCCTGGCATTCGGCCTGGATCGCATCGTCACCATGATGACGGGCGCGGAGTCGATTCGCGACGTGATTGCGTTCCCGAAGACGCAGCGCGCGCAATGCCTGTTGACTCAGGCGCCGTCCGAAGTCGACGAGAAGCAGTTGCGCGAATTGCATATCCGTTTGCGCAATGTCGAACCGGCGGCGAAAGCATAACCGCGGTTTTTCGCCATAAAAAAAGCGTGGAGAGATCCGCGCTTTTTTGTTTCGCGCGTAAGGGTTTGTTGTCCACGGAAGACACGGAAGTTGAAAACCAGGACGGGCTGACGCTATGGGAATTTCCATGTTTTTCGTGGGCCCATACGCTCTTGTCGCCATCGGTTATCATGTGGCATACAGTTTCTGTGAAACGTCCGTGAAGGTGCATGCTTAAGCCTTACAAAATTCCCGAGTCGGTTCTTGTCGTGATTTACAGTGCAAACCTCGATGTGCTGTTGATCGAACGCGCGGACAAGCAGGACTACTGGCAATCGGTCACCGGCTCGAAGGATGCGCCGGACGAGCCGCTGATCGATACTGCGATGCGCGAAGTGTTCGAGGAAACCGGAATCCGCATTGTCGACGAAGCGTCCGCTCCCGCGCGACGTGCTGACGCCGTTCCGCTCGCCAACCTGCGCGACTGGGGACTGTCCAATATCTATGAAATCTATCCCGTCTGGCGCCATCGTTATGCGCCCGGCGTGTTTCAGAATACCGAGCGCGTGTTCGGCTTGCTGGTGCCGCGCGATATCCCGATCACGCTTGCCCCGCGCGAACATGTGGACCATCTCTGGCTACCTTACCGCGAAGCGGCCGACAAATGCTTTTCGCCATCCAATGCCGAGGCAATCCTGCAACTGCCGAAGTACATGCAGGCAGATTAAAATTAATTTGGAATAAGCCACGCGGAAACAATTTCCGCGCGCCGCGATCGAACCCTACACATCTGTTTCACAGGGTCTAAAATAATTTCATGAAACTTCACATCGCGACGTATAACATTCACAAAGGCGTCAGCTCCTTGCGCAGCATGCCACGCATTCACGCATTGAAGCAGGCATTGACATCGATGGAGGCGGATATTTTCTTCCTGCAGGAAGTGCAGGGGCGCCACGACAAATATGCGACGCGTCATGCCACGCTGTGGCCGGAGCAGGCTCAGCATCAATTCCTTGCCGGCGAATCGCATGAAGCGGTGTATGGCATGAATGCGGTGTATGACCATGGACATCATGGTAACGCGCTGCTGAGCCGTTTTCCGGTGGTTGCGTCGAGCAATCACGATATTTCCGATCACGCCTTCGAGGCGCGTGGAATCCTGCATTGCATCGTCCAGTCGCCCAAAGCCGACCTGCATTGTTATGTGATTCATCTCGGCTTGTTCGCGGGCAGTCGCAAGCGGCAGACCGAGGCGCTGATCGAAGCCGTGCTGACGTCTTCGCCGCCCGATGCGCCATTGATCATTGCCGGCGACTTCAACGACTGGACCAATCAGTTGAGCGATTCCCTGCGTGAGTACCTGGGCGTGACTGAAGTTTTCGACGGCAATCTTTCTTCGCGCGGCTTTGGATCTTATCTGCGCATGCTGAGTGGACGCGGACCGAAAATCAAGCCTGCCCGCACTTTCCCCGCAGCGCTTCCCTGGCTGCGCCTGGACAGGATCTACGTACGCGGATTTCAGATCGAGTCGGCGCAGGTGCTGCATGGCACCTTGTGGGCGAAACTGTCCGACCATGCGCCCATTCTTGCTTCGCTGGCACTCAAATAGGGGTGCTTCCACTCCGCCGATGTAGAATGCTTGCCAAGTTTACATTCCCGGAGTGGTTCCCCTCTTTATGCGTTCGGTAGAATTTACCGCTCATAACAAGATCAGGCTTCTGTATTGTGGCGCCGAATTCTTTCCGGCATTGATTGCCGCGATCGACGCAGCGCACTTCGAAATCTTTCTCGAAACCTATATCTTCACGCTGGATGAAACCGGCAACAGAGTAAAGGACGCGTTGCTGCGCGCCGCGAGCCGAGGGGTATCGGTCAATGTCATTACCGACTGGCTCGGTACCGGGCATCGGCAATCCGTCAGCTTGAATCAAATATTGCGCGAAGGCGGCGTCAATCATCGTGTCTTCAACGCCTGGTTCAGGCGCGGCATTACGCGCACTCACCGGAAGATTTGCGTGGTGGACCGGCAGGTAGCATTTCTTGGCGGGCTCAACATCAATTACGACTACGTGTCGGATGACGGATTCAACACGCCCTTGCCGGCTCCGCGCTGGGACTTCGCCGTCCAGATCAACGGGCCGCTGGTAGTGACCATCCATCACGAGATGCAGGCGCACTGGATGCTCTTGGCGGGACTGGGCTTGAAATATCGCTGGGAGCGTTTTCTCGAACGGCGTTTTACCGGCCCGACGATCGACGTAGGCCCCTCGCTCGCCGCATTTGTGGTGCGCGACAATCTGCGGAATCGGCGCACGATTCAAAAGACCTATCTGAAGGCTCTCGGCGGCGCGCGCAAGAGTGCCTTGCTTGCCAATCCCTATTTCGCGCCGGGCCGTAAACTGCGGGATGGCCTGGCATCGGCCGCATCGCGTGGTGTCGACGTCACCTTGCTGATCGGGGTGGGCCAGTTCCGCATTCAGGATGCGGTCGCGCATTCCTTCTATCCCAAGCTGCTGAAAAGCGGGGTCAAGGTCGTGGAGTATCGCAAGACCCAGTTGCACGGCAAGGTTGCGGTGGTCGATGACGAGTGGGCCACGGTTGGTTCCAGCAACTGGGACGGACTGAGCCTGCTGATCAACCAGGAGGCGAACATCGTGGTGAAGGACCACGCATTCGCGCATGCCTTGCGCATGCACATCGAGCACGCGGTAAAAGAGGGTGTGCGTGTACGCATGGAAGATTACGCCAACATTCCCTGGTATGAGCGGGCCTGGTACGGTGCGGCTTACATGTTGTACAAGGTGATTCTCCGGATCGTCACCCTGGGACGCTATACCGAGTGATCGAGCTTGACGGGCGTGCAGGGCAGGCCTGCATCGAACGAATGCGAGCGCAGCTCACTGCGCCGAGGAAGCCTGTGCTTCCTTCTTGATCCATTCGCAGAAGGCTTTGACCGATGGCCGCGCTTTCGCTTCCGGCAGGCGAAGCAGATGAAACCCGTAAGGACCGCGTACGCGTTGCGGAAAGAGTCTGGTTAGCCGGCCCGACCGCAGATCTTCCTCGATGAAGGGCTCTGCCGCAATCGCCACACCCTGGCCGTTTGCCGCCGCTTCCAGTGTCAGATAAGTGTGCGAGAAACTCGGCCGTGCGGCGCCGGTATAGTTGACGCCAAAAGCCTGCAACCAGCGCGTCCAGTTGATTTCGTCGGGGATGCGCATTTCCGCTTCATCATGCAGCAGGGGAAAGCGCAACAGGTCGTGCGGTTCGCGCAGGTCGACCGCCGCCGCCTTGAAGGCGGGACTGCAGACCGCCGAGAACCGTTCTTCCATCAGCATGTCGTCCTTCAGTCCTGGATACGGGCCGGTGCCAAGCCTGATTGCGACGTCGACGCCTTCACGCAGGAAGTCGACCGGATGCAGCGAAGCGAGGACGCGCATGTCGATGTCGGGATGCTGTTCGCGCAGGCGGCCGAGCCGCGGCATCAGCCAGCGCGCGACCAGCGACGGCACCGAGGTGACGGTTACCACCCGTTCATCGCCACGATGGCGGATCGTTTCCGACACCTCGGCAAGGCCGTTCAACAGCGGACGCAGCGCCTCGGCGTATTGGCGCCCGGCGGGCGTCAGCACCACGCCGCGCGGCAAGCGTTGGAACAAGGCCACGCCCAGCCAGTTTTCCAGCAGCTTGACCTGGTGTGCAACCGCGCCCGCGGAGACATGCAACTCCTCGCCGGCGCTCTGAAAGCCGCCATGGCGGGCGGCGGTTTCGAAAGCGCGGATGGCGGGCAGGGGCGGCAGGCGGTAATGCATGATGCCTCAATTTGATTGGGTCAATCCGTCAAGAATATTGGTTTGTTCCCATGTGTGCAAGCAAATACACTGGTGTACAAGAGGTGTTCATCCTCGCTACCCCTAACCAGATTTGCTCTTCGCGCCATGGCCATGTCCCGTCAATCCGCTGTCACCCTTGTTTTGCTATCCGCTCTTGGCTTTGGCAGTGTTGCCATTTTTGCCAAGATCGCCTACGCGACCGGGGTAAGCACGACCATGTTGCTGGCCTGGCGCTTCGTGCTGGCGACGGTTTTCCTGGCGCCGATTGTGTGGATGAAGCGGCTGCACATGCCGCGCGGCCGCGTGCTGGCCGGCTTTGTGCTGATGGGCTTGTTGTACACCGGGCAGGCGCAGTGCTATTTCACCGCGCTGCGCTATGCAAGCAGCGGACTGGTTGGTTTGCTGTTGTACATCTATCCGGTGCTGGTCACCATGCTGGCCGTCGCCCTCGGATGGGAAAAACTGAACCGCCGCACGCTGATGCTGCTCGGCCTGGCCATCGCCGGCATGGCGATCACCTTGGGTGGCAATCTGCAAGGCCAGCCGCTCGGTATCGCACTGGGCTTGCTGGCGGCCGGCATCTATGCGGTCTATATCGTGACCGGTGGCCGATTGACCATCGGCACCGATCCGCTCGTCGGTACGCTCGTGATCATGGCCACCGCCGCCATCGGAAATACGTCGTTTGCCATCGCAGGCGGGGCCGCGCTGCCTTCCGGGACGACCGCCTGGCTGGCGATTGCGGCGATTGCCTTGTTCTCCACCGTGATCGCGATCGCCTTTTTCCTCATCGGTATCAAGCATATCGGTGCCTCGCAGGCATCCATCATCTCGACCCTGGAGCCGGTCATCACCTTGTGCCTGGGTGTGGCATTGCTCGGCGAATCGGTCAGCGCCGGGCAATTGCTGGGCGGCGTCATGGTGCTTGCGGCGGTCATCCTGCTGGCACAGCGACCCAAACAGGCGCAAGAGCCGATCGCGGGGAAAGCGGCCGCGTGAGTGCCGGGCATGCGATGTTGTGACTGCTGTTCAATCATGGCAAGATGCGCGGGCACGTCCGTGCACGCCCGTGTAAGCCTTTAGGCCATGGCCAGGATAAACAATGAACACCACCACCCTCATCGTCGGTATCGCTGTACTTTTCTTCGGGCTGTACACCACCTATTTTCGCTATGTCCATCCTCAAAAGCTGTCCAAGCTGCAGGCGCTGAAGCAATTGTTCGGCGAGCAGACGGGGAACCGGATCCACCTCTTTGCGTACTCGCTCATTCCACTTGCGGCGGGCGCGCTTTTCCTGCTGGCGGGCATGAAGGGCGTATCCCTCTTTTAATTGCAGCGGTTCACTTCTAGAATGACCAGATCCAAAGGACATTCCAGAGAAGATCGACATGGCAATGAACGACACTTATGCAGCCGAGGAGCCGGCGCGCGCCGAGGTCGATGCGCTCGACGGCCCGACGGTGCTTGAATTTGGCGCAGCGTGGTGCGGCTACTGTCGAGCCGCGCAGCCCTTCCTGTCCGCAGCCTTCACTGAACATCCCGACGTACGCCACATCAAGATCGAGGATGGCAGCGGCCGGCCATTGGGCCGCTCGTTCAGGGTGAAGCTTTGGCCCACGCTGGTTTTTCTCGACAAGGGCAAGGAAGTCGCGCGCCTGGTGCGGCCGGGCAGTGCCAACGAGATTCGCCAGGCCCTTGCGAAAATCGACGCGCCGCGTTGAACCGCAACGCATGGCTATACTGCATATTCCCTCCCGCTAACCTTTACGCCATGTACTTCGATCCTGAACTGCTGGAGAAACTGCGCACCACGCGGCGAATCACGATTTTCACCGGCGCGGGCGTTTCTGCGGAGAGCGGTATTCCAACCTTCCGTGATGCGCAGACCGGCTTGTGGGCGCAATTCCGTGCCGAGGACCTGGCCACGCCGGAAGCATTCCGCCGCGATCCGGTCACCGTATGGAACTGGTATGCCTGGCGACGCAAACTGATACGCGACGTGTTGCCCAATCCGGCGCATCTGGCAATCGTGCAACTGGAACGACTGGTCGAACATGTTACGGTCATCACGCAGAATGTGGATGGTCTGCATCAACGTGCGGGCAGCCGCGATGTCATCGAGTTGCATGGAAATCTGCTGGACAACATCTGTTCCGAATGCCGGCGATCAGTGGCGGAAATCAAGGATGACGAGACGCCACCGACCTGTCCGTACTGCGGTGGCATGGTGCGACCCGGTGTCGTGTGGTTCGGTGAGGCTTTGCCGGCGCAGGCATGGGAGCTGGCGGCCGAAGCGATGGATGCGACGGATATGTTTTTCTGTGTCGGGACATCGAGCCTCGTTGAGCCGGCCGCGAGTTTGCCGCGCCATGCGCGCGCCTGTGGCAAGACGGTGATTCAGATCAATCCGGAAGTCACCAGTCATGATGAGATTGCGCAGTATGTCTTGCGCGGCAAGGCGGGCGAGGTGTTGCCGGCCTTGTTGCGTGCAGCCTGGCCATCCGGATCCTGATTTGCATCCGTCCACTGGCTGCAAACCATTCCTGTTTGTACGCTTCGCACTCCACGAGGATTTTCATGCAAAACGATGAACAAGCAATACGCGATCTCATTGCGGACTGGCAAAGCGCGGCGGCGGCGGGCGAGGTGGGTCGCCTGCGCGACATGATGGCGGAAGACGTGGTCTTTCTGCTGCCGGGGCAAGTGCCAATGCAGGGCAGGCAGGCTTTTCTGGCGGCATTCGAGGACGGGCTCAAGCATTACCGGATCGCATCTCAAGCCGAGATAAAAGAAATCGACGTCGCAGCAGACCTTGCGTATTGCTGGACGAAGTTGGCCGTCACGGTGACGCCGCATCAGCAGGGCTTGCCGATGCAACGATGCGGCCATGTGCTCACCATTCTCAAGAAACGCGACGCACGCTGGGTGATCGTGCGCGACGCCAACATGCTCACCCCGCAGCCCGACGGCACGCCCGCCGAGCGGAGCTGATCGCTTCGCCATCCTCCGCCTGCGGTGAGGCACGGCACCGGTTTTCGACCCGGACTGTAAGCCTTACGTCGCGCTTGTAAAAACTGCTTCGCGCCTGCCGCCTCGCGCATTGGCATCGCAGGGAAAAGGCGTCCGGCATCTCGCATCGCGTATCGGCACGGAAGTTGCGACATCTCCCCCTTCGCTTTATCGAGCGAAGGATTCACGGTCCACCCTACTGGTCCCACGAAAGGAGTAGCGCAATGGCTTTTGATTTATTCAGCGCGAAAGGCGCGACGCTTGACCAGCAGCGTTTCACTTGGCGCGACATGGTCGGCAAGCCGATCAGCAAACTCGACGACGATGCGTTCACGCGGGTGCGCATCATCCTGATGAATGGCATCGAAACCGAGGCCTTGCGCTTCCAGCACATGGCGGCGCGCATGAACCGCGATCTGCGCCTGTTGCTGGCACGCACTCGCCGCACCGAGCAGCATCAGGCAACCATGGTCAACTGGCTGCTTGGCGCCGACCATTCACCTCTGGAAACGACAATTGCTTACGAACAGGTTGCGATCGAAGTGACCGCGGCCGTCGCTCAGACCGAGCCCGATTCGTATATCGCACAGACTTATCGCTTCGGCATGCTGGAAGACTTCGATCACCTGTATCGCTACTCGGCATTGCTCGACCGGCTGGAAGGCAAGGATGCCAACAATATCCTGCAAAGCTACTCCGATATTCTTCCTGGCCGTCCCACGGTGGACGAGCACCGTTCGCCTGTCGACGATGTGCGCGAGTCGTACGACCGCAACAAGGCCGCGCCCATTACCAAGTTGCACGCATTGACAATTACCGCCGCCGAGTATCAGACGCACGATTACTACATGAATATCGGCCCCCTGTTTTCCGATCCGGTGGCGCGCCAGCTCTACGCGGAAATCGCCTCGATCGAGGAGCAGCATGTGACGCAGTACGGCGCGCTGATCGATCCGCAGGAATCGGTGCTGGAGCAGTGGCTGCTGCATGAAGCGACGGAAGTCTACAACTACTACAGTTGCGTGGAGCAGGAAACCAATCCGCGCGTGAAGGCGATCTGGGAGCGCTTCCTCGACTACGAGCTGGGACATTTCCATCACGTCGCCGAACTGTTCAAGCAATATGAAAAACGCGATCCCGCCGAATTGTTCCCGACCGCCTTGCCGGAGCCGATCCAGTTTGCCAGCCAGCGCGATTTCGTTCGCCAGGTGCTGGCACAGGAAGTCGATCTGCGCGCCAAGGGCACGCAGTTCGTCGACAAGTCGCAGGAAAGCCAGGCCTCGATCGACTATCGCACGCACATCAATTCCGACGGCTCGCCGAGCGAGATTGTCGCCGGCGGCTATATCTGGTCGCCGGGTACCGAGCTGAACCGCAAGATCACGGTGGCGGTATGAACCACGAAACAAAGGAGCAGCAATGAAAGAGCAGATTCCAGTCGGCATGAATCGCACCGGCGTGCAGATGTCTCCGTTAGAAACGAGCTCCATGCAGTCCGGCATGCCGGCCTCGATGATTCCGGCGACGCCCGGCGACGATAGCGCGCTGGCCGAGATGCGCAGCAGCTATATCGTGAATGCCGAGCCGGTCGGCTCGGTCCCGGTGCCCGGCACGGTGCGGGGCGCCATCACCACCGGTACCTCGATGCTGATCGGCGACCATCCGCAGCTATTGCTCGACAAGCTCGGCGAGCGGCTGGCCTTCGAGCGCACCGGCACGCGCTTGTATGACGCGCTGATCACCAAGTTCGAAGCCACCCAGGATGACACCACCAGCATGACGCTGGCCGACCTGCAAAAAATCCGACAGGATGAAGCGCGCCATTTTGCGATCATTGCCGACGCCATTGATACTCTGGGAGGCGACCCGACTTCGCAGACGCCTTGCGCCGATCTGGTTGGCGTGGAATCTATGGGCCTGATGCAGGCGGTGACGGATCCGCGCACGACGATTGCGCAATCATTGCACGCGATCCTGATCGCGGAAATGACCGACAATGCCGGGTGGGAAATGCTGATTGCGCTGGCCGAGGATCAGAGCCAGCACGGCTTGATCAGCGACTTCAGCGTCGCGCTGGATGAAGAGCGGGTGCACCTGCAGCAGGTGCGAACCTGGCTGGAAGAAGCCACCCTGGGAAGCGCGGTATCGGATGGCGCGCTGGTGGATGACATCGGCGACGCGAATCCTCCCCAGGTGCATTGAGGCGTGCGGGGTTTTCCGCTCTCCCGCGCGGGAGAGCGGGTTACGTAGCGCGCTCGGTGTCGGTCTGCGTCAGATAAGTCACCAGCTGGCGCGCTTGCGCCGACAGCTCGTCAAGACTGCGCACGCCGAGCCGCAGCTCCCGCGTCGCCCATGAATCGTCCAGGGTGACGATGGCCGCCGCCATCGCTGCGCAATGCCGTTGCGCGGCGGCCTCCGGCATGACTGCCAGCCCTACACCTTGCGTGACAAGCTGTGCCAGCGCAAAAAAGCTCGGTGCACGCACCCGTACCGTCAGCGGCCGTCCGAGCATGGTCGCCATCTCTTCCACAAAATGCTGCATCGCGCGCTCCGCCGGCATGCCAACAAAGGGATAGTTGAGTGCTTCGTGGAACTGGCAGTGGCCGCGTGCGGCCAGGCCATGTCCCGCCGGCACGAACAGCACGAGCCGGTCATTCCGGAATGGCAAGGACACGATCCCGGACAGGGGTAGATTGCCATCCAGCACGCCGATATCGATATCGCCTGCCTGCAGGGCCTGCAGGATCTCATTGCTGGGCTGTTCCTCGACCTGCAGATCGACATCCGGGTAATCGATCAGGAAGGGGCCGAGAGCGGGCGGCAGAAACGTGCTGTTGGCCACCGTGTTCGCTGCCAGCTTGATCGTGACGCGTCGCCGCCCGGCCAGGGAATCCAATGCCTGGTTGAGCTGCAAGGCTTCCGCCAGCACCCGTCGCGCGTGATCCAGGGCGATGCGGCCGTCCGAAGTCGGCGTCATCCCGTCCGCGTGTCTTGTAAACAAGGTGAGGCCGAGCCGGTGCTCCATGTGGCGCAGGCGATTGCTGGCCGCCGACAGGGCGATTGGGAAATCGGCGGCGGCGCGGCTCAGGCTGCCTGATTCGGCAACGGCCACCAGCAAGCGCAGATCGGTCAGGTCGAAACGCAAGCTTTCTCCATTCGAGAAGGGAAACTACAGAAAATGCGTATTTTAACGCCAATTCCTTCTCGGCAGAATAAGGTTTCAGCAATCTCCTGTCTGTCCGCCATGATTCGCAAAGTGCACGACCATGCCCGCCATTGGGCACAAGACGGCCGCCTGTATGCAGTGTTATCGGCTTGCGGCTTTTCGCTGAAAGCCGTTTTCGTGAAGCTCGCCTATGCGGCCGGACCGGTCGAGCCGCTGACCCTGCTGGCCCTGCGCATGGCCTTTGCCCTGCCGCTTTTCCTGTGGCTGATATGGAAAAGCAGCGGCCCCGAGGTCAAGGCACTGACGGCCAGCGACGTGGTGCGCATCTTCGCACTGGCCTGTCTCGGCTATTACCTGTCGAGCCTGTTCGATTTTTACGGCTTGCGTACTATCACGGCCGGGCTGGAGCGGCTCATTCTGTATCTTTACCCGACGCTGGTGTTGCTGCTGCAGGCCTGGCGCACTCGCCATTGGCCGCACAAGCGCGCCTGGCAAGCGATGGCGATCTGCTATACCGGGCTTGCCATCGCCTTTGCCAATGACCTGCATCAGGCAGGCCACGGTGCCGAGGTGCTGATCGGTTCGGCCTGGGTGTTTGGCAGTGCGGTGAGCTATGCCTTGTACTACTTTGGCACCGGCGAGATGGTGAGCCGCATCGGATCCATGCGCCTGTCCGGTCTCGCCGGCAGCGCTTCCTGTCTGCTTGTGCTGGCGCACTTCCTGTTATTCGGCCATCCGCAGGGATTGGTGAGCCTGCCGGCCGGCGTGTGGACCAATGCCGGGCTGATGGCAGTGCTGTCCACCACACTGCCGATCTACTGGCTCGCCCTGGCGATTCAGCGTCTCGGCGCCGGCGATGCGGCTGCGGTCGGCACCCTGGGACCGGTGATGACAGTGTTTGCCGCATGGCTGCTGCTGGGCGAGTCGCTGTCCGTCCTGCAGCTGGCGGGGCTGGTGCTGGTGATTTTGGGCGTGATGCGCCTGAAGCCGGCGCAGACGTCGAAGATTGCCGCAAGCGCCTCGCTCGCCGCGATCCGCAAATAGGAACCGCAATGGACCAGGGACTCATCCTTTTGACCGTCACCTCATCGCTGACCTTCCTGCTTGCCGGCTTTGTCAAAGGCATCATCGGACTGGGATTGCCGACCGTCGCGATCGGCTTGCTCGGTCTTGTCATGACGCCCGCCAAGGCAGCGTCCCTGCTGGTCGTTCCCTCGCTGGTCACCAATGTCTGGCAATTGCTGGCCGGCCCCGCATATGGACCACTGCTGCGGCGTTTCTGGCCGATGCTGGGCGGATTCTGCGTCGGCACCTGGGCAGCGGCGGGATGGGCTGGCGACACCAATGGACACGCGACCACCATGCTCGGCATTGCGCTGATCGCCTATGCGCTGCTCGGCCTGAGCAAGCGACGCTTCACGGTATCCGCCCGTGCCGAACGCTTCTTGTCACCGCTCGTCGGCGTGACGACCGGCATGATTGCCGCAGCCACCGGCGTATTCGTGATTCCGGCGGTCCCGTATTTGAACGCGCTGGAGCTGGAGAAGGACGAATTGGTGCAAGTGCTCGGCCTGTCATTCACGATATCGACGATTGCGCTCGGGATCGTGCTGGTGCACAACGGCATCTTTCAGCTCTCCGTCGCCGGTGCCTCGTCGCTGGCCCTGGTGCCCGCGATGGCGGGCATGTTCGCGGGACAGCGGCTGCGCCGGCGGGTGCGGGCGGAGACCTTCCGCACCTGTTTCTTCGCCGGGCTGTTGCTGCTCGGCGCCCATCTCGCCATGCGCCACCTCCTCGCCTGAATCTGCAGCCACGCAGTGCAAGTCAATCAGTTTCGCGAAATCGACGCGATGAGCAAGTCGTGCGTTGCGAGAATTGAAACGGATTCGAACGCAGGCAGAAAAACACCGACAATATTTTGTGCCGCAGGATAGAAAAAGCACGGCCACACTATAAAATACAGGGTGTTGCATGAATATACAGATCATGTCCGAATCCGTTCGCATCGACAAGTGGCTGTGGGCCGCGCGATTTTTCAAGACCCGTTCCATGGCGACCGATGCTGTGGATGCGGGAAAAGTGCGTCTGAACGGCGATCGCGTCAAACCGGCGCGCAATGTGAAAATGGGCGACACGCTTGACATCGACAACGGCGCTACCGAATGGGAGGTGGTGGTGCAAGGATTGTCGGACAAGCGCGGTTCCGCATCGGTCGCTCAAACTCTTTATGCGGAAACGGAGCAGAGCGTCGCGGAACGGCAAAAAAAAGCAGAACAACGAAAATTATTCCGCGAGCCAAGCGAAGCGATCAAGGGACGACCGACCAAGCGCGATCGGCGACAACTCGACAAGTCGAATTACTGACTTTCTGTTGGTCCGGAGGTGCATCCGCCATGCAATCGTGCATGGCTGTTTTGCCTGTTTCGCGCGGCGGGAGAAGGAGATCTGAAATGCGTCGGAAAGCGGCTTTCCGACTCGAGAGCGCACTCTAAAATGGCGTGCGGCACACTCTAGAATCGAACCTCTAAGTTCCCGTTTGACATTTATACCCCGGTGGATAATAGTACGAGCGTTCGCTTCAGGTTTATCCCCGATGCAGTTTTTTGATTTTTTGATAGGGCACTACCGTGGCAACTCATATAGCTGAGACGACAACTAAATTCATGCGTAAGGGCGAACTCACCCGCGCCGCAATTCTTGACGTGGCACTTGATCTGGCCAGCCGTGACGGGCTGGAAGGGCTGACCATCGGTCTGCTCGCGGACAAGATGAACATGAGCAAGTCGGGCGTGTTCGCGCATTTCGGTTCACGCGAGGATTTGCAGATCGAAGTCGTCAAGTTGTACCACCATCACTTCGAACAGGAAGTGTTCTATCCCTGCATGAAAGAGCCGCGCGGTCTGCCCCGTCTGCAGGCGATGTTTGCCCGCTGGGTCAAGCGCGTTTCCGTGGAAATCGCATCGGGATGCATCTATATCAGCGGCGCAGTCGAATACGATGACCGTCCGGGCGCCATCCGCGAAGAACTCGCCGGCATGGTGCGCGCATGGAAAGACGCCCTGCGCCGCTGCGTGGTGCAGACCATCGAAATGGGGCATTTGTCCACCAGTACCGATCCGGACCAGCTGGTCTTCGAAATGTACGGGTTGATTCTTGCCCTGCACCATGATGCCCGTTTCCTGAAGTTGCCTGGCAGCGTGAACCGCGCCGAAGTCGGGTTCGAACGTTTGATCAGCAGTTACCAGAATCCGCAGCCCGCCGACAAGCCGGCCGCAAAACAGAACCCCAAATCCGCTGTCAAGAAAACAGCCTAATACGTTTAGTCGTCAGGAGATAAAACCATGGGTCAATATGTCGCTCCATTGCGTGATATGCAGTTCGTCTTGCACGAACTGCTGAAGGTGGAAGATGAATTCAAGCAATTGCCTGCGCACGCAGAGATTGACAAGGACATCATCAACCAGGTGCTGGACGAGGGCGGCAAGTTCGCTTCGGAAGTGCTGTTCCCGCTGAATCATTCCGGCGACCGCGAGGGCTGCGAGCTGGACAAGGAAACGCACAAGGTCAAGACCCCGACCGGCTTCAAGGAAGCCTACAAGCAGTACGTCGAGGCGGGCTGGCCGGCATTGTCCTGCGACCCGGAATTCGGCGGCCAGGGCCTGCCGCTCGTGGTCAACAATTCGTTCTACGAAATGCTGAACTCGGCCAACCAGGCATGGACCATGTATCCCGGCCTGTCGCACGGCGCCTACGAATGCATCCATGAGCACGGCACGCCGGAGCAAAAGGCCCTGTACCTGCCGAAGCTGGTCTCCGGCGAATGGACCGGCACCATGTGCCTGACCGAAGCGCACTGCGGCACCGACCTCGGCCTGCTGCGCACCAAGGCCGAACCGCAAGCCGACGGCAGCTACAAGATCACCGGTGGCAAGATCTTCATCTCGGCCGGCGAACATGAAATGTCCGGCAATATCGTCCACCTGGTGCTGGCACGCCTGCCGGATGCTCCCTCGGGCACCAAGGGCATTTCCCTGTTCATCGTGCCGAAGTACCTTCCGAATGCCGATGGCACTCCGGGCAAGCGCAACCCGATCGTGTGCGGTGCGATCGAGGAAAAGATGGGCATTCACGGCAATTCGACCTGCCAGTTGAACCTGGACGGCGCGATCGGCTGGCTGATCGGCGAACCGAACAAGGGCCTGAACGCGATGTTCGTGATGATGAATGCAGCACGCCTCGGCGTCGGCATGCAATCGCTCGGCCTGACCGAAGTCGCTTATCAAAACGCATTGGTGTATGCGAAAGACCGTCTGCAAATGCGCAGCCTGTCGGGCGTGAAGGCACCGGACAAGGCCGCCGATCCGATCATCGTCCATCCGGACGTGCGCCGCATGCTGCTGACCGCCAAGGCCTATGCTGAAGCCGGCCGCGCATTCACCTCCTATGTCGCACTGCAGATCGACCGCGAACTCAACCATCCGGACGAGCAGGTGCGCAAGGATGCCGCCGATGAAGTCGCGCTGCTGACACCGATCATCAAGGCATTCATCACCGACAACGGCTGGATCGCCACCTCCGAATGCATGCAGGTCTACGGCGGCCACGGCTTCATCTCCGAATGGGGCATGGAGCAGTATGTACGCGATGCCCGCATCAACATGATCTACGAAGGCACCAACACCATTCAATCGCTGGACCTGCTGGGTCGCAAGATCCTGATGGACAACGGCGCCAAGCTGCGCAAGTTCGGCGACAAGGTGAAGGCATTCGTGGAAGAAAACTCCATGAACGAAGCGATGTCCGAATTCATCACGCCGCTGGGCGACATCGGCGACAAGGTCGGCAAGCTGACCATGGAGATCGGCATGAAAGCCTTCCAGAACCAGGACGAGGTCGGCGCTGCCGCCGTGCCTTACCTGCGTGTGGTCGGCCACATGGTGTACGCGTACTTCTTCGCGCAAATGGCGAAGATCGCGCTGGAGAAGCAGGACTCCGGCGACAATTTCTACAAGGCGAAACTGGCAACGGCGCGCTTCTACTTCGCACGCCTCTTGCCCGAGACCGCCATGCTCATCCGTCAGGCGCGTTCCGGCGCAGCCAACCTGATGGCGCTCGAAGCAGACCTGTTCTAAGAAAAAAAACAGCCATGGAGCTCTCCGGGGGAATCAGAATCTCTGAATCCCCCGGCCCTCTATCACCTTAGCAAAGGGTAAATTATGTCCAATTTCATCGTCAAAAAAGTCGCCGTGCTCGGCGCAGGCGTGATGGGTGCGCAGATCGCCGCTCATTGCGTGAATGCCAAAGTCCCCGTCGTGCTGTTCGACCTGCCTGCCAAGGAAGGCCCGAAGAACGGCATCGTGCTGCGTGCCATCGACAACCTGAAGAAACTCAGCCCGGCACCGCTGGGCAACAAGGATGACGCCGCGCTGATCCAGGTCGCGAATTACGAAGACAATCTCGACATCCTCAAGGGTTGCGACCTGATCATCGAAGCCATCGCCGAACGCATGGACTGGAAGCACGACCTGTACAAGAAGGTCGCGCCGTTCATTGCACCGAATGCGATCTTCGCCTCCAACACCTCGGGCCTGTCGATCACGGCGCTGTCGGAAGGTTTTGACGCCGAGCTGAAGGCGCACTTCTGCGGCGTGCACTTCTTCAACCCGCCGCGCTACATGCACCTGGTCGAACTGATCCCGACCGTGGCCACCCGCCCGGAAATCCTCGACCAGCTCGAAGGTTTCCTGACCACTACCCTGGGCAAGGGCGTGGTGCGCGCGAACGATACGCCGAACTTCATCGCCAACCGTGTCGGCGTGTTCGGCATGTTGTCCACCATTTACCAGGCAGAGAAATTCGGCCTGTCCTTTGACGTCGTCGACGACCTGACCGGGGCCAAGCTGGGTCGCGCCAAGTCCGGCACCTTCCGCACCGCTGATGTGGTCGGCCTCGACACCATGGGTCATGTGATCAAGACCATGGAAGACAATCTGCCGAACGATCCGTTCTTCCCGATCTACAAGACGCCCGCCGTGCTCCAAACCCTGATCGGCGCCGGTGCGCTCGGCCAGAAGGCCAAGGCCGGTTTCTACAAGAAGGTGGGCAAGGACATCCTGCGCTTCGACCCGGCCAAGAACGATTACGTGCCCTCCGGAGCGAAGGCCGACGAATTCGTGGCGCGCATCCTAAAGGAAAAGGATCCGGCAAAGAAGATCAAGGCATTGCGCGAATCGACCAACCCGCAGGCGCAATTCCTGTGGTCCATCTTCCGCGACGGCTTCCACTACATCGCTGTTCATCTCGCCTCCATCGCAGACAACGCGCGCGATGTCGACTTCGCCTTGCGCTGGGGCTTCGGCTGGGCCACCGGCCCGTTCGAGAACTGGCAAGCGGCCGGCTGGCAGCAGATCGCTACCTGGGTGCAGGAAGACATCGACGCCGGCAAGGCACTGTGCAATGCGCCGCTGCCGCAATGGGTGTTCGACGGTCGCACCGGCGTACATACGCCGGAAGGCTCCTGGTCGCCGGAGAAGAATGCTTACGTGCCGCGTTCCAGCCTGCCGGTCTATCAGCGCCAGGCATTCCGCGCGCCGCTGATCGGTGAAGGTGCTGCCGACGGCAAGACTGCGGGCACGACGGTATTCGAAGACGACGCCATCCGTCTCTGGCATCAGAACGACGACGTGCTGATCATGTCGATCAAGACCAAGATGCATACGATCAGCCTGGGTGTCGTCGCCGGCATCAACAAGGCGATCGATGAAGCAGAAAAGAACTACAAGGGCCTGGTCATCTGGAACACCGACGCGGCCGAAGGCGGTGCATTTTCCGCGGGCTTCGATCTGCAATCCGTGATGCCGCTGTTCATGTCGGGTGGCGTGAAAGCCATCGAGCCGGAATTCGCCAAAGGGCAGCAGGCCATTCTGCGACTCAAGTACGCCAACGTGCCGGTCGTCGCGGCCGTGGCCGGCCTCGCGCTGGGTGGCGGATGCGAACTGATGCTGCACGCTGTCAAGCGCGTCGCATCGATCGAATCCTACATCGGCCTGGTGGAAGTGGGCGTCGGTCTGGTTCCCGCCGGCGGTGGTTTGAAGGAAGCGGCAGTGCGTGCCGCCAATGATGCGAAGGGTAACGATATCCTGCAATTCCTGAAGACCTACTTCATGAATGCGGCGACGGCCAATGTATCGAAGTCCGCGCTCGAAGCGCAGCAGATGGGCTACCTGAAGCCGACCGATACCGTCGTTTTCAACGCCCACGAGCTGCTGCATGTGGCGAAGGTCGAAGTCCGCGCCATGTTCGACGCCGGCTACCGCGCCCCTGCGCAGAAACTGGTGCCGGTTGCCGGCCGCTACGGCATGGCCACCATCATGGCGCAACTCGTCAACATGCGTGACGGCGGCTTCATCTCCGCGCACGACTACAAGCTCGGCGCGATGATCGCCGAAATCGTGTGCGGCGGCGACGTGGATCAGGGCAGCCTGGTCAGCGAGCAATGGCTGCTCGACCTCGAGCGCAAGGCATTCCTGGAACTGCTGATGCACCCGAAAACGCAAGAGCGCATCATGGGCATGATGCAGACCGGCAAACCCGTCCGCAACTGATCGCCCACCCACACGGACACGGAGCATACAAATGACTAAACAACTTCAAGAAGCCTACATCGTTGCCGCTACCCGCACGCCGATCGGCAAGGCGCCGCGCGGCATGTTCAAGAACGTCCGTCCGGACGACCTGCTGGTGCGCGTGATCCAGTCCGCCATGTCCCAGGTGCCGAACCTCGATCCGAAACTGATCGAAGACGCCATCATCGGCTGCTCCTTCCCGGAAGCCGAGCAGGGTCTGAACATGGCGCGCAATGCCGTGCTGCTGGCCGGTCTGCCGAACACTATCGGCGGCGTGACCATCAATCGCTACTGCGCCTCCGGCATCACCGCCGTCGCCATGGCCGCCGACCGCATCAAGGTCGGCCAGGCTGACGTGATGATCGCCGGCGGTGCCGAGTCGATGTCGATGGTGCCGATGATGGGTCACCATCCGTCGATCAACATGAACGTGTTCAAGGATGAAAACATCGGCATGGCCTATGGCATGGGCCTGACCGCTGAAAAGGTCGCGCAGCAGTGGAAAGTCTCGCGTGAAGCGCAGGACCAGTTCTCGGTCGAATCCCATCGCAGGGCGCTGGCTGCACAGCAGGCCGGCGAATTCGACGATGAAACGACTTCGGTCGAGATCATCGAACGTTTCCCGAACCTGGCAACCGGCCAGATCGACATCAAGACCCGCACCGTCAGCAGGGACGAGGGTGCGCGTCCGGATACCAGCATGGAAGGCCTGGCAAGGCTGAAGCCGGTGTTCGCCGCCAAGGGCTCGGTCACGGCGGGCAACAGCTCGCAGACTTCCGACGGCGCAGGCGCGTTGATCCTGGTCAGCGAACGGATCCTGAAGCAGTTCAACCTGACGCCGCTGGCCAAGTTCTCGTCCTTCGCGGTGCGCGGCGTTCCGCCGGAAATCATGGGCATCGGTCCGAAGGAAGCTATTCCTGCTGCCTGCAAGGCAGCAGGCATCACGCAAGACCAGATCGACTGGTTCGAGCTGAACGAAGCCTTTGCTGCGCAATCGCTGGCCGTGATCCAAGACCTCGGTCTTGACCCCTCCAAGGTCAACCCGATGGGCGGCGCAATCGCTCTCGGCCATCCGCTGGGTGCGACCGGCGCGATCCGTTCCGCGACCGTGATTCATGCAATGCGTCGCAAGAACCTGAAGTACGGCATGGTCACCATGTGCGTCGGTACGGGCATGGGTGCCGCAGGCATCTTCGAGCGCGTATAAGGCCGTCTCGGGTCGTAACGAAAAGCCGTACGGTGTGGCACTGTACGGCTTTTTCATTTTTTGCTGGAGAAAGCGGCAAGCGCGCGCTTTCGGATAATCGGGCACAATCTATGGCCTGAGCTATTGCATCAACGCAGTCATACCAAGACTTGACAGGAGACTTATGGACATTCTGACCAACAAGGCCAAGGGAATTCTGACCATCGAATTCAACCGCCCCGAAAAGAAGAACGCGATCACCACGCAGATGTATCAGATGATGGCCGACGCCATCAAGGATGCGGAAAGCGACACGGCCGTGCGCGCGATCGTCATCCAAGGCAAGCCGGAGGTTTTCACCGCCGGCAACGACCTGGAAGATTTCTTGAAAAATACCGCAGCCGAAATCGGCGACCGTCCTGTTGCGCAGTTCATGCGTGCCTTGAGCGGTGCAAGCAAGCCGGTGGTCGCTGCCGTCGCCGGTAATGCCGTCGGCATCGGCACCACGCTGCTGATGCATTGCGACCTGGTCTATGCGGCTGACAACGCCAAGTTCGCGATGCCATTCACCCAGCTCGGCCTGTGCCCGGAATTTGCGTCCAGCATGCTGTTCCCGCAGATGGTCGGCTATCCCCGCGCTGCAGAGAAGCTCCTGCTCGGCGAAGCATTCTCCGCGCAGGATGCCTATGACATGGGTTTGGTCAGCCGCGTGGTGCCGGTCGCGGAACTGGCGGACTTCGCGCATGCGCAGGCCGCAACGCTGGCAGCCTTGCCCGCATCATCGCTGCGCACGACCAAGCGCCTGATGAAGGGCGCGCAGGCGGAAGCCATCAATGCACGCATGATGGAAGAAAACAAGCATTTCGGCGAGATGCTGATGTCGAAGGAAGCGAAGGAAGCGTTTACCGCATTCTTTGAGAAGAGAAGGCCGGACTTCACCAAGTTTGTGTGAAGCCCGCGGCAATCATTCCGCCGGACAAGGACCGGCGGAAGTGATACCGGCCTGGAGCGGCGAGGCCGGGTTCATTTCGATAGCGAGGACCCGTGCTTCTTGTGCAGCAAGCGCGACCACCATCCCTGCCGGGATTCGGCATCCTCATCCGTTTTCGGTCTTTTGTCGTCGTCATCCTCATCGTGGTGCGGCGAGAGCGATTCAACCTGCTTGTCGTACTCCAGGAAAAGCACTTTGCTTTCTAGCACCTTGATCACGCTTTCCTTGTCGGCAAGCCGCGCACGCAATTCATTGGTGACCTGATCCTTCACCTTGCGCAATTCCGCTTCGAGCGCCAGCGCCCGTTCCAGCGAACGGTTTCGTTCCTCCAGGAGCGCGATTTTCACCTTGTCCTTGTCGGATACTTCGCCGTCATCGTCTTCGCCCGTATGCAAGCGGCCATAGGTGCGCAGCAATTCGGACGTTTCGATCTGCGTCTCGCCTTCGGGAGAAACAGTCTTGCTCAGACGGCCCTTTTCAATGTCGCGATAGATCGTCGACCGGTTTTTGCGAACCAGTTTCGCCGCCTCGGTAATGGAGACAAGTGCCATAGGACAAAAGATCCGGATGCCAGGAATTCAAGATTGTTGTTCAGCGCCACATTGGTGGCCGCGTACTACTTGACATTATCGGCGCGAAAAAATTCTATGGCTGTCATACAAAACCTGCAGATAAACGCGAAGCGCAAGCGCGATCACACCAAAGGACGCGTGCCGGCATCAGGGATTCTGTTCATATGCGGCAAGACGTCTTTGCTCATCCGGAGTGAAACGTGCATCCCGCAGTTGCTGCAAGGCAGCGGACAGATCGCTGCTGCCTGAATTTGCGAGCAGCCGCTTGCGTTCGCCGAGATAGGCGTCGATGCGCGCTTTCCATTCCGCCTGCTCGCGGTCGACGTCGCCTAGGCGGTTGGCCGCCTCGGGGCCCACACTGGCGGCGCGCATCCGTTAGACATCGTCGTCGCTGGCGCATTACGGCAGCCTTCTGTTCCAGTTGCCCCGGCAATAAGCTGGCGTCGCCGCGCCGGTAATGGCAAGAATCTGCTGTACCTGGGTGAGCAGTTGTTCACCGCGCACTTCGGTGCTGTTGGTCGCCGATACCTGCACGACATAAACCTGGGCGCCGCCGTCGCGCATGGCGGACGGAATGCCATACCAGTAGCCGAACGGCCCGATGTTGTCGAAGCCGAGCAAGCCGTGCACCAGCACGATCGGATAGCGGGTTTGGGTATAGCCGGCGGCCCAGGACGGGGTGGAAAGGATGGGTAGAACCGTCGCGGCTGCGAGCAGGCACGATGTGCGAACAAGCGCGGCGACGCGAGCAGTAGCGCAGGAATCGTATTCAGGTTAAGAGGAAACCGGCAGCAGACTCAACTGAAAGGTTTTCATTTCAATCCATGAACAACAGACATATCAGCCGCATCGATTTGAACCTGCTGGTGGTGCTGGATGCGATTTGCGCCGAAGGCAGCATCACCAGGGCAAGCGAAAAGCTGAATCTCACGCAATCGGCGATCAGTCATGCGCTGACGCGCTTGCGCATGTTGTTCGACGGTCCCTTGTTCGTCCGGGAGGACCGCACGATTGTGCCCAAGCCGCTGGCACGCAGCCTGAACGAGCCGATCAGGCGCTCCTTGCGCGGCATCGAGATCACGCTCAATGAGGCAGGGCGCTTCGAGCCGGCCAGCACGCGGCGGCGCTTCACGATCGCGGTGCGCGGGATGCTGGAGTTGATGTTGTTGCTGCCGCTCTTGCAGTACATCAGCGGCAGGGCGCCGCGAGTGGACATCGCAGCGGTACGCGTGAATCGTCGCGGCCTGGAACAGGAGCTCGAAACCGGAGCCATCGACGCCGCGATCGACGCGCCTCTGCCGCTATCACCGAATGTGCGGCGTACCGCGATGCCGGCGGGCGCAATGGTGGTGGTTGCACGGCGGGATCATCCTCACATTTTGGGCGAACTGATGCTGGCAACTTACATGAGACAGGGATACATCCTGGTCAGCACGCGCAGGCGCGGTCCCGGTTTGCAGGACCTGGAATTGGGGCGGCATGACCTGCATCGCCGTGTCCGCCTGCGCTGTCAGGATTACTTCACCGCATGCAGCGTGGTAAGCACAACCGACTTGCTGCTGACCATGCCGGAGCGCCACGCCGAAACCTTCAACCAGCCAGTCGACAACTGCATCTATGCACTCCCGTTCAACATGCAGGACATCGAAGCGTACTACTACTGGCATAACAGCTCGACAAACGACCCCGCCAATTGCTGGTTGCGCGAGCAGGTGGCGGAAGCGCTGCGGCAGGCCCGACTTCAGGTTCCGCGCCTGGATTGCAGCGCTGTCTGGCGGATCGTGTTGAGCGTCGCATTCGGCGTGATGAGATTGGCGTCGTAACGCAGCTCGATGAGTGCGGGCAGACTGCTTGTGGCGATATGCGATTGCGCGCGCTGCAGTGCGGGTGCAAAGGCCTCAGTCGTGTCGACTGTTTCGCCGTAGGCGCCGTACGCCCGCGCCAGTGCGGCAAAGTCCGGATTCCGCAATTCGGTGCCCGACACACGCGCCGGATATTCCCGTTCCTGATGCATGCGTATCGTGCCAAAGGCGCCGTTGTTGAAAACGATGAACAGCACGCCCGCACGATACTGCACCGCAGTCGCCAATTCCTGTCCGTTCATCATGAAGTCGCCATCGCCCGCGAAGTTGAGGACCATGCGCTGTCTGCCGTGCGCCTGTTCAACGATTTTCGCGGCAACGGCGGCCGGCACGCCATAGCCCATGGCGCCCGATGTCGGCGCGAGTTGCGTCCTGAATCCGCCATACGGCCAGAAGCGGTGTGCCCAGGTGGCGAAGTTGCCCGCGCCATTGGCGAGGAGCGTATCGGCAGGCAGTTCGGCTTTCAGCGTTTGCACGACCTGCCAAAGATTGAGCTTCTCGGACGTGCCCTTGAATATCGGTGGTTCCGCCTGCCATGCCTGCAGTTCGGCGCGTGCCTGTGCCGCGGTGTCTTTCCATGCGCTCGCATCAACCGGCATCATGTCGGCCAGTGCCGCAGCGATTTGCGGCATGCCGCTGTTGATCATCAGGTCCGCCTGATAGACGCGGCCAAGCTCTTCCGTCGAGGCATGCACATGGATCAGTTTCTGCTGCGGCAGCGGCGCTTGCAGCAGTGTGTATCCCCCGGTCGTCATTTCACCGAGGCGCGGTCCGATGGCCAGGATCAGGTCGGCGGACTTGATGCGCTCGGCCAGCTTCGGGTTGATGCCGATGCCGACGTCACCGATGTATTGCGGATGACGATTGTCGAGTAGGTCCTGGAAACGAAATGCGCAGGCAGTCGGCAATGCATTGGCTTCAATGAAGCGGCGCATGTCGTCGCAGGACGCATTATCCCAGCCTGCGCCGCCGAGCACGAGCAGAGGGCGCCGGGCGACGCTCAGCATGTCGCGCAGTCGCGCCACCTGTGCCGGCGATGGCGAAGCCTGTACCGGCTGATACGGTCGCGCATCGGGCACGCTCGCCGAGCTGGCCAGCATGTCTTCGGGCAGCGCGAGTACGACCGGGCCGGGGCGTCCGCTGGTGGCGACCTGGAAAGCGCGCGCGACGTATTCGGGAATGCGATCGGCGCGATCGATTTGCGCGACCCATTTGGCGAGGGTGCCGAACATGCGCCGGTAATCGATTTCCTGGAAGGCTTCGCGTTCGACAAAGTCGTTGCCGACCTGCCCGACGAACAGGATCATCGGCGTTGAATCCTGCTGTGCCGTGTGCACGCCGATCGCTGCATTGCTCGCACCGGGGCCGCGCGTGACAAGGCAGATGCCGGGACGGCCGGTCAACTTGCCGTAGGCTTCGGCCATGAACGCCGCGCCGCCTTCCTGGCGATTGACGATGAAACGGATCGACGAATCGTGCAGTGCGTCGAGCACCGCGAGATAGCTTTCGCCCGGCACGCCGAATGCGATATCGGCCCCATGGGTCTGGAGTGCATCGACCAGTATCTGGCCGCCGGTTCGAGTTGTCAGCATGGTTTGTTGAAGTTCGAGAAAAACAATACCGTAGCAGAAAACGACGGAGCGAGTGATGCGGTAAAATGCGGGGTGAAGCAAGCCAGACAGCCGCTGGCCATCGCGAGATGGCGGGAGGAAGGTCCGGACTCCACAGAGCAGGGTGACGGCTAACGACCGTCCGCCGTGAGGCGCGGAACAGGGCCACAGAGACGAGTCTTTGGGACCGGGGAGGGCGAAAGCCGCTCCCTGCGTCACAAAGGGTGAAACGCGGTAACCTCCACCCGGAGCAATTCCAAATAGGCACGCATTGATGTTGCTCGCGGAGCGTGCGGGTAGGAAGCTTGAGCCGTGGAGTAATTCACGGCCTAGAGGAATGGCTGTCATAACGGTCGAGGGCAACCTCGCCCGTCGTAACAGAATCCGGCCTATCGGCTTGCTTCACTTTTCTTTCATGCCGCGCATGCGACATTTCCCGCATTGAATTGCACACAATCTGCTGTGTCGCACCATGGTGTGCAACTTGAGCAAGCTCAACGTGCGCATGGGTGATTCCGGTAAAGTTCGAAACCTCAGTTCGAAGGGCCGATAAAGAGCCCGCCGGCCGTGGGATGGAAACAGCGAATAGCGCGGGATCGTGAATCCGGGCACCCTTCAGTTTTAGCGGCCGCTAAGTAGTTTCTCCAGGTGCGCCCGGAAGCGCCTTCCTGCTTCCGAAACTTCATCCCACGACCAGCGGGCTTTTCTCCGTGCGTCGTTCAACCGGACAATGAAAAAACGCCACGGCATGCGTGGCGTTTTTTTCGGGCGAACCGCACATCAGCCGCCGAAGTAGGTGCCGCTCGCGGAATCACCGCGTGCGGCGCGAATCGCTTCCTTGCGTACATCATCCCGAGTGCGGGTCGATGCGACATGATTGAATTCGACGTATTCGGCCTGTGCCAGTTGACCTTGCTGGCGGGCTTGTTCGAGTTCTGCGCGGACTTCGGCGCGCGTCTTGACGGGCTGCACATTGCTGAAGTCGACATATTCGGTATTGCCAGCGGCAAAAGCGGAACCTGCAAGAGCAAATGCGGCAACGGCGGTGATCAGATTTTTCGCTTTCATTTTCATTCTCCAAAAAAGTGGGATTCGGGCTCGGCGGATCGGGCAAAAAGGGCAGCCGGTGGATCCTGCCTCGGTGAGTCGCACTTCTTGTGTGCTCATCGATGAAGCACAGTGTAAGCATTGCTCTCCTTGAGAAAAAGATGCTAAAAATGAATGCAGCATTCCTGATTTGGAAATAATCGAGGTGCGATCCCGAAAAATGCCACAAGGAGATGCTTTGCTTCGGCCCGAAAATCCTTACTTGGGAAACTTTGACTTGGGTCATTGGCGATAAATGTCAAGGCTCCTATATTGACCTTGTCTGTTGCAAAACAGAAATTTCGCCACGATCAGGAAGGGGCTACTGTGGAAATATTCGAAGCCGATGTTGCTATCGTCGGTGCGGGCGGTGCCGGACTGCGGGCGGCAATTGCAGCCGCCGAGCAGGACCCGACACTCAAGATCGCACTGATTGCCAAGGTTTACCCGATGCGCAGCCATACCGTGGCTGCAGAAGGCGGATCGGCCGCCGTGACGCAAGCGCATGACAGTCTGGATCATCATTTCAATGACACCGTGCATGGCGGCGACTGGCTGTGCGAACAGGACGTGGTCGAGTACTTCGTCGAGAACTGCACCCGCGAAATGATCCAGATGGAGCACTGGGGCTGCCCGTGGAGCCGCAAGGAAGACGGCCATGTCAACGTGCGCGCATTCGGCGGCATGAAGATCGAGCGAACCTGGTTCGCTGCCGACAAGACCGGCTTTCACATGCTGCACACCTTGTTCCAGACCTCGATCAAATATCCGTCGATCAAACGCTTCGATGAATACTTCGTCTGCGACCTGATTGTCGAAGAGGGGCGCTGCCAGGGGGTGGTGGCGATCCAGATCAGCACCGGCAAGTTCGTGCTCATCAAGGCCAAGGCGGTTGTCATCGCCACCGGCGGCGCCGGGCGCGTATTCCGCCAGAGCACCAACGGCGGCATCGTCACCGGCGACGGCATGGCGCTGGCCTACCGTCACGGCGTGCCGCTGCGCGACATGGAATTCGTGCAATACCATCCGACCTGCATGCCCGGCACCGGCTTGCTGTTCACCGAGGCCTGCCGCGGTGAAGGCGGCATCCTGGTCAACAAGGACAACTATCGATACCTGCAAGACTACGGTCTCGGGCCGCCGGATCCGTGGCCGCGCAAGAAGGCGATGGAACTTGGTCCGCGCGATCGCCTGTCGCAAGCCTTCTGGCACGAGGACCGCAAGGGCCGCACCATCGAGACGCCGCAAGGCTCCGCCGTGCTGCTCGACCTGCGCCATCTTGGCGAGAAACACATTCTTGAGCGCTTGCCGCTGATCTGCGAGATGGCGGAACGCTTCATGAACATCAACCCGGTACATCAACCGATTCCGGTGCGCCCGGCGGTCCATTACACGATGGGCGGCATCACGGTGAATGGCAAGACTGCTTCGCCATTGCCGGGCTTGTATGCGGCGGGCGAATGCTCAAGCGTGGGCATCCACGGCGCGAACCGTCTCGGCTCCAATTCGCTGGCGGAGCTGTGCGTGTTCGGCAGGGTGGCTGGCGACGAAGCCGCGCGATTCGCACGCACGGTCTCGTACAGCGCGGGATCGAGCATCGTGAAGCAGGCGGGCGATGCCCAGCAGCGCGCGCTGTCTCTGGTCAAGCGCGAAGGCGGCAAGGAGCGCATCTCGGTGCTGCGCAAGGAAATGGCGCTGGCCATGGAACGCGGTTGCGGCATTTATCGCATCGGCAAGGAAATGCAGGAAACGTGCGACAAGATCGACGAACTCAAACTGCGCTTCCGCAACGTGGGCGTGGACGACAAGTCGAGCGTCTGGAATACCGACTGGCTGCAGGCGATCGAACTCGGCTTCCAGCTCGATGTGGCGCAGGCGATGGCGTATTCCGCGTTCAACCGCAAGGAATCACGCGGCGCGCATCAGCGCATCGATGGCTATGAAGAACGCGACGACGTCAACTTCCTCAAGCACACTCTCGCCACATACAAGGGCGCTGACGCGCCGGCCATCGGCTGGGGTGATGTGAAAATCACCAAGTCGCAACCGGCAGTCCGTGCCTACGGTGCGGCGGGCGAGGCGGCGGCAGCCGCGGAGCAAAGCAAGGAGAAAGCCCATGGCTGAAATGCAAAGGGTGATCGAGATCGAGGTCCTGCGTTACCGCCCCGAGCTGGACACCGAACCGTTCTTCCAGACCTATTCCGTGCCGTTCACCGATGACATGTCGGTGCTGCAGGGGCTGCAGTACATCAAGGAAGAGCTCGACAGCACGCTCAGTTACCGCTGGTCCTGCCGCATGGCGATCTGCGGAAGCTGCGGCATGATGATCAACGGCAAACCTGAATTGTCCTGCCATACCTTCCTGCGCACCTTCTATCCGAACAAGCTGCGGGTGGAGCCGCTCAACCACTTCCCGATCGAGCGCGATCTGGTGGTGCGCCCGGACGACTTCATCAACAAGCTGGAAAGCATCAAGCCCTACATCATTGCGAAGGAAGTGCGCCGGCTGGATCAGGGCGAATACCTGCAGACGCCGGAACAGCGCGATCGCTACGAGCAGTACAGTTCCTGCATCAATTGCATGCTGTGCTACGCAGCCTGTCCGCAGTACGGCCTGAACAATGAATTCATGGGCCCCGGCGTGCTCGCCCTGCTGCACCGTTACAACGAAGACAATCGTGACGGCGCGAAGGCGGAACGCATGGAGATCGTGAATGCGGAGGAAGGCGTGTGGAACTGCACGGCAGTCGGCTACTGCTCCGAGGTCTGCCCGAAAGGCGTGGATCCGGCCAGCGCGGTCAACCTGAACAAGATCAACAGCGCCAAGGATTTCTTCTCCAACCTGATCCGTCCTAAAGGAGCCGTCAAATGAGCAATCAGCAAAGCGACGCGCGCCGGCCGTATGTGCGTTCAATGGACGGCTGGTGGCGCAAGAATCCGTTCTTTGTGAAGTACATGGCGCGTGAAGTCACCGCCTTCGTGGTGGCTGCGTACGCGATCATGCTGCTGATCGGACTGCTCAGTCTGGCGCGCGGCGAGGCCGCCTTCAACACCTGGCTGGGGGTGCTCACGCATCCGGTCTCGATCGTGCTGCACCTGCTCGGGCTGGTGGGGATGGCGTACCACACATGGAGCTGGTTCGAGATCATGCCCAAGACCATGCCGCCGATGTATTCCAACGACAAGCGGGTTGAAGGTGGTGTGATCACGACCGTCGGCGTGGTGGTCGCGGTGGTCGTCACGCTGGTGATTTTCTTGCTGGTCTGGAGTGTGAAGCCATGAAAAAAAGATCCAACGCGCCGATTTTCTGGGCGCTGTTCGGCGGCGGCGGCATGCTGTCCGCATTGACCGGCCCGGTGCTGATTTTCATCACCGGCATCGCGGTTCCGCTCGGTTTCCTGCTCCCGCATGAGCTGATGAGCTATCCGCGCATGCTGGCCTTCAGCCAGAACATCATCGGCAAGCTCTGCATCCTGGCGGTGATCATTCTGTACCTGTGGCACGCCGCGCACCGCATCTTCAAGAGCCTGCATGACGTCGGGATCCATCCGAGCCCGGCATCGAAGATGGCATGCTATGGCACGGCATTCATCGGCAGCGTGCTGGCGATTTACGCAGTGCTGGCAGTCGGCTTCTGAACGACCGCCTGGCGGAGAAAGACTGAAGCGCGTCCGGGTAACGGACGCGCAATCTCTTCAATGACCATTCCCGGTCAGTTGCACATACAGTTTCGGTAACACCTGCGGCAGCATCGCCGCGTCCCGCACCACGACATACCCGCCCGCGCCGAACAGATGCGGAAGGTAATCTCCCGCTTCTTCATCGATGGTCACGCAAAACGGCGTGAGCCCGAGTCGTCGCGCTTCGTGGATCGCCATGCGCGTGTCTTCGATGCCGTAGCGGCCTTCATACTTGTCCAGATCGTTCGGCTTGCCGTCGGTGAGGATCAGCAACAAACGCCGAGCGGATTTCTGCTTGGAGAGGATCGCTGCCGAGTGGCGGATCGCCGCGCCCATCCGCGTATAAAAGCCGGGCTTGAGCGCCGCCAGCCGTCCGCGGATCGTGCCGTCGTAGCGTTCGTCGAAACCTTTCAGAAGATGGTAGCGCACGTTCTCGCGGCGCACCGATGAAAATCCGTACAGCGCAAAGCGGTCGCCGGTCGCCGCCAAGGCCTCGCCGAACAGCATCAGACTGTCACGAATGACATCGATGACGCGCGCCGAATTATTCACCCATGCGTCGGTCGACAAGGACAGGTCCGCCAGCAGAAGGCAGGACAGATCGCGCAACTGGTTGCGGCTGTCAATGTACAGGCCCGGCTCGGATACCGGCGCGCCGCTGGCTTTCTCCGCCTGGTAGCGCACGCAGGCATCGAGGTCGAGGTCGCTGCCCGAGGTCTGCGCGCGCAGGCGGGCGCGTTGCGGTGCGAGTGCCTGGAACTGGTTGCGCAGACGCTTCGCGTTGGCGCGCAAGGCCACCGGAAGTTCGCACGGTTCGGCGTCGCGCGCCAGCAGCATCTGCAGTCGGCAGTGTTTCTCCTGCAAGCTTTGCTTGCGATAATTCCACTCGGGCAGCAGGATGCCGTCGGCGAGCACCAGGTCATCGTCGGCTTCTGCCGGCAGATCGAGATCGAAGCGGACCCGGCTGGCGGTCGTCTTGCCATCCTGCGCGACGCTCATGACTTCGAGGTCCTCGGCCGCCTTCGCCGCGTCTTCGTTGTCGTCTTCATCCAGATCGCGATTGACCTTCACATACTCGGCCCACGAGAACAGGCTCTCGGCGCGGAACAGCAGGATGAACGGACTGTCGGGTTTCGGCATCTCGACGTTCTCGGCGCGGCGCTTGCGCGCATCGGCGTCGCGCTCCACCTTGCCGCCCTCGGGCTGCTCCGGCTCGGCGCTGCCCGCCTTGCGGCTTTCGCCTGCCGCCGCCGGCGGTTCGGGATGCAGCCAGAGCGGCACCGGCGCTGGCGGACGACGTCCGGGCACATATTCATCCACTGAACCGGGATCGCACAGCGCGGCCTGAATCGCCGATTCCGCTGCGGCATCCGCAGGCGGCAGCGAAGCGGGGGACGGACGCCGGGCGATTTCGGCTGCGGTCAGCTTCATGTAGCGCGAGACCATCCCGGGCAAGGCCAGCAGGGTCGCCTGGGTCGCTTTCTGGTTGCGGACGATCCAGCTCTCGTCGGGCGCGACGTCATGCGCGGCGAGCGCGATCAGCCACAGGTAGAGTTCGCGGTTCTGTTCGCGCTCCGGATAGATGTCGATCGATGACGGCAAGTGCAGCGTGTTCTCGTCGCTCCATGCCAGTTCGATTTTTTCGCCGACACCGGCCACGCGTTCCAGCCATCCGCGCCGCGCGCCGTGCTCCGTGGCGGTGCCGGCACGGACGTTCAGGCCGGCGTCGCCGCCCAGCGCGCGAAAGAAGATCGGCGCGATCTTTTCCATGTCCTTCAGTTCGACACGTGCCTTCGGAAAACCGCGATAGGCGGTCCGTGTAATCAGCTTGTCCCACAAGCCGCCGACGAATTCTTCCATGTCATGCTTCCTTTCGCTCGGCAGTTGCGCGCTTCATCATGATGACGCGTGCCTCGCTGACGTTGAATGCTGCCTCGGACTCGGCGCGCAGGTCGTGCACCCAGTTGAGCAGTTGGCCGTTGGGATTGTCTTCCTGTGTCTGTTCGCAGGCATCGACGCACTGGCCGCACTGCACGCAGGCGAACATCATGCGCTTGACGTTGCGCGGATTCAGCCGCATCGGGCAAACATGATCGCAGGCGGAGAAGCAGGTGGAGCAATCCTTCGCGCGTTCGCGCTTGAAGCCGACCACCATCGCCTTGTCGTTCGCCATCCAGGCCAGGCTCTGGAAGAAGCCGATCGCGCAAGCGTAGCGGCAGAACAGATGCCGCGCGAACATGAACTCGATGAAGAAGGCAATGCTGCCGGCCGTGAGGAAAATCGTCTGATTGCGCGTCAAGGTGCCGTGCCAGATGTTGCCGTATATCTCGGCGGGAGGCAGCAGGTAGGTCAGCAGGACCACCGCCCACAACATCGCGCAGCAGACCACTAACGGAATGACCGCGAACCACCAGATCGCATCATGTGGCGTCCGGGTGCCGTCTGGATTGCGCGCCGGCAGTTTCTTCTTGTCCCACAGGCTTTGCTTGCCGATGGCGCGGCGCAGCGTCTGATTGATGGTTTCGACCACGGAAAAATGCGGGCAGAGCCAGCCGCAGTACAGGCGACCCCATTTCCAGCTCACGTAGATGAGCGTGCTGCCGATCCCGAGCAGCGGGAGGAATCCGCGCAACACGATATTCAGCGACGCCTGCGCGGCCGATGCACGGCCGGCCAGGAAATCGTCCAGCCCGAGCGTCCAGTCAAGGCCGAAGAAAATGAAATGCTTGACGTTCAGGTCGAGCCGGAAAATATCGAATACCGGCGAGAAAATGAACAGCAGGAAGAACGCGGTCTGCGTCAATTGCCGCCAGCGCTGCACGCGTATGCCGAACAGGCCGGCAGTCTTGCCCCCGATCGAGGGCGCAACGCGTGGCCCAGTCAGCGACTGGGGTTGCGGGATTGCCATTTACCACCTCCATCAGCGAATGCGTTTGCGGCTCTTATCGCCCGAAAGTGGCTTTGATCACCTCAAGCAGCGCTGCGGCGGTATCGGCATCGTCGGTGAGCGGCTCCACCAGCGCGGCTTCGCAGGCATCCACCGGATTGCAGCCGGAGCGGATGAGGCTGGCCGCATAGACCAGCAGGCGAGTGGATACGGCTTCTTCGAGATCGTGATCCTTCAGCTGGCGGAAGTGGCCAGCGAGGGTCACCAGTTGCGTTGCCTGCATCGCCTCGACGCCGGTTTCCGCGATGATGATCTTCTGTTCCAGCTCGGCTGGCGGGAAGCCGAAACTGATGGCCACGAAACGCTGGCGTGTCGAAGGCTTGAGACTCTTCAGCAGATTCTGGTAGCCCGGGTTGTACGACACCACCAGCATGAAGTCATCGGGTGCCTGCAACTCTTCACCGGTACGCTCGATCGGCAGGATGCGGCGATCATCGGTCAGCGGATGCAGCACAACGGTGGTGTCCTTGCGCGCCTCGACCACTTCGTCGAGATAGCAGATACCGCCCTGGCGCACTGCGCGCGTCAGCGGTCCGTCGGACCAGATGGTCTGTCCGTCGCCGATCAGGTGACGGCCGACGAGGTCCGCCGCGGTGAGGTCGTCATGGCATGCCACCGTAATCAGCGGGCGGGCCAGGCGTGCGGCCATGTGCGCGACGAAGCGCGTCTTGCCGCAGCCGGTCGGACCTTTGATGAGCAGCGGCAGGCGGTTGCGGAATGCGTAGTCGAACAGCTCGCACTCGTTGCCGACCGGTTGATAGAACGGGATATTCAGCGCGGCCATCAGGCCTGGAGCAGCAATGTCGTTCATGATGTGGATCTTTCAATGCAGGGAAATATGGAATGCATAGGCAATCGCGCCGAGCACGACGATCAGCCAGCCGAGCACGAGCCAGCGCCAGAAGGCGGCGACGTGCCTCAGCGCCATGAAGCGGTCGATGACGACGCGTCCCTTGACGAGCGTCGCGAGCAGCACGGGGATGAGGACGGCGTTCCCCGACCAGGCGGTTTCCGTCATGCTGAAGCTCAGCACGGTGAGTGCGAGCAGCATGAGCCATTGGCGTGTCGATGCAGTAATCATTTAATGCAATACGTAAATTAGAGGGAAGAGCACGATCCACACGAGGTCGACCATGTGCCAGTAGGATGCCCCGGTCTCGACGCCGGCATGTTCGGCGGCGCTGTATTCGCCGCGTCGCGCCTTCAATGCCACCGCGCCGAGAATCACCATGCCGAGCAGGACGTGCATGAAATGAAAGAAGCCGAGGAACAGATAGAACATGTAAAAAGTATTGGTCGACATGCTGATGCCGTCGCTGACCTTGGTGCCGAACTCGATGAGCTTGAGGACCATAAATGCGCTGCCCAAAATCATCGCGGCGGCAAGCCAGCGCGCGCAAATCCGGTGGCGGTCGCGCCGGATTGCCTCGACGGCGCGCACCACGAAATAGCTGCTGGTCACCAGCAGCAAGGTATTGATTAGCCCGCTGACCCGGTTCAGTTCGAGTTGCGAGGCATTAAACAGTTCCACATTGCGCGCGCGCGCGAATGCGTAAGCCAGAAAAAAAATGCCGAACACCAGCAGTTCGGCAAGGATAAAGCACCACATGGCGAGGTCGCCGGGAAGCTCGCGACGTGCGGGCTGTGATGCGTAGGGAGAGAGTGTAGCGTCCACGATGTTTTCTTTGCCCGCCCGGCGGACCGGGCGGGTGACTCAGTGACAGGTTGTCAAGGATCAGGCGAGTGCCTTGTCCTTGCCTTTGATGAAGAAGCTTGCGATGTACAGAACGAGGCCGACGAAGAACATGAGGCCTGAGCCTTCACGTAGCCAGTAGAACACGCTGAGCTGGTCTTGCGTTGCCATGAACGACATCGGTGTGCTCGACACGCGTTGCAGCCAGACCTGCAGGATGCCGGCAGCGGTCAGGAACAAGGTGATCAGCACCATGGCGATCGTCATCAGCCAGAAGCCGTACATTTCTGCCGTCTGTGCCGATTTGCAGTTGGCAGGGCGACCGCGCATCAGCGGCATGGTGTAGCTGATCATGGTCAGTACCACCATGGCATAGGCGCCAAAGAAAGCCATGTGGCCGTGTGCAGCGGTGATCTGGCTGCCGTGGGTGTAGTAGTTCACCGGAGCCAGGGTGTGCAGGAAACCCCACACGCCAGCGCCGAGGAATGCCATCACGCCGGTACCCAATGCCCACAACACGGCTGCACGGTTCGGATGCTCACGACGGCGGCGGTTCACCATGTTGAACGCGAACACGGTCATCATGAAGAACGGAATCGGTTCAAGTGCGGAGAACACGCTACCCCACCATTGCCAGTATTCCGGAGCGCCGATCCAGTAGAAGTGGTGGCCGGTGCCGATGATGCCCGAGATCAGCGCCATGGCGATGATCACGTACAGCCATTTTTCGATAACTTCACGATCCACGCCGGTGACCTTGATCAGTACGAAGGCCAGCATTGCGCCCATGATCAGTTCCCAGACGCCTTCCACCCAGAGGTGAACCACCCACCACCAGTAGAACTTGTCCTTGACGATGTTGGCCGGGTTGTAGAACGAGAACAGGAAGAAAATCGCCAGACCCCACAGACCAACCAGCATGACCAGGTTGATGCTGGTCTTGCGGCCGCGCAGGATGGTCATCGAGATGTTGTACAGGAATACCAGCGCAACGATCACGATACCGACCTTGGTCGGCAGCGGCTGTTCGAGGAACTCGCGCCCCATCGTCGCCAGCAGGTTGTTGCCCGTGTAGTCGGCCAGTGTCGCGTAAGGCACGAACAGATAACCGAGGATGGTCAGCGCGCCCGCAACCAGGAATACCCAGAACATGGCAAGCGCCAGCTTCGGGCTGTGCAGTTCGCGTTCCGATTCCTCCGGAATGAGGTAATACGCCGCGCCCATGAAGCCGAACAGCAGCCACACGATCAGCAGATTGGTATGCACCATCCGCGCCACGTTGAACGGTATCGCCGGGAACAGGAAATCTCCCACGACGTACTGCAAGCCCATGATCAGGCCGAAGAGAATCTGCCCGAGGAAGAGGCCGATAGCCGCGATGAAGTAAGGCTTCGCGACCGCCTGTGATTTAAATTGCATTTATTTCTCCGATGATTGCAATGATCTGTGTGCCTGTATCAGCCCTCGACGTTCGGCGGCCATTTGGAAGTGTTGACTTCAGAGGTGTACTTGAGGAAGTCGACGAGGTCGTTGAGCTGTTGATCGGTCAGGTGGAACTGCGGCATCTGGCGGCGGCCCGGAGCGCCGGTCGGCTGTCCCTTGATCCATGCCTTGATGAAATCAGGACCGCGGCGGACATAGACGTTGCCCAGCTCCGGTGCGAAGTAAGCACCTTCGCCCATCAGCGTGTGGCAACCGATGCAATTGCGCGTCTCCCAGATATGCTTGCCGCGCGCGACGGACTCCGTCAGGTTCGCCCGGTTGTCACGCTTGGGCAGTGTCTGCATGGTGTCGAAGGTCATGGCCAGAAACAGGAGGAAGAAAAAAACCGCCCCTCCGTAAAAGATATTTCTGGCTGTGGATTTGGTAAATGATGCACTCATGGTTGCTAAGGTCCTTTCAGTCGAAAACCGTGCTGCTTGCAGGAGGCTTGACGATGTGCGAATCGTTTTTCCATCCTCTTCGCCGCGCTTTTTTAAATGATACATTAAAAATACATCTTTAAGCAAAGGGATATTTCTTCGCTGACGTACAGTGTTGTATGGAGACGGGGAGGTATGACGCTAAGGTGCGATTCAAAGCGAAGTACTTTGCATTGCGCGATGTCTGCATCGAGTCAGTCGACAAGGATGGCTGAGCGTCGACGCACTCGGGCATGGGCCGCGTGCGCCTTGTATTCGATGGAATGCTGGGCGGCGTGCGAATGGCGTTGTCATCGATCCGCAAGACGAAATGCCGGTTTGTTAGGGTGATGCAAATCTGACATCGGGGCGCGGTTCGACAACGGAAGTGCGACAGCAATCCTGACTGCTATGTCCGCGCTGGCTGTCGCCTGCAATGATCGAAGACGCGGGCAACCGAATCTCGGAGTTGTCGAAGTGATCTCGGATGGATCTGCCTTCGGCTCAATTCCGCCCGCCTGTCTGCGCGTGTCCTGCCGCGCGCGCGATCGCACGGTTGTCATCCGTCTCGCCGAGATGCTGGCGGGCGTTGAACTAAGTGCCGTGGCAGGCGCCTAAATGACGCCAGGAAATTTCCAGGTGGACTCGGCGCGTGCATCGCGAAGAGCCAGTCTGCGCGCGCCATTCGGCGTGATCCTCGCTTGCCGCAACAGCTTTGTGGCCTCTTAAACACATGTATATAGCTGAGGTGTCACCTTCACTATCTTCGATAAGTCCTTAATTATTTTGAGGATTCATTCAATGCGTTGCCTCAACGAAACGCGCTAAGTCATTGAGTTCATTGGAAAAAATCGCATTTTTGTTTCCGAATATTACTTGACCGCAAATAAACCATCCTCTAAAGTGGGCAACAGTGTGAAAAAGTGTATTTTTGTGGGGCAAAAAGCTGTAGCCATACGGAAATCGCGGTTCACGAAAACGACTAAAAACAACAACCACGAGGGTAATCAGGGTGTTTCAAGGCGCGTCAGCATTGAGTCTCGATGCAAAAGGGCGGATGACGATTCCGGCCAAGCATCGCGACGCCTTGTCGCTTCAATGCGAAGGACGCGTCACGCTGACACGGCACCCGCATGGTTGTCTGCTGTTCTTTCCGCGCCCGGTCTGGGAAAACCATCGCGAGCAGATCGCCGCGTGGCCCATGTCGGCGCGCGCCTGGCAGCGCATTTTTCTCGGCAATGCATCCGATGTCGAAATGGACTCGGCCGGCCGCATTCTCATCGCGCCAGAACTGCGCTCCGCAGTCGGCTTGACGCGCGACGTGATGTTGCTTGGCATGGGCAGCCATTTCGAGATCTGGGATGCCGAAAAACTTGCCCAGGACGAGGCGCAGGCCGTGGCGAACGGCATGCCTGATGTCTTGAGTAACTTTTCGTTTTAGCGGCCCGTGATGAATCAGAAGACGGTGCCCGAATTGCAGCACCGAACGGTGCTGCTGGAAGAAGCGGTCGATGCGCTGGCGATCGAGGGCGAGCGCGCCAATGGCGTGTACGTCGACGGCACCTTCGGCCGCGGCGGTCACAGCCGCCGGATCCTCGAACGACTCGGCCCGCGCGGCCGCCTGATCGCTTTCGACAAGGATCCGCAAGCGATTGCGACCGCGCAGGCGATTGGCGATGCACGTTTCGAGATCGTGCATGACAGTTTCGCCACGATGGATGAAGCGCTGGCGTCGCGTGGCGTGACGCTGGCGGATGGAATTTTGCTGGACCTGGGCATCTCGTCGCCGCAAGTGGATGAAGCGGTGCGGGGTTTCAGTTTTCGACTCGACGGGCCTCTCGACATGCGCATGGATACCACGCGCGGCATGTCGGCGGCGGAATGGCTCGCAACCGAGTCTGAACAGACGATAGGAAAGGTGATACGAGATTATGGGGAAGAACGGTTTGCTTTTCAGATTGCAAAGGCGATTGCTGCTCGCCGGGCAGTCCAGCCAATTTCAGGCACACGACAGCTTGCCGAGATCGTGGCACACGCCGTCAAAACCCGCGAGAAAGGCAAGGACCCGGCCACTCGCACATTTCAAGCTATCCGGATTTACATCAATAAAGAGCTTGAAGAACTTGAAATAGGGCTGAAAGCCGCATTAAAAAAACTGGGCCCGCACGGGAGACTGGCTGTGATCAGCTTTCATTCACTGGAAGATCGCATCGTCAAGCGCTTCATGGCATCCAAGGCCAACGCGCCGCAGCCTGACCGTCGCCTGCCGATTCGTGCGGTCGACCTGCCGCAGCCGGAACTCAAACTGCTGGCAAGATTGAAACCCTCCGACGCCGAAGTCGCCGCCAATCCGCGCGCACGTTCGGCGATCATGCGCGTGGCCGAGCGCACCACCGTCAGCGGAGCAGCGCAATGAGCGGCCGCATCAGCATGGTCCTCGCCGCCGCCCTCGTGTTGTGCGCGCTCTCGGTTGTCAACGCGCAGTACCAGGCACGCAGCCTGTTCATCGAACTCGAACGCGCCCAGGCCGCTGCCAGGCAGCTCGACATCGAGTGGTCGCAGCTGCAGCTCGACCAATCGACCCTCGGCAAGAACGCACGCATTGAAGCCAACGCACGACGCGACCTGAACATGGTCCAGGTCACGCCCGCCCGCACGCAATACCTGACGCTGGGAGCGAACTGATGTCGCGTACCGCCGCCGCCAAGGGAGTGCAATTCAGCGCCAGCCCCGTGCTCGCGGTGAAACTGCCCGTCTGGCGCTCGCGCGTGGTCCTGTTTGGCATGTTCGCCGCCTTCGCGGCGCTTGCTGGCCGCGCGCTCTGGCTGCAAGGCATCTCCACCGATTTCCTGCAGAAGCAGGGCGAATCGCGCTACGCACGCACGCTTGAGCTGCCGGCCACGCGCGGCAAGATCACCGATCGCAACGGCCAGGTGCTGGCCTCGTCCTTGCCGGTGAAGGCAATCTGGGCAATCCCGGAGGATGTGCAGGGCGCGCCGAAGGAAAAACTGCGTGAGCTGGCAAGGCTGCTCGACATGAGCGAGCGCGACCTGAACAAGAAGCTCGACTCCGACCGCAGCTTTGTCTACCTGAAGCGGCAGGTGGAGCAGGACGCGGCGGACAAGATCGCCAAGCTCGGTATTCCCGGCATTGAAGCGCGCAAGGAATACAAGCGCTATTACCCGGAAGGCGAGGTGATGGCGCACATCGTCGGCTTCACCAACGTTGAAGACGCCGGACAGGAGGGCATGGAGCTGGCGTCGCAGAAGAATCTGGCCGGCACCAACGGCAGCCGACGCGTCATCAAGGACCGCCTCGGCCGCATCGTCGAGGACATCGAATCGGTGCGCATGCCGCATGACGGCAAGAATCTCGCCTTGTCGATCGACAGCAAGATCCAGTACATCGCTTTCTCACAGTTGAAGGAAGCCGTCGAGAAGCACAAGGCAAAGGCCGCCGGTATCGTCGTGGTGGATGTGCAGACCGGTGAGGTGCTGGCGCTGGCCAATCTGCCGACCTATAACCCGAACGACCGTGTGCACCTGACCGGCGCGCAGCTGCGCAACCGGGTATTGACCGACACCTTCGAGCCGGGCTCGATCATGAAGCCGTTCACGATCGCGCTTGCGCTGGAAAACAAGCTGGTCACGCCGAACACCGTCATCCAGACCGCGCCTGGCTATCTGACCATTGGCAAGGCGACCATCCACGACGCGCACGCGCACGGCCCGCTGACGGTCTCGGAAGTCATTGAAAAATCGTCCAACGTCGGAACGACGAAGATTGCGCTGCAACTGCAGCCGCAGCAAATGTGGGAAATGTTCACCACGGTCGGTTTCGGCCAGCCGCCCAAGCTGGGCTTCCCCGGCGCGGTCGCCGGCAGGGTGCGCCCGTACAAATCGTGGCGCCCGATCGAGCAGGCAACCATGAGCTACGGCCACGGCATTTCGGTGTCCCTGATTCAGATGGCGCAGTCGTACATGATCTTCGCGCGTGATGGCGACACGATTCCGCTCACTTTCCAGAAGGCCGGCGATCAACCGATCAGCCGCCGCGTGATTTCGGAAAAAACCGCGCGCGACGTGCGCGCAATGATGGAAACGGTCGTCAGCCCTGCCGGCACCGCGCCCAAGGCGCAGGTTCCGGGCTACCGCGTCGCCGGCAAGACCGGCACGGCACACAAGCTGGCCGGTGGACAGTACGTCAACAAGTATGTGGCATCCTTCGTCGGATTCGCGCCGGTATCCAATCCGCGCATCATTGTCGCCGTGATGGTCGATGAACCGTCGAACGGCTCGCACTATGGTGGTGATGTCGCCGCGCCGGTGTTCGCCTCGGTCACCGCCAACGCCTTGCGCGCCCTGAACGTTGCGCCGGATTCACCTGTGACCGACATCATCATTCCGGCCGACGGCGTGAAGGAGAGCATGTGATGACCGCGGCGCCGACCTCCACATTGACGGAAGCATTGGCCTGGCTGCATGCGACCGCGCCGAAAGCCGATCTGTCGTCCGATTCCCGCAGCCTCAAGGCCGGCGATGTTTTCTTTGCATTTCCCGGTGAAACCGCCGACGGCCGCGACTATATCGAACGCGCGATGGAAGCCGGCGCAAAGGCAGTCATCTACGAGGCAACCGGTTTCGACTGGAACAATGCGTGGACCATGCCCCATCTCGCGGTGCCGAATCTCAAGGCACTCAGCGGCCAGATCGCCAGTGCGTATTACGGGTATCCGGACGCCGCCATGTTCAGCGTTGCCGTCACCGGCACCAACGGCAAGACTTCCTGCACGAACTGGCTCGGCCAGGCACTGTCGCGCCTCGGCCAGGCGACGGCGGTCATCGGCACGCTCGGCGTCGGTTTCTACCAGCGCGGAGAACATGGCGGCTTCAGCACCACCGGTTACACCACGCCAGACGCAGTGCTCCTGCAGCGCAAGCTGGCGCAACTGAACGGCGCGGGCGCACAGGCGCTTGCCATCGAGGCATCATCGATCGGCCTGGAGCAAGGCCGCCTGGATGGCATGCATTTCGATGTCGCCTTGTTTACCAATTTCACGCGCGACCACCTGGATTATCACGGCAGCATGGACGCCTATGAAGTGGCCAAGAGAAAGCTGTTCGACTGGTCAAACTTGCGGCATGCGGTGATCAATCTGGACGACGAGATGGGCCTACGGCTGATCCGTCACATGAAAGACAAGCATCCCTCCGTGTCGCTCATTGCCTACTCGATCACCGAGTGCGCCGTCTCGGATGTGCCGACCCTGCGTGCCAGCGAGATTCGCACCAGTCATGGCGGTACCGTGTTCCGACTCGATTCGGCGTTCGGCTCGGCGCACGTCAGGACGCAACTTGTCGGCCAGTTCAATGTCAGTAACGTTCTCGGCATTCTTGGCGTGCTGCTGGCAAAGGGCATCGACTTCAAGGTTGCGGTCGAGACGGCTGAAACGCTGACGGCAGTGCCGGGTCGCATGCAGCAACTGGGCGGGCAGGACGCGCCCCTGGTTGTCATCGACTACGCACACACGCCGGACGCGCTGGAAAAGACCTTGACGACCCTGCATCAGGTGGCGCAGCAGCGCAGTGGCGAACTCTGGTGCGTGTTCGGCTGCGGCGGCGACCGTGATCCGGGCAAGCGCCCCCAGATGGGCAAGGTAGCTCAGTCGGCGGACCATATCGTTGTCACCAGCGACAACCCGCGCTCTGAAGAGCCGGCCGCAATTCTGACGCAGATCGTGGAGGGCATCGATGCCGGGCGACTCGCACATGATGCACCGCACGTGATCGAAGACCGGGCAGCCGCCATTCTTTGGGCAATCCGGCATGCAGGGAAAAACGATGTGGTTCTGCTGGCCGGTAAAGGCCATGAACCGTATCAAGAGATCAAAGGCAAAAAATTGCCGTTTCTGGATGCAGACCATGCCGCACTGGCATTGGCTGCAAGAGCAACAATGAAGGGGATGAATTAATGAAATCATCATTGGCTGAATTGCAGCCATGGATTTCGAGTGCCGTCGTGGTGAACAACACCGCGACCGATGCAGCATTCGACGGCGTTTCGACCGACAGCCGTCAGGTATCCGTTGGGTGTTTGTTCGTCGCCTTGCGCGGCGAACGTTTTGATGCGCATGATTTTTTGAGCGAGGTCGCGGCCAAGGGCGCGGCTGCGGTCGTGGTGGAGCGGGTTCCGGATGGGCTGACGGTGCCGGCGCTGGTGGTGCCGGATACGCGTGTCGCGCTTGGCGAAATTGCACGTCACTGGCGCCGCCAGTTTGCCTTGCCGGTCATCGGCGTCACCGGCAGCAACGGCAAGACGACGGTCAAGGAAATGATCGCGTCCATCCTCGCAGCGGCATTCGGCGCGGACCAGATCCTCGCCACGCGTGGCAATCTGAACAATGAAATCGGCGTGCCGCTCACCGTGTTCCGGCTGAATGCCTCGTACAAAGCGGCGGTGATCGAGCTCGGCATGAATCATCCGGGCGAGATCGCCACGATTACCGGAATAGCACTGCCGACCGTCGGCCTGGTGAACAACGCACAACGCGAGCACCAGGAATTCATGGAAAGCGTGGAAGCGGTCGCGAAGGAAAACGGCGGCGTGATCATTGGGCTGCCGGCGGATGGCGTCGCGGTATTCCCGGCCGATGACACCTATACATCCTTGTGGCGCGCGTACTCTGGCCAACGCAAGACCTTGACATTCGGTCTGTCGCAGGACGCGGATGTGAGTTGCACATATCAGGTGAACGATTTCGGCAGTGATCTGTCCATTACTGCCGGTGGGAAACATTTCCAGGTAAAGCTCTCTGCCGCAGGCGTGCACAACGTGCGCAATGCCCTGGCAGCGACGGCATGCGCGCTCGCGATCGGCGTGTCTCAGGACGCAGTAGTCCGCGGTCTGGAGGCATTTGCGCCGGTCAACGGCCGCTTGCAGCGCAAGACGGCAAAGAGCGGTGCCCTGGTGATCGACGATACCTACAACGCCAACCCGGATTCGGTACGCGCGGCAATCGATGTGCTGTCGCACGCCGCCGCACCGCGGGTGCTGGTGCTGGGCGACATGGGCGAAGTGGGCGACGAAGGCCCGCAGTTTCATGTCGAGATCGGCGCTTATGCGCGCGACCAGGGAATCGAGCATCTGCTGACACTGGGCGAACTGGCGCGCCATGCAAGCGCGGCCTTCGGCCCGGCAGCGAGGCATTTCGACAATATCGAATCGATCAACCAGGCAGCCGAGAGCCTTGTTTCCGCCGGCACGACGGCGCTGGTGAAGGGCTCGCGTTTCATGAAGATGGAGCGTGTAGTCCAGCACCTCGTCAATCAAATCGATCAAGGACAGGGATCTCACTGACATGCTGCTCTGGCTAGCACAATATTTTCAACAAGACCTCGGCCCGCTGCGGGTCTTCAACTTCATTACCTTCCGAGCGGTGTTCGCCACACTGACGGCGCTGGCGATCGGCCTGCTCGCAGGTCCGGCGATGATTCGCATGCTGACCCGCCTGAAGGTCGGGCAAGCAGTGCGTACCGACGGCCCGCAAACGCACCTGATCAAATCCGGCACGCCGACCATGGGCGGCGCCCTGATCCTGCTCGCGATCGGCATTTCGACCCTTCTTTGGTCCGACTGGAGCAACCGTTTCGTGTGGGTGGTGCTGGTCGTGACGCTCGGCTACGGCGCCATCGGCTGGGTCGATGACTACCGCAAGGTGGTGTACAAGAACCCGGAGGGCATGTCCTCGAAGGAGAAGTATTTCTGGCAGTCGCTGATCGGCATCGTTGCGGCGATCTATCTGGCGTTCTCCGTTTCTGCGCCGACCAACACCAAGGTCTGGCAGCTGTTCCTCGCGTGGGTGCAGTCCGGCTTCAACCTCGACCTGCCGCCGAAAGCCGACTTGATTGTCCCCTTCTTCAAGACCATCAGCTATCCGCTGGGCGTATGGGGCTTCATGGCGCTGACCTACTTCGTGATCGTCGGCACCAGTAACGCGGTCAATCTGACGGACGGCCTCGACGGCCTGGCGATCATGCCGACCGTGATGGTCGGTTCCGCACTCGGCCTGATTGCATACCTGACGGGCAGCGCGGTGTATGCGAAATATCTGTTCATTCCGCATATTCCCGGCGCGGCCGAATTGCTGATCTTCTGCGGCGCGATGTCCGGCGCGGGCTTGGCCTTCCTCTGGTATAACGCGCATCCCGCGCAGGTCTTCATGGGCGACGTCGGCGCACTGGCGCTGGGCGGAGCGCTTGGCACCGTCGCCGTGATCGTGCGGCAGGAAATCGTGCTGTTCATCATGGGCGGCATCTTCGTGGTGGAGACGCTGTCGGTGATGATGCAGGTCGCTTATTTCAAGTACACGAAAAAACGCTACGGCGTCGGCCGCCGCATCCTGCTGATGGCGCCGCTGCATCACCATTTTGAACAAAAGGGCTGGAAAGAAACGAAAGTCGTGGTGCGCTTCTGGATCATCACGATGATGCTGGTCTTGTTCGGCCTCTCGACCTTGAAACTGCGCTGATGGACTACCAAGGCAAACACGTACTCGTACTCGGACTGGGCGAATCCGGTCTGGCGATGGCGCAATGGCTCGCGCGCAGCGGCGCGACACTGCGCGTCGCTGACACGCGCCCGGAGCCGGAACGCCTGCCGGCGTTGCGCGAGGCCGTGCCGGAGGTGGAATTCGTCAGCGGCCCGTTCACCGCTGGCCTGCTGGATGGTATCGACTTCGTTGCTGTCAGCCCGGGACTTGCACCCGGTCGGGAACTGGCCGAGATCGCGCCGGCAGCGCAGGAAAAGAATATCCCCTTGTGGGGCGAGATCGAATTGTTCGCGCAGGCGCTCGCCGCACTCCGTACGGAACGCGAATACGCACCGAAAGTGATTGCGATCACCGGCACCAACGGCAAGACCACCGTCACCAGCCTGACCGGCCTACTTTGCCGCCGCGCCGGCCTGAAAACGCAAGTCGCCGGCAATATCAGCCCGGCCGCACTCGATGTGCTGCGCGCGGCGCTGGATGCCGACGATCTGCCGCAGGTTTGGGTGCTCGAGCTGTCGAGCTTCCAGTTGCATACCACCTACAGCTTGCTGGCGGATGTCGCGACCGTGCTCAATGTTACACAGGATCATCTCGACTGGCATGGCGACATGGACGCCTATGCGGCGGACAAGGCGCGCATCTTTGGCAGCCAAACCATTCGCTTGCTCAACCGCGACGACCCGCGCGTGATGCACATGGCATCGCCGCTTGCCACCAACATCAGTTTCGGCGCGGACGAACCCGACCGTCCGGAGTGTTTCGGCCTGGTCGAGGACAACGGCATGCAGTGGCTATCCACGGCGATTGCGTCGGAAGATGGCGAAAAACGCCGCCGCAAGAAAGACAGCGTCGAACTGCCCATCATCCTCAATCGCCTGATGCCGGCTGATGCGCTCAAGATCCGCGGGCAGCATAACGCAGTCAATGCGCTCGCGGCGCTGGCTCTGTGCCGTGCGATCGGGCTGCCCTTGGCGCCGCTCCTGCATGGCTTGCGCGACTATCGCGGCGAACCGCACCGGGTTGAACTGATTGCCAACGTCGGCGGCGTCGATTATTACGATGACAGCAAGGGAACCAACGTCGGCGCCACTGTCGCCGCGCTGAATGGACTCGGCTTGTCGCAGGGCGGATCGGGGCGCCTGGTCCTGATCGCCGGCGGTGACGGCAAAGGCCAGGATTTTGCACCATTGGCGGAACCCATTGCCAAATATGTGCGCGCCGTGCTGCTGATCGGCAAGGATGCGCAAGCCATCCGAAGCGCAGCCGCGCAAACGGGCGCGGATCTGATCGATTGCGAGACCTTGGAAGGCGCAGTGCAAAAGGCATCCGTGCTGGCACAAACCGGCGATGCGGTGCTGCTTTCGCCGGCCTGCGCCAGCCTGGACATGTTCAGGAATTACGCACACCGCGCGCAGGTGTTTGTCGATGCGGTACGTGAAGTGGCGTTGTCGCGGGGCGAGGTGCTCTCATGAAATTTGCGATGCCATCCTTTTCGTCTCCGTCCGCGCAGGCGCCGCTGCCCGGCGTCGTGCAGCGCTCGAAGATGATGGAGTACGACCAGCCGCTGGTGTGGGTGGTCGTGCTTCTGATGCTGTTCGGGATGGTGATGGTGTACTCCGCGTCGATTTCGCTGCCCGATTCGCCGAAATACGCGAGCTACAAGAATTCGCATTTCCTGGTCAGGCAGGCAAGCTTCATTGCGATTTCCATGCTGGCCGGCTTGCTCACGTTCCGCGTGCGAGTCGAGACTTGGCAGCGCCTTGCTCCTTACCTGTTTGTGGGGACGCTCGCACTGCTCGTGCTGGTGCTGATTCCCGGCATCGGCAAAGGCGTCAACGGCGCCAAGCGCTGGCTGCCGTTCAAGGTGTTCAACCTGCAGCCATCGGAACTGATGAAGCTGTTTGTCGTGCTGTATGCGGCCAACTACACGGTGCGCAAGCAGGAGGTGATGCACAAGCTGACCAAAGGATTCATGCCGATGACGGTGGCGATCGGGTTTGTCGGTCTGTTGCTGCTGCTGGAGCCGGATCTCGGCGCATTCGGTGTGATCGTCTGCATTGCGATGGGCATCTTGTTCCTGGGCGGGATCAACGGCATCTGGTTCGGCGGCATCGGCGCGACACTGGTCGGTATTTTCAGTTTGGTGATCGTGTTGTCACCCTGGCGGCGCGAGCGGATTTTCGCGTACCTGAATCCGTGGACGGAAGAGAATGCATTGGGCAAGGCTTACCAGCTTTCCCATTCGCTGATCGCATTCGGTCGCGGCGAGTTGTTCGGCGTGGGACTCGGCGGCAGCGTGGAAAAACTGCATTACCTGCCCGAAGCGCACACCGACTTCCTGCTGGCAGTCATTGGCGAAGAACTTGGTTTCGTGGGCGTGCTGGTGGTTGTGATGCTGTTTTACTGGATCGTCAAGCGCGCGTTTGAAATCGGCCGGCAGGCGATTGCGATGGACCTGACCTTCGCAGGTCTGGCGGCAAAGGGAATTGGAATCTGGATTGGCGTACAGGCGTTTATTAACATGGGTGTGAATCTCGGCTTGCTGCCGACCAAGGGTTTGACTTTGCCGCTGATGAGTTATGGTGGCTCCGGCGTACTGATCAATTGCATCGGGCTCGCCATCCTGCTGCGCATCGACTACGAGAATCGTGTCCTGATGCGGGGAGGGCGCATATGAAACGCCTTCTGATCATGGCAGCGGGGACTGGCGGTCATATTTTCCCCGGTCTGGCGATCGCACAAACGATGCAGGCGCGCGGCTGGCAGGTTTCCTGGCTTGGCACCATGCACGGCATGGAGCGCGACATCGTTCCGAAGCACAGGATCGAGATGGATTCGATCGACTTCGCCGGCGTGCGCGGCAAGGGACTCGCACATACCGTGCGCGGCCTGTTCAAACTGGCCGGCGCGTTTGCATCGTGCTTCAACATCATCGGACGCCGCAAGCCGGATGTGGTCCTTGGCATGGGCGGTTACGTGACTGTTCCCGGCGGCATGATGGCGAAGCTGCGCGGTGTTCCGCTGGCGCTGGTCAATGCCGATGCAGCCTTGCTGCTGTCGAACAAGACGCTCACGCCAATGGCCAAACGCGTGTTGTTCGGATTTCCCGCCGACTTCGGCGCTGCCGCGAGCAAGGCGATGGTGACCGGGAATCCGGTGCGCAAGGAAATCATGGACGTGCCGCTGCCCGCCCAACGCTTTACCGGTCGCACCGGCCCGTTGCGCTTGCTGGTGGTGGGCGGAAGCTTGGGCGCAAAAGTGCTCAACGAGTGTCTGCCGGCGGCTCTCGCTCGAATTCCCGTCGACGCCAGGCCGATTGTCACCCATCAATCGGGCAAGCAGCACATCGACGCTCTGCGCAGCGCCTATGCGAACGCGCAGGTGCAAGCGGAAGTGGTGGATTTCATCGACGACATGCCGCGCCGTTACGCGGAAGCGGACCTGGTGATCTGCCGCGCGGGCGCGATCACCGTATCGGAACTGACGGCGGCGGGCGTCGCCAGCGTGCTGGTACCCCTGGTGGCCTCGACCACCTCGCATCAGCGCGACAACGCGCAATGGATGGCGAGCCAGAAGGCGGCGATTCACTTGCCGCAAACCGAATTGAACCCGGAGCGCTTGTCGCAACTGCTGCAATCGCTTCCGCGTGATGCATGCAAGACGATGGCAGAGGCGGCGCATGCCATAGGCAGGCGCCAGGCGAACGAAACGATCGCAAATGTACTGGAAGAATTAGCCACACAAGCATGAAACATAAAGTCAAAAACATTCACTTCGTCGGCATCGGCGGCTCAGGGATGAGCGGCATTGCGGAGGTGTTGCTGAACCTGGGATACACCGTATCCGGATCGGACCTGGGCAGCAATGCAGCCACCCAGCGTCTGTCGGAACTGGGTGCGAAGGTGAGCCTGGGTCACGCAGCGGAAAACATCGAGCATGCCGACGCGATCGTGACCTCCACCGCCGTCAAGGGCGACAACCCCGAAGTGGTCGCGGGACGAGCCAAACGCATTCCGATCGTGCCGCGTGCTGTCATGCTGGCCGAATTGATGCGCCTGAAGCAGGGCATTGCGATTGCCGGCACCCATGGCAAGACCACTACCACCAGCCTGGTTGCCAGCGTGCTGGCCGAGGGCGGCCTGGACCCAACCTTCGTGATTGGCGGCCGCCTGAACAGCGCTGGCGCCAACGCCAAGCTGGGCGCCGGCGACTTCATCGTTGCCGAAGCGGACGAGTCCGACGCCTCTTTCCTGAACCTGTCGCCCTGCATCGAAGTCATCACCAACATCGATGCCGACCACATGGAGACCTACGACCACAGCTTCGCGAAGCTGAAGCAGGCCTTCGTCGAATTCACGCAGCGCCTTCCGTTCTACGGCGTCGTGATGCTGTGCATCGACGACCCCAACGTGCGCGAAATCATGCCCTTCATCGCTAAGCCTATCCTCACCTATGGCTTTCATGAAGATGCGCAGGTCAGGGCAATCGACGCGAAAGCGGTTGACACCCACATGGAATTCACCGTGATCCAGGACGGCTACCCGCCGCTGGTCGTCCGTTTGAACCAGCCCGGCATGCACAATGTGCAGAATGCCTGCGCGGCCATCGCCATTGCACGCGAGGTCGGCGTGAAGGATGTCGCCACACAGAAGGCCTTGCGCGAGTTCAACGGCGTTGGACGCCGCTTTACGCGCTACGGCGAGATCAAGCTGCCGGCAGGCGGCGCGTTCACGCTGGTCGACGACTACGGCCACCACCCGGTGGAAATGGCTGCGACACTGGGCGCCGCGCGCGGTGCCTTCCCGGGTCGCCGCATCGTGCTGGCTTTCCAGCCGCACCGTTACACGCGTACGCGCGACCTGTTCGAGGACTTCGTGAAAGTCATGTCCTCGGTGGACGCGCTGGTGCTGGCAGACGTCTACCCGGCGGGTGAACAGCCGATCGTCGCCGCGGACGGTCGGGCGCTGGCACACGCGCTGCGCGTGCTGGGCAAGGTGGAACCGATATTTGTGGAAGACATCGCCGACATGCCGGCGACGATCATGAACATGGCAAAAGATGGCGATGTGGTGATCACCATGGGCGCCGGTTCGATCAGCGGCGTGCCCGGCAAACTGGCTCAGGGAATCTGAGCATTGAAGCAGGATCAATCATGAGTGCAACGGATTTGAAGAAAGAATTTGGAAAAGTCGGCGTGCTGTACGGCGGTCGCTCCGCCGAGCGCGAGGTGTCGCTGATGTCGGGGCAGGGCGTGTTGAAGGCGCTGCAGAGCAAGGGTGTCGATGCGCACGGCTTCGACCCGGCGGAACGCAGCCTGGCGGAACTGGTAGCGGAGAAATTCGACCGCGTGTTCATCGCGCTGCACGGGCGTTACGGTGAAGACGGCACGCTGCAGGGCGCGCTGGAGCAATTGGGCATTCCCTACACCGGGTCCGGCGTCATGGCGTCGTCCATCGGCATGGACAAGGTGATGACCAAGCGCATCTGGTTGAGCCACAGCCTGCCGACGCCGCGCTTCATCGTGCTGGACTCGAAGAACGCCAATAACGAGGAGTTGCGCAAGGTGCCGGACGAGCTCGGACTGCCGCTGATGCTGAAGGCGCCGCACGAAGGTTCCACCATCGGCATCAGCAAGGTGGCCGGCTATTCCGACATGCAGGAAGCCTTTGCGCACTGCGCGAAATACGACGACGTGGTGCTTGCCGAGGAGTTTGTGAGCGGACGTGAACTGACGGTGCCGGTGCTCGGCAAAGGCCGCAACGCGCGCGCCTTGCCGATTGTCGAGATCCGCGCGCCGCAGGGCAATTACGACTACCAGAACAAGTATTTCAGCGACGACACGCAGTACCTGTGCCCGGCGCCGCTCGATGAAGAGTTGACCAAGCGTATCCAGTCGATCGCCGTACGCGCCTTCAATGCGCTCGGCAGCGCGGGTTGGGCGCGTGTCGATTTCATGCTGCGCGCAGCCGACAACGAGCCGTTTCTCCTGGAGATCAATACCTCTCCGGGAATGACCGGACACTCCCTGGTGCCGATGTCGGCCAAGGCAGCGCGAATCAGCTACGAGGACTTGTGCGTGGAGATTCTGCGTTGCGCGGACCTGGAACTGAAACCGTCGAAAGACTGGCACCCGACCTGAGGATAGATAGACGACCATGTGGCACGACGTCCGAATGCTCAACGCAACCACCAACGCCCTGCTGGGCCTGTTGGTGTTGAGCCTGGTCGCGTCCGGCTTGTGGTGGGTGGCGCAGCGGCCGATGTTTACGCTGAAGACAATTCGCATCGAAGGTGTCGGCGAAATCCACCTTCGCCACGTTAATCCGTCGACAGTACGAACAACGGCAATACCGCGCATCAAGGGCAATTTTTTCACCGCCAATCTGGATGCGGTGCGCCAGGCCTTCGAGGCGGTGCCCTGGGTGCGCAAGGCGACCGTGCGGCGCGAATGGCCGAACAAGCTGATCGTGACGATCGACGAGCACGAGGCGCTGGGAACCTGGGGTGAAGACGGCCGGCTGGTATCGGTGAAGGGCGACGTGTTTACCGCCAACCTGGCCGAGGCCGAGGAAGACGGTGAACTGGCGGAATTCGCTGGCCCGGAGGGAAGCGAAAAGGAAGTGGTGGCGCGCTATCGCGAACTGCAGGACTGGTTCAAGGCGATCAGCCTGGCGCCGGACGCGGTACAGCTGTCCGGTCGTTATGCGTGGACTGTGCGCCTCAACAACGGCATGGTGGTGGAACTCGGGCGGGAACAGAGCAAGACGACATTGAAGGACCGCGTCGATCGACTGATTGCGATTTATCCGCAGTTGGTAATGCGATTGCAGAACAAGATTGAAAGTGTGGACATGCGTTATCCGAACGGCTTGGCATTGAAAGCCCAAGGACTAGCGTTCGGCGTGAACGGCAGGAAAAAGTAAGCAGACAATATGACAAAAGACGCGAAAAATCTGATCGTCGGCCTCGACATCGGCACTTCCAAGGTGGTGGCGGTGGTTGCCGAGGTCATGCCTAACGGGAGGCATGAGGTCATCGGGCTGGGGCAGCACGAGTCCAAGGGGCTGAAGAAGGGGGTCGTGGTCAACATCGAAGCGACGGTCGAATCGATCCAGCGCGCGCTGGAAGAAGCCGAGCTGATGGCCGACTGCAAGATCAAGAACGTCTATACCGGCATCGCCGGCAGCCATATCCGCAGCTTCAATTCGAGCGGCATGGTGGCGATCAAGGACAAGGAAGTGACGGCCGCTGACGTGGCGCGCGTCATCGAGACGGCGAAGGCGGTTAACATCCCGACCGACCAACAGTTGCTGCATACCGTCCCGCAGGAATTCATCGTCGACAGCCAGGAAGACGTGCGCGAGCCGATCGGCATGAGCGGCATCCGCCTCGAAGTGAAGGTGCATATCGTCACCGGCGCGGTCTCGGCAGTGCAGAACATCGTCAAATGCGTGCGCCGCTGCGGCCTGGAAGTCTCCGACCTGATCCTGCAGCCGATGGCGTCGGCCGATGCAGTGCTCACGCCTGACGAAAAGGAACTTGGCGTCGTGCTGATCGACATCGGCGGCGGAACGACCGACGTCGCGATCTTCACCGAAGGCGCGATTCGCCACACGGCGGTGATCCCGATCGCGGGCGACCAGATCACGAACGACATCGCGATGGCGGTGCGCACGCCGACGGCAGAAGCCGAAGAAATCAAGTTGCGCTATGGCGTCGCCAAGCAGGTGCTGGCCGACCCGAACGAGACGCTGGAAGTGCCGGGCCTCGGCGACCGTGGCCCGCGCACCTTGTCGCGTCAGGCGCTGGCCGCGGTGATCGAGCCGCGTGTGGAGGAACTGTTCGCGCTGGTGCATCAAGTGGTGCGTGAATCGGGCTACGAAGAAGTCTTGTCGTCGGGGCTGGTGCTGACCGGCGGCTCCGCAATGATGCCGGGCATGGTGGAACTGGCGGAAGACATCTTCCTGAAGCCGGCCCGCCTCGGCGTGCCGGAGTACAGCGGACAGCTCGCCGACGTCGTACGCAGTCCGCGGTATTCGACTGTATTGGGTTTGTTATTGGAAGCGAAGAAGCAGTATTTGCGCGGCCATATCGTCACTCGCCAGGATGGTTCGGTGAAGGCGGTCTGGCAACGCATGAAAGAGTGGTTTTTGGGGAATTTTTAATAGTAATAATCTTTTGTATTAACAGCAGTTTGCAGTTGCTAGTCGCCACACCGCGTGGTGATTAACGACTGAAAACTGCATCATCTAAGGGAGTCATCATGGAAATCGATATGATTGATAATGCAAATCTGGGGACGGTGATCAAGGTTGTCGGCGTTGGCGGAGCAGGGGGAAATGCGGTTCAGCACATGATCAACAAAGGCGTGTCTGGCGTTGAATTCATCGCAGCCAACACCGATGCGCAGGCACTCGCACAGTCGAAGGCGGACAACGTCATCCAGATCGGCGAGTCCGGTCTGGGTGCCGGCATGAAGCCGGACGTCGGCCGCAAGCTGGCCGAAGACTCGCGTTCACGCATCGAGGATGCGCTGCGCGGCGCTCACATGGTTTTCATCGCTGCCGGCATGGGCGGCGGTACCGGCACCGGCGCGGCGCCGATCGTCGCGCAAGTGGCCAAGGAACTCGGTGCGCTGACCGTGGCGGTCGTTTCCAAGCCTTTCTCCTACGAAGGCGCGAAGTGCATGGAAATCGCCGACGAAGGCCTGGAAGCCTTGAGCGCGCATGTCGACTCCCTGATCGTGATCCTGAACGAAAAGCTCGAAGAGATCTACGAAGACGACAGCATGATCGAATGGCTGCAGCATGCCGACGACGTGCTGAACAATGCAGTGGCCGGTATTGCCGAAATCATCAACGTACCTGGCCATATCAACGTCGACTTCAATGACGTCAAGACCATCATGGGCGAGCAGGGCAAGGCGATGATGGGTACGGCGACGGCTTCCGGTGTCGATCGTGCACGCATTGCTGCGGAGCAGGCAGTCGCATCGCCGCTGCTGGACGGCATCGATCTGTCCGGCGCGCGTGGCGTGCTGGTCAATGTGACGGCAAGCCGCAGCCTGAAGGGCAAGGAAATCAAGGAAGTCATGGCCACCGTGCGTGCATTTGCGGCACCGGATGCATCGATTGCACAGGGTATCGCCTACGACGACGCCATGGGCGACGACATTCGCGTCACCGTGGTCGCAACCGGCCTGGGCCGTGCCCGCAAGAACGTGCAGCTGGTGCAGACACCGGTCCTGCGCACCGGCACGCACAATGAGCCGATCATGCAGCACACCGGCTTCAACGGCGGAGCCGCGCCGCAAGCGCCGGCATTCGAGAATCTCAGCAAGCCGGCCGTGTGGCGTCGCGAATCCGCGTCGGAAACTGTGCGTGCGCTGGAAAAGAATGGCATGGAAACCTACGACATCCCGGCATTCCTGCGCAAGCAGGCTGACTGAGGCTTTTCCTTGCCTTGCAGCACGGCCGGGTGGGCGCGCTGCAAGAATGGCAAGAACAAGGCATACTGCGGTTTGTACGCCGCGCCCCACGGCGCGGCGTTTTTATTGGCACTCACAAACCTATAAAGTAAAAAGGACACCATCATGACCATCAAGATCGGCGATCGCCTGCCTGAAGGCACTCTCCAGGAGTTCATCGAAGTTGCATCGGAAGGCTGTTCCCTCGGCCCCAACGCATTCAAGGTCAGCGATCTGACCAAGGGCAAGAAGATCGCGATCTTCGGATTGCCCGGTGCCTTCACGCCGACCTGCTCGGCCCAGCATGTGCCGGGTTATGTCGCGCTCGCCGACAAATTCAAGGCCAAGGGCGTCGATGAAATCTGGTGCGTGTCGGTCAACGATGCATTCGTGATGGGCGCCTGGGGCCGCGACCAGAAAGCGACCGGCGTGGTGCGCATGATGGCCGACGGCAGCGCCATGTTCACCAAGGCGCTCGGCCTGGAATTCGACCTGACGGCGAAGGGCATGGGCGTGCGCTCGCAACGTTATTCGATGCTGGTCGATGATGGTGTCGTGAAGCAGCTGAATGTCGAACAGCCGGGCAAGTTCGAAGTATCGAACGCTGAGACCCTGCTCGGGCAACTTGGCTGATCGACGCAGGCAGAAGAAAAATGCGGCGCTCCGGCGCCGTATTTTTTATGTGGACTCGACCGCATGACGGCAGTCGGCCGCCTGTCTCCGGCGTGCGAATCTATCCCAGGTCAAGAGATGGCCGGAATGGTAAATTTATCTCGCGCAGTCTGCTTGAAGCGCGCCGCCCGGAATCCACATCTTGTACTATGCTAAACAGGCAACATCAGCGCCGCCTGGGTTTTCGTTTTCCTTACGTTGAAAGGTCGAGTAATGAGCATGCTGAGCGAATTCAAGGAATTTGCCCTCAAGGGTAATGTGATGGACCTGGCGGTCGGTGTCATCATCGGTGCCGCGTTCGGGAAAATCGTCGATTCCCTGGTCGGCGACATCATTATGCCGGTGGTAGGCAAGGTGTCGGGTGGCCTCGACTTCAGCAATTACTTCATCCCGCTTTCGGGGCAAACAGCAACGACGCTGGTCGAGGCAAAAAAGGCGGGCGCTGTGCTCGCATATGGAAGCTTTATCACCGTTGCGCTGAACTTTGTCATCCTGGCCTTCATCATTTTCCTGATGGTCAAGCAGATGAATCGTCTCAAGCGGGAAACGCCCGCTGCTCCTCCCGCGCCTGCTGCACCGCCGGAAGAGGTTGTTCTCTTGCGCGAGATCCGCGACAGCCTGAAACGATAAGTGATACGTCGTCCATCGTTTCCTGTTCGAGGCGCTGCTTCGTTCAGGGAGCGACCACGACCTTGACGTGCGCTTCCTTCAAGGCTTTGGACAGTGCTTCCGGCGGCCGCGCGTCGGTAAAGAGGACATCGATCTGCGACACATGCGCCATGCGCACCAGCGCCTGTCGGCCGAACTTGTCGTGATCGGCGACCAGCCAGACTTCCCGTGACTGCTCAATGATGGCTTGCGCGACCTTGACTTCGCGCGGGTCGAAGTCACGCAGGGTTCCATCCGGCTCGATGCTGGAAATCCCGATGATGCCGATGTCGACCTTGAACTGGCGGATGAAGTCGATCGTTGCCTCGCCGATGATGCCGCGATCCCGCCCGCGCACGACACCGCCGGCCACAATTACCTCGGAATGCGGATTGTCGGCAAGAATCGCGGCCACGTTCAGGTTATTGGTCACCACATGCAGGCCGCGATGATGGGAGAGTGCGCGCGCCACTTCCTCCGTCGTCGTACCGATATTGATCAATAATGAACAGCCCGACGGCACCTGTGCCGCGACCGCCTTGGCGATACGCCGCTTGGACTCGCTGTTCAAGACCTGGCGCTGGCTGTAGTCGATATTTTCAACCGAAGACGGCAGGCCGACGCCGCCGTGATAGCGCGCCAGCAGCTTTGCTTCTTCCATTTGCTTGACGTCGCGGCGCACCGTCTGCGGCGTCACATCCAGTTGCTGCGCCAACTCTTCCACAGACATCGTGACGTGTTGCCGAACCACCTCAAGCAGTCGGCGCTGCCGTGGATTAAGCGTCATCGCTCCCTCCCTTTCGATCTCAAAATAATTCAAAACGAAACTAAACGAACAAAAATTCTAAAAATATTGTTGAATTCATTTCGAATGCTGTCGTATTGTTATTGCTTGTCTTCATTCAAGCATTCATTTTCGGGTATTCGATGAAACACGGCCAGAAAAAAATCGACTGCGATCTGCTCATCGTCGGCGGCGGCATCAATGGGGCGGGGATCGCGCGCGACGCAGCGGGACGAGACCTCTCGGTAGTGCTGTGCGAAAAGGACGATCTGGCCGCCCATACCTCCTCGGCTTCCTCCAAACTGATCCACGGCGGATTGCGCTATCTCGAACATTATGAATTCGGACTGGTGCGCAAAGCGCTGATCGAGCGCGAAGTATTGCTGCGCGCGGCACCGCATATCATGTCGCCATTGCGCTTCGTTCTGCCCCACGACAAGGGGCAGCGACCGGGATGGATGATCTGTGCGGGCCTGTTCCTGTACGACAGCCTTGCCAGGCGCGAGCTGCTGCCCGGTTCTCGCGGCGTTGACTTGCGCCGGCATGCGGCCGGCAAACCGTTGAAGCCGGAATTCACGCGCGGTTTCGTCTATTCCGACGGCTGGGTCGACGACGCGCGTCTTGTTGTATTGAACGCGGTCGATGCGTCCGAACGAGGAGCCAGGATCCTGACGCGTACGCGATGCGAATCCGCGCGGCGCCGAGGCGATCGCTGGATTGCCGAACTACGTACCGATGCGGGCGAAGCGATCTCTGTCAATGCGCGCTGTCTGGTCAACGCGGCCGGTCCCTGGGCCGCCCACTTCCTGCAGACGGCCGTGCATCGTCCTGCCGCAAAATCGCTCCGCCTGATCAAGGGCAGCCACATCGTCGTTCGACGGGTATTCGATCATCCGTACGCCTATATCTTCCAGCACCCCGACGGACGCATTGTGTTCGCCATCCCTTTCCAGCAGGACTTCACGCTGATCGGAACCACCGATATCGAATATCACGGCGACCCGGGCGAGGTCGCGATCGACGATGGCGAAATCTTCTACTTGTGCGACCTCGCCAGCCGCTATTTTCGCAAGAAGATCGTTCCCACTGACGTGGTGTGCGCCTATTCCGGCGTGCGCCCCTTGGTCGAGGACGAATCGTCCGATGCATCCGCTGTCACTCGTGATTACCGTCTTGAACTCGACGGGGACGGGGCGCCGATGCTGTCGGTATTCGGAGGCAAGATCACCACTTTTCGCAAGCTCGCGGAAGAAGCTGTGGACTTGCTCGCGGCATCGCTGCCAACGCGGAAGGGGGCCTGGACAGCCGATGCCTGCCTGCCGGGCGGCGACCTGTTCGGAGCAAGGCCGGACCAGCGTTCGGTGCTTGAATTCGAAGCCTACGCGGGCCAGTTGCAGCAGAAATTCGCATGGCTGCCGCCGGCCCTGGTTGCCCGCTACGCTCGTGCTTACGGCACGCGTACCCATGTGCTGCTGTCCGGTTGTCGAAGGATGGGCGACATGGGTGACGAAATCGCGCCCGGCCTCTTTGAAGTGGAAGTCGACTATTTGATGCGGCGCGAATGGGCCGTCAATGCGGAAGACATATTGTGGCGTCGTTCCAAACTGGGCTTGCGTCTACCGGTCGGGGCCGCGGCGAAGCTCGATGCATGGATGCGGGTGAGAACGTCGGCTGCACAGGCACGGTGGCTGCGCGCATAGGAAGCAGGCTTGCGCGCGGCGCGCTGCGCATTGGTTTCTTGGCTAGAATCGATACCGGCATCGACATACCTAGTCGCATCTGTCCGCACTTGACATGACTCATCCGGATTTTGCATTTGCTGCGGCTTTCGTTTTGGAGACAGTTCAATGACCCGGTACATTCTCGCTCTTGACCAGGGCACGACGAGTTCACGCGCCATCCTGTTCGACCATGCGGGTCGCCAGCACGGCATGGCGCAGCAAGAGTTCACTCAAATCTTTCCGCGTTCCGGCTGGGTCGAGCACGATGCCATGGAAATCTGGCGCACCCAGCTGCAGGTCGCGCAACAAGTCTTGAAGCAAACAAAGCTTGCGCCGGCCGACATCGCTGCCATCGGCATTGCCAACCAGCGCGAGACGACGGTCTTGTGGGACCGGCAAACCGGCCAGCCGATCGCCAATGCCATCGTCTGGCAAGACCACCGTACCGCGGATTTGTGCGACGCCCTGCGCGAGCAAGGCAAGGCCGCGCTGTTCCAGCAGAAGACCGGGCTTGTGCTCGATGCTTATTTTTCCGGCACCAAGGTCAAATGGCTGCTCGACCATGTCGCCGGCGCCCGCGAAAAGGCGGAACGTGGTCAGCTCGCGTTCGGCACCATCGACTCATGGCTGATTTTCCGCATGTGCGGCGCCCACGTCATCGACAGCAGCAATGCCTCGCGCACGCTCCTGTTCAACATCCACACTCTGCAATGGGATGACGAATTGCTGGGCTTGCTCGACATACCTGTCAGCGTGTTGCCGCAGGTCGTGCCCAGCAGCGGCGTCGCAGGCAAGACCGATCCCGCGCTGTTCGGCGTCTCCATCCCGATCGCCGGCATCGCCGGTGATCAGCAGGCCGCCACCTTCGGCCAGGCCTGCCATCGGCCCGGCATGGCCAAGAACACCTACGGGACAGGCTGCTTCATGCTGCTCAATACCGGCAAGCGAGCGATCCCGTCGCACAACAACCTGCTCACCACCGTAGGCTGGACCGTTGACGGCGAAACCGACTATATGCTGGAAGGCAGCGTGTTCAATGCCGGTGCAGCCGTCCAGTGGCTGCGTGACGGCCTGGGCATCATCCAAAGTTCGGCGGAAGTCGAGGCGCTCGCATCCAGCGTGCCCGATACCGGCGGCGTGTTTTTCGTCCCTGCCTTTGCCGGCCTCGGCGCTCCCTACTGGGATGCCTATGCACGCGGCACCATGGTCGGCATCAGTCGCGGTACAAGCAAGGCCCATATCGCGCGTGCCACCCTCGCCAGCATCGCATACCAAAGCGCGGACGTGCTGGAGGCGATGCAAAAAGATGCCGGAATGGCATTGACGGAACTGCGGGTGGACGGCGGTGCGGCGCGCAACGATCTGTTGATGCAATTTCAGGCCGACGTGCTGGGCGTTCCCGTCGTGCGCCCGATGGTGACGGAAACGACAGCCTTGGGAGCGGCGTATTTAGCGGGGCTTGCGGTCGGCTATTGGGGCTCGCAAGAAGAAATCGCGTCGCAATGGCAAGTTCAGAAACGTTTTGAGCCGCAGATGGTGGACGAAGAAAGAAAGCACCGTCTGGCCGACTGGCGTCGCGCCGTGCAGCGGTCGCAAAGATGGTTGGAATAGCCGACCCGGCTTGGCGAAGACGGAAAAAGCGCTGTTTTGCGTGGCGTGACGCCAACAGGCGTTACATTTCAAAACAACTGACTCACGGGTTAGTTGCTATAATTCCACAATGCTCAAACAACGTACCGTCAAACAGCTCGTCAAGACTGTCGGCGTCGGACTGCATTCCGGTACCAAGGTCGAACTTGCCCTGCGCCCGGCCGCAGCGGACACAGGCATTGTTTTTCGCCGCGTGGACCAGACTCCGCCGGTGGATTTGCCTGCGACCGCGACCGGCGTTGGCGATACGCGCATGGCATCGGTCCTGGAAAAGGACGGCGTGAGAGTATCGACGGTCGAACACCTGATGTCCGCATGCGCCGGACTTGGCATCGATAATCTGTATGTCGACGTCACGGCGGAAGAAATTCCCATCATGGACGGCTCGGCATCATCTTTTGTGTTTCTTCTGCAGCAGGCCGGCCTGCAGGAACAGAACGCACCGAAAAAATTCATTCGTATCAAGAAACCGGTTGAAATCCGCGAAGGCAAGGGCGCGCAGGAAAAGTGGGCCAGGCTTGAGCCCTACAACGGCTTCAAGCTGAAATTCTTTATCGAATTCAATCATCCGGCGGTTGATGGCACCGGCCAGGTCGCAGAAGTCGATTTCGCATCCGAATCGTACGTGAAGGAAATCGCTCGCGCCCGCACTTTCGGATTCATGCAGGATGTCGAGACGCTGCGGGGCATGGGGCTCGCTCGCGGCGGATCGCTGGAAAACGCCATCGTGATGGACGAATACCGCATCCTGAATGCCGATGGTCTTCGCTATGACAATGAATTCGTGCGGCACAAGATTCTGGACGCAATCGGTGACCTTTATCTGATCGGCCATCCTCTGCTCGCCAGCTACGTGGCGCACAAGTCCGGCCACACGCTCAACAATCTGCTGTTGCGGGAACTGCTGGCACAGCCCGAAGCCTACGAGATCGTCAGCTTCGATTCACTCGATACGGCACCCGGCGCCTACGTTCGGCAAGCCGGCCAGGAATGGGCGTTCAACTAGGCCCTTTTTTCACCCGGCCTTAATCCTCCGCTTTTTATTTCTCTTTCCGGTGGCGTTTCAGCATCGCGCTGATCGCCGCCTTCAGTGCTTCGTTTTGCGGGGAATTTTCCAAGGCGTCGTTCAAGGATGCGAGCGCGGAAACGGCTTTCGCGGGTAGCTCCAGTTGCTTTGGCGGAATTGTCTTTTCAGCAATATTGCTTACTTGCACTTTAATCCGTATTGCGTTAACCTGCCATCCCCGCTTCAGTAGTCCGTCCTGCAGCTTGGGCAGTTGCTGTTTCAGCTTTGTTGCAAGCGCAGCGTTCGGCGTGGCGAGCACCAGGTTACCCGCTTCGAACTGGATGACGGAACATGCATCAAACAGCGCGGGAAGAATCGCGGCACATTCCTTTTGAAGTGCATTAATGCGTGAAATGGCCGGCAAGAGCTTGGCCATCTTGTCGTTTGCGCGCAGAAAATCTGTAACACCTGTAACAGTGCTCGTGGTTTTTCCGGCTCGGCGTGTAGACTGAAAGCCTTGCTTAAAAGAAACAAATGAGGATGAGCGAATCATGCTCAAACCTTATCACAGAGCGCCCGCGATAGACGAGTCGTAGGAGTTGTCATGCAAATTATTCTGCTGCACCCACGCTTCAGCGCAAAAACGATCACCCTGAGACATTGGCATTTATTGGCGCTGGCGCTGTTTTTCGTCATGTCGGTACTCGCCGCCGCATCTTTGCTGTACTACCTCACCTTCCGTCACGCTACCGACTTCAATATTCCCCTGGTTCGCGACGTCCTTGCCTCCGCCACGCAGGAAGACAGCGTCCGCAAAGACAAGTACGTCAAGGAAAACCTCGCCGCCATGGCGATGAAGCTGGGCGAGATGCAGGCCCAACTGATGCGCCTCGATGCCTTGGGCGAGCGGGTGCAGGGCTTGGCAGGGGTCAAGCCGCAGGAGTTTAACTTCCGGGAGCCGCCGGGCCGCGGTGGTCCCGCCCCCTCGACAAATGACAAGCCGCTCAGCATGTCGGAGTTTCAGAAGGCGCTCGATGCCACGGCCAAGGATGTCGAGCAGCGCGCCGACTACATGAACGTCGTCGAGACTACGCTGATGAGCTACAAGATTCGCTCCAGGTTGCTGCCGACGATACAGCCGGTCAATGTAAGCTACAACGCATCCGGCTTCGGCTGGCGTATCGATCCCTTTACCGGGAAAAACGCCTTTCATGAAGGCATCGATTTTGCCGCGGCGGTGGGTACGCCGATCGTCGCTGCGGCTGGCGGCGTCGTTATTTCAGCGGAATACCATCATCAGTACGGAAACATGATCGATATCGACCATGGAAACGATATCGTCACCCGCTACGCCCATACCTCACGTGTATATGTGAAGGTAGGCGATATCGTCCGGCGCGGGCAACGCATCGCCGACATCGGCTCCACCGGCCGGTCCACCGGCTCACACCTCCATTTCGAGGTGCTCGTCAAAGGTGTGCAGCAGGATCCCCACAAATTCCTTGCCGCAGGCGCCGACCAGGCCAAAATGGCCGCCCTGGTCGTCAAATAACAAGGATCGAACCGACGATCTCCCTGTCTTGCCTCGGGGCCAAGTGAATATCTGCGCGACAGATATTGTTTCTTCACCATGCGCCCCCACCTAAGTGCGTGATCGAGTCATCAGTGTTGCTGAAAGCGACCGCCGTTCATTGACAATTCTGTGCTCGCTCAACCATTTTGCGCATCCGTTCCTGACAGCGTCAGTCCGGTTCGAGGCGCATGATAAAATCTGCAATTTAGCCAAAGTCCGGCCATCGAGAGGGACACCAGCCTTGTGGCGTGTCGTTGTCGTGGCGCTATTCTTAGAAATCAAGCATGTCATTACTGACCCAGATTTTCGGCAGTCGCAACCAGCGACTGATCAAGCAATATCAAAAAACTGTCCGCGAAATCAATGCGCTCGAGCCGGCGATGGAAAAGCTTTCCGACGCCGAACTGCAGGCGAAGACGCCTGAATTCAAGGACCGCGTTGCCAAGGGCGCCAAACTGGACGATATCCTTGTCGAAGCGTTCGCGGTGTGTCGCGAGGCGAGCAAGCGCGTCCTGAAGATGCGCCATTTCGATGTCCAGTTGATCGGCGGCATGGTCCTTCACTATGGCAAGATCGCCGAAATGGGCACCGGCGAGGGCAAGACGCTGATGGCGACGCTCGCCGCCTACCTCAATGCACTTTCCGGCAAGGGCGTGCATGTGGTAACGGTCAACGATTACCTGGCGCAGCGCGACGCGGAATGGATGGGCAAGCTGTACGGCTGGCTGGGACTGACCACCGGCGTCAACCTGTCGCAGATGGAGCATGACACCAAGCAGGCAGCCTATGGTGCCGACATCACTTACGGCACCAATAACGAGTTCGGTTTCGACTATTTGCGCGACAACATGGTGTACGAGGCCGGCGATCGCGTGCAGCGCGGACTGAATTTCGCTATCGTCGATGAAGTGGACTCGATCCTGATCGACGAAGCGCGAACCCCGCTGATCATTTCCGGCCAGGCGGAAGACCATACCGACCTGTACGTGAAGATGAATGCGGTACCGCCCTTGCTGACCATGCAAATCGGCGAGGAAACTCCGGACGGCAAGGGCAAGATCGAAGTGCCCGGCGATTACACCAAGGATGAAAAATCCCATCAGGTATTGCTGACCGAAGCAGGGCATGAAAAGGCGGAGCAGATCCTCACCAGCATGGGCCTGCTTCCGGAGGGCGCCTCGCTGTACGATGCCGCCAACATCACCCTGATTCACCATTTGTATGCTGCATTGCGCGCGCACACGCTGTATCACAAGGATCAGCACTACGTGGTGCAGAACGGCGAAGTCATTATCGTTGACGAGTTCACCGGTCGTCTGATGACAGGCCGCCGCTGGTCCGATGGCCTGCATCAGGCAGTCGAGGCCAAGGAAGGCGCGCGGATCCAGAATGAAAACCAGACGCTGGCATCGATCACTTTCCAGAATTACTTCCGCATGTACGGCAAGCTCGCCGGCATGACGGGTACGGCCGATACCGAAGCGTACGAGTTCCAGGAAATCTACAGTTTGGAAACCGTGGTGATTCCGCCGAACAAGCCGAGCCAGCGCAAGGATCGCCAGGATCAGGTCTACAAGAGCGCGCAGGAGAAGTACAACGCGATGCTCATGGACATCAAGGATTGCTATGAGCGCGGCCAGCCGGTCCTGGTCGGTACGACCTCGATTGAGAACTCCGAGTTGCTGTCGAATATTCTGACCCAGCACAAGCTGCCGCACAACGTGCTGAATGCGAAGCAGCATGCCCGCGAAGCGGAAATCATTGCGCAAGCCGGCCGTCCGAAGATGATCACCATCGCCACCAACATGGCCGGCCGCGGTACGGATATTGTTTTGGGCGGCAACGTCGAAAAGCAGATCCAGTTGATCGAGGCCGATGCCAATCTGAGCGATGCGGAGAAGCAGGAGCGAGCGCAAAAACTGCGCAATGAGTGGCAATCGTTGCATGACCACGTGGTGGCGGCGGGCGGCTTGCACATCATCGGCACCGAGCGGCACGAATCGCGCCGCGTCGACAATCAGTTGCGCGGACGTGCCGGACGCCAGGGCGATCCCGGTTCATCCCGTTTCTACCTGTCGCTGGACGATCCGTTGCTGCGCATTTTCGCCGGCGATCGCGTCCGTGCGATCATGGACCGGTTGAAGATGCCGGAAGGCGAACCGATCGAAGCCGGCATCGTTTCTCGCTCGATCGAATCGGCACAGCGCAAGGTGGAAGCACGCAACTTCGATATCCGCAAGCAGCTGCTTGAGTATGACGATGTCGCAAACGATCAGCGCAAAGTGATTTACCAGCAGCGCAACGAATTGCTGGAAGCCGCCGACATCTCCGAATTGATTGCGTCCTTGCGCCATGGCGTATTCAGCGACCTGTTCCGCAGCTTCGTGCCGGCAGAATCGATGGAAGAGCAGTGGGACATCAAGTCGCTGGAAGCGGCGCTGGCCAATGAGTGGCAGCTGGATGTGCCGCTCTCCGCAATGCTGGAAGCCGAGCCGAACCTGACCGACGATGATCTGCTGGAACGCGTGCTGAAAGCGGCTGACGATTCGTACAACGCCAAGATCGACATCATCGGCAAAGAGGCATTCGCCGGTTTCGAGCGAAGCGTCATGTTGCAGAGTATCGACACCCACTGGCGCGAGCATCTGGCCGCGCTGGACCACCTGCGTCAAGGCATTCACCTGCGCGGCTATGCGCAGAAGAATCCGAAGCAGGAGTACAAGCGCGAAGCGTTCGAACTGTTCGGCCAGATGCTGGACATGATCAAGAACGAGGTGGTACGCATCGTCATGACCGTGCGCATCCAGTCGCGTGAAGAGATCGACGCCGCCGAGGAACAGCTGGCGCAGTCGCATGTCGAGAACGTGCATTATCAGCATGCCGATTTCAACCCGAATGCCGCACCGGAAGAATTGCTGGCGCCTACCGCGACCGCGGATGGCGACCGTCAGCAACCGATGGTCAATGCATTGCCGAAGGTCGGGCGCAACGATCCGTGCCCATGCGGCAGCGGAAAGAAATACAAGCAGTGCCACGGCAAGCTGGCCTGAGGCCGGGAGAGCAGCGCGACATGACAAAGGGCAGGGTAACCTGCCCTTTGTCTTTGGCGAGCATCCCGAAGCGTTGCAGGCCGTGAATACCCGCATCCAGAACGCATCGTCGCCCCGATACGTTTACAATATCGATCTTACCGATCTGTCACCCACGCAATAAAACCATATGGCCGTCAATCTTCCGCTCCCCATCGCCGCCAACCTGAAACCCGTCGCCGGCATCGAACTCGGCCATGCCGAAGCAGGCGTGCGCAAAGCCAACCGCAAGGACTTGCTGGTCATGAAGCTTGCGCCGACGGCAAGCGTCGCAGGCGTGTTTACCAAGAATCGTTTTTGCGCGGCCCCGGTGCAGGTTTGCAAGGCGCACCTGGAAGGATTGCGAATGGCCGGTGGCCCGATTCGCGCGCTGGTGATCAATACCGGGAACGCTAACGCCGGCACCGGCGACACGGGCTTGGCAAATGCCAACCTGACTTGCGTTGCGCTGGCTGACTTGCTCGGATGCGACCCGGCGCAGATACTTCCCTTTTCGACCGGCGTCATCCTCGAACAATTGCCGGTGGATCGGATCAAGGCTGGCTTGCCGCAGGCGATCAGCAACCTGAAAACGGATAACTGGTACAACGCCGCCGAAGCGATCATGACAACGGACACTCAGCCGAAAGCGGCATCGCGGACCGTGACGGTCGACGGCAAGATGGTGACGCTCACCGGCATCAGCAAAGGGGCCGGCATGATCAAGCCGAACATGGCGACCATGCTGGGTTTCCTCGCCATGGATGCGAAAGTTGCGCAGCCGGTTCTCGAGCATATGGTGAAGGAAGCGGCGGACAAGTCCTTCAACTGCATCACGATTGATGGCGACACATCGACCAACGACTCCTTCATCTTGATCGCGACCGGCGCCGGTCAGCTCGAGGTCAACGAGGTCGGCTCGCCCGAGTATGCAGCCTTGTCGGCCGCGGTCGCTTCGCTCTCCCAGGAGTTGGCGCAAATGATCGTGCGCGACGGTGAGGGGGCGACCAAGTTCATCACCATTACCGTCGAAGAGGGCGCGAGTGTCGAGGAATGTCGCAAGATCGCTTATTCGATCGGCCACTCGCCACTGGTAAAGACCGCGTTCTATGCGTCCGATCCCAATCTTGGCCGGATTCTCGCCGCCATCGGCTATGCCGGCGTTGACGATCTCGACGTGGGCAAGCTGAACCTCTATCTCGATGATGTGTGGGTCGCGAGGAACGGCGGGCGCAATCCCGACTACAAGGAAGAGGACGGCCAGCGCGTGATGAGGCAGAGCGAAATCACTGTGCGGGTGAAGCTCGCGCGCGGCAGTGCGGCGGCGACGATCTGGACCTGCGATTTCTCTCACGAGTATGTGAGCATCAACGCCGACTACCGTTCCTGACATGACGCAACTCGACCAGTTCCTCGACCGCGCCGAAGCGCTGTTGATGCGCCTTGAATCGATTCTGCCGCAATCGAGTCCTACTCCTGATTGGAATGCCGGTACTGCATTCCGCTGGCGCAAGCAAGGCGGAAAAGGCAGTCGCGGCTACTTGCAGCCGGTTGCACACATCGCTTCCATTGCCTTGTCCGACTTGCACAACATCGAAGTGCAAAAGCAGCAGATCGACCAGAACACGCGGCAGTTTGTAAATGGCAAGCCGGCCAACAATGTATTGCTGACCGGCGCGCGCGGCACCGGCAAGTCTTCACTGATCAAGGCCTGCCTGAACCAGTATGCGTCACAGGGATTGCGCCTGATCGAAGTCGACAAGGATGACTTGGGCGATCTGCCCGACATCGTGGACATGATCGCCGGGCGGCCGGAGCGCTTCATCATTTTTTGCGACGACCTGTCATTCGAGGAAGGTGAAAGCGGCTACAAGGCGCTGAAGGTGGCGCTCGACGGCAGCATCGCGGCACAGTCCGACAATGTGTTGATCTACGCCACCTCCAACCGCCGGCACCTGATGCCCGAGCGGATGTCCGACAATGCGACCTATGTGCATACGGAAGACGGCGATTTGCATCCGGGGGAAACCGTCGAGGAGAAGATTTCCTTGTCGGAGCGCTTCGGTCTGTGGGTATCGTTCTATCCTTTCAAGCAGGACGACTACCTCGACATCGTCGCGCATTGGCTGCGCCATTTCGGCTGCGGCGACCGGCACATCGAAGAAGCTCGTGCCGATGCGCTGCGCTGGGCCTTGCAACGCGGGTCTCGCTCCGGGCGGGTGGCATGGCAATTTGCGCGCGACTACGCGGGCAAGGCCGACCGATAATTTCCGCATGTCCGCCTTGCTAGCATCACCAATCGACGTTGCCGTTGGCATTCTCATGAAGCCGAACGGCGACGTTCTGCTTGGTCAGCGCCCCGAGGGCAAGCCCTATGCGGGGTACTGGGAATTCCCGGGTGGCAAGGTCGAGCAGGGCGAGTCGATTCTCGAAGCGCTCAAGCGCGAATTTCTCGAAGAACTCGGGGTGCAAGTCCTCTCGGCGGAACCGTGGTGCGGCGTCGAATACGTCTATCCCCATGCCCACGTCCGGCTCCATTTCTACATCAGCCGGGATTGGCAGGGTGAACCGCAAAGCCTTGAAGGACAGGCATTTGCATGGCAAGGAAGCTTCGAAGTCGAGCCCTTGCTGCCAGCCACCATTCCACTCCTGGAGTGGCTGAATCAATTGCGGTTACGTTCCTAACGAATACTGCGGCGGGCTGCTTCAGGCATTCCCAGCCTCTCCAGCGGCACGTCGCGCATTTCCATCATCACTCCACTTTCAATACGACTGTATTGAATTAAATACACTGTATTTTATTCTGTACATATGAGCCTGCACGAGGATCGCAGAGGACCTTGGGCTAACTTCGTCAGCAGGAAGTCGAGTGGTTGTATTAATTTGTGGACAGCTGGTTTTGAAAAATCACGCCCTGTATCGCTAAGTGCCTGATTTAATGACTCTTATTCATGTGGCACGCAGGTTGCTAAATGTCACTTCAGCCATCCACGAAATTGGCTTTGCGGCTGAATATGTCCAGGCATTTCGTGGAGCAATCCAGAGCGCTATTGCGCACCATAAACAGGAGAGTTCACATGCTAGTCGGCGTGCCAAAAGAGATCAAAAACCATGAATATCGTGTCGGACTGACCCCGGCCAGCGTACGCGAGCTGACATCGCGCGGTCATCAGGTGATCGTTCAGAAAAACGCCGGAACCGCGATCGGTTTGTCCGACGAGCAGTATGTGGCAGCAGGAGCGTCCCTGGTGGACACGGCGAAGGAAATCTTCGACCGGGCGCAGATGATCGTCAAAGTCAAAGAGCCGCAGCCGCAGGAATGCGCCATGTTGCGCGAAGGGCAGATCCTCTACACCTATCTGCACCTCGCGCCGGACCCGCAGCAAACTGCGGCGCTGGTCAAGTCCGGCGCGACCTGCATCGCCTATGAAACCATTACCGGTCCCGGCGGGGGCCTGCCGCTGCTGGCGCCGATGAGCGAAGTGGCCGGCCGCATGTCGATTCAGGCCGGCGCCGCACATCTCGAAAAATCAAAGGGCGGCATGGGATTGCTGCTGGGCGGAGTGCCCGGCGTGGAAGCAGGCCATGTGGTGATCATCGGTGCCGGCGTAGTGGGCGCCAATGCCCTGCAAATAGCTGTCGGTATCGGTGCGCGCGTCACGGTGCTGGACAAGAACGTCGATCGCCTGCGGCAGTTGGACCTGGTGTTTGGAAATCGCATTTCGACGCTGTATTCGAACGCCCATACAGTCGAGGAATCGGTGCTCTCGGCAGATCTCGTTGTCGGCGGCGTTCTCGTGCCGGGTGCCGCGGCACCGAAGCTGGTTACCCGCGACATGATTTCACGCATGAGACAGGGCGCGGTCGTGGTCGATGTCGCAATCGATCAGGGTGGATGCTTCGAAACCTCGCACGCCACGACGCATGCCGAGCCCACCTACATCGTCGACGGCGTGGTCCATTATTGCGTGGCCAACATGCCAGGTGCGGTCGCGCGCACGTCGACCTTCGCGCTGAACAACGCCACGATCGGCCACGCGGTTGCGCTGGCGGACAAGGGATGGAGGCAAGCGCTGAAGGACAATCCGCATCTCAAGAATGGCCTGAATGTTTGTCAGGGCAAGGTCAGCTACGAAGCGGTCGCACATGACCTGGGATACGAATACGTTCCTGCGGACTATTTCCTGCAATAAGCCATCCAGGACGGCCGGCCCGGAAACCGGCTGGCCGTATCCTCAAGCGCCAGTCGAGGGGCGGCGTCGATCTTCCGTCTCTCCGGAGTTTGCGATCATCACGCCCTGAGTCCACACCCCCGCAGTCAGGGAATTGCCCGGTAATCGATTTGAAGGGATTGCAAATGGAACGTCACCGCAACATCAAGTTTTCGATTCTTCCTTTTCATAAGATGCAGGCATGAACGGACGCACGGTGGAGCCGGATGCGATGAACGAATTTATTCTCGGCGATCGCCAGCTGCATGCGCGATTTTCCATGGCAATCGAGGTGCTGGCCCGCATCGTGATTGCCAATCCACGTCCGGTGGCAAGCGCAGCATTATCAGACGCACTTGGACAATCGACGCGCGCGATACGCAGCTTGCTGACTGACTTGCACCGTTCCGGATTGCTCCATCAGGACGACAACAACAAGGACGCCTGGTATTGCTCCTCAATGCTGGGAACGATAACGCTCGCGGACATCTTCCGAAGCGTCGCCAGCGGCATGCCGGAGCCGTCATCGTCACGCAAGAAAAGAGCCGAACCCGCTGCAGACGAGCAGCGCAGCGCCGCGCAGCAAAACGTCGACCTCCTGCTGATGCAAGCCACGATGGAAATCAACCAGGTCGTATTGCAGCATCTTCAGGCCTTCGACCTGGGACGGCTCAAGGCGCTTGGCTCGGCCAGTTCGGTCCGTGGTTTCAGTTCCGGGCCACGGCCCTATATTCCGGAGCCGGCGCAAGAGCTGGCTTGAAAATCCGCGACAGCGCGTTCACTGTGATTTTCATACGCGCCTCCCGCCCGCTATTGTCGCCTTCACGGTGCGCGGGTAAAGTGACGATGAGTCCCGGCACTTACTCAGCCCAACAATCTGAAGAAATCCTGACACCATGCGGATAGACGTCCAGTTCGCCGACCGCGTCGGCATCGCACATGAGATTCTGGCTGTGCTGGCACGTCGGAACATGAACGTGGTCGCGGTCGAGGTCGATTCCTCCGACGTGTTTATCGATATTCCTGAACTCGCCGAAAGCATGTTGCCGCTTTTGCGCGAAGACTTCATGGGTGTCGCCGGCGTGCAGGAGGTCAAAGTTGTCGACGTGCTGCCGGGCGCGCGCCGCCGCTTGCACCTCGATGCCTTGTTGGCGGCGATGGCCGATCCGGTGATGGCGGTTGATGCCGAAGGCCGCATTGTGGCAGCGAATGCTGCAGCCGCCGTCGTGGCGGAATTGGATGAGAGTCAATTGCATCAGAGCACGCTACGGGAACTGTTCGGCGAGGCCGGCCTGCAGACGGAATTGCTGGGCAGCGGGTTTCGTGCGCCCGCACGCGAGGTGAGGCTGCACGGCCAACCCTTTCTGCTGGAAGTGACGCCGGTTTCGGAGCCGCTCGATTCCGCATTGGGGCAGACGGTCGGCGGTGTGATTACCTTGCATGCACCGCGTCGCCTGGGGGGCAGGCTTCACGCCTTGCAGCATACCAGCGGCGGATTCGATTCCATCATCGGTGAATCCGAGCCGATTCGTGCGCTGAAGGCGCGCGCGGCCCGTGTGGCGATGGTCGACGCGCCCTTGCTGATCGTAGGCGAAACAGGCACCGGCAAGGAGCTCGTTGCGCAAGCCTGCCATGCAGCGAGCCCGCGTGGAAGCGCTCCTTTTCTTGCGCTGAATTGTGCCTCGCTGCCGGAGAATCTGGCCGAGAGTGAATTGTTCGGCTACATGTCCGGCGCCTTTACGGGCGCGCAACGCGGCGGCAAGCCAGGCTTGATCGAAATGGCGGAAGGCGGGACCGTTTTTCTCGATGAAATCGGCGAAATGTCTCTCTATCTGCAGGCCAAGCTGCTGCGCTTTTTAAACGATGGAAAATTCCGCCGCATCGGCAGCGAACGCGAAACCAAGGTGAATGTGCGCATCATCAGTGCCACGCATCGCAACTTGCGGAAAATGGTCGCGGAGGGGAGTTTTCGTGAAGACCTGTTCTATCGTTTGAATGTGCTGCAGCTCGAAGTGCCGTCACTGCGCGAGCGCCCGGACGACATCCTGCTGCTGGCGCGCCATTTCATTGAACGTGCCTGTGCACAGGCACAAAAGCCGATTTGCAGGCTCAACGCGCAAGCCTGTGCGGCGCTGGTTGCCAATAGCTGGCCGGGCAACGTGAGACAGCTGCAAAATGTCGTCTTTCGCGCCATCACGATGACGGACCAACGCATTCTGGATGCTTCAGACTTCGACCTTGCCGAGGGCAGCATGTCGATGGAAGTTTCATCGCACTACCAGGAAGCGGAAGACTGGGAGAAAACGGTTGCTCTGTTTGAGCGTGCCGTTCTCGAGAGGCTCTATCAGCAGTATCCCTCGAGCCGCAAGCTCGCATCCCGGCTCAAGACATCGCATTCGATGATTGCAAACAAGCTTCGCAAATACGGGATTCCGGGATCAGACCGATGAATCAGGTGCAGTTCAATGCGGTGGAAGACTATCGTCATCCGCCTCTTTGGGCGGCGTAACAGCAGGGATCGCGTATTTTTCTTCCGCCCAAGCGCCCAGATCGATCTGTTTGCAGCGCTCGGAGCAAAACGGCCGATACTTGCTCTTCTCGGTCCATTCGACCTTCTTGCCGCAAGTCGGGCAATCAACAACGGTCGCCATAATACACCTCAGAAATTACACAGGGTCAGCTCAAAGGGGACATCGTTCTCGAAGGATCTTGGCTTCATGTCGCCGTCCTGCGAGGTAAAACGTACCCAAAGCATATACTTGTTGGCGGAAATTTCAGGGATTGCGCCCAACGTCTCGTCAATGCTTAGCCGCAGCATCTGATAGACCTTGCCTTGCAGCATTTGCTGATAGCTGCCGGCCTGCGCGATCGTCTTCGCGGAACGACCGGATTCGCGTAACAGGCGCAGCACGACACCGATTGCATCGAACAGCGGCACGAGCGGAGCAAACCAGGTGGAAATATCGTTGAAACGCTGCTGTGCTGAACGGTGTTGCCAGGCGTAGTAGGACGGAAGGTCGAATTCACAGGCACCGCCCGGAATGATGGTCCTGCCGCGGATGCTCATGAGCCACTCGTTATCGCGAATATTTTGTCCAGTCTTGCCTTGCGCAGCCATCAAGGCCGCGCTGCTGCGGTCAACATCCGCAAGAACTTCGTTCAGGCGCTCCGGCAATACATTGGGATTGGACTTGAATCCGATGAGCGTTTGCTTCTGACGCTCCAGTTCCTGCAGCAAATCCGACTTGAGATCGGCTCGGCCGGCAACTTCGAGCATTTCGAAAATTGTCGACAGCGCAATGTGATGCTGTTGAGGATGGTCTTGATGAAGGAAAAAGATGAATTTTTCGTAAAGATCTTCCAGCCGCAGCAAAGTGCGAATACGCTCGTTGAAAGGGTATTCGTAGATGATCAAAATGGCGTCCCTTTAGCTGTAAAGCTCGTGCTGGCAATAATTATATGATTCTGAACGAAGCCATGAAAAAATACAAATATTGTCGGGCAAGATATCAATGATTTTGCTGTCCGATGCAGCAGATCACTTACACATCATCACACTTTGCCGCGAGCGAGACATAGGCTGCATGGAGCCGGTCGACCTGAGGGACCAGCGCGATTGCATCGCCATCGTTATCGATGACATCGTCCGCTGCGGCGAGCCGCTCCTGTCGGGACACTTGCGCGGCCATGATGGCGCGGACCTGCTGCTCGGATAAACCGCTGCGGCTCATGACGCGCCGTATCTGGGTCTGTTCCGCGCAATCGACAACCAGTACGCGAGATACCCGTTGCCGCCATGATCCGGACTCAACCAGCAGAGGGACGACGAACACCAGATAAGTACCTCGCGCCTGCGCCGCAGCCCGCTCGGTCTCGAGTCGGATCAAGGGATGCAGGATCGCTTCCAGGCGCGCCTTGGCTGTCGGCTCCGCAAATACGTATTCCCGCATCTTCGCGCGGTCCATCGCACCGTCGGCAGTCAAAAACGCCTCACCGAATTGCGCATGTATTTCGGGAATCGCCAGGCCGTTCGGCGCCGTCAACTGATGCGCAAGCAGATCCGTGTCAATGATCGCTGCCCCTCTTGCATGGAACATGTCCGCCACGGTCGTCTTGCCACTGCCGATACCGCCGGTAAGGCCGACCGAAAATCTGCGCGCAGGCACAATTGCTTCAGGCATGTCAGACGGGGACTCCAAGATACGCTTCGACTATTTGTCTACCGTAGAGCAATGCGATCATTCCGGCCGCAGCCAGATAGGGGCCGAAAGGAATAGGGTTGTTGCGCCCGTGCTTGGCGAACAAGATAAGCGAGATGCCGACCACCGCGCCGACCACGGACGACAACAAAATGATTACGGGCAGCATCTTCCAGCCAAGCCAGGCGCCCAATGCCGCGAGCAATTTGAAGTCGCCGTAACCCATGCCCTCCTTGCCAGTGGTGAGCTTGAACAGCCAGTAGACGCTCCAAAGGCTTGCATAACCGGCTGCAGCACCGATCACGGCGTCGCGGAGCGGAACGAAGGTGCCATTCAGATTGAGCAACAGCCCACACCAGAGCAGCAACAGGGTCAAGTCATCGGGAAGCAACTGGGTATCCGCGTCGATGAAGGTCATCGCAATCAGCAGATACGCGAATGCCAGCGTTGCCAATCCGGCCAGCCCGCTCCCGAAGCGCCAGATCAGCAGGCCGGAAAGTATGCCGGTCAACAGTTCGACGATCGGATAGCGTGGCGAAATCGGTGTCTTGCATTCGATGCATTTCCCCCGCAGGAACAGATAGCTCAGGACGGGGATGTTTTCGAGTGCGCTTATCGCATGTCCGCAGTGTGGACAGGCCGAGCGCGGGACCATGAGGTTGTAGCGATCGGTGTGCGGCAAAGGCTCGCCACGCTCATGCGCCACGTAGTTGTCCGATTCACGCTGCATCATTTTCGGCAGTCGATGGATAACGACATTCAGGAAGCTGCCGATCAGCAGACCAAGGACAGCAGCGAAAACCGTCGGGATAAGGCTTGCGGGCGGTGCCGACACAATCAAATCGAGCATCAGACGACGGCTCCAAGCTTGAAGATTGGGAGATACATGGCAATCACCATGCCGCCAATCAGAACGCCCAATATGGCCATGATGAGAGGTTCCATCAGGCTGGATAGTGATTCAACGGCATCGTCAACTTCCGCCTCATAAAAATCCGCAACCTTGCCCAACATCTGATCGAGCGCACCGGATTCTTCGCCGATGGCGACCATCTGCGTTACCATGTTCGGAAAGACGTTCGCATTCTGCATCGCGGTAGTCAAACTTGTACCAGTGCTGACCTCTGTCTGTATTTTCTTGGTGGCGTCCATGTAGACGAAGTTTCCCGATGCACCGCCGACCGAGTCGAGCGATTCCACCAGCGGTACGCCAGCAGCGAACATTGTTGCGAGCGTGCGAGTCCAGCGTGCGATGGTCGCCTTGCGAATCACTTCGCCGAAAATGGGGGCTTGCAATAGCGCTCTGTCCATGAATCGTTGCACATTGACCGAGCGTCTCCATGACTGGAAGAGGAGGTAGAGGCCGGCGAACAGGCCGCCAAAAATAATGTACCAGTTGGCGACAAAGAAATCCGAGATGTTCATCACCATTACCGTTGGTGCCGGGAGGTCTGCACCAAAGCTCTTGAATACCTCCTTAAATGCCGGGATGACCCAGATCATGATCACTGACGTCACGACAAATGCTACGACCAGGATCGATATCGGATAAAACAATGCCGACTTGATCTTGCCCTTGATGGCTTGCGTTTTTTCCTTGTAAACCGCCAAGCGAGTAAGCAAGTCTTCCAGAATACCTGCCTGCTCGCCCGCTGCTACGAGGTTGCAGAACAAATTATCAAAATACAAGGGAAACTTGCGAAAGGCCTGATTCAGGCTGCTACCCGTTTCGATGTCTGTTCGGATGTCTTGAATCAACTTTGCGACTGCCGGGTTCGAGTGGCCCTTGGCAACAATATCGAATGACTGCAATAGCGGAACACCGGCTTTCATCATGGTCGCCAGTTGCCGAGTGAAGAGGGTGATGTCCTTGTCGGTGATCTTTTTACCTGTCGAAAAGGACTTCTTCTTGACCTTGGTGACTAGAATCCCTTGTCTGCGCAAGGTCACATTGACGATCGTTTCGCTGCCTGCGCGGATTTCTCCCTTGACGTTTTTCCCGGATTTGTCCCTGCCTTCCCAGGCAAAAATTACTTCCTTTACCGCACCCGTTGATTTGCCGGCGGCAGTTGCCATGTTCGTCCCCTCGTTATTCGTTGGTGCAGCCGAGCACTTCTTCCAGGCTTGTCATACCCTGTTTGACCTTGACAAGGCCGGCTTCGCGCAAGGTTTTTACGCCATCCTGCCTGGCTTGCTCTTCGATTTCGAGCGCCGTGCCGTGGGCAAGGATGATGCGCTCGATTTCTTCCGAGATCGGCATGATCTGATAGATACCGACCCGGCCCTTGTAGCCGCTGCCGCTGCAGCGCTCGCATCCAATCGCCTTGTATGGCATCCACGTTCCATCCAGATCCTCCTCCTTGAACCCCGCCTCGAGCAGCGCTTCATCGGGAATGGCGACGGGTTGCTTGCAGGTGCAAAGGCGTCGCGCCAAACGCTGCGCCGTAATCATGATGACCGATGAAGCAATGTTGAAAGGCGCCACGCCCATATTCATCAGGCGGGTCAACGTCGATGGCGCATCATTGGTATGCAGCGTGGAGAACACCATATGGCCGGTTTGTGCGGCCTTGATCGCGATATCGGCGGTTTCCAGGTCGCGAATTTCGCCGACCATGATGATGTCCGGATCCTGCCGGAGAAATGCCTTCAGCGCAGCGGCGAACGTCAGGCCGGCGCGGTCGTTGACGTTGACCTGATTCACGCCCGGCAAATTGATTTCCGCCGGATCTTCCGCCGTGGAGATGTTGATGCCAGGCTTGTTCAGAATGTTCAGGCAGGTGTAAAGCGAAACGGTCTTGCCCGAACCGGTTGGTCCCGTCACCAACACCATGCCGTATGGCCGCTCGATTGCTTTCAGCAAGAGTTCCTTCTGGTCCGGATCGTATCCCAGTGCATCGATACCCATTTGCGCCTGGCTGGGATCCAGAATACGCATCACGATCTTTTCGCCGAACAGCGTCGGCAGGGTGCTGACGCGAAAGTCGATCGCGCGATTCTTGGACACGACCAGCTTCATCCGTCCGTCTTGCGGCACGCGCTTTTCCGAGATGTCGAGCTTGGAAATCACCTTGATGCGCGACGCCAGTTTTTCCTTGATCGCAAGCGGAGGTTGCGCCACCTCGCGCAAAATCCCGTCGACGCGGAAACGGATGCGGTAAAACTTCTCGAACGGTTCGAAGTGCAAGTCGGATGCGCCCATATTGATTGCATCCAGCAAAATCTTTTGGAGGAATTTGACAACCGGCGCATCATCGATTTCTGCCGTGGCCGCCTCGCTCGGCCCGGTTGCCGGCATTTCCTCGTCACTGAGATCGATCTCCAAGTCATCACCGATCATCTCAGTGAGACTCTCCTCTGTACTTTGGCCGAGTTTTTCGACGAGTTTCAACAGCACCGGGTGTTCAACAATCACCGGTTCAACGGTCAACTCTGTCTGGAACTTGATCTGGTCCAGCGTATGGGTATTGGTCGGGTCGGAGATCGCGACCGAGACTTTGTTGCCGCGCTTTGCCAACGCGACGACGCGCTGCTTTTGCATCAGGCGCGCATCGATAATATTTTCCGGAAGGAAGCTCGAATTGAATGCCGAGAAATCCAGCATCGGGTATCCGAAAGTTTCAGAACAGAAAGTGGCGAGCGAGAGCGAGTCGATACTTCCGCTAGCCAGCAGAACATCGATAAACGCAACTTTGTCGGCAATGGCCTGCTTGTTCAATGTATCTGCTTGCTGAGCGGACAATCGCCCGGCTTGCACCAAGGCACGTGCAAGGCCGGACATCGTCGTCGTTGAAGCTTGATTGGGAAGAACCGCTGCCATGAATTCAGCCGAAAATTTGGTCAGAATCGTCCAAGTTGCATTAGATAATGCCTATAGGCATCTGATTTGTAAAGGTATTGTGACAAAGAGACATCACTGTGAGCGTGGAAGTGTTACATCCAGGGGACGCTCTCGCATGACAAGGCTGGAAGTCAAATTTTTTTGATCAGCTTGACGATTTTGATTGCTTGATTTTGCACCTGAACGATTTCTGCAACACATTTCCCTATCTTCAGGCTGACGTTCGCTTCCGGAATATCGCGTAATTCTTCGAGCAATAACCCGTTCAGGGTTTTCGGCCCATCCAGTGGAAGATCCAATCCAAGATGTTTGTTGATTTCGCGCAACGTGGTCGCGCCCTCCACCAGGCATTCGCCCTGTTCGTCCCAGGCAAAGCCATCCGCGCGTGCAGCCCCCGGCAGAGAAGTTGTGAATTCGCCAATCATCTCTTCGATGATGTCTTCCAAGGTGACGAGTCCTTGCACTTCGCCGTATTCGTCGACAACTATGCCAAGTCGTTCGTGATTTTCCTGGAAGTATTGCAACTGCGTGAATACATCGGTGTCTTCCGGGACGAAATACGGCGCGGTGAGCAGCTGCCGGAAATGCGCGATCGTCAGTTCGTCTTCCTGATTAATGAGAGCAATGGCCTTGCGTACATGCAGGATGCCGACGATATGGTTGATTTCACCTTCGTAGACCGGCAGTTTGTTGTGATAGCAGGTCGTAAGCTGATGGATGATCTCCTCGGCCGGCGTAGACAAATTCAATGCCTCGACCTGCGCACGCGGCGTCATGACATCTTCCACCGAGATCTTTTCGAGGTCGAACAGGTTCAGGAGGATGCTTTTGTGCTTTTGTGGAATGAAATTCCCTCCCTCGAGCACGATCGAACGTAGTTCTTCTTGCGAAAGACGTTGCTCGTGCGATCCACTGCCGGTCTTGATATGCAGGATACGGAGAAAGCCGGAAACGAACAGATTGACAAACCAGATCGCTGGCTTCGCGAGACTCATCAGTGGCTTCAGGACAAAGCTGACCGGAAGTGCGATACGTTCCGGATAGGTCGCGCCAATGACCTTGGGTGAAATTTCCGCAAAAACGATGAGCAGGAAAGCGACGACTGCTGTGGCGGTCGTGATAACGCTTTCTTCATTGCCGAACATCGAGATAGCTATTGCGGTGACCAATGCGGTCGCCAAGGCGTTGATCAGCGTGTTGACAATCAGGATCAGGGAAAGCACCTTGTCAGTGCGCTCGAGTAGCCAGAGAGTTGTCGCAGCCAACTTGTTGCCGCGTTTCGCAAGGTGCCGCAGACGATGTCGATTGGCGGCCATCAGCGCCGTTTCAGCCATCGCGAAAAACGCCGACAGGAGTATCAACAGGCAAAGTGCAAGCAGCTGCGCCCAAAAAGGTACGGCATTCACCGGGTCACCGAATGGAAATTTGGGTATTAATTGCTGCTGCCAGCGTTAACGGTTCGCAGTCGGAATAAACGATGCTAGTGCGATCCGCTTTGCTCAGCACTTGAGTTGAAACGGCATCGTTATGCCGACCGGGCCAGGAAATGATAAATACGTGAATCGTCGGCATAGGGCGAAGAATCTGCTTTTGGATTTGTTGGCTTTTATTCGTTCACTGCATGAATCGGGCACAAGACGCTACGCGACACAGTATAGCGTGGGTGAAGCGTGGCAAGGATCGTGGATCGGGGTAGTGTCGCCGGCGAGTTTGGCAAGCTTGCCGGTATTGACGCTGAAACAATGATTGATTTGCTACTGCAGCATGAACGCTTGTCCATGGACGCGGACAGTCGCTATGAAGAAACGTGAGATAGGGGAAAGTGGAAATTCTGGTCGGGGTGAGAGGATTCGAACCTCCGGCCTCTACGTCCCGAACGTAGCGCTCTACCAGGCTAAGCTACACCCCGATTGCAGTGATTGGGCGATCAATACCGCTCAATGATTACGGTCGACTGCGAAAGCGCATAATTGTAGCAAAGAATCCTTGAATTGGCTATGCGTGAGTTGAGAAATTGAGGCCGCCGCGCGTTGCGCCGCTTTTTCTGCTTCGCGCTTGGTGTAGTCGAGTGCGCCCGACCCGGTGATTGCAGCAAGGATTTCATCAAAATGCTGTTCGTCGCCATTCTCGATGCAAGTGCGAACAAGCTGGCGCTGCTCCGCCGTGCCGTTCTGCATCAGATAAATCAACGGCAGCGTGGGTTTGCCTTCCCGCAGGTCATCACCTACATTCTTGCCGATATCCGATGCGTTGCCGGAATAATCCAGTACATCATCGATCAACTGAAAAGCGGTGCCCAGGGAGCGTCCGTATTCGGCTGCTGCGTCGATCGCGGCATCAGGCGCTCCAGCAATCAATGCACCCAATTGCGCGGCAGCTTCGAACAACTTTGCCGTCTTAGAACGGATTACCTGCAGGTACCGCTCCTCCGTGACGTCCGGGTCGTGCATATTCAGCAGTTGAAGTACTTCGCCTTCGGCAATGACGTTGGTCGCATCAGCGAGAATTTGCATGACGCGCATATTGCCCACTGACACCATGATCTGGAATGCACGGGAATATACGAAATCGCCTACCAGCACCGATGCTGCGTTGCCAAACATGGCGTTGGCGGTCTGGCGACCCCGCCTCAGCGACGATTCGTCAACGACGTCATCATGCAGAAGGGTGGCGGTATGAATAAACTCAACCACGGCGGCGAGGTCGTGGTGGTGCAAGCCGCTGTAGCCGTAAGCATTGGCCATCAGCAGCACCAGCACCGGGCGTATCCGTTTTCCGCCGGCGCTGATGATGTACTCGGCGATCTGGTTTACCAGTGGAACGTCGGAATACAACTGGCGGCGGATAACCGCATTGACGGCATCCATGTCGGAGTTAATCGGCTGGATGATGTTGTTCTGAGTGGCTGGTTGGAAGGCGGCAGACAAGATAAAACCTGCGAAATCGTGAATTTCAGGGATTATACGACGACATGCTGGCCAAACCATCATTGGAAAGGCTGACAAAAATCGAAGGCTCGCTTGAATGCAATCCCAAACGAGCTTTTGACTGGTTGCCTAAGTCTATGTATAATCAGGGGTTTTCCCGATTCCGCTGAGCCACATGGTGTGTTTCTGGAAGAAAACGTTTATTTACAACATTCGATGAGGTTTCACATGTACGCGGTCATAAAAACCGGCGGCAAACAATACAAGGTTGCTGCTGGCGAAAAACTCAAAGTAGAACAGATACCGGCTGACATTGGTTCCGAAATCACCCTTGATCAAGTGCTCGCAGTGGGCGCTGGTGACACCATCAAATTCGGTGCACCTCTGGTCGAAGGTGCCAAGGTCCAGGCTACGGTAGTGGCGCACGGTCGCCACGATAAGGTCAAAATTTTCAAGATGCGCCGCCGCAAGCACTACCAGAAGCGTCAAGGCCATCGCCAAAATTACACCGAATTGCAAATCATCTCGATCAACGCCTGATTCATCGTTGAACGAAATTACCGGATACCAAGGAGTCTGAAATGGCACACAAAAAAGGCGGCGGCACTACGCGCAATGGTCGCGATTCCGAGTCGAAACGACTGGGCGTCAAGGTTTATGGCGGCCAAACCATCAATGCAGGCGGCATCATCGTGCGTCAGCGCGGCACCCGCATGCACGCTGGCGAAAACGTCGGCATGGGCAAGGATCACACCCTGTTCGCTCTGATCGACGGCAAGGTGCAGTTCACGACCAAGGGCGCGTTGCAGCGTCATACCGTGATTGTCGTTCCTGCATGACGCAGATCTGACAAAGCAGCATCAGGCGAAAGCCATCCGCAAAAGGGCTCTGCCGTTGGTAGGGCCTTTTTAGTTTGTAGAATTGTTTTACGTATTCTTTTCAACGCCATTTTTGGCGGCAAATCATGAAGTTCATCGACGAAGCAAAAATAGAAGTCATTGCTGGTGACGGCGGTAACGGCGTCGCGTCGTTTTGCCGCGAAAAATTCCGGCCCTTCGGCGGCCCGGACGGCGGTGATGGCGGCAAGGGCGGCAGCATCTGGGCCGTTGCCGACCGCAACATCAACACCCTGGTGGATTTTCGCTATTCCAAGCTGCACAAAGCGCGCAACGGCGAAAACGGTCGCGGCTCGGATTGCTACGGCAAGGGTGCCGACGACATTGAACTCAGGATGCCGGTCGGCACCCTGATTACCGATATCGAAACGGGTGAAACCATCGCCGATCTGACCGAGCACGGTCAACGTGTCATGCTGGCCAAGGGAGGCGAGGGCGGCTGGGGCAACATTCACTTCAAGTCGTCGACCAACCGTGCGCCGCGCCAGAAGACCGACGGCAAGCCAGGCGAACACCGCGAACTGCGGCTGGAGTTGAAAGTTCTCGCCGACGTCGGGCTGCTCGGCATGCCGAATGCCGGCAAATCGACCTTCATCACGGCAGTGTCGAACGCCCGCCCGAAGATCGCAGATTATCCATTCACCACCCTGCATCCTAATTTGGGGGTGGTGCGCGTCAGTCATGAAAAGAGCTTCGTGATTGCCGATATTCCAGGACTGATCGAGGGGGCGGCCGAAGGCGCCGGTCTCGGCCATCAGTTCCTGCGCCATCTGCAGCGCACCCGGGTGTTGCTGCACATCGTCGATCTGGCGCCCTTCGACGACAAGATCGACCCCGTCAAGGAAGCGAAGGCGATCGTCAAGGAGTTGAAGAAATACGACGAGTCGCTGTACGACAAGCCGCGCTGGCTCGTGTTGAACAAGCTGGACATGGTGCCGGCAGATGAACGTCAGAAGCGCGTCAAGGATTTCGTCAAGCGCTTCGGATGGAAAGGACCGGTCTTCGAGATTTCCGCATTGACGCGGGAGGGATGCGAAGATCTGATTATTGCCATTTACGATTACCTTGCGGAGCAGCGTCAGCAGGAGCATCGTGCCGAAGAAACGCAAATGGTGGAAGAGGCGCGTGGTATCGTATCGATTGATCCGGACGATCCGCGCTTCAAAGTGATCGAATAAGAGAACAGACCCCGTGTGATCTCGTGTTGAAGCGTTCCGTTTCCGAGTCCATGGGGTGAACCTACAAGCAAGTCGCCTGCCGCTGCCGGTGTGGCGGCGGCATCCAGAAGAACATGAACTCCGTCATTCAGAAAGCCAAACGCCTCGTCATCAAAGTCGGCTCATCGCTGGTTACCAACGACGGCAAAGGCCTGGACACATCTGCAATTGCGAAATGGGCTGAGCAAATCGCCCATCTGCGCTCGCTGGGCAAGGAAGTCGTTCTGGTCAGCTCCGGCGCGATTGCCGAGGGCATGCAGCGACTTGGTTTCGACAAGCGACCGACCGCCGTGCATCAACTTCAGGCCTGCGCCGCCGTCGGCCAAATGGGGCTGGCGCAAATCTACGAAACCAGTTTTCGCCAGCATAATCTGCGCACCGCGCAGGTGTTGCTGACGCACGCCGACCTGGCGGATCGCGAGCGTTATCTGAATGCGCGCTCGACCCTTTTCACGCTGCTTCATCTCGGGGTCGTTCCGATCATCAACGAGAATGACACCGTGGTCACGGATGAAATCAAGTTTGGCGACAACGATACGCTCGGTGCACTGGTCGCCAACCTGATCGAAGGTGATGCGCTCATTATTTTGACTGACCAGAAAGGCTTGTACACGGCCGATCCGCGCAAAAATCCGGCAGCGGAGTTCGTGCATGATGCCATGGCCGGGGATCCCAAGCTGGAAGCGATGGCAGGTGGTGCCGGGACCGGTATTGGCCGTGGCGGCATGTTGACCAAGATCCTTGCGGCCAAGCGCGCTGCAACTTCAGGAGCGCACACAATCATTGCCTGGGGACGCGAAGAGCAGGTATTGACGCGCCTCGCGTCGGGAGAGTCGATCGGCACTCAGCTCGTGGCGCAGACCGCACAATTGACCGCCCGCAAGCAGTGGATGGCGGATCATTTGCAGACCGCCGGCAAGGTCATGCTGGATGCCGGTGCCGTACAAAAACTCACCGCCGAAGGCAAATCGCTGTTACCTATCGGTGTCGTGGAAGTCTCCGGCGAATTCGGCCGGGGCGACGTGATTACCTGCATCGATGAGAAAGGGCATGCGATCGCCCGGGGAATCAGCAATTACTCCAGTTCCGAAGCACGGCGCATCATGCGGCGGCCATCGACCGAAATACAGACCATACTAGGTTTCGTGGAAGAGCCGGAGCTCATTCACCGCGACAATATGGTCCTGCTCTGAGGCTTCGATTTTTGCCCGGTTTGACACCGGGCAAAAGATCGGTCAATTCATCTGATTCTGCGACGTCAGCGGCTTGTTATAGCGGATCCGGTTGATCATGTCCTTCGCGCTGCCGGCGACCGTCAGTTCCACGCAAAAGTAGTCCTTGAACAAGGCCGCATGCTGCCGGTTGGCCGCATTGGTGCTGATGCGTTCCCACTTGTCTCGACGCGACCGCGACCAGGTACCGTCAGCCTGGCCGAATGCATAGAGCTTCTTCTCATAGGATGCGCAACGAATCCCTTCGTAGCTGATATTGCGGGCGCCCGAATTGCTGGTTGCGACCAAAGTGTAGCGAACCACACCATCCGGTCCCACACTCAAGGAGTTGGCGTCGATGGCGAAGGATTGCGTCGCCGTTGCACTGACATAGAACGGTAGCAGATTTTCAGCTTTGGGCGCCGCCGGCAACTGGATGGCGACTTCCTCCCAGGGTTTGTCCGTGTCGTCGAAATCTTCTTCGAAGCGGTCCCGGGCGCCGGCAGCAACACTCACGGCCAGCAGCGAGAGCGCCACGCAGACGCGGAAAAGCGAACTCCTGTTTTGCTTGCCTGGCAAGGCAGGATGGAGAGCGATCGACGAGACGCTTTGCAACATGAGTAAGCCCTTATTCTTCGTTCTTGGGTTTGGCTGTCGGCGATATGGTTTCGCTCACGGCCTTCCCGGGATGGTTCTGGCGCAGATAACGTGCGCCATGCCGATTGTGGTTGCTTGGCGCCACCCGGTTCAGGTAGCGCGACAATTCCTGCAAGGCCTTTTGATAGACCTCGCGCTTGAATTCGATAACCACATCCAGGGGCACCCAGTAGTCGTGCCAGCGCCAGGCATCGAACTCCGGGTGATCGGTGCCTCTCAGATTGATATCGCAGTCGCGACCGACCATGCGCAGCAGGAACCAGATCTGCTTTTGTCCCCTGTAATGACCGCGCACTTCGCGCTTGATGAAGCGGTCCGGAACTTCATATCGCAGCCAGTCGCGGGTACGACCGATGATCCTGACGTGCTCCGACCTCAGGCCGATTTCTTCTTCCAGTTCCCGAAACATTGCCTGTTCGGGCGTTTCCCCGAACTTGATTCCGCCTTGCGGAAATTGCCACGAGTGCTCGCGCACCCGCTTCCCCCACCACACCTCGTTATGGGCGTTGAGCAGGATAATGCCGACGTTCGGGCGGAAGCCTTCACGATCCAGCATGTTGCACCTCAAAACTTTCTGCGGCTAGACGATCCTCGTCGTTACAAATTTTGCACGTGCGCGGAGGCGCGCGCGTCATGCTCCCGCCCCCTTGGGGCGGCGGCGTGAATCAAATATGTGAGGAATGGATGCATCAGCCAGCTAATCCTTTAAAATTGGGTTGATTATAACTCTCTCTTTTTAAAAAGAATTACCGCCATGCGCGCATCTCGATTTTTTATTTCTACCCTTAAAGAAGCCCCGTCGGACGCCGAGATCATCAGCCACAAACTGATGATGCGTGCCGGGATGATCAAACGCCTCGGTTCCGGCATCTACACCTACATGCCAATGGGCCTGCGCGTGATTCGCAAGGTGGAAAACATCATCCGCGAAGAGATGAACCGTGCAGGTGCCATCGAACTGTTGATGCCGGTTGTGCAGCCGGCCGAGCTGTGGCAGGAGACCGGTCGCTGGGAAAAGATGGGGCCGGAACTCATGCGCGTCAAGGATCGTCATGGTCGCGACTACGCGATCCAGCCGACGTCGGAGGAAGTGATTACCGACGTGGTTCGCGCCGACATCAAGTCATATCGTCAGCTGCCGATCAACTTCTACCACATCCAGACGAAATTCCGCGACGAGCGCCGCCCGCGTTTCGGCCTGATGCGCGGACGCGAATTCACGATGAAGGATGCGTATTCGTTCGATCGCGATGTGGCAGGAATGCAGAAGTCTTATCAGATCATGTATGACGCCTACGTCAACATCTTCAACCGCTTCGGTCTCCAGTTTCGTGCCGTCGCGGCGGACAATGGCGCGATCGGCGGTTCGGGCTCGCATGAGTTCCATGTGATCGCCGATACCGGCGAGGATGCGCTGGTGTATTGCCCGAACTCGGACTATGCGGCCAATATCGAAGCCGCTGAAGCCGTTGCACCGGCGGCCGAGCATGGCGCTGCCAAGCATCCGCTGAACAAGACGCCGACACCGGGCAAGGCCAAGTGCGAGGACGTTGCGAAGCTGCTCGGGATTTCGCTCACGCACACCGTCAAGTCGATTGTGCTCGCCGTCGACAAGGACTCCCCGGCCGACAAGGAAATCTGGCTGCTCCTTCTGCGCGGCGATCACGAGCTGAATGAAGTCAAAGCCAGCAAGATCCCAGGGCTCGCCACTTACCGTTTCGCCAACGAAGCCGAGATCGTCGAATGGTTCGGTACGCCGCCGGGCTATCTTGGCCCGATCGGCACCAGGAAGCCGGTCAGGGTTGTTGCCGACCGTACCGTCGCTGTCATGAGCGATTTCGTGTGCGGCGCCAACGAAGAGGATTTCCACTATACCGGAGCGAACTGGGGCCGTGACCTGCCGGAGCCGGAGGTCGCCGACTTGCGCAACGTCGTTGCCGGCGATCCCTCGCCGGATGGAAAAGGTCTTCTGTCCATCCAGCGCGGCATCGAGGTCGGCCACGTGTTCCAACTCGGCACGCGCTATTCGGAAGACATGAAGGCGACTTACCTCGACGAGACAGGCAAGCCGCAATTGATGCAGATGGGCTGCTACGGCATCGGCGTCACCCGTATCCTGGGCGCGGCGATCGAGCAGAATTTCGACGACAAGGGCATCATCTGGCCGACCGCGATTGCACCGTTCGAGGTGGTGCTGTGTCCAATGGGCTACGATCGCAGCGAAGCGGTCAAGGCGGAAACCGACAAGCTGTACGCCGCCCTGCAAGCCGCGGGTGTGGACGTCATCCTCGACGATCGAGGCGAGCGTCCGGGCGTCATGTTTGCGGACTGGGAATTGATCGGCGTACCGCACCGCATTGTGATCGGCGATCGCGGCCTGAAGGAAGGCAAGCTTGAGTACCAGGGGCGTCGGGACCCGGCGGCCACTGCAGTGGCGGCTGCGGACATGGCTGAATTCGTCAAGGCCAGGCTTGCATCCTGAAGCCTCGCGGACGGCCTTGATTCACCCCTTTGCGCGCATTCTTTCGCTGATTGCTGCACTGCTGTTCTGTAATGCAGTCGTGGCCGGCAATCAGCAGGAAGAGGCATTGGCGGATTCGGTTCGACTGGCGCTCTCGAATGCGATCGCTGACGCACGCCCACCCAAGCCGCACTTCGCCAATTTTCAGGATCGTCTCAAGTATCTGCGTTGGCTGGGCGAAATGTCCGAGCGACTGAAGAAGAGGCTGCCGGACTGGCAGGTGAGGCGCGAATTCCTTGAAACGACCTGGTACGAAGCGACCAGGGCCGGGCTCGATCCGGCCTTGGTGCTTGGGCTGATCCAGGTCGAATCCGCGTTTCGCAAATATGCAATATCGCCGGTTGGCGCACATGGCTATATGCAAGTGATGCCGTTCTGGACGCGCATCATCGGCGACGGCGACCGCAGGAAGCTCTTCAACATGCAGACCAACCTGCGCTACGGCTGCTCCATCCTGCGCCTGTACCTCGACATGGAGCGCGGCAACCTGTTTCTTGCCCTGGGTCGCTATAACGGCAGCCGCGGGCGGCCGGAGTATCCGAATGCCGTGCTGGCGGCATGGAAGCTGTGGGAGTACAACCGTTGACCGATTACCGCCGCAGGGTGGTACGGGTGCCGCCTTTGTCTCCGGCTCCTTGCATCTGCTAATGATCCGGTGCTGGCGTATTGCTTCGCAAGGCATAGCCATCCATCTCCAACGCCCGGCTAGCCCGTTTGAGATCCGCCTTCTGACACAACCAGCTTCGCCATTGCCTGTTCCTCCAAAGGCTTTCAGCAACAGGCCGCGAGCTCGGCGGGAGACCGTCGTGCAGGAGAAACGCGGCTTGCAGGATCGGCCAGGCCAAGGGCATGTGATTGAAGAAGAGTCCGCCCCACCGGTTGCGGCGACGATGAACAGAGCCTATGCCATGATCGAAGCCGCCAAGCGCGATATCGGGCGGATAAACCGGGATTCGAGACAGGCCTTTCCCTCGCGGCCAGGACTCCGGTCGAGCGAGTCCGCGTCGCTCTCCTACAGGCCGGAAACAGGCATCGCGACGGCCGGTTTGCCGCGCGGAACGACGACCCAGGAATGACGACGACGGACGGACGTCGCATCACCAGGATCGTGACTCCTTCTAGTACGTATTGCGTACTTGGACGCAACCCGTTGGGGGGGGATTGACGAGAACGAGCGGGTGGCGTTTGTGACCACAACCTGCCCGTAGAGGAGAGTAATAGCAACCGGGGGTAGACGCGTGCAGGCCGTTTTGGCAGCACCCAATCGATTTATCCGAGCCGACCTGTATCCGACAGCACCAACAAAAACGCCCGCGCGATGCGGGCGTTTTTGTTTGGCCTTCGGAAAGACAGATTATTGCAGGTGATTGGAAATGAGTTTGGTCATTTCGAACATCGACACTTGCTTCTTCCCGCCAAACACAGCTTTGAGCTTGTCATCCGCATTGATCATGCGTTTGTTGGCTTCATCTTGCAGCTTGTTCTTCTTGATGTAGTCCCAAACCTTCTTGGTGACTTCAGTACGCGGCAGCGGGTTTGCACCGATTACTGCGCCCAAAGTGGCGGACGGCGTCATCGGCTTCATGAACGCTGCATTCGGCTTACGGGGAGTCTTCGGCTTTGCTACTTTCTTTGCTGCTGGCTTCTTTGCTGCGACCTTCTTTGCCGGGGCAGCTTTCTTTGCTGCTGGCTTTGCTGCTGCCTTCTTTGCTACGGGCTTGGCTGCTGCCTTTTTGGCCGGAGCGGCTTTCTTGGCTGGAGCTGCTTTTTTTGCTGCGGGTTTTGCTGCGGCTTTCTTCGCAGCGGGCTTCTTGGCGGCTGTTTTGGCCGCGGGTTTTTTGGCTGTTGCCATCTTCAAGCCTCCTTCACGAAATGTGTTGGGAAAATGCGTCGTTTCACGCAACGCTAATAGTGGTGCGCTTTTCATAGGGATGCAAGTGTTTTTTATAACTATGCGCATGAATTTGTGTGCTTCATGCCACGCGATCTTCATAGGAGAAAACCGGAAAAGCGTCACGTGATCGCTCGATGAATGCCTGCGTCTTGTTGCGAGTCCCTCTCTGAGATGGACTATTCTGTCCTCCAGAGGGGCGCGATGACTCGGGATGAGGATGGTGTGATCGGGCGGGAAGCCTTATTTGGTGCGGGTTTGCTGCCGGTGAGCGTTGCGGGTGGTGGCATCGTGGCGCCAGCGAGTACTCGGCACTGGCTCGCTATCGGACTGCATGCACTGCAGCGCAAGATGGCTTGGGTGGCGGTCCACTTGCTACTCGTGAGCGGCCCGCCCGCGCCGTGACGGCGAGCGCCTCCGAAGGAGCGCGTGAGAAGGCGATTTCTCGCTCGATGAAGTGCTGGTTCGGGGGAGGGCGGGCAGGTCGCCAGCGCGGAGGAATTTTGCTTTGCCCCTGCCGTCCAAGTCTGGACGGCAGGAATATGTAGCCTGACGACGAAGGGGGTCAGCGCGCGCCGGGCAGCATGCCTTTCATGCCGCGCATCATCTTCATCAGGCCTCCACCCTTGAGCTTCTTCATCATCGATTGCATCTGCTCGAATTGTGCGAGCATGCGGTTGACTTCCTGCACCTGCACGCCGGCGCCCGCCGCGATGCGGCGCTTGCGCGAAGCCTTGATGAGCTCCGGCTTGGCGCGCTCCTGCGGCGTCATCGAATTGATGATGCCTTCCATCCGGCGTACCTGTTTCTCCGCCTGGTTCATGTCGGCATTGCCGGCGGCTTGCTGGAACTGTGCGGGCAGCTTGTCGATCAGGCCTGAGAGGCCGCCCATTTTCTTCATCTGGCTCAGCTGCGCCTTGAAGTCGTTCAGGTCGAACTTGCCGCCGACCTTGATTTTCTCTGCCAGGTCCTTGGCCGCTGCAACGTCGACGCCTTTTTGCGCCTCCTGGACCAATGCAAGGATGTCGCCCATGCCGAGGATGCGGCTGGCCATGCGATCAGGATCGAAGGCTTCCAGTCCGTCCAGCTTTTCGGCCACGCCGGCAAATTTGATGGGCTTGCCGGTGACGTGGCGCACCGACAATGCTGCGCCGCCGCGTGCGTCGCCGTCCAGCTTGGTCAGCACCACGCCGGTCAGCGGCAGCGCGTCGTTGAATGCCTTGGCGGTATTGATTGCGTCCTGCCCGAGCATGGCGTCAACCACGAACAGGGTTTCGATCGGCTTGATCGCTGTGTGCAAGGCGGCGATTTCCTGCATCATCGCTTCGTCGATGCCGAGCCGGCCGGCGGTGTCGACGATCAGAACGTCGTGATAATGCTTCTTCGCGTAATCGAGCGCGGCCAGTGCGATATCAACCGGCTTGTCGGTCGGGGAAGACGGGAAAAAATCAGCGCCGACCTGGGTCGTTACGGTCTGCAACTGGCCGATGGCGGCAGGGCGATACACGTCCGTCGAGACCGTCAGCACTTTCTTCTTTTTCTGTTCCTGCAGGTATTTGGCGAGCTTGCCCACGGTGGTGGTCTTGCCGGCACCCTGCAGGCCGGCCATCAGGATGACGGCGGGAGGCTGGGTGGCGAAATTCAGTTGCGAGGCGTCTGGACCGAGGTCGGCGCCCATGATGGCGGCCAGCTCGCGCTGCACCACGCCGACCAGGGCCTGGCCGGGCGTGAGCGAACCGATGACTTCCTCGCCGAGCGCCTTCTGCTTCACACGAGCGACGAATTCGCGCACCGCCGGCAGCGCTACGTCAGCCTCAAGCAACGCCAGGCGAACTTCGCGCAGCATTTCGGCGGTATTGGATTCGGTCAGACGCGCTTCGCCGCGCATCGTTTTGACGACTTTGGCCAGTCGTTGAGTCAGGTTGTCGAGCATGGGTGACGATATATCAAGAAATGGGGTGGAGCGATGCGGCTGGATGAGGCATCGGGAACAGGCCTCATTTTACCCGATGCGGCCGCTTCTCCCGCTCTCACGGACGGATTTGGCGGAAATACGGAATGCGGGCGCAATACGTGCGATTGGCTGGAGGCGAACCGCCTCACATCACCGGTGGATCATGAAATTCGGGAGCGTAACAAGTATTTATCGCATGCTGCGTAAGTGACCCGGATACGAAGGCGACATTGGAGAAACGCAAGTTTTTCGTCCATGTCGCACGTTTGCTGGGGGTAATATGAGATTCTTGCTGAAATCCGCGATTACGCTGCGTGGCCGACGCCGAGTTCGTGATCCGGCTGCCGCTCGCATCCAACTTGATACGCCCTGAAGGAGGATGACTTGCTGGAGACTGAATTGCTCGAAGGAGCTGATGCTGATCGCAGAAGCCCTGGTGCTGCACGACGGGAACGTCGCGGTGAGAGCCGATCACCTCGGCGTGCCGAAAAAGACGCTGTATGACAAGTTGAAAAAGTACCAGCTAACGGTCGGCCGTGCCGCCGAATAAGACCTTGTGCGCACGCGCGTTTGATCGGTCATGGTGTAAACTCAAGGTCTGCCAATAATCAACTCGCGTGATGTACACCTATTTTTTCGTCCTCGCAGCATTGCTTTACGCGACCTGTGCTTTCCTGCCGTCGCGCCACCGTCTCGCCATTTCTGCCGGCATCGCAGCCGGCTGGCTGCTGCATGGCGGAGCGCTGTGGGCGGACATGATTGCGCCGGGGACGCTGCGCATCGGATTTGCCATCATGTTGTCGGCAACACTATGGATTTCGGTGGCAGCGTACTGGCTGGAAAATCGCAACTTCTCGCTCGACGGCTTGCGCATCCTGGTGCTGCCGTCTGCCGCCGTGGCCGTGGTCCTGCCGGTGCTGTTCCCCGGCAGCGTGGTGCCGCTGGATGGCAAGACTGCCTTGTTTCCGTGGCATGTCGCAATAGCCATCCTGGCGTACAGCTCCCTGACCATCGCGGCGTTTCATGCCGTGTTGATGGCCTTGCAAGAATCGCGTTTGCACACTCCGCCCGACGCATCGAAGAGCGGCTGGCTGGCGCTTGCACTTGACCGGCTTCCGGCCCTGCTGACCATGGAAAAGTTGTTGTTTCGCATGATCGGCTTTGGCTTCGGTTTGTTGACCCTCACGGTCCTGTCCGGCGTGGTGTTTTCCGAAGAATTGTTCGGCAAGGCCTTCAAGTGGGATCACAAAACCATCTTTACCATGCTGTCCTGGGTGTTGTTCGGCGCATTGCTGGCCGGCCGCGTCTGGCGTGGATGGCGCGGCAAGACGGCGCTGCGGTTTACGCTGACCGGATTTGCAACCCTGCTGCTGGCGTACGTCGGCAGCCGCTTCGTGCTGGAAGTCGTGCTGCATAGAGGTTTGGCATGAAGCTGCTGTTGTGGGCAGCCATCGGCTTCATCGTCGTGATGTGGCTGCTCCGGAGCAATAAGGTTTCAAGCGCCGGTCACGCCTCCGGCACCTCCAGCACCGCCAACAAGGACAAGCTGATCGAGACGATGGTGCAGTGCGCGCATTGCGGCGTGTATATTCCTGCCTCGGAATCCGTCACAGCCGCGTCCGGCAAGGTGTTCTGCAGCGATGAGCACCGTCTCAAACATGTCGGGCCTTGACGACCACCTCCTGGCTGCCGCACGCCAGCCGGCGTGGCGCCGGCGCTTCCTGCAACGCCCACGCATGAATCCGGTTTTTCCACTGCTCGGAGGCGCCACGCGATGATGCAGGTGGCGCAACTGGCCCGCCGCGAAGGGCGCGATACTCTCTGGCGCCCGCTTCAGACTTTCAGCGTCACGCGTATCGTGATTGTGCTGGTGCTGCTGGTCTACCTCAGCTTCAACGCGGTAAAGGGGAGTGGCGAGGTAGACTTTCAGGCGGATTGGCAGACCGCCATTGTTTACCTGGTGCTGGCGGTTGCCTTCGCCTTGTTGTCGGTGTACTCCCAGAAGCGCTTCATGCTTCAATTGTTGACGCAACTCTCCGTCGACATCGCCGCCATCTCGCTCTTGTACATCGCTGCCGGCGGCGCCAAGACCGGCCTTGCCATCCTATTTCTGTTCCCGCTTGCCGGCTGCGCCATTCTCGCGCCACTGTTGCTGGCGCTGTTTTTTGTCTCGGTGGTAACGCTGATTTTGTTGTCGGAGAGCGCTTACCACCTTCTGCACTCCATGCCGGACGCATCGCCTTCACGGGCCGGATTGTACGGTGCGGCATTTTTTGCAGCGATTTATGTGATCAATCGTCTCGCGGCCAAGCTGATCAAGCAGGAGGAACTGGCGGCGCAGCGCGGACGAGAACTGCAGCTGCAAGAGGCGATCAATCGTCTCGTCATTTCCGATATGGGCGACGGCATTCTCGTCGTGGGCAGGGACAGCGAAGTCTATGCCGCGAACCCGGCAGCCGAGCGCATGCTTGGCCTGTCGTTTGCGGACAAGCAGGCGCTCATGAAGCTGGTCGACATTTCCTCCCTGGTGCCGATTGCGGAAGCCTTTTCTGCCTGGCGCGCGCGTCCCGCCGAAGCGCCTGAAACGGACACTGCAGCCTCCACGTACGTGATGATCAAACCGGGCAACCATTTCGCCGCAAATTCGACTCTGATTCTTGACGGGCGGTGCGAATTGTTCGCGCACTTGAAGTTGCGTTTTGCCAAGGTCACCTCGGACGATTTGCCAGAGGGCAGGACGGTCATTTTCATGCAAAATGTCAGCGAAATCGAAAACCAGGCGCAACAACTCAAGCTTGCGTCGATGGGGCGACTGACCGCCAGCATTGCACATGAAGTGCGTAATCCGCTGTCCGCCATTTCCCATGCTGCATCGCTGCTCAACGAGGACATCACGCATCCGACCCAGTCCCGCTTGCTGAAAATCGTCGGCGATAACGTGGTCCGCCTGAACCGGATGATCGAAGACATCCTCAAGCTGTCGCGCCGGGCGCATGTGAGTCATGAACCCTTGGCGCTCGGTCCCTTTCTTGTCGAAATCGTCGACGAGTTCGTGGAAGGGCACGCGGTCGCGTCGGGTGTCATCGCTCTCGGTCCCATGGCCCGCCTTCAAGTGCGCTTCGACCCGCTGCATTTGCGGGAAGTGGTGATCAATTTGCTGTCGAATGCAATCCGCTACGCGAGCGGACGCATTGCAAGCATTCGAATCCACGCGGTTTCCCCGGCGATAAACCGGCTTGAGCTGCATGTCCAGGACGACGGGCCAGCCATTTCACCGGAAGTCCGGTCGCATTTGTTCGAGCCTTTTTACACGACTTCCAGCAAGGGGACCGGCCTCGGTCTCTACCTAGCGCGCGAATTATGTTTGAATAACGGCGCCATGCTCGATTACGAATACCGCATGGATTTTTCGAAGGGCGGAATGGATCAGCCGAGCGGCAGGTTCGTCATTACCTTTGCCATGGACGACACACTTTTACCTGACTTGCATTCATTATGACCGCACCCCGTATCCTGGTCGTTGACGATGAAGCCGACCTGCGCGAGCTGCTTGAGATCACGCTTGTCAAGATGGGTCTGGATGTCGATTGCGCCGAAACGCTCGCGGCGGCACGCGCGCTGCTCGCGGAGCACGAGTATGCCTTGGTGTTGACCGATATGCGCCTGCCGGACGGACTTGGCATTGAGCTGGTACGCGAGGTGGCGAATACCTACAAGAACACCCCGATCGCTGTGATTACCGCGTTTGGCAGCGCCGACAATGCAGTCGCTGCGCTCAAGGCTGGAGCGTTCGACTACCTGTCCAAGCCGGTCGGTCTGGATCAGTTGCGCCTGATGGTGCAGTCGGCGCTGCGCACCCAACATGCCGGTAGCGGGTCGAGCCCTTCGTCCGGCCAGGCGGAGACGGCTTCTTCGCGCCTGACCGGGGATTCGGCAGTCATGCGAGACTTGCGCGCACAGATTGTCAGGCTGGCGCGCAGCATGGCGCCGGTCGCGATCACAGGTGAGTCCGGCAGCGGCAAGGAGCTGGCCGCACGGGACATACACGCGCATAGCGCGCGCGCCGACAAGCCGTTCATCGCGGTCAATTGCGGCGCCATTCCGGAAGCCTTGATGGAAGCGGAATTTTTCGGATATCGCAAAGGTGCGTTCACCGGCGCCAATGATGATCGCGACGGCTTCTTCCAGGCAGCCAACGGCGGCACCCTGATGCTGGACGAGGTCGCCGACTTGCCGTTGCCGATGCAGGTGAAGTTGCTGCGTGCAATCCAGGAGCGTCGCGTCCGCAAGGTGGGCGCCACGGTGGAGGAGCCGGTCGATGTGCGTCTGATCAGCGCAACCCATCAGAATCTGGCCTCATGCGTGGAAAAGGGGACGTTCCGCCAGGACTTGTTTTATCGCCTGAATGTCATCGAATTGCGTTTGCCCCCGCTGCGCGAGCGCCTGGAAGATATCGGCCAGATGGCCGACGCGCTGCTGGAGCGCTTGTCTTCTTGCGGCAGCAGGGCTGTCCTGTCGCCTCAGGCGCTGCAGGCACTGCAGTCCTATCCATTTCCCGGCAACGTGCGCGAGCTGGAAAATATTCTTGAGCGAGCGCTGGCGTTTGCCAACGGAGGTGTCATCGAGGTAGGCGACCTTGCGCTGAAGCCGGTATCCGTGAGCGATCTGTCGAGTGCGCAACACGTAGCCAAGCCGACAGAACCGCCGCCGGCGCCTGCCATCGCAGCGGAACGTGCGGTTGTCGCAAGTGCGCCTCCTGTCGAAGTCGAGCTGCCATGTTCACTGCCGGAGCATCTCGATCATGTCGAGCGCGAGATCATTCGTCGGGCACTGGCAAGAACCCATTTCAACCGGACGCAGGCGGCCGAATTGCTCGGCATCAGCTTCCGCCAGCTGCGTTATCGCATGCAGCGGCTATCCATCCACGAACCGGATTCATGAACCGATTCCAGATAGGCGAGGACGGCTGGAGCCGCGGCGTGCGGCGCCTGCCGTCGCCCAACTTCGACGCACGCTCGGCCGATGCCACGATCGATCTGCTGGTGATTCACAACATCAGCCTTCCACCCGGCCAGTTCGGCGGGCCCTTCATCGCCGATCTTTTTACCAATCGGCTCGACTGCGACGCGCATCCGTACTTCGATCAGTTGCGCACATTGCGTGTTTCGTCTCATTTCCTGATCCGACGTGACGGCACGGTGATGCAGTTTGTCTCCGCCAACGCGCGGGCATGGCATGCGGGTGCATCGTCGTTTTGCGGGCGCGAGCGCTGCAATGATTTTTCGATAGGCATCGAACTGGAAGGCACCGATTTCGAACCGTTCGAAGGCGCGCAATACGATGCCTTGGCCGAACTTACCCTCGCGCTGCAAGCCCGTTATCCCCTCACCGATGTTGCCGGTCATGAACACATCGCACCCGGCCGTAAGACGGACCCCGGTCCGTTCTTCGACTGGGACGGCTACCGCAAGTGCTTGATTCAAAAAGAACCACATTCGTTGGCGTTGCACACACTCCGGTTTCTGCACGGATAAAAGAAAAAGTCAACGCAGAAATTGCTAAAAAAATTAATGCAGATCAAGTAAAAAAGATATTGCATCCTCCCGGACCTGACACTAGAATTAGTCTCAATCGCAGCGCATGCCACTACATATAGTGGTGCTGCGATGTCCCATTGATGGGCTGTTCAGGTTGTTCCTCGATATACAGATTGTGATGGTGGGCGAGCCGTGAACAGCTCTCCCTATTGGATGCGTATTGCGCGGCGCACTCGGATTCACCGAAGCGCCGCCGTGCACTGTCCGCGTCAATTCGCGAACCCCGGTTTTCCTGGGCGTTCTAATTTAATAACCATAAGCAGCAACGCTGCCAGCAATACAGTCTTAGGAGGCTAGATGCATACTACTCAAGAGGTTTCCCACAAGTCCCCCGGCGAACTCGGCCTGGTCTCCCCGCAAGTCAGCACGTCTTCTTCCTCGAATCTGTCTGTCAGTCTTGGCGATTACAAGGTCATCCGTCGCAATGGCGCGGTTGTCGGATTCGAGCCATCGAAGATTTCCATCGCGGTGACCAAGGCTTTCCTCGCCGTAAACGGCGGGCAGGGTGCCGCATCCGCACGCGTGCGTGAACTGGTCGAGCAACTGACTTCCAATGTGGTGTCCGCCCTGGTGCGTCGCCAGCCGGCCGGCGGCACCTTTCATATCGAAGACGTGCAGGACCAGGTTGAACTGGCGCTGATGCGCTCGGGCGAACATGACGTCGCCCGCGCCTATGTGCTGTATCGAGCCAAGCGCATGGAAGAGCGCGCACAGCAGCAAGCTGCCAAGCCCTCCGATGTGCCGCAGCTGCATGTCACCGAAGATGGCCAGCGTCGTCCGCTCGATCTCAATCAGGTGCGCAACCTGATTACCGCTGCCTGCGTCGGCCTGGAAAAGCATGTCGATGCGGAAGCGATCCTGGCTGAAACCGTGAAGAACCTGTACGACGGCGTGCCGGTCGAAGAGCTGCACAAGTCCGCCATCCTGGCTGCCCGCGCGCTGATGGAAAAGGACCCGGCCTACAGCAAGGTCACCGCTCGCCTGCTGATGCATACCATCCGCAAGGAAGTGTTCGGCCAGGAAGTGGCGCAGGCTGATGCCGCTGCATACTATATTGATTACTTCCCGAAATACATCAAGAAGGGCATCGAAGCCGACCTGCTCGATGCCAAGCTGGCCCAGTTCGACCTCAGGCAACTGGCCGATGCGCTCAAGCCGGAACGCGATCTGCAATTCGGCTACCTCGGCCTGCAGACGCTGTACGACCGCTACTTCCTGCACATCGACGGCACCCGCATTGAAATGCCGCAAGCTTTCTACATGCGCGTGGCGATGGGCCTGGCACTGAACGAGATCGACCGCGAAGCGCGCGCCATCGAGTTCTACAACCTGCTGTCGTCCTTTGACTTCATGAGTTCGACGCCGACCCTGTTCAACTCCGGTACTCAGCGTTCGCAGCTGTCTTCCTGCTACCTGACCACCGTGTCGGACGACCTGGACGGCATCTACGAAGCTATTAAAGAGAACGCACTGCTGGCCAAGTTTGCCGGCGGCCTCGGCAACGACTGGACTCCGGTCCGTGCGCTCGGCGCCCACATCAAGGGCACCAACGGCAAGTCGCAGGGCGTGGTTCCCTTCCTCAAGGTCGTGAACGACACCGCCGTCGCCGTCAACCAGGGCGGCAAGCGCAAGGGCGCGGTCTGTGCCTACCTGGAAACCTGGCACCTGGACATCGAGGAATTCCTCGACCTGCGCAAGAACACCGGCGACGACCGCCGCCGCACCCACGACATGAACACGGCGAACTGGATTCCCGACCTGTTCATGAAGCGCGTGATGGAAAAGGGCGAGTGGACGCTGTTCTCCCCGAGCGACGTGCCGGACCTGCACGACAAGGTCGGCCGCGCCTTCGAGGAAGCCTATACCGGCTATGAGGCCAAGGCCGCCCGCGGCGAGCTCAAGCTGTTCAAGAAGATCCAGGCGCTCGACCTGTGGCGCAAGATGCTGTCCATGCTGTTCGAAACCGGCCATCCGTGGATCACCTTCAAGGATCCGTGCAACATCCGTTCCCCGCAGCAGCATGTCGGCGTCGTCCACAGCTCCAACCTGTGCACCGAGATCACGCTGAACACCAACGACTCCGAAATCGCGGTCTGCAATTTGGGTTCGGTCAACCTGCCGGCCCACATGAAGGAGGGCAAACTCGACCACGCTAAGCTGCAGCGCACCATCCGTACCGCGATGCGCATGCTGGACAACGTGATCGACATCAATTATTACGCCGTGAAGAAGGCGCGCGACTCCAACCTGCGCCACCGTCCGGTCGGCCTGGGCATCATGGGTTTCCAGGACTGCCTGCACATGACGCGCGTTCCTTACGGCTCGATGGAAGCGGTCGAGTTCGCCGACCGCTCGATGGAAGCGGTGTGCTACTTCGCCTACTGGGCCTCGACCGAACTGGCGGAAGAGCGCGGCCGTTACAGCTCCTACCGCGGCTCGCTGTGGGATCGCGGCATCCTGCCGCAAGACTCGCTCAAGCTGCTGGCCGAGGAGCGCGGCGGCTACCTGGAAGTCGACACCAGCGAAACCATGGACTGGCCAGCCCTGCGCGAGCGCATCAGACAGCACGGCATGCGCAATTCGAACTGCGTGGCCATTGCGCCGACCGCGACGATCTCCAACATCATCGATGTGTCGGCCTGCATCGAGCCGACCTACCAGAACCTGTACGTCAAGTCGAACCTGTCGGGCGAATTTACCGAGATCAACGAAAACCTGGTGCGTGAATTGAAGGCGCGCGGCCTGTGGGACGAGGTCATGATCGCCGACCTGAAGTACTTTGACGGCAGCCTGGCCAAGATCGACCGCATCCCGCAGGACCTGCGTGATATCTACGCAACCGCCTTCGAGGTCGATCCGAAGTGGCTGGTGGAAGCGGCGTCGCGTCGTCAAAAATGGATTGATCAAGCGCAATCGCTCAACATTTACATGGCGGGTGCATCCGGCAAGAAGTTGGACGAGACCTACAAGCTGGCCTGGCTGCGCGGCCTGAAGACCACTTACTACCTGCGTACCATCGGCGCCACGCATGCCGAGAAGTCGACTTCCAAGGCTGGCGCACTGAATGCCGTGTCGGCAAATGGCGGAGTCGGCAGCATGGCGGCGGCTGCTCCGGCAGCAGCGTCAGCGGATGATGTCGCCGGCCCGGCGTGCATGCTGCGTCCGGGCGATCCCGGCTTCGAAGAGTGCGAGGCTTGCCAGTAACACGACACGCGATCGGTACGGCACGTGGCCATACCGATCGCCGACGACATGCGAGGCGCTGCCGCGCCGACTTGAACATCACGCAACCGCAACTACAATACTCGTAAGGAAGATCAGCCATGCTAAGTTGGGATGACGAAGTAACCCCTGCCGCAAAACCTGCCCAAGCTCCGCAACCGCAATTGCAGCCTGCGCTGGCCGCCGTGACGCCGTCGGCCGCCCGCACTCCCCAATTCAACGACATCGCGTTCGATCCCGCGCTGGTCAGCAAGCCGCAAGCTGCCTCGCCGGAAGCAGCGGCGCGCCGCGTGAACGCCGCCGATAAGCGCATCATCAACGGCCAGACCGACGTCAACCAGCTTGTTCCGTTCAAATACAAATGGGCGTGGGACAAGTACCTGGCCGGTTGTGCCAACCATTGGATGCCGCAGGAAATCAACATGCAGCGCGACATCGAGCTGTGGAAGAATCCGAACGGCCTGACCGAGGACGAACGTCGCATCATCAAGCGCAATCTCGGCTTCTTCGTGACCGCCGATTCTCTTGCCGCCAATAACATCGTGCTTGGCACCTATCGCCACATCACCGCGCCGGAGTGCCGCCAGTACCTGCTGCGCCAGGCATTCGAAGAAGCGATTCACACCCATGCCTACCAGTACATCGTGGAATCGCTCGGTCTCGACGAAGCCGAGATCTTCAACGCCTATCAGGAAATCGCGTCCATCCGCGACAAGGACGAGTTCCTGATTCCGTTCATCGACGTACTCACCAACCCGGAATTCAAGACCGGCACGATCGAAGCCGACCAGACACTGCTGCGCTCGCTGATCGTGTTCGCCTGTCTGATGGAGGGATTGTTCTTCTATGTCGGCTTCACGCAGATCCTCGCGCTCGGTCGTCAGAACAAGATGATGGGAGCGGCGGAGCAGTATCAATACATCCTGCGCGACGAGTCGATGCACTGCAATTTCGGGATCGATCTGATCAACACGATCAAGCTCGAGAATCCGCATTTGTGGACCGCTGCATTCCGCGACGAGATCAAATCGTTGTTTTTACGTGCAGTGGAGTTGGAATATCGCTACGCAGAGGATACAATGCCGCGTGGAGTGCTCGGTTTGAATGCGCCGATGTTTAAAGGGTACTTGCGATTCATCGCAAATCGTCGCGCGCAGCAGATCGGTCTCGATCCGATGTTCCCGCAGGAAGAAAACCCTTTCCCGTGGATGAGCGAAATGATCGACCTGAAAAAAGAGCGCAACTTCTTCGAGACACGCGTGATCGAATACCAAACCGGCGGTGCGCTGAGCTGGGAATAAAAGAAGCAAAAAAGCTCAAAGCGATTAGCGAGGTGGGGAGAGACGGCAGTCAGCACATATCGATCCGATAGGCTGCTGCAAACTGAAGGGCTATAACCAAGTTTAATGAACAGTAGACGAACGCATCGATCTTCTACGTTATTTCCGCTGACCCCGACTCAGTCGGGCAAGGCAGCGTTTGCTCTGAAAAACCTGTTGGTTTTTGACAAACTGTATTCCGACGCCGGCATTGTTGCCGGCGTTTTTTTTGGCTACGACTGCCGCAGTGCCATTTGAGCGCGTGGCTTGCACCTCCCTCACCGCCGACGCGCGGCGGTGATTTGCAGAAGAGAGGCGTAGCTGATTGAGGCTGAAGTGCTGCATGAATGAGGTGATGCAGCAGTTCAGCTGGTGCCGAATTCATTAGCGCAAACAGAAGCTTGCTTGTGCCGATGAATAATCCGCCAAGTCCATCGCGATGGGCCGGGCGGGTTTCCAAAACCTCGAAGTTTGAACTTTCTCATCACGTGAAGGAGAAACAAATGGCAACAGCAAAGAAAGCAGCAGCGAAGAAACCCGCTGCAAAGAAAGCCCCGGCAAAGAAGCCGGCAGCCGCTAAGAAGCCGGCAGCCGCTAAGAAGCCGGCAGCCGCCAAGAAGCCGGTAGCGAAGAAGGCAGCAGCTGCCAAGAAGCCGGTAGCCAAGAAGGCAGCAGCCGCCAAGAAGCCGGTAGCCAAGAAGGCAGCAGCCGCCAAGAAGCCGGTAGCGAAGAAAGCAGCAGCCGCCAAGAAGCCGGTAGCGAAGAAAGCAGCAGCCGCCAAGAAGCCGGTAGCGAAGAAAGCAGCAGCCAAGAAGCCGGTAGCGAAGAAAGCAGCAGCCGCCAAGAAGCCGGTAGCGAAGAAAGCAGCAGCCAAGAAGCCGGCAGCCAAGAAAGCAGCAGCTCCTAAGAAAGCAGCTGCCAAGAAGGCCGCCAAGCCTGCAGCGAAAAAAGCTGCGGCTCCCAAGAAGGCTGCCCCGAAAAAAGCAGCAGCTAAGAAGCCGGCTGCCAAGCCTGCTGCTAAGCCTGCCGCTGCAGCGCCTGCTGTGAAGACTGTGCTGAATCCGGCAGCGGCCTGGCCGTTCCCGACCGGCACTCGTCCGTAATAGCCGAGCTCGCTTGGATGCCTGATTAAGTTCAGGCAAAATGCCCGTTGTGTGGCCTTGGTCGCGCGACGGGCTTTTTCATTGGAGATCACATAGTGCTGAATAGCATTCTTACCTTGATTGTCGATAGTATTGCCGGCGTGCTGGGCGGCGTGCTGTTGTTGCGATTCTGGATGCAGGTGGTGCGGGTGCGGCCTCCGATGGCGCTCGGCCAGTTCATCTTTCAATTGACGGACTGGCTGGTGCGCCCACTGCGTCGCGTGTTGCCGGGCGTCGGTGGATACGATTGGGCCAGCCTGATCGGCGCCTGCCTGATCATTGTTCTCGCGGTGGCAATCGACCTGCTCTTGTTCTCGCGCCTATCTCCGCAGTTTCTTGTCCTGCTTTCGCTGCTGCGCTTTGTCGAATGGGTGTTTTACGGCTTCATGGGCCTCATCATCATTGAAGCGATATTTAGCTGGGTGAATCCGCATGCGCCGTTGGCGCCATTCATCGGTGCGCTCAACGAACCCTTGTTGCGACCGCTGCGCAGAGTAATCCCGCTGGCCGGCAGTATCGATTTGTCGCCGCTGGTGGCGTTAGTGCTGCTGCGCATTGGCTTGATGCTGGTAACCACCATGCTGGGCTCCCTTGCATGAGCAAGGACTGGTGCTGCGCTGTCGCGAAAGGCGTGCGGATCACGGTGCAAATCACCCCGAATGCAAAAAAAAGCGAAGTGATTGGGGTGCTTGACGATGCCTTGAAGATTCGCCTGCAAGCGCAGCCGATCGAAGGTAAGGCGAATGAGGCACTGATTCGTTACCTCTCCGATACTCTGAATGTGCCGAAGAGCGCGATCTCGATCACGCACGGTCAGACAAGCAAGCGCAAGATCATCGAGATTTCGAATCCGAAAGTGGCGGTGGATGATGTACGGCGCACTCTTGCGCCGGTCGACGGATAGCTCCGCCGCTAGTGCGTAATGCGGGTGAGGCCACGATTGGTCGTCACCGTCACGGTATCGCCAACCCGGAAGCTTTCATCCGGGGCGACTTGATAGGTGCGAATCGCACCGTTGGCGAAGCGCAGCGTCAACTCAAGACTGGAACGGCTGGCATTGCTTTGTTCCACATGTTGGCCAGCCAGACTCCCGCCGACTGATCCCGCAATCGTCGCCACCGCGTTGCCGTTGCCGCCGCCAATGGCATTGCCGGCCACGCCTCCGAGTATGGCGCCGACGACCGATCCCAGACCCGAGCTGTGCCCGTCGTGAACCGTCATATCACGTACGTTCGTGACCTCCGCGGTTTGCACCACGGTCGTTCCTTCGGTCGACAGCTTGTCTGCTTGCGGCCGCTCAGATGCGCAGCCGACCAGTAGCGTTGCAGCCACCAATACAGAAATCGGAGCGCCAGCGCGCATCACATTCTCCGTGGAAAAGGGTCGTTGCCGCAACACGGCGTCGGGTATTCTCAAAAACGATAACCGAATGCCTTATGGAAGCGCTCTTCGATTTCTTCGCGGGAAGGGCGATGGTTTTGCCCACCCTCATACGCAATCTTGATTGCGCCCATCAAGCTCGCAAGCCGGCCAGTCGTGGTCCAGTCCATGCCATTCGTCAAGCCATAAAGCAAGCCAGCGCGGAATGCATCACCGCATCCGGTGGGATCGACCACTTTGTCAGCCGTCACACACGGAATGTCGATTTGCTTTCCGTCGGTATAGATCTCCGCGCCTTGTTCGCCGCGCGTCACGATCAATGCCGACACGCGCTTGCCAATTTGCTCCAGCGGCAGCTGGGTCCGCTCGGTCAGCAATTCTGCTTCATAATCATTGACCGCTACGTAGGTTGCCAGTTCAATGAAGTGCTCCAGCTCCGGGCCGCTGAACATCGGCAGTCCCTGGCCCGGGTCGAAAATGAAGGGAATATTCAGGTCCACGCAGTCGACCGCGTGCTGCAGCATCCCGTCGCGCCCGTCCGGCGCGACAATCGCCAGTGTCACCGGGCCTGCATCGGCAACCTTGTTGTGATGCGAGAGCGCCATGGCGCCTGGATGGAATGCCGTGATCTGGTTGCTGTTGGCATCGGTGGTAATGAAGGCTTGCGCCGTGTACGCGCTTTCGATGGTGCGGACGCAGCGGCGTGAGATCTCCAGACGATCGAGGCGTTCCAGGTACGGGCCGCCGTCCATGCCGATGGTTGCCATGATGAGCGGATCGCCCCCCAGCAATCTCAGGTTGTACGCGATGTTTCCCGCGCAGCCTCCGAACTCGCGCCGGATTTCAGGCACCAGGAAGGAGACGTTGATCTTGTGCAGCTGGTCGGCCAGAAGAGCTTCGGAAAAGCGACCGCCGAACAGCATGATGGTGTCGAAAGCGAGCGAACCGCAGATGAGAGATGTCATGGATGGCTGCCAGGTAGATAAAGAAGGGATTGTAAGGAACGAAGCAGAACGTTGCCTTCCAGCGCGTCAAGGATAAAACAGATACAAGCGGTAACCGGACGGCTTCAGTTGCGATACTTCAAAAAACAGTTTGATCGGCTGTTCCGATTTGGGAGCGAAGCCCTTTTGCCCCTCCTGAATAACTGACAAGTAGTCGCGCGGCACAAATACGCGACGCGCAATCGGTTTGTCGTTGCTGTCGTTGAGCGTCAGCTCGATATTCGGCCAGGCTTGCTCGGTCGCGCCATGATTGCGGAGCAGCGCGGTCAGGGTAAAGATATTGCTGTCCGCGCTGATGGTCTGCAATTCGCTGGATTCGATCGAGACATATTCGATTTGCGCCGGTAAGCCGACCCGGCAACCGATGTAGGCGCATGCTTCCGCCAGAACCGGTTTTGTTTGCGGGAACCAGGCTGCGATCTGGTCGCGGAATACATACGAGCCTTGGGCGACCACGCCGATCAGCAATAACACCGAACCGCCCGACATGACTATCCGCAGCAGGCGGCCGATGCGCTGCTTGCGTCGCCCCTGTTTGACGAAGCTGGGCTCTTCGTATTCGGCCGTATCGGCGGCGTCCAGTTCATCCGTTTCGAGGGATTCGGATTCCGACTTGTTGCGCCAGGGTTTGCTCTGGAGATCGTCGATTGCGCGCTCCACGGCGTCCGGTTCGTCCCGGCCAACCGGCTTGCCGCTTTCGTCCCTGATCGGACGCGCCTGCTCGTGGGTGAAATCCATCAGCGTCATGCGCAGCAGGGGATCCTGTGGCGTCGCATCACCGTCCTCAGCGGCTTGCGTGCCCTGTTCCTCCGATACGGCGGGCTCTGCCGGCATCTCGTCCGGTGCATGTGCTGATTCTTCGGGCGAAGATGCTTCCTTTTCCGCCTCCGGCAGGTTTGCAGTGGCAGTCTCGCTCGGCGGTAGCGCCTGCGGCGCGGGCTCGGGTTGCGATCCTTGGGGGGGCGGCACCGGTGCCGGTGTGCTCGGCGGCTCAAGATCATCTGGCCGCAGCAGGTTCTCGATACCGTTGAAGATCTGCTTGCAGGCGCCGCAGCGCACCAGGCCGGCGCGCAGCTTCAGTTGATCATGCGCGACCCGAAATGTCGTATGGCAATGCGGACATTGGGTTGCGAGTGCCATTGTGGTTTACGCGGTGCCGTCGGATTGGCCGGACAAGGCTATCCAGCCTTCATGTTCCGCCCACACCGACATCTTCATGAAGGGCGCGTACGCGGCTGCCACCTCGTCGGCCTGGCGCGCCAGAATTCCGGACAGCACCAGTTTGCCTCCGGCGGCGACGCGCGAGGTCAGCATCGGTGCCATCAGCTTCAGCGGGCTCGAAAGAATATTGGCGACCACGATATCAAAGCGTTGCGGATGGGAAGAGGTGGCAAATTCTTCGGGCAGATAATAGTCGATTTCGCAGTGATTACGCTCGCTGTTGTAGCGGGCGGACTCGATCGCCTGCGGATCGATATCGACGCCGATGACCTGCGCTGCGCCGAGTTTATTCGCGACCATCGCGAGGATGCCCGAACCGCAACCATAGTCGAGTACCGTCAGTCCCTGTGGCGCATGTGCTTCCAGCCATTCCATGCACAGCCGGGTCGTCGGGTGGCTGCCGGTGCCGAAGGCAAGACCGGGATCCAGCTCAAGAACCAGCCCGTTCGGGTCCGGCGCGTCATGCCAGCTCGGCACGACCCAGATGTTCTTGCCGATATGGATCGGTTCGAACTGCGATTGCGTCAGGCGCACCCAGTCCTGCTCCGCGACCGGCCGCAAGGAATAGTTTGGCGTTGCAACGCCGCACGCCACGGCTGCCTGGGAGACAATGGACGCATGATCCGCACCCTCGTCTGCAAGCGCCACGACGCGACTGCGCTCCCACGCAGCCTCGGCCGGTTCCATCCCGGGCTCGCCGAACAGCGGACGTTCGGCTTCGGTGCCTTCGTCCGCGTCTTCTACCGACACCGAGAGTGCGCCTGCATCCATTAATGCATCGGACAGGGTTTCTGCCTGGTCGCGCGCGACTTCGATGACGATTTCGGTCCAGCTCATGGGGGTACCTTGTTTACTTGGCCGTCTTGCCGCTTGCCTTTTGCAAGTCCGGCTTGTCGGCCAGCTTTTGTTCCAGATAATGAATATTGGTGCCGCCTTCGATGAAACGCGCGTCGACCATCAACTCGCGGTGCAAGGCGATGTTGGTCTGAATGCCTTCGACCACCATTTCCGACAGCGCAATCTGCATCCGGCGAATGGCCTGATCGCGCGTGGCACCATAGGAGATCACCTTGCCCACCATCGAATCATAGGTCGGCGGCACGAAATATCCTGCATAGGCGTGGGAATCGACACGAATGCCGGGGCCGCCCGGCGCATGCCACGCGATGATCCTTCCCGGGGACGGCGTGAACTTGAACGGATCTTCCGCGTTAATGCGGCATTCGATCGCGTGTCCGGAAAGTTCGATGTCTCGCTGGCGGAAGCGCAGCTTTTCGCCGGCCGCGACACGGATCTGTTCCTGCACTAGGTCGACGCCGGTGATCATTTCAGTCACCGGATGCTCCACCTGGATACGCGTGTTCATCTCGATGAAATAGAATTCGCCGTTTTCGTACAGGAATTCAAACGTGCCGGCACCGCGGTAGCCGATCTTGCGGCAAGCTTCCGCGCAGCGGTCGCCAATGCGCTCGATCAGTTTGCGCGGAATGCCCGGCGCCGGCGCTTCTTCGATCACTTTCTGATGGCGGCGCTGCATGGAGCAGTCGCGCTCGCCCAGCCAGACCGCGTTCTTGAACTCGTCGGCGAGCACCTGGATTTCCACGTGGCGCGGATTTTCCAGGAACTTCTCCATATAGACTTCCGGATTGCCGAATGCAGCGCCGGCTTCGGACTTGGTCATGGTGACCGCGTTCAGCAGTGCCGCCTCGGTGTGCACGACGCGCATCCCGCGTCCGCCGCCGCCGCCGGCTGCCTTGATAATGACCGGGTAGCCGATCTTGCGTGCGATGCGAATGACTTCCTTCGGATCTTCAGGCAACGCGCCTTCCGACCCGGGCACGCAGGGTACGCCGGCCTTGATCATTGCCTGCTTGGCGGACACCTTGTCGCCCATCAGGCGGATCGATTCCGGACGCGGGCCGATGAACACGAAGCCGGATTTCTCGACGCGCTCGGCGAAGTCGGCATTCTCGGAGAGGAAGCCGTAGCCAGGGTGAATTGCTTCAGCGTCGGTCACTTCCGCCGCGCTGATAATGGCTGGCATGTTGAGATAGCTTTGCGACGAGGGAGCCGGGCCGATACAGACCGACTCGTCGGCCAGCTTGACATACTTTGCTTCGCGGTCGGCTTCCGAGTGCACGACCACGGTTTTGATGCCCATTTCGCGGCAGGCGCGCTGGACACGCAGCGCGATTTCACCACGATTGGCAATGAGAATTTTTTCGAACATAGTGGAAGGAGTGATTCGTTAAGGGGCAGCGTTACCGGAAGTGCGCGGCACACTGGATAGCGGCCGAACGCGCAGCGCTTAACCGATCACAAACAACGGTTGGCCGAATTCCACCGGCTGGCCGTTTTCCACCAGGATTTGCTTGATCACGCCGGATGCATCGGCGTCGATCTCGTTGAGCAGTTTCATTGCTTCGATGATGCACAGCGTATCGCCTTCCTTGACGGTCGATCCGACCTCGACGAAGGGCGGATTGCCGGGGGCCGAAGCGCGATAGAAGGTGCCGACCATCGGGGACTTGACGATATGGCCTTCCGGCACGGCAGGTGCTGCTGCAACCGGAGCACTGGCCGCTTGTGGCGCGGCGGCGGACGGCGCCGAAACGGTTTGCGGCATCGAGTGCGGCTGCATCATCACGACCTGGCTTTGCGGCGCTCCGGAGGATTTGACGATACGGACTTTGCTTTCGCCCTCTGTGACTTCAAGTTCGGCGATATCTGATTCGGCAACGAGGTCGATCAGCGTTTTGAGTTTTCGTAGATCCATATGAAATCCCTCAGATTTATGTATTTATTGCAATCGGAATTCGCCGCAATTATAAGCGGTTCGCGGCAGAACGATAAAAATTACAACTTTTTGAGCGCGTAGTCGATCGCTGCGCCATACCCTTCGACTCCCAGTCCGCAGATCACGCCGACGGCGATTCCGGACAGGTAGGAGTGATGGCGAAACGTCTCGCGCTTGTGGATGTTGGAGATATGTACTTCGATAAAAGGAATGGCCACGCCCGCCAATGCATCGCGCAAGGCGACACTGGTATGCGTGAAGCCGCCCAGGTTGATGATGATCGCATCCACGCCCTCGGTTTTGGCGGCTTGAATGCGGTCGATCAGTGCGCCTTCATGGTTGCTCTGAAAACAGTCCAGCGTCGCGCCGGCAGCGCCCGCCTGCGCGGTCGCCGCACGCTCGATATCGGCGAGCGTCGTTGATCCATACACCTCCGGTTCACGTGTGCCCAGCAGATTCAGGTTCGGGCCATTGACCAGAAGAAGTTTTTTTGCCATGGAGATACAACTCCGTTTGACGAGGATGCCGCATTTTGCCGCCAAATGATGCTGATTGGCAAGGGAAAGATTTTTCGAAACAACTACAGTGACGCGAGCTCCTTTTTGAGCTCATTCATCTTCAGGCGACCGAGATAAGTCTTTTTTACTTGTCCATCGCGGCCTATCAACACTGTATAGGGCAAGCCGCCTGCCTGGTTGCCGAATTGGCGAGACAGCTCGGTACCACTTACCCCCGCTACAAAAAGAGGGTAGCGGATATGATATTTAGATGCAAATTCCGCGATGTTCGTGGCCGAATCAATGCCGATTCCCAGGATCTGGATTTTTTGGGGCTCAATTTCCGACTGCAGGGCGGATAACTCCGGCATTTCGTCTACGCAGGGTGTGCACCATGTTGCCCAAAAGTTAACGATCAGCGCCTGACCCTTCCACTGATCCAGATGCTGCGGTTTCCCGCTAATGTCGGGCATGGACTGGGACAGCAAATGTTCAACCGCGGACGCCTCGACCTTGTTCGAATTGGTTTGACGGTATCCGAAAAATACGCCGAGCAATGCAAACAGCACCGCTGCGATGCCGAATATTACAATATTCTTTTTCATGTTCCTTCTGTTTCCGCAATAAGCGTCCGAACCAAGCCCACACCGGCACGCGCAATCTTGCCTTCGGTCGAACCCTTGACGGCGCCGCGCAAGTCGTCCATTTCATACAAGGCAAGATGCACGCCTTCCTGTTGCCACATGAAACTGACGGTTTCGACGGGCTCTCCGTGTTTGAAGTGGGCGGTCTCGGACACTTCAAAATCCACATTCTTGTTAATCAGATATATTTCGACCTCCTTCGGGCTTTCGGCAAAGAGCTGCAAATGGATATCGGAATGCTCCCCGGCCGTCCCGTTAAGCACGGCGCCGGTCAGATAGGGTGAAAACGGGGCCAGTTCTTCCATGAGACGCAAGGCCAGTTTGCGAAGATGCAAGAGTCGGGCTGGCTGCGTATCGGAAAAAAAGAGCTCATTGTAGGCGCGCACTTCTTCTTCAATCTGTGCGTTGTCGGGCATGATTTCGCCGCGAATTTTCGCGTTTCCGAGGATCTGCTTGGCCGCCTTGCGCTTCGCGGTGGCATAGTCGGCTCCGTCTTCAGCGATCAGGCGAGCCGCGGCTGCGGCAATTTCCGCACGCAGCGTGTCTGTATTGCTTGTGTAATTGCTCATGGTATCGATGATACTCCGTAAGACCGACGAGGCCGACCGACATGGAAGGTCGCGGCGTTTGCATAGCCGCTGCTTGCGGCCGGTCGCCGATATTGTGCGGGTCGACGGATCACGGGTCAGGTAAAATCTCGGATCGGCTGAAAAATGATCCGGCGCTTCGTTGTTGGACTCCCTGTTTGGCGCTTCAGTCAGTTTTTTTATTCCATATTAAACAGCACATGCATATCCATATTCTCGGCATCTGCGGCACCTTCATGGGTGGACTCGCAGTGCTGGCCAAGGAGGCCGGGCATAAAGTCACCGGGTGCGACGCCAACGTCTATCCTCCGATGAGCACCCAGCTCCAGGCGCAAGGCATCGAACTGATCGAGGGTTTCGGTACTGACCAACTCAGTTTGCAGCCGGATCTTTACGTCGTTGGCAACGTCGTCTCGCGCGGCAATCCGCTGATGGAAGAGATCCTGAACCGCGGTTTGCCTTATACCTCCGGGCCTCAATGGATCGGCGAGTATATCCTGCGCAACAAGTGGGTGCTTGCCGTTGCTGGCACACATGGCAAGACGACCACCTCGTCCATGCTGGCATGGATTCTGGAGGAGGCTGGCTACCATCCCGGCTTTCTCATCGGTGGCGTGCCGATGAACTTCGGCATTTCCGCGCGCCTGTCCGGCAAGGCGACGGAGTCGAATTTCTTCGTGATCGAAGCCGACGAGTACGACACCGCGTTCTTCGACAAGCGCAGCAAGTTTGTTCATTACCGCCCGAAAACCGCGATCCTGAACAACCTGGAATACGACCACGCGGATATCTTTCCAGATCTCGCAGCGATTGAAACCCAGTTCCACCACCTGGTTCGCACGGTCCCGCGCGTGGGGCGATTGATTGTCAACGGACGCGAAGAGTCCCTGCAACGCGTGATCGCACGCGGTTGCTGGAGTGAAAACGAATGGTTCGGCGTCAGCGGTGCTGCGGGCTGGGCGCTCAAGGAGCATGAAGACGGCAGCTTCGATGTGCGTTTCAACGGCGAAATTCAGGGAACAGTGGACTGGTCCCTGACCGGAGAGCACAATCGTCTGAACGCACTCGCGTCGATTGCTGCCGCCCGCCATGTTGGCGTGCCGCCTGCACTGGCGATCGAGGCTTTGTCGAAGTTTGAAAACGTGAAGCGCCGCATGGAAGTGCGCGGCAGCGTGAATGACATTACCGTGTATGACGACTTCGCACATCACCCGACTGCGATTGCGACGACCGTGGGCGGCTTGCGCAAGAAGGTTGGTGACGCCCGCATCCTGGCAGTACTGGAGCCACGGTCGAACACGATGAAACTTGGGACCATGAAGGATGCCTTGCCCGGCAGCCTGGTCGACGCCGATCTGGTGTTCGGATATGGCGCCAAGTCGGGCAAGGACGCGCTTGGATGGAATCTGGGTGAGGCGCTGTCGCCCCTGGGCGCGAAGGCAGATGCTTACGATGAGTTGAACACGCTGGTGCAGGCGATCGTCAAGGCGGCGCAGCCGGGTGATCACATTCTGGTGATGAGCAACGGCGGTTTCGGCGGCGTGCATCAGAAGATTCTGGACGCGCTGGCGCAATGATTCTGTATCTGCACGGTTTTCGTTCGTCGCCGCTATCGTTCAAGGCGCGACTGCTGGCGCAGCGGATGCGGGAACTGGGACGCATCGATGAATTCCATTGCCCGCAGCTGCCGGCATCACCGCGTGGAGCGATTGCGCTGGCCACGGAAATTGCGAGCAAGGTCGCGCCAGGACAGCTTACCTTGATCGGATCGTCACTCGGCGGCTATTACGCAACCTGGCTTGCGGAACGTATCGGCTGTCGCGCGATATTGCTGAATCCCGCGGTCAAGCCGCCACGAGAGCTGGAAAAATATGTCGGCGTGACCACCGCTTACCATACGGATGAGCCGTTCGAGTTCAAGCAGGAATATGTCGACGAACTGAAAGCGCTCGCCATAGAAAAGATCACGCGCCCGGAACGATATTTCCTGGTGGCGGCAACCGGGGACGAGCTGCTCGACTGGCGCGAGATGTCCGCGCATTATCCCGGTGCGAGGCAATGCATCATCCAGGGCAGCGATCACGGTATTTCGGAATTCGCCGACTACGTCGACCAGGTGCTGGCATTCTGCGGAATCGGACCGGGAGCGGCTGCGTGAGGTTTGATTCGATCGGGTACGCGCGCTGGTGCAATCACGTCAACGGTGTCAATCCGACGCCCGAGATGCGAAGCTGGCTTACGGATACGGTGTCGCTGACGCAGAAGTTGGTGGCGCGCAGCAGTCATTTTCGTGTTCGCCGCTTGCGACAGGAGCACGCCTTGTGTCTGGCCGATGAATTTGCGCAGCTTGATTTGCCGCGGCGCGCGCGCGTGCAGGAACGCGAAGTATTGCTCCAATGCGATGGCCGTCCGATGGTGTATGGTCACACCGTCGTGCCGTTGAGCGCGACGGCTTCGGATTGGCCGTTTTTCGGCACGCTTGGCGAACGTTCGCTTGGTACCACGTTGTTCGGCGATCCGCGCGTGCAGCGAGGCAAGCTGCAGTACGCCCGGCTGCGTGCCCGTCATCCTCTGGCACGTCGTGCGCGCGCGGCAATTGGCGGCGAGGACTTTGCTTCGCCCTTGTTTGCACGTCGCTGCCTCTACCGCCGGGAGAACGGCGTGCTGCTCGTGACCGAACTATTCTTGCCCGCGATCGCCGAACTCGCGGAGTAAAGCACACAAACGCGATAACATCGCGCCCTTAACGATTTGACTCGCTGAAAAGCAAAAACAAGCAATGAATCTATTTTTCGAGGAATCAGGCGACTTCAAGGCCGGCAGCGTCTTGCAACAGCAAGGCGAGGCGTATCAGGTCGAGATGCAAACCGGCAAGCGCACCAAGGTCAAGGCGCGCGATGTGCTTCTGCAGTTTGCTTCTCCCGAGCCCGCGCAATTGCTGATCGAAGCGCAAGCGATCGCTGATGACATCGACCTGGACTTCCTGTGGGAAGTGGCGGGCGAGGAAGAATTCAGTTTTGGCGACTTGGGTACGGAGTATTTCGGCCATGCACCCAAGCCGCAGGAAGCTGCGGGGTTGCTTCTGCGCTTGCATAACGCACCGATCTATTTCTACAAGAAGGGGAAAGGCCGCTATAAAGCGGCGCCCGAGACATCGCTGAAAGCGGCACTGGCCGGCATCGAAAAGAAGAAACAGCAGGCCGCGGTGCAGGCGCAGTATGTCGAAGAATTGAAATCGCGTCATTTGCCTGAGGCGTTCAAGCCGATCGCACTACAGCTCCTGTTCAAGCCTGACAAGAATAGTATCGAATACAAGGCACTGGACGCCGCGTGCTCCGACTTGCAGACCACACCGCAACGACTGATGCTGGAGGTGGGCGGCATTGGAACGCCAAAGCAATTGCACTTGGCTAAATTTCTCTTTGAATATTTTCCGAAGGGGACCGGCTTCCCGCCGATCGCTATTCCGAGCGTCTCGTCCCTGCCGCTTGCTGACGTGCGGGCCTTCTCCATTGACGATGTAACAACGACCGAGATCGACGATGCACTCTCGGTCGTACATACGGCCGACGGCAAGGTGCGAATCGGCATTCATATTGCGGCGCCGGCTCTCGGCATCAAGCGCGCCGATGCAATTGACGCGATCGCGCGCCAGCGCCTGTCGACGGTCTATATCCCGGGCGACAAGATCACCATGCTGCCTGACGAACTGGTCGAATCGTTTACTCTCGCCGAAGGCAAAACCTGCCCGGCATTGTCGCTCTACGCGACACTGGATCCGACAGACTGGTCGGTGCTATCGACGGAAACCCGGGCCGAAGCGGTACCGATCGCGGTCAATTTGCGTCACAACGATCTGGATGAAATCGTCACCGAAGAAAACCTGGCCGCCGGTGCGGGCGAATATCCGCACAAGGCAGATATCGCGCTGCTATGGCAGTGGGCGCAAGTGCTCGAAAAAGCGCGCATGGCCAAGCGCGAGAGTTTCGGCCTGAAACCGGAGCAGACCAACCGCGTCGATTTCAATTTCTATGTCGAGGATGAAGTCGTGACCATTGTGCGTCGCAAGCGCGGTGCGCCGCTCGACAAGATCGTGGCTGAACTGATGATCTTCGCGAACAGCACCTGGGGCAAGCTGATGCATGACCATGGACTGCCTGGCATTTATCGCAGCCAGGGCGGCGGCGGAGGCGGCTGGGCGGCCAAGATGCAGGTGCGCATGGTGACGCACGCCGCGCCGCACCAGGGGTTGGGCGTGGACCAGTATGCGTGGAGTACTTCGCCATTGCGACGCTATACCGACCTGGTCAATCAATGGCAGATCCTGGCTTGCGTAGAACATGGCGTCACCGCGCCGCTGGTGGCACCATTCAAGCCGAAGGACGCCGACCTGTTTGCGATTGTCTCCGCATTTGACGCCGCATACGCGGCATATGCCGATTTCCAGAACAACATGGAACGCTATTGGTGTCTGCGCTGGCTGGCGCAAGAAAATGCGAAGCATGTCGATGCGGTCGTGTTGAAGGACGAGGTCCTTCGCCTGGTGGATATTCCGCTCATCATTCGACTGTCCGGCATGCCGCAAGCGCCGCGCGGCACGCAAGTCAGGCTGGGCCTGATCCGCTGGGATGAAATTGATTTGACCGTGGAAGCAAGGCTGATCGAAATGACAACCGGGCGCACGGCGGAAATCGACGCTGCAGTGGTGGAAGATGAAGAAATCGCCATTAGTGAGACAGAGGCAGACGCGGAATCCGTGCAGGAGTGAAAAGTTCGCTTAACGGCGCCGGGCTTTATCGTAAAATTCAAAGCTTCTGCAATTGCTGGATTGTTTGGGCGTGATGCTACTTTCTGAAAACCGCACGTTGTCCATCGCTGTCGCAGCGTCGGTATTGGTGCATGGCGCGCTGCTGGCGGTGCGATTCGCGGCACCCGACGCCTTTCAATTCAAGCCGATGGATCCGGGTCTGGAAGTCATTCTTGTCAATGCCAAGCATGACAAGAAACCGATCAAGGCCGAGGCGCTAGCGCAAGCCAATCTCGATGGCGGCGGCAATGCCGATGCAGGCCGTTCGAAGTCGCCCTTGCCGGATATGCGCAAGACCGAGAACGGCGAGGGATTGCAAGCCATTCAACGCCGCATCGAAGAGCTGGAAAAGCAGCAGCGCATGCTGGCCCATCTGAACAGAAAATCCCCATTCGCGACCACGAAGGACCCCGTCAAGCCAAGGGAATCGCGGTCGAAACAGGATGCCGTCGATGCGGCTGACAGCGACAGCGCGATCGCGCGGCGCGAGGCGGAAATTTCCAGGCGCATCGAGGATGAAAACAAGCGGCCGAAAAAAACCTTCATTTCTCCCAGCACGCGCGAAGTGGGCTACGCCATGTATTTCGACAGCGTGCGCCAGCGTATCGAAAAGTTCGGCACCTTGAATTTCCCGCAAAAAGACGGCAAGAAGCTCTACGGCGAGCTGACAATGTCGATCTCGATTTTCCAGGACGGGAAGATCTACACCAAAGACCGGGACGAAGGCATTACCGTCGAGCGCTCCTCCGGCAATCCCGCGCTCGATGAGGCGGCGCGGCGTATCGTTCGTCGCGCGGCGCCGTTCGGGGCCTTCGCAAAGAACATGCGGTCGGCCGACAAGGATGATGTCTGGGTGATGACGACACGTTTCAAATTCACACGCGACGATGCGCTCGAGGCGCAACTGCAAGGGGGAATCAATTGATTGGCGTACCGGATCGCTACACGGTAATCGGCAACCCGATTGCGCACAGCAAATCCCCGGAAATCCATGCGCGTTTCGCAGCGCAGACCGGACAGGAATTAACCTATGAGCGCGTGCTTGCACCGCTCGACGGTTTCGCGCGGACGGTCCGGGATTTGATTGTGCAAGGCGTGAAGGGGGCGAATGTTACCCTGCCGTTCAAACTGGAGGCGTATGCGCTGGCCGATTCGCTCACCGAACGAGCGAAGGCGGCTGGCGCTGTCAACACCTTGTCCTTCGAGGGCGGAATCATCGGCGGTGATAACACGGACGGCGCAGGACTGGTCCGGGATATCGTCGTCAATGCCGGCGTGAGCATCAAGGGCAAGAGCGTTCTTCTGCTTGGCGCCGGCGGTGCTGCGCGCGGTGTGTTGTTGCCGATTCTGAACGAGCATCCAGTCGAGATCGTGATCGCCAACCGCACCGTGGGGAAAGCCGCCGAGCTCGCCGCGCAGTTTTCGAACCGCGGACCGGTGACTTCCAGCAGTTTCGAGGCGCTGCAGCGGCGATTCGATATAGTCATCAACGCCACGTCCGCGAGCCTTGCGGACGATGTGCCGCCGATTGCGCCCCTGGTCGTCGGCGGCAATGCATTTGCCTACGACATGATGTACGGGAAGGCACCGACTGTTTTCATGCGCTTCGCGGAGCAGCACGGCGCACGCGTGCGCGATGGCCTGGGCATGCTGGTCGAGCAGGCCGCGGAGTCTTTCTTCATCTGGCGCGGCGTGCGCCCGGATACCGCGCCTGTATACGCGGACCTGCGCGCCAAACTGTAAGCGCATGAAGACCCTGCGCAAGTTGCTTCTATGGCTTGTGTTTGCCCCGATCGCCATCGTGCTCGCGATGCAGCTCTATTTCGCCCTGCAGATCTGGTGGTGGGTCGACCACAATCCGACCTCGACCAGCTTCATGGACCGGCAGCTTTCACTGCTGCGCGAGAGAGATCCGAAAGCCCGCTTGAAGCACAAGTGGGTTCCCTACGACCGCATTTCGAATAATCTCAAGCGCGCCATCATCGCCTCCGAAGATTCGCATTTCTCGGAACATGAAGGCGTTGACTGGGAGGCCATGCAAAAGGCGTACGAGAAAAATGCGAAGAAAGGCAAGGTGGTCGCCGGCGGCTCCACCATCACCCAGCAGCTTGCCAAGAACCTGTTTCTGTCGGGCGAGCGCAGCTATTTGCGCAAGGGGCAGGAAGTCGTGATCACCTACATGCTCGAGTACATGATGGACAAGGAGCGAATCTTCGAAATCTATCTCAATGTGGTCGAGTGGGGCGTGGGTGTATTCGGAGCCGAAGCGGCGGCGCAGCATTATTACGGCGTATCGGCGGCGAGCCTGAGCGCCGCACAGGCAGCGCGGCTGGCAGTGATGTTGCCAAAACCTCGCTTTTACGACAAGAATCGTGGATCATCCTATCTGGCGCGCCGCACCGATTTGATCTTGCGGCGCATGGGAGCGGCCGAACTGCCTTGAAAGGAAGGGGAGCGCACATGCAGGTGAAGTATCAGCGGGGTGAGTTGAGCTTGTTTTGGGCAGCCGTATTCGTCGGTGCGGTTGCACTCGCCGCGATGGTCGCACTGATGTCGGCGCGTCATGAGCGCAATTATTTTTCCGAAGCGTGGAAGCGCGCCACGAAGACCGAAGCCGGTCAGGCCCTGCAGCAAACCCAGAAGGTAGTCGAAAAGGCAGCCAAGCCAGAGGCGGCGGCGATTCGCAAGTGTATGGTGGACGGCAAGCCGGTCTATTCCAATGTCGAATGCGATACCAAGAACCCGACCAGCCGCAAGGTCGAGCTGCATGATACGAGTGGCATCGATGCGCCGAAGGTTTCGGTTCCTGCTGCTTCGCAAATGGACGCACCCCAAAACATGCAGGAAAAGATGATTGAAAAGGCGACCCGCTAGACCTGATTCTGCCGCCTCGTTTATGTGCAGGAATTTCTCGCCGGCGCCAAGCGTGACCCTTGCCTGCTGCCATCGATATCAGTACACTTGCGCTGTTTTCGTTTCCGGAGACCCGTCTTGGGTAGCCCTAGTACACATTGTTTGCCGTCATCCGACGGCCAAACGGCGAGATAGCGCTTTCTTCGCACGCTTCCCAAAGCGCCTCTCGCCATTAACTGGTGGGTGGGCGCGTCCTGGCCAACTTCGCGGCCGCGTTCCCTGTAATTCAATCTACCTGCGGGTACCCGCCGCAGGTTGGCTGCGCCATTACAAGACCGGTGCGGCCGGGAGAACACATGATTAATGTATTCGTCTTGCAGAATGGACGACTGAACCAGGTCAATATCGAGACCAGGAACGACCTGGAGAATGTCGCGCCGGTCTGGGTCGATCTCACTGATCCGAACGACGATGAGCGCGCGTGGGTGAAAAGCATTTACGGCGTCACTCTGCCGGGTGAAGACGAAGTCAAGGACATCGAGGCGTCCGCCCGCTACTATGAGGCGGAAAACGGTGACTTGCATCTGCGCACCGACTTCCTGCTCGAGGAAGATGATGGACCTTCGCGCGTCATCACCGTGGCGTTCATTCTTGCCAGGAACATGCTGTTCTCGGTGCATACCGACGATTTGCCGGTGTTCAGACTGGTGCGCATGCGGGCGCGTTCGCGTCCCGGTTCGATCGTCGACTACAAGGATGTGTTGCTCGATTTGTATGCAACCGACGCCGAGTATTCGGCGGATGCGCTCGAAGGCATTTACCAGAACCTGGAAGACGTCAGCCGCAGCGTGCTGCAAAAAGAGCTCACCGACCAGGACGCTGCTGCTGCGCTGAATGCGATTGCGCAGGAAGAAGACTTGAACGGCCGCATCCGTCGCAACATGATGGATACGCGGCGTGCGGTGAGTTTCCTGATGCGTGGTCGCCTGCTGAATGGCGAACAATTCGAAGAAGCGCGCCAGATTCTGCGCGATATCGAATCGCTGGACGGACACACCGCCTTCCTTTTCGACAAGATCAACTTCCTGATGGATGCGACTGTCGGCTTCATCAACATCAACCAGAACAAGATCATCAAGATCTTCTCGGTGGCGTCTGTCGCGTTCCTGCCGCCGACCCTGATTGCCAGCATTTACGGGATGAACTTCGAGATCCTGCCGGAACTGAAGTGGACCTTGGGGTACCCGTTTTCGATCGGGTTGATGGTGATTAGCGCCGTGGCGCCGTTTTGGTATTTCCGCCGTCGCGGCTGGCTCAAGTAATCCTGCTCTTCCAGGCGCAAAGCGCGCCTGGAAGCATTGCTACATCGTCACAAACATGGCGACCACGGCGGCCAGCATGATTGCAACGCCGATCCACCCGATCAGGGTATGCCGGCGTGACAGCGTGAATCTTCCCATCACGCGTGACTCGTGTGCCAGCAGCATCATGACGATCATGATCGGCACCGCGATTACGCCATTGATCAGCGCGGCCCAGAACAGTTCCTTGATCGGGTCGGCAGGCGTGAAGTTGAGCAGCATGCCTCCCACCGTCGCGAGCGAAATGATCGCGTAGAACTCGCGTGCCTCCAGAATCTTCAGATCCATTCCATTCGACCAGCGAAAGCTCTCCGTCACCGCATAGGCTGCCGACCCGGCGAGCACTGGAATTGCCAGCATGCCCGTTCCGATAATGCCGAGCGCGAATAGTGCAAACGCAAATTCGCCTGCCACAGGCCGCAATGCCTCGGCCGCCTGGGCTGAAGTCTGGATGTTGGTAACTCCATGCGCCGCCAGTGTTGCGGCCGTGGTGAGGATGATGCAGAACGCCACCAGGTTCGAGAAACCCATTCCGATGAATGTATCGATCTTGATCCGCTTCATATGCGCGGCATAGTCCTCGGTTTCCGTATAGGCGGTCTTGTTCGAGGAACCAGAGCGCAATTCTTCCACTTCCTGCGATGCCTGCCAGAAGAACAGGTAAGGACTGATCGTGGTTCCGAATACGGCAACGATCAGCGTGATCGAGTCGTTATTCCATTCAAAGTGCGGCAGCAGGGTGCGAAGCGCCACTTCGCTCCATTGCACATGGATTGCGAACATGGTTGCCACGTAAGCCAGCAGGCCCAAGGTCAGCCATTTCAGGTATTTCACGTACTTGCGGTACGGCAGGAATATCTGCAGCGACAGACACAGGAATCCAAAGCCGAGTGAATAGATGTGGGCCGAGCCGGTTCCGACCATCAACCGCGCGGCTTCACCCATGGCGGCGACATCGGCGGCGATATTGATGATGTTTGCCGCCAGTAGTAAAAGCACGATGCCATACACCAGCCAGGACGGGTAGAAACGCCGGATATTGGCCGCAAGCCCTTTGCCGGTGACGCAGCCGATCCGGGCCGACACCATCTGAATGCCGACCATGAACGGATAGGTCAGCACGACCGTCCATAACATGTTGAAACCGAATTGGGCGCCGGCCTGCGAATAGGTGGCAATGCCGGACGGATCATCGTCCGCCGCACCGGTGATCAAACCGGGGCCAAGAGCTTTGAAAGCGCCGCTTTTCGTGAAACGGGAATAGAGTTTTCTGACCATGCTGGCCTCCGCAAAACATCTGCGGCCAGCCGGGAGGGAGCCGCGATTATGTCAGATCGGGTAAAGGGTAACTGTCCATTGCCGGCGGAGTTTACCAGTGATTGCTTGCGCGTCGTCGCAAAAATTGTTTCAGAAAATGAAGGGCCTGATGGACAGGCCCTTCCACTCGTCACCGCAGTGAGGCAAACGCCTTGCGTGCGGCAGCGAGGGTCTCATCGATAACTGCGTCATCGTGTTGTGCCGATACGAAACCCGCCTCGAATGCGGATGGTGCCAGGTACACACCAAGATCCAGCATCGCATGGAAGAACACATTGAACTTGTTCTTGTCGCAGGCCATTACCTCAGCGTAGCTAGCCGGTACGCGTTCGCTGAAATAAAGGCCGAACATGCCACCTACAGAATCGGCGCAGAACGCGACGCCGGCATCCTTCGCGGCTGCGGACAGGCCTTGCACAAGCTTGGCCGTTTGGGCCGACAGGGACTCGTAGAAACCGGGGGCCTGAATCAATTTGAGTGTCGTCATGCCGGCGGCGACGGCAACCGGGTTGCCGGACAAGGTACCGGCTTGATAAACCGGACCAAGCGGCGCCAGATGCTTCATGAGGTCCTTGCGTCCGCCGAATGCCGCAACCGGCATGCCGCCACCAATCACTTTGCCCATGACCGTCAGATCCGGCGTGATGCCGTACAGGGCCTGAGCGCCGCCGAGGCCTACGCGGAAGCCGCACATCACTTCGTCGAAAATCAACACCGAGCCATGTTGCGAGCACAGGCGACGCATCGTTTGCAGGAACTCGGGTGTTGCGCGCACCAGATTCATATTCCCGGCTACCGGTTCAACGATCACGCACGCAATTTTGTCGCCCATTCTTGCGAAGGTGTCTTCCAGTTGCTGCGGGTTGTTGTAGTCAAGCACCAGCGTATGCTTGGCGAAGTCCTCCGGAACGCCTGCCGAGGTAGGATTGCCGAACGTCAGCAAGCCGCTTCCTGCCTTGACCAGGAGGGAGTCCGCATGGCCGTGGTAGCAGCCCTCGAACTTGATGATCGTGTCGCGGCCTGTTGCGCCGCGTGCCAGTCGTAGCGCGCTCATCCCGGCTTCGGTGCCGCTCGACACCAGTCGCACTTGTTCCACGGATGGAAGGAGGCGGCAGATCTCCTCGGCCATCTCGATTTCGCCTTCGGTCGGCGCGCCGAAACTCAGGCCGCGGGCCGCTGCATCCTGCACCGCCTTGACCACGGCAGGATGGGTATGGCCGACGATGGCCGGTCCCCAGGACCCGATATAGTCGACATAGCGGCGATCATCGGCGTCCCAGAAATAGGGGCCTTGTGCGCGCGTGATGAATCGCGGCGTACCGCCGACGGATCGAAATGCGCGAACAGGGGAGTTCACGCCGCCCGGCGTGCTGATTTGCGCCCGGGAAAAAAGGGTGTCGTTTTTGGAAGTCATGGCAAAAAGAGGAGTGAGTTATTGGTTGGCGTTCGGATCGGGTTCGCGCGCCCAGAAATAGCGATCCGGCGTCAGCTTTCCCATCCCTAGTCGATGCGCATTGGCCAGCGCTGCATGGGTGAATTCCTGCGCTTCGAAGACCGCTTCCGGCGCGTCCACGCCATTTGCGAGCATGGCTGCAATGGTCGCGGACAAGGTGCTGCCCGCACCATTGAACGATCCGGGCAGGCGTTGCCACGCATCGTTGCGCAGCATGCCGGATTCGTCGAACAGCATGTTGGAGACCTCGTGCACGTCACCTGGAGTCCCTGTCACGAACAGGTATTCGCAGCCCATGTCGATGATGCGCATTGCATCCAAGGCCAGCATGTCCTCCGTCGATGGCTCACGCCAGGTTTCGGCGAGTCGTGCCAGCTCGACTGCGGAGGCAAGGAAAAGCGTCGTCTGCGGAATCAGCAGTTCGCGGATTGCCACCAGCATGTCTTCGCTATCCTGTCCCTGGTCCGGCATGGACGAAATAAACGGATCAAGTATCAGGGGGACGTCGGGGTAATCCGACACGATCTCCGCAATGACGGAGACATTTTCGATACTGCCGACGGCGCCGACCTTGAAGGCGGCGACCGGCATGTCTTCCAGCACGACACGCGCCTGATCGGCGACCCAATCGGCGTCGGTGATCTGCATGTCTTCAATACGCGCCGTATCAGCGATCAGGATCGACGTGATGACGGACAATCCGTAGCATCCCATGGCCGCAAATGAGGCGAGATCAGCCTGTATGCCAATTGCGCCAATTGGATCCGCAGCGCCGAAAGTCAGAATCAGGGGGGAAGTTTGGTTTTGCACGGCCGGTAGATTAAGATAATCGACTTTGCATTTTACTTGATTGAAGGGCAGTCAACTGTGAGTAATAACGAAACGTCGAGCGGAGAATTCAAAACCTGGATGTGCCTGATTTGCGGCTGGGTCTATGACGAGGCCGCCGGCTTGCCGGAGGAGGGTATTGCGCCCGGGACGCGCTGGGAGGATGTTCCGATGAACTGGACCTGTCCGGAATGCGGGGCGCGCAAGGAAGATTTTGAGATGGTCGCGATCTAATAGGAAAGTAATCGGACACGATTCCGGTAGTCAATGTTAGAATTTTATTAAGTTTCGCAGAAAAACCACGTAGGCCGAAAACTGTAGAAGGTGTTGTTCTAAAGCACCTTGCTTTTTGTTACAGTAGCGCCGTATAGTGGGCGGAAGTTTAATGAGATTACGTCATGACAACATCACTGGATAACAGCAGCCTCAAGATCATGGTCATCGACGACAGCAGCACGATACGTCGTTCGGCGGAGATCTTTCTTGGGCAGGCTGGATATCAGGTCGTTCTGGCCGATGATGGCTTTGATGCTCTTGCCAAGATGAATGATCACAAGCCGGCCTTGATTTTTTGCGACATCCTGATGCCGAGACTCGACGGCTATCAGACCTGCGCACTGATCAAGAAAAGCGCGAAGTTTCATTCAACGCCGGTAATCATGTTGTCCTCGAAGGATGGCCTGTTCGATCGGGCGCGCGGCGCGATGGTCGGATCAGATGCCTATCTCACTAAACCGTTTACCAAGGACAGTCTGCTCAAGACCGTGCGCGAATACACCGCTCAGGTACTTTCCAAGTAATTTTTCTGCGTTAAAGGTTCAAGATGCCCATACAAAAAATTCTTGTTGTGGACGACTCCCCGACAGAACGTTATTTCTTGACAGATATTTTGATCAAGAACGGGTATTCCGTTTCCACTGCTGAAAACGGCGAGGAAGCGATGCTGAAAGTGAAGGCGGACAAGCCTCAACTGATCCTCATGGACGTCGTAATGCCGGGTCAGAACGGATTTCAGATTACCCGCGCCATTGCACGCGACCCGGAAACGCAAGACGTGCCTATCATCATCTGTACCAGCAAGAATCAGGAAACCGACCGTATCTGGGGCTTGCGCCAAGGCGCGCGTGATTACATCGTCAAGCCGGTCGATCCCCAGGAATTGCTGTCGAAAATCGCGGCACTTGGCTAAACGCACCAAATGACCACATCCAATTTGGATCTTGCGTCGCAAACAGCCCTGAAGGAGCACGATATCGGTGCTCGTCGTACTCGCTTACGCGAGTTTCAGGCGCGGCTTGTCGAGCGCATGCATGCGGCGAGCACTGGCGCGCAAGCAACCGCCAGTCAGCTCGGTGTCATGATTGGCCAAACCCGCTGGCTGCTGAAATTGCAGGAAGCTGGTGAAATCGTGTCGGTGGGTACCATTACCAAGGTGCCACTGACGCAGGACTGGTTCCTCGGATTGACAAACATCCGGGGCAATCTGATCAGCGTGATCGACCTCGCGCATTTCCGCGGAATGCCGCCAACTCCGATCGACAAGGAAAGCCGGATTATCGCGTTTGCTCCTTCCTTGTCTTTCAATAGCGGCTTGCTGGTTTCACGCGTCATGGGCTTGCGCAATGTTACTGAAATGGAGCCGCAGAGCGACTCCGGTACAGCTGACACGCCATGGGCGTTGCAGCGTTATCTCGATCGAGAGTCCCAAGTCTGGACAGAACTCGACCTTTCTTTGATCGTACAAGATCCGCAATTCTTGCACGTGGGTTTATAAGCCGCCGGGTCAAGCTGCCGGGCCGCATACCGTAATTGATGAGGAGACTCAGTAATGGCGTTTAATCTTCCGTTCTCGTCCAAGAGCAATGATGCTGGACTTGCTGAAGTAGCCGATTTGGCCGAGCGCGAGCCGGTGGCGTCCAACAGTCAAGTGGACGCTGCCAATACCGTGCTTGCCGAGGTCGATCTCGCTGCTTCCGGAGCTGCAGCCGTGCCGCTCGCCCAGATTGCGCCTGAGCGAAATCTGAACGCAACCTTTATCGGTGATGCGCTGCAGAAATCGGGTGATATCAGTCTGCCACTGATTGGTCACCTGCCTTTGCAGCAGCAAGTGCGGGCTTTGCTGGGTATGCTTGGCGCGTCGCTTGTTCTCGGCGGTGTCTTCGTGTGGATGAACTCGACGCACTCCATTCTTGCATCAACCCAGACCCAGATTGCCGGTGATGCGCTGATGCACTCACAACGTATCGGTAAAGCGGCACCAAACGCGATTCAGGGCAATCCGGAGGCGTTCAAGCAGCTCGAGGAAAGCCGCAAGGACTTCAATCGCGATCTGACGGTTCTTTCCAAAGGCGGTGATTACCAGGGACGTGCGATTGACGCTCCGAACGCGCAGATGGAGGCAATGCTGAAGGACACGCAAAAGGTCTGGAGCAGCTCCGACAAAGCCGCTGACACCATCCTGAAGCTGAAGAAGGAATTGACCGGTTTTGGCACAACTCTGCAAAAACTGAATGCCTTGTCGCCGGTTCTGCTGGAGTTGACGGAACAGATTGCTACCTTGAAAGCGCAGGGCGGTGCTACGCCGCGTGAAATTTCTGCAGCCGGCCAGCTCGTCATGTTGACCCAGCGTCTGGGGCGCAGTGCGAACGAATTCCTGACGTCCGAAGGTGTGAACCCGGAAACGGCGTTCCTGCTGGGCAAGGATACCAACACCTTCCGTGACATTACCGAGGGTTTCCTGAACGGCAGCGATGTATTGCGTCTGTCTGCGACCAAGGATCAGGATACGCGCGAGAAACTCACCGAGCTGCAGACCGCTTTTGCTGAATACCAACAATCGGTCGCGTCGATTCTCGGCAACCTGCAAAATTTCATCGCTGCAAAACAATCCGAACAGCTGATCTTTGCCGAGAACGAGACGCTGAAGCAGCGCATCACCAATCTGCAACAAGCCTATCGTGGCGAGGAAGACTCGTACCACTGGTCATTCTGGCTGATGGGCGTCAGCGCTCTCGCTGCGCTGCTTGCGGCGGTCGGCATCGCGCTGGTCCTGCTGCAGGACAGCCGCAACCGTACCAAGGAGGCGGATCAGCGGCGACAGGAAGCGGAAGAACAGCGCCTGCTTGCGCTCCAGAAGGAGGAAGAGGCCAAGCGCGCCAATGACCAGAACCAGGCTGCTATTTTGCGGCTGATGAATGAATTGCAGGAAGTGGCGGACGGCGACTTGACGGTGCAGGCAACCGTGTCGGAAGACATTACAGGCGCGATTGCCGACTCGGTGAACTATACGGTGGAAGAACTGCGCGGTCTGGTCGGACGTGTGACGAAAACTGCCGAACAGGTTACCGCCGCTTCCGATCAGGCGCAGAACATTTCCAACGAATTGTTGATGGCATCCCAGAAACAATCGCGCGAGATTCAGGAAACCGGTCAGGCGGTACTTGAAATGGCTGTGCAGATTACCGATGTGTCGAAATCCGCAAACGAGTCCGCCGAAGTGGCGCGGCAGTCGGTGACGGCTGCGGAACAAGGCGCGAAGGCGGTGGAAGACGCGATCAAGGGGATGAACGAAATTCGCGAACAGATCCAGGAAACGTCCAAGCGAATCAAGCGGCTGGGTGAATCATCCCAGGAGATTGGCGAAATCACCGAACTGATTTCAGACATTACTGAGCAGACCAACGTGCTGGCATTGAACGCTGCGATTCAGGCGGCGTCTGCGGGCGAAGCGGGTCGCGGCTTCTCGGTGGTTGCAGAAGAAGTTCAGCGTCTTGCGGAACGTTCCGGCGAGGCGACCAAGCAGATCGGTGCGCTGGTGCGCACCATTCAGACCGATACGCACGACGCGGTAGCCGCTATGGAAAAATCGACGCAGGGCGTAGTTGAAGGGGCCAAGCTGTCGGATGCTGCCGGTGCCGCGCTGGCCGAGATCCGAAGCGTGTCGAACCGTCTCGCAGACCTGATTCAAAGCATTTCTGCGGCGACCGAGCAGCAGGCAACGTCGGCCAACGGTGTGGCGCAAAACATCCAGAACATTCTGACGGTGACCGAGCAGACGCAACAGGGTACGCAGCAGACCGCGCAGTCCATTCGCGAACTCTCCAAACTGGCCGAAGAACTCAAGAACTCGGTGTCTCGTTTCCGCGTAGCTGCTTGAAACGAATCGTATTGTCGGCGACTGGCCTGATGACCCATTAGTGATGCTTGGCGGCTGGCCGTTATGACGGCTTGCCGCCTTTTGACCCCGCGAGGCAGTCATGACCACCTCTTCTTCCAATTCATCGCAAGGCGTCCGGGCCGACTTCGATACCGGACCGCTGTCCTGGGTGATAGGTGAAATCCGCGAAGCGCTGAACCGCTCCAAGGCCGCGATCCACGACGCCATCGCACAGGATGCAGAGGCGCAGATGACGTCCATGCGTCATGCGAAGACTTACCTGCATCAGGCGCACGGTGCACTGCAAATCGTTGATGTCGACGGTATTGCGATTATGACGGAAACCGTCGAAGACTTGCTTGACCGTGTAGATGCCGGGCAACTGCCGCTCAGCAAGGAGTTGGCCCAGGCCATCGATAACGGTTACCAGGCATTGATCGAATATCTCGATGAGTTGATGTCCGGCATGCCACATCAACCGGTGCGCCTGTTCCCTTACTACCGGGCGCTGCTTGAAGCGCGCGGCGCCGAACGCATTCATCCCGCCGACCTGTTTTTTCCCAACCTGGCGATTCGACCGCAACTGCCCGGCACCGGCCCTGTCGCGCCAGCGGCATCGGCACGGTTCGTCAGCCTGCGCAAACGCTTCGAGCAGGCACTTCTGCCGTTCTTGAAAAGCTCGAATCGCAGCAGCGAGCTGAAAAATGCCGCAGTCATGCGCGACATCGTTGGCGAGATCGAAAGCCTGCAGGGGAACCAGCAGGCACGGGCCTTCTGGTGGGTCATGCACGGCCTGTCCGAAGCGGTTTCAGCCGGACAGATTTCGAATGAGATCTATGTCAAGCAGCTGTTTGCGCGCATCAATCTCCAGATTCGCCGCCTGTGTCAGGGCTCTTCCAGCATTGCGGAAAGACTGCTGCGCGATGCCTTATTTTTTATTGCAAAGACGCCCGATCCATCGCCGCGTGCGCGGCAAATTCGTGCTGCTTACCAATTGGATGGGCTGGTACCGTCCGATTACGACACCAAGCGCTACGGGCAGATCGATGTCGACGCACTCGCCGCAGCGAAAGAGAGGCTGTCGCAGGCGAAAAACATGTGGAACCGGATTGCCGGTGGCGACGCCAGTGTCGCGGAATCCTTCGAGCATGAAATGCTTGCTCTGGCCGAAGCTGGCGCCAAGCTGAACTCCATTCCATTGACAAAGCTGTTGCGCGAACTGAAGGGGATTGCGCGTCATGCGGCACGCGCCAAACCCGGTGACATGCTGGGGCTGGAAATGGCGACCAGCCTGTTGTTCGTAGAAAATTCCTTGAATCAAATCGGCCGTCTGTCGCCCAACTTCGCGGAGCGGGCCGATGCAATGACCGCGCGTCTTCTGGCGGTCGTCTCAGGGGAGGCGCCCACGCAGGCGGCCGACTGGCTGGACGACATGTCGCGTGAAGCGCAGCAGCGGCAGACAATGACAGCGCTGGCCGGCGAAATGCAGGCAAGTCTGCGTCAGGTCGAGAAAATGCTCGACGAATATTTCCGTGACCCGTCACAGCGCACCTCGCTGGGCCAGCTGGACCTGATCCTGCATCAGATCGAAGGCGCGCTGGCGGTGCTCGATCAGACGGACGCCGTCCGCACCATTCAGCACACCAGAGCCGCGGTACGGCGATTCATCGAGACCGAAGAAGAAAATGCGCCGGATGTGCAGGAGTTCCAGCTGGTGGCACAAAACGTCGGGGCGCTGAGCTTCTTCATCGAGACCTTGGAGCATCAATCTGACGATGCGAAAAAGCGATTCTCGTTCGACGAAGACCAGGGAGTGTTTCATGCCAAGCTGGTCGAAAGAAATTCCACTCCTGACCCTTTTCTCCCTGACACGGTAGCGGAGCCGGAGTCTGTTGCGAGTTTCGATCTTCCGCCCGCTGAGGCCGCGTCGCCGGAGCTGCCTACCGTGGAGGATGAGCTGGCGTTTTCGCAGCAGCAGTCAGCCGAACTGGCGATGTCTTTGACTGCCGAACCCGGCAATCAGGTGCTGCAGGAGCAACTGAAGGAATCGCTCGAACAGATACGGCTGGACGCGACGCTGGTCGACAATCCGGAGGCGAATGATCGTGCAAAGGCAGGCATTGAAATCCTGGGACGTCCGGATTTCTCGGCCTCGCAAGAGGCACTGGTGGACATCATTTCTGCAACCGTCCCGGTTATGCCCGCGGCCGATACCTTGCCACCCGTCGTCACCCCTTCGAGCGACGAGGCGGTCGACGCAGAGCTTCTCGAGATATTTTTGTCCGAAGCGGAAGAAGTGCTCGGCACCGTAATGCAGACCTTGCCGGAATCACGCAACCAGTCGCATAACCAGGAACATCTCACTACGCTTCGTCGTTCGTTTCACACCTTGAAGGGTAGCAGCCGCATGGTCGGCCTGGTTGCTTTTGGCGAGGCAGCGTGGAGTATCGAGCAGGTGCTGAACCTGCGCTTGTCAGATGCGCGTGGTGGCGATGCGGAACTGTACGCCTTGCTGGACAAGGCAGCGGATGTGCTGGGGGACTGGGTGCAGGACCTCAAGCGCGAGGGCAAGTCGAGCCATACGCAAGATGCTTTGGTTGCAGCTGCCGAGCGTGTCAAGTCGGGCGGTCAGTTTGTCTACGAGAATGACACTCGGGGAGATGGGACTTCCGAACCCGCTTTGAATGTCGCGCAAACACCTGTTGATGACACCGCCATCGATTTCGAGGATAGGCAGGTCGTCGAGGACGTAACGGTAGACGATCAAGAATTTCAGATTGACGCACCGGTCGCGGATTCCGATTCGAAGACGATCGCGTCTGCCGAAATGGCCGCTGACAGTACCGCATCCGGCGACGACGAGTTTGACATGGCGACGGAGCCTGGGGCGGCATTGCCGCAGGCCGAGGAGGTCAGCTTGTCGGACGCTGATATGGCAATGTTTGATGCCGAGAGAGATGCGGTGGCATCTGTCGACCCCGTCCGCGAACCTGCTGCGGAATCGGTCGCGCCGATTGCCCCCGTCGTTGCGATCGCCGAAGTGATCGAATTCCCGACAATGCACGCGCCGGAGGTCAAGCACAACGATAACGTCAAACGCATTGGCGATCTGGAAATCAGCGTTCCGCTCCATAATATTTATCTGGCTGAGACGGATGAATTGGTCCGGGTTCTGTCGCAGGACCTTGCCGAGTGGCGGCATGAGCCGGACCGTCATGTCAGCGTGCAGTCGGTGCATGCGGCACATTCACTCTCCGGCAGTTCCGCAACCGTCGGTTTTACCGCACTTCAGGAAGTCGCTCACGCGCTCGAGATCGCACTGCAATCCCTGATGCGCAAGCCGGTTCGGCTGACCGATCACAATTTCGACACGCTTGAGCAAAGCATCGAATGGATGAAGTTGATGCTGCAGAAGTTCGCCCTGGGTGAGCTGCCGACACATCAACCGGAGTATGTTCGGCTTCTGAACGGCATCGTGCAGGACATCGAGACGCGTGCCGCCCATAGCGAGATGCCGGCGGCGGCTTCAGCACACGATTCCCATGAATATAGTCCGGCTTCGCAAGTGGCGGACGTCAGCGAACCAATGGCGGCCATTGAACCGGAGCCAGTTCCCGAGGCTGCACAGAAAGAGCCGTTCTCGCAAGACCGGGCTGAAACTGCACCGACGGCGACTCTTCCGGACCCGGTGAGCACTGTGCCCTTTGTGGAGCCAGTATTTGCCGGCGAGTCCGATACGACAACAGATCCGGCGCTGGTCCTCAAAGATGAGCTTGATGCCGATCTCCTGCCGGTCTTCTTCGAAGAGGGGCGCGACATCCTGCCGCAACTCGGAGCGGCGCTGCGTGGCTGGCAGGGCCAGCCTGCCAACCTCAGTTTGCCGCACTCGACTCTGCGTTCCTTGCACACCCTCAAGGGAAGTGCGCGCATGGCGGGCGCCATGGGACTGGGTCAGCATTTGCATGATATGGAGACGCGCATCGAGAACATCATGCGCCTCGGCGTGCCTTCGCCGCTTGCCATTGAGGATCTGCTGATTCGGTACGACCAGGGTCTGCAAATGTTCGAGCAATTGCAGAATCCGCAGGCAGCCAAGGCCCAACCGGCACCGGCAGACCAGGCTGGGGATGCTGCCACGGAATTGCCGGCAGTCGCGGAACCCGTGGTGTTAGCACCGCTGATGCCGATTCAGGCAGGGCGGCTGGCATCGATCAAGGCGCCGGCTGCACGCCCCCTTGCGGCGCCGACAGGGCCTGCGCCGCTGGTTCGTGTGCGTGCTGACATTCTGGATCGCCTCGTCAACCAGGCCGGTGAGGTTTCCATTTCCCGATCCAAGCTTGAGACGGAAGTCGATACCTTGAAGCAGTCGCTGGGCGAATTGACGGAAAACGTGGTCCGCCTGCGCGATCAGCTGCGCGAAATTGAAATGCAGGCCGAAACGCAGATCACTTCCCGCATGGCGCATTCGGCCGATCGTGAATTCGACCCGCTGGAATTCGATCGATTCACGCGCTTGCAGGAACTGACCCGCATGATGGCGGAAAGCGTGAACGACGTCGGATCGGTACACCAGAACCTGGTCAAGACGCTGGACAGCGCATCGGATGACTTGTCCGCGCAGGCACGTTTGACGCGCGATCTGCAACAAGACCTGATGCGGGTGCGCATGGTCCAGTTTGCGAGCATCTCGGAACGCCTGTTCCGCGTTACACGGCAGACTGCCAAGGAAATGGACAAGCGGGTCAATCTCGACATCCGCGGCAGCGCAGTGGAAATCGACCGTAGCGTGCTGGAGAAGATGACCGGCCCGTTCGAGCATCTGCTGCGCAATGCGATTGTCCACGGCATCGAACAGCGCGAGGCACGTCATGCTGCCGGAAAGGATGAAACCGGCGAATTGCTGGTGGAAATTCGCCAGGACGGTAACGAGGTTGTGATCGAATTTTCGGATGACGGGCAGGGCCTGAACATCGGGCGGATACGCGACAAGGCGCGACACATTGGCTTGCTGACCAACGATAGCGACATGTCGGACGACGAAGTGACCGACCTGATTTTTCATCCTGGATTCTCCACTGCGGAGGAAATCACCGAACTCGCCGGGCGCGGGATCGGGATGGATGTGGTCCGCTCTGAAGCGGCAGCCTTGGGTGGACGTGTGTCGACCTGGTCCGAGCCGGGCAAGGGAACGCACTTCACCATTCATTTGCCGTTGACGCTGGCGGTTACCCAGGTGGTGCTGCTCACCACGGGCGGCAAGACATACGCAGTGCCGTCGGTACTGGTGGAGCAAGTGCAGCAGCTCAAGACCAATGCACTCGCCTCGGCTTATAACGACGGTGCGGTTGTCTGGCAGGGCCAGCGCGTTCCGATGTATTACCTGTCGACTTTGCTGGGCGACACGACGGCTTCGCCGGTGTCCCAACATTATTCACCCTTGTTGATCTTGAAGAGTGGCCATGATCGCGTCGCAGTTCATGTGGACGAAATCATCGGCAACCGTGAGGTGGTGGTCAAGAATATCGGTCCGCAATTGGCCCGTCTGATCGGCATCGCCGGCGCGACAGTGCTGGGCTCCGGCGACATCGTGCTCATCCTGAATCCGGTGCCGCTGTCACAGCGTTCAGTTCAAGAGAACATGCGCGCACCGCGGATCATTGCTTCCGATGCGCCTGCGTCCATGGGTGCAATCGCCGAAATGGCGGCGCCGACACCCAGCACGCCTATGGCGGAACCGGTGCAAGGCCTGCGCACGCAAAACATCGTGATGGTGGTCGATGATTCACTGACGGTGCGGCGTGTCACGCAGCGTTTGCTGGCGCGTGAGGGATACCAGGTCGTGCTGGCGAAAGACGGCGTGGATGCTCTTGAGCATTTGCAATCCCTGACGCCGGATGTGATGCTGGTCGATATCGAAATGCCGCGCATGGATGGGTTCGATCTGACCCGCAACGTGCGCGGCGACGAGCGGACGCGGCATATTCCCATCATCATGATTACCTCCCGCACTGCCGGCAAACATCGCAACTACGCACTGGAACTTGGCGTGAACGAGTATCTTGGGAAGCCGTATCAGGAAGAACAACTGCTTGGCCTGATTGCGGAATTCGTCAAGAAGGAAACACCGATCGCCTGAGGCGCGGACACAACGTCCCTCCGCAAAGGCCCGCCAAACAGCGGGCCTTTGTTTTACAGCAGTCTGGCATTACGGCCGAACGATCAGCGGTTCGACCGGACGACTGCATATCGCTCCAGGGTGCGCTTGCGCGCTTCTTCGTGCTGCACAAGCGGAAGCGGATAGTCGGCGCCCAGGCCGGACTTACGTGCTTCCCCGGCCGGCATCAACCACGGCGCATGGATATATTTTGTCGGCACTTTGCCGAGTTGTGGCAGGTAACGGCGGATGAATTTTCCGTCAGGGTCGAATTTCTCCGACTGCGCGACCGGATTGAAGATTCTGAAATAGGGTTGGGCATCGCAACCTGATGACGCTGCCCACTGCCATCCGCCGTTATTGGCGGCCAAATCGAAATCGTTCAGCCGTTCCGCGAAATAGCGTTCGCCCCAGCGCCAGTCAATGCCGAGATCCTTGATCAGGAAGCTTGCAGCGACCATGCGCAGCCGATTGTGCATATAGCCGGTCTGGTTCAATTGACGCAATGCCGCGTCCACCAACGGATAACCGGTTCGGCCTTCGCACCACGCCTTGAAAAGCTGCATTGCGTACGTACCGCTTTCCCACTGAACGGCGTCGTACTCCGGCTTGAATGCGCCAGCGACGACATGCGGATGGTGGTGCAGGATCATGAAATAGAAGTCGCGCCAGATGAGTTCCGAGAGCCAGGCCGCCGCACCGTCGCTGTCCGGACTGCGTAGGGCATTGAACGCTTCGCGTGCCAGGCCGCGGATCGATATCGTGCCGAATCGCAAGTGGACCGACAGGTAGGACGGCCCCTTGATCGCCGGGAAGTCGCGTACGCGCCGGTAGTTGCTCATACGACCGCAAAAATCCTTGAACAATACCTGCGCACCAGACATACCGGTGGGAAGATCAAGCCGGGACAGCCCGGTCTGCTCGAAGCCGAGATCGGTAAGGGATGGCATCGGCTCCGAAACACTGGCGGGTGCGGGCGCAAGTCGCGCCGAGTGCGGCTCGACCGGATAGGATGCCAGAAACAAATCCTCGTCGGAGTGCACCCTCTTCAGCCACGCGTTCTTGTAGGGAGTGAACACCGAAAACGGCTTGCCGGACCGGGTCAGGACTTCCGATTTTTCAAGAATCACCTGATCCTTGAAGCTGAGCCAGACCCGTCCGGATTCCTTCAATTTGTATGCGACTTCGGCGTCGCGGGCAATGGCGGCCGGCTCGTAGTCGTGGTTGGCAAAGACCGCGTCGACACCAAGTTGCGCGGCCAGGCGAGGAATCTCGTCGGACGCAGCGGCATGGCGCACAATCAGGCCGCCGCCAAGTTCGCGCAATGCGGTATCGAGTTCAGCCACGCACGCAAGAATGAACTCGACCCGCCTGTCTTTGCGCGGAAGTTGACCCAGTATATTCTTGTCAAAAATGAAAGCGCAAAAGACCTGGCGGCTTTGCATAAGCGCATGATGCAGGGCTGCATGGTCGATAGTCCGCAAATCGCGACGAAACCATACGAGGGACTTGTCAAACTTGCTCATGGATGTTCTTGAATCCGTCGCCGGCTTTCTTTACCTTGATCGTTTTCGCGGCCGAGATTGCCGCCAAAACTGTTAAAATGCTCATTATGGTGAAACCAAGAAAGACTCGCTCGTTTTCCTCGACGCCTGGGTCACCCCAGGGTACTCCAGATTTTTCCGCTTCTTCCGATACCGCTCCCGCTTCCGAGTTGAATCTCGCCGATCATTTTCTCATTGCCATGCCGTCCATGCTGGATCCCGTATTCGGCGGCACCGTGATCTACTTGTGCGAGCACAACGCCAGTGGCGCCTTGGGTGTGATCATCAACAAGGCCACCGACATGACGATGGATGTGCTGTTCGAGCGGATCGATCTGAAGCTGGAGATTGCCCCGAATCGCGCACCATTCGATAGCAAACCGGTCATGTTCGGCGGTCCCGTGCAGATTGAGCGCGGCTTCGTGCTGCATTCGCCACATGGCGGATTCTCGTCGATGATGAAGGTGACGGACGACATTGCAATGACCACTTCCAAGGATGTGCTGGAATCGGTGGCCGCCGGCGACGGACCCGGGCGCATTCTCGTCAGCCTCGGCTGCGCCGGATGGAGCGCAGGGCAACTGGAAGAAGAAATCGCCCGCAATGGATGGCTGACGGTGCGCGCCGATCCGGCGATCATCTTCGATCTGCCGATCGAGGAGCGTTTTTCAGCGGCGATGAAATTGCTGGGTTTCGATCCGGCCATGCTGGCGGGTGACGCGGGGCATGCCTAAGACGGTCCTCGCTTTCGATTTCGGCTTGAAACGTATTGGTGTCGCCATCGGCAATACATTGGTCAGGCAGGCGCAGCCGCTGACTGTCATTACTGCCGCCACCAACGACGCGAAATTCGAGGCAATTGCCGTTTTGTTGAAAGAATGGCAGCCGGCATGCTGCGTGGTCGGCTTGCCGAGCCATCCCGACGGCACCGAGCACGAAATGACGGTGCGTTGCCGACGATTCGCCAACCAGCTGAATGGCCGTTTCGGCGTGCCGACCGTGCTGGTGGACGAGCGATATTCGTCCGCAGTGATTCCCCAACAGCGCGGCGAAACGATCGACGCCGAAGCTGCCGCAATTATTTTGCAACAATACTTCAATGACTATGCCGAATCCTAAATTCGATGCCGAGGCACTGTACAAGGTGCTCGCGGAGCGCGTGAAAGCGAGCCTCGCGAACGCCGAAAACGTGGCCATTGTCGGCATATATTCCGGTGGTGCCTGGCTGGCCGAACGGCTGGCGGCCGAGTTGCAGCTTCAGGAACGTCTCGGCTTCATCGACGTGTCGTTCTACCGCGACGATTATGCGGAGAAGGGACTGCATGCCGAAGTGAAGCCGACGCACATCCCGTTCGAGGTCGAAGGCGCGACCATCGTGCTGGTGGATGATGTCCTTTACACCGGGCGCACCACGCGTGCTGCGATCAACGAGCTGTTCGACTACGGGCGCCCCGCGAAAATCATGCTCGCTGCCCTTGTCGATCGCGGTGGTCGCGAGCTGCCGATTGCCGCCGATTTTGTGGCGGATACGGTCGCGCTGGCCAACGGTCAACAACTTGTCCTGCAACGCGCCGACGACGGCCGACTCTCCCTAACGGTGGATCATGCTTAATCCCCAACTGAACAAGAACGGTGAGCTGCAGCATCTTCTCACCATCGAAGGTCTGCCCAAAGCGATCATCAACCACATCCTCGACACGGCATCGTCATTCGTCTCGGTCAGCGACCGCGAGGTGAAGAAGGTCCCGCTGATGCGCGGCAAGAGCGTATTCAACCTGTTCTTCGAGAACTCGACACGCACCCGCACAACCTTCGAGATTGCTTCCAAGCGGCTGTCGGCCGATGTGATCAATCTGAACATCGCTGCATCAAGCACGACCAAGGGCGAATCCCTGCTCGACACGATCGACAACCTGGCGGCGATGCATGCCGACATGTTCGTCGTGCGCCATGCGCAATCGGGCGCACCGTATCTGATCGCGAAGCACCTGGTGGACACCAACCGGCCGCATGTGCACGTCGTGAATGCCGGCGACGGTCGCCATGCGCATCCGACGCAAGGCCTGCTGGACATGTACACCATCCGCCATTACAAGAAGGACTTCACCAACCTGACGGTGGCGATCGTCGGCGACATTCTGCACAGCCGCGTCGCGCGCTCCGACATCCATGCGCTGACGACGCTGGGCGTGCCCGAGGTGCGCGCAGTGGGGCCGCAGACCTTGCTGCCGGGCGGCCTGGAGCAGATGGGTGTGCGCGTTTTCACGGATATCAACGAGGGTTTGAAAGGCGTTGACGTGATCATCATGTTGCGCTTGCAAAATGAGCGCATGAGCGGCGCGCTGCTGCCATCCGCGCAGGAGTTCTTCAAGAGCTACGGGCTGACGCCGGAGCGTTTGGCACTGGCCAAGCCGGACGCAATCGTGATGCACCCGGGGCCGATGAACCGCGGCGTCGAGATCGACTCTGCAGTGGCGGATGGTTCGCAGGCCGTGATTCTGCCGCAGGTCACATTCGGCATTGCGGTGCGCATGGCAGTGATGAGCATATTGGCGGGAAATTAAACGATGAAAATCCACATTAAGAATGGCCGCGTCATCGATCCGGCCAACGGCATCGACGCGCAACAGGATGTCTATATCGTGGCTGGCAAGATTGCCGCTGTAGGGAAGGCGCCGGAGGGGTTTGCCGCAAGCCGGACGATTGATGCCAGCGGCATGGTCGTGGCTCCCGGACTGGTCGACTTGAGCGCACGCCTGCGCGAGCCCGGTTACGAATACAAGGCAACCCTCGAATCCGAAATGCAGGCCGCGATGCAAGGCGGCGTGACCAGTCTGGTGTGCCCGCCCGACACCGAACCTGTGCTCGATGAACCGGGGCTGGTCGAAATGCTGAAACACCGCGCCAAGAGCTTGAATCAGGCGCATGTCTATCCGCTCGGCGCCCTGACAGCGGACCTGAAAGGGGAGGCACTGACCGAGATGGCCGAACTGACGGAAGCAGGATGCATCGGCTTCTCGCAGGCGGACTCCCCGATATTCGACACCACCGTACTGATGCGCGCCATGCAGTATGCGAAGACTTTCGGCTATACCGTCTGGCTGCGGCCGCAGGACCCGCATCTTGGCAGCGGCGGGATCGCGCATAGCGGGGCGGTCGCGTCGCGCCTGGGACTGCCCGGCGTTCCGGTAATGGCGGAGACGGTCGCGTTGCACACGATTTTCGAGCTGGTGCGCGCCACCGGAGCACGAGTGCATCTGTGCCGCATCTCGTCGGCTGCGGGGATCGAGCTTGTCCGCGCGGCCAAGAAGGAAGGCCTGCCGGTGACCTGCGATGTTGGCGCTCACCATGTGCACCTGATCGACGTGGACATCGGCTTCTTCGATTCCAACGCACGCGTTACGCCGCCGTTCCGCGCCCAGCGCGACCGCGACGCGATTCGTCAGGGCTTGCTGGACGGGACGATTGACGTCATCTGTTCCGACCATACGCCGGTCGATGACGACGAGAAGTTGCTGCCCTTCGGAGAAGCCTCGCCAGGCGCGACCGGACTGGAATTGCTGCTGTCGCTGGCCTTGAAATGGGCGGACGAGTATGTCGACAAGTCGCAACAGCCGCTGAGCAAGGCCGTGGCGAAAGTGACGTGCGACCCGGCACGTGTCGTGGGCCTGGCCTCGGGTCGACTGAGCATCGGCAGCGTCGCCGATGTTTGCGTATTCGATCCTGCCGCACGCTGGAAAGTGGAAGCGAAAACACTGGCCAGCCAAGGCAAGCACACGCCTTTCCTTGGATATGAGCTGCTCGGACAGGTGAGGGCGACCATCGTTTCCGGCCATATCGCCTTCGAACGCTGACCGCCGCGCGCATGGTCGCTTTTCGCTTGCTGCGCGTGGTGCTTCATTTGTTTCGAGGCTTGGCGATTTGCGCGTTGATTTTTCCTCGGACCGATGCGGCCGGGCGACAGAACCACGTGCGGCGATGGTCGCGCGAGCTGCTTGCGCTCTGCAATGTCGCGGTTCAGATCCGGCATGCGCAGGGTGTGCCGGATGCTCCACGCGCATTGATCGTCGCCAATCATGTTTCCTGGCTCGATATCTTCGTCATCAACACCTTCCACCCTTGCCGCTTTGTCGCGAAGTCGGACATCCGTGACTGGCCGCTGATCGGGTGGCTATGCGAAAAGACCGGCACCATCTTCATCTCGCGCGGCAAGCTGCGTGACGTGAGAAGGATTTACCAGGGGCTGGTTGCCAGCCTTCATGCCGGTGAGCATGTTGCGTTTTTCCCTGAGGGCACAACGGCACCGCAGGGGACGCTGCTGCCTTTTCATGCCAATCTGTTCGAAGCGGCAATTGAAGCGGAAGTGCCGGTTCAACCTTACGCCGTGCGTTACGTCGACAAGGATGGGAGATTGCATCCCGCCGCGGATTTCGTCGGCGAGATGAGTTTCCTGGAAAGCATGCTGACAGTACTGAAGGCGGGCGGCATGATCGTGCAATTGACACTTCTGCCGACCATTGAAACCGGTGTTGTATCGCACCGGCGTGAGCTCGCCGATGCGGCGCGCCACGCGATTGCATCGGCGCTCGGACCTGCCGAGCGCGTCGTGGATCAAATCGATCCGGGGCGTTGATATTGCGGGCAGTCAACCTGCACCACGCGCCGATCTTCCAGGCAGACAGCGCTAAGCTTGCCGCCCCACAGGCAGCCGGTATCGAGGCTGATCAGATTGGGCTGCATGATCAGTCCCAGCGTGGACCAGTGACCAAACACGACCGGCACATCTTCGGTTTTTCTGCCCGGGACTTCAAACCAGCGCATATAACCGGGCAATTCGGTTTCGACCCCCTTTGATACGGACAGGTCCATCTTTCCGTCGGCAGTGCAGAAACGAATCCGGGTCAGTGCGTTGACAATGCAGCGCAGGCGATCGGCGCCTTCCAGTGCATCATCCCATTTTGCCGGTTCGTTACCGTACATCTGCGCAAGAAAATCAACCCAGTGCGGGCCGCGCAATACTTCTTCCACTTCGCTGGCGAGCGCCATGGTCTGCTGTGCGGTCCACTGCGGCGGAACGCCGGCGTGGACCAGCAGATGGCCGTTCTCGAACAGGGCCAGAGGCCGCCGACGCAGCCAGTCGAGCAACTCGTCCCGGTCGGGTGCATTCAAAACATCGTCGAGCGTATCGGAGCGATGCTGCTTGCGCAGGCCGCATGCGACCGCAAGCAGATGCAGGTCGTGGTTTCCGAGCACCACTTCGGCGCGCTCGCCGAGATCGCGCACCTCACGCAGGGTCTCCAGGGACTTTGGTCCGCGATTGACCAGATCGCCGACGAAGATCAGTCTCGGGGCGGGAGAGATGGCGTGAATGTGCTCCAGAAGTTCAGTCAGCTTTGGGCAGCAGCCCTGCAGGTCGCCGATGGCGTAAGTGGTCATAAAAACGATGCTGGTCAACAAGAAATCCGACGACACATTGCCCATTCGCAAGATGCTCGCCGAAACGAAGGATTATATAAGCAGGTTATCCGGTTTTCCGAAGGAATGTCGCCGTAACAATTCTTTACCCATGCAGCGGAAGAATCCTGTTGTAATGGCGTCGTAAGATTTTATTAATTAATTTCAAGTAAAATCATAGGTTTACTGTTTTTACTGAGCACAGGGATAAATGATTTTCGTGACAGGTGGGGCGGGCTTTATTGGCTCGAACTTTGTTCTCGACTGGCTGGCAAACGGTGGCGAGCCGGTTGTGAACCTGGATAAGCTGACCTATGCGGGCAATCTGAATAACCTGTTGTCACTAAGGCAAGATACTCGCCATATTTTCATTAAAGGCGATATCGGCGATACGACGCTGGTGACCAAGCTGCTCGCCACGCACGGACCGCGCGCCATTCTGCATTTTGCAGCTGAGAGCCATGTCGATCGCTCCATCCATGGCCCGGGCGAATTCATCAAGACCAATGTCAACGGCACCTTCAGCCTGCTGGAAGCGGCGCGTGCCTATTATGCGGAATTGAGCGAAACGGAACGCGCCGGATTTCGCTTTCTGCATGTCTCCACCGATGAAGTGTACGGATCGCTCGGCCCGGCCGATGCGCCTTTCACCGAGCAGACGGCCTATGCGCCCAACAATCCGTATTCGGCTTCCAAGGCGGCCTCGGACCACCTGGTGCGCGCCTATCACCATACCTATGGCCTGCCGACGCTGACCACCAATTGTTCCAATAATTACGGTCCTTATCATTTCCCGGAAAAGCTGATCCCTCTGGTCATCACCAATGCGCTTGCCGGCAAGGCTCTGCCGATTTATGGCGATGGAAAGAACGTGCGGGACTGGCTGTATGTAGGCGACCACTGCGCCGCCATTCGCCGTGTACTCCAGGACGGCCGGCCGGGCGAAACCTATAACATCGGGGGATGGAACGAAAAAACCAATCTCGACGTCGTGCACACGCTGTGCGACATCCTCGACAAGCTTGCGCCCGGGAAGGCCGGCAGCTATCGTGATCAGATCACTTTTGTGACGGACAGGCCGGGGCACGACCGCCGCTATGCAATCGATGCCGGCAAGATCGAGCGCGAGCTTGGATGGAAACCCGCCGAAACCTTCGAGACCGGGATTCAAAAAACGGTGCAATGGTATCTCGACCACCAAGACTGGGTGTGCGACGTGCAGTCCGGCGAGTATCTGAAATGGGTCGAGAAGAACTACGCACAGCGTGAGGGGAGGGGGGAATGACGCGCCAGCGCAAGGGCATCCTTCTGGCCGGCGGCTCCGGCACTCGCCTGTACCCGGTGACGACGTCGGTTTCCAAGCAATTGCTGCCGGTGTACGACAAGCCGATGATCTACTATCCGCTGACCACGCTGATGCTGGCGGGCATACGCGACATCCTGTTGATCTCCACCCCGCAGGACACGCCGCGCTTCGGCGAGCTGCTCGGTGACGGCAGCCAATGGGGAATCAATATCCGCTATGCGGTTCAGCCCGCACCTGAGGGGCTGGCGCAGGCCTTCATCATCGGGCGCGAATTTGTCGGCAATGCCTTGTCGGCGCTGATCCTCGGCGACAATATCTATTACGGCCACGATTTCGATGCGCAACTGCGCAAGGCGGCAGCCTCCATGGACGGAGCAACGGTATTTGCCTATCACGTGCAGGATCCCGAACGATATGGCGTGGTCGAGTTCGACGGCAACCGGCGCGCGATCAGCATTGTCGAAAAACCGACGGCGCCGAAGTCGAACTATGCAGTGACCGGACTCTATTTCTACGACCAGCAGGTGTGCGACATTGCCGCGGATATTCGCCCTTCCGCTCGCGGCGAGCTTGAAATTACCGATGTCAACCGGGCGTACCTCGAACGTGGCAAGCTGAATGTCGAAGTCATGGGACGCGGCATGGCGTGGCTCGATACGGGCACGCATGAATCGCTGATGGATGCGGGTCAATTCATCGCCACCATTGAAAGGCGCCAGGGCCTGAAAGTCGCTTGTCCCGAGGAAATCGCTTACCGCAAACGTTATATCAGCGCCGAGCAGCTTGAAAAGCTGGCGCAGTCGCTGCAGAAAAACGAGTACGGCCAGTATCTGCTGCAGATACTCAAAGACAAAGTATTCTGACGATGAAGCTCATTACGACAGCCATCCGCGACATTGCCATTCTCGAGCCCACGGTGTTCGGTGATGCGCGCGGCTTCTTTTTCGAAAGCTTCAACGAGCGCGAATTCATGGCGCTGACTGGTGCGCCGGATCTTCGCTTCGTGCAGGACAACCATTCTCGCTCAGCCAGGAATGTCTTGCGCGGGCTGCATTATCAGATCCAGCAGCCGCAGGGAAAACTTGTGCGCGTGGTCGCGGGCGAAGTCTTTGATGTTGCGGTCGACATCCGCAAGAGTTCGCCGACCTTCGGCAAGTGGGTAGGTGCGACGCTTTCGGCGGACAACAAGCGGCAGATGTGGGTGCCCCCCGGATTTGCGCATGGCTTCATCGTGACCAGCGATTCGGCGGAATTTCTCTACAAGACCACGGATTATTGGGCTCCCGGATACGAACGTTGCATCGCATGGAATGATCCGGCTATCGGTATCGACTGGCCGCCCGGCATCGAGCCGGTGCTCTCCGAGAAAGACCGCAATGGCAGGCTGCTCGCCGAGGCGGAGGTGTTCGCGTGAGAATTCTTCTGACAGGAAGAACCGGCCAGGTCGGCTATGAGCTGGAGCGCAGCCTGCAAGGCTTGGGCGAGATCGTTACGCTGGATCGTGCCCAGATGGATCTGGCGGATCTCGACAGTGTGCGCGAGGCCATTCGCAACGTGCGACCGCATCTTATCGTCAATCCGGCAGCTTATACGGCGGTGGACAAGGCCGAGAGCGAGGCGGAACTGGCATTGCGCATCAACGGCGAGGCCCCGGCAGTGATGGCTGAGGAAGCCAGCAAGCTCGGTGCGGCGATGATTCACTTTTCCACGGATTATGTGTTTGACGGCAGAAAGAGTGGCGCCTATTCCGAGGAAGACCCGACCTGCCCGATCAATGTCTACGGTCGAAGCAAGCTGGCCGGTGAGCAGGCGATTCAGGCGAGCGGTATTCCGCACCTGATTTTTCGTACCAGTTGGGTCTATGGCATGCGCGGCAAGAACTTCCTGCTGACGGTGCGGCGTCTGGCTGAAGAGCGTGACGAGTTGCGCATTGTTGTCGATCAGCACGGCACGCCCACCTGGTGTCGCACCATTTCCGATGCGACTGCGCATGTTGTGGCATTTCTGGGCGCTGGAAAAAGGCTTGTTGGCCTGGATCAGGACCTGTGGCGGGAGAAATCCGGTCTTTACCATCTTGCTGCGCAAGGTCAAACCACATGGCATGGTTTTGCTCAGACTATTGTTGCGCATTGGTCAGTAAACAGAAAACCGGTAGTGACACCAATTGCAACACAGGAGTATCCGCTACCCGCCAGACGGCCTGTCAACTCGGTGCTGTCATGCGAGCGGTTTGTGAACACATTCTGCGGCCTGCCCGACTGGCGCGGTGCGCTGCGTTTGTGCATGGAGTAGGAACGACAGTCAGGAATCGAGACAGCGTGTCTCCGCCCGACGCAGGGCGCCCCAACAACATAAACAGTGAGATAGCATCATGTTGATCCCCATTATTCTCTCAGGCGGTGCCGGAACCCGGTTGTGGCCGGTATCGCGGGAGGCCCATCCGAAACCGTTCATGCGTATCGGCGGCGGCAAGAGCCTGCTGACGCAAACCCATGAACGCGCGCTGGCCGTATCCAATAATACGGCGCCATTGATCGTCACCAATCGCGACTACTATTTCCTGTCCCATGACGAGCTGGCCGACCAGGCGGTCAAGCCGAGCTATCTGCTGGAACCGGTCGGGCGCAATACCGCGCCGGCGATCGCGCTAGCCGCGCTGTGGGCGGTGGAGCAGAAAAGCGATGCCTGCATGCTGGTCATGCCGGCCGATCACCTGATCAAGGACACGCCCTCGTTCTATACCTCGGTGCGTCACGCGGAAGCGCTCGCGAAGGACGGCTTCCTGGTGCTGTTCGGCATCAAGCCCAAGGCGCCTGAAACCGGCTTTGGCTACATCGAGATGGGCGACCAAGTGAGCCAGCATGCGCAGGTGGTGCAGCGCTTCGTGGAAAAGCCCGACTCTGTCACAGCGGGACGTTATCTTGCGCAGGGCAATTACGTCTGGAACAGCGGCATGTTCTGCTTCAAGGCCAGCGCGATCCTGGATGCCTTCGCGACCTACAACCCGGCCCTGCTGGACGCGGCACGCGCGGTATGGGCAAGCACCAAGGCTGATGGCGACAAGATGGAATTGCCGAGCACGTTCTCCGCACTCGAAAATATCTCCATCGACTATGCGGTCATGGAAAAAGCCAAGAACATTGCCGTCATTCCCGGCGACTTCGACTGGAGCGATATCGGCGCATGGAATGCGGTGGCGGACGCCATTCCGGCCGATCAAGACGGCAACACCAACAACAATTGCCAGACCATCGTCATTGACAGCCGCAATACGCATATCGAGACCAGGGACCGGCTGGTCGCGATCATCGGCCTGGATAACCTGCTGGTGATCGATACGCCGGATGCGCTGCTGGTGGCGGACAAGTCGAAGAGCCAGGAAGTGAAGGAAGTTGTCAACCGCCTCAGGGCCAGCGGCCACGATGCGCACAAGGTGCATCGCACCGTTGCTCGCCCGTGGGGAACCTACACTGTGTTGCAGGAAGCGCCGGGCTTCAAGATCAAACGCATCGCCGTTAAACCCGGCGCATCGCTGTCGCTCCAAATGCACCATCACCGCAGCGAGCATTGGGTCGTGGTCTCCGGTACCGCGCAGGTCATCAATGGCGAACAAACCATCAAGCTCGAGGCAAACCAGTCGACCTATATCCCGGCCGGAAGCAAGCACCGTTTGACTAATGTCGGTGATACGGAATTGGCATTGATAGAGGTACAATGCGGGTCTTACCTGGGCGAGGATGACATCGTCCGCTTTGATGACGTATACGGCAGGGTTCAATAATGGCAGTAGGCATGTTGCGTTCGGTATGGAGCTATCGCGGCTTCATCTCGGGCAGCGTCAAGCGCGAATTTCAGACGCGCTATCGCAATTCGCTGTTGGGCGCAGCATGGACCATATTGAATCCGCTGGCGATGATCGTGGTTTATACCGTGATTTTTTCGCAGGTGATGAAAGCCAAGCTGCCGGGTGTGGACAACGGTTTCGCCTACAGCATCTATCTGTGCGCCGGCGTTCTCACCTGGGGACTGTTCGCTGAAATCGTCGGGCGTGCGCAGAACGTCTTTATCGAGAACGCCAACCTGATCAAGAAAATCAGCTTTCCGCGTATCTGCCTGCCGGTCATCGTGGTCCTCAATGCCGGGGTGAATTTCGCGATCATTTTCGGGTTGTTCGTGCTGTTCCTGATTTTTTCCGGCACGTTCCCCGGGCCGAGTTTTATCGCGATGTTTCCGGTGCTGGCGATCCAGATCATCTTTTCCATCGGTCTCGGTATTTCGGTCGGCGTGCTGAATGTGTTCTTTCGCGATGTCGGACAGGCGTTCGCGGTGCTGCTGCAGTTCTGGTTCTGGTTCACCCCGGTGGTGTACCCGGCCTCTATCCTGCCGGCCGCGATCAAGCCTTACGTCAACTGGAATCCGATGGTGCCCTTGATCGCGGCATACCAGGACATACTGGTGCATGGACGATGGCCGCAATGGGAGAGTCTGCTGGTCCCGGCAGCGCTGGCCGTCCTGTTCTGCATGGTGGGCATGCACCTGTTTCGCAAGCGGGTAGGTGAAATCGTCGATGAACTTTGAAGCGCATCATGCGCTGCGTCAACATCATTGATTCGGACAAGCGCTACAACATCGGCTGGTTACGCGCAGCACGGTAGCTATGTCTCTATAATTCCTTAAAGAACTCCTATTAAAAATGAATAAACCATCTACAGCGATTATTACCGGCATCACCGGCCAGGATGGCGCCTATCTCGCCGAGCTTCTGCTGAGCAAGGGCTACAAAGTAGTCGGCACCTACCGCCGCACCAGTTCCGTGAATTTCTGGCGCATCGAAGAGCTTGGCATCGACAAGCATCCGAATCTGCAGCTGGTTGAATATGACCTGACCGATTTGAGCGCCAGCATCCGTCTGCTGCAATCGACCGGCGCGACCGAGGTGTACAACCTGGCGGCGCAGAGCTTTGTCGGCATTTCCTTCGATCAGCCGGTGACCACGGCGGAAATTACCGGGATCGGGCCGCTCAACCTGCTGGAAGCGATTCGCATCGTCAATCCGGCAGTGCGCTTCTACCAGGCATCGACCTCCGAAATGTTCGGCAAGGTGCAGGCCATTCCGCAGATCGAGAGCACGCCGTTCTATCCACGCAGCCCCTACGGTGTGGCCAAGCTCTATGCCCACTGGATCACCATCAATTATCGCGAGTCGTACAACATCTTCGGCTGCAGCGGCATTTTGTTCAATCATGAATCCCCATTGCGCGGTCGCGAATTCGTCACCCGCAAGATCACTGATACCGTTGCCAAGATCCGCCTCGGCAAGGCAAGCATGCTGGAGCTCGGCAACATGGATGCCAAACGCGACTGGGGCTATGCGAAGGAATACGTGGAAGGCATGTGGCGCATGCTGCAGGCTGCCGAGCCGGATACATACGTGCTCGCAACCAACCGTACCGAAACCGTGCGCGACTTTGTGACCATGGCCTTCAAGGCGGCGGATTACCAGCTCGAATGGCGCGGCAAGGGCGAGCAGGAAGTCGCCCTGGATGCTGCCACCGGTAAGACGCTGGTGCGGGTGAATCCCCGGTTCTACCGGCCGTCGGAAGTCGACCTCTTGATCGGCGACCCTGCCAAGGCAAAGGCTAAGCTCGGCTGGGCACCCGCAACCACGCTGGAGCAGCTATGCCAGATGATGGTACAGGCCGATTTGCGCAGAAACGAGCGTGGTTTCTCTTTCTGAAAAGACATTTGTGACTGAACAGCGTCGTGTATTGCTGACTGGCGTCAACGGTTTTACCGGCAAATATGTCCGGGCGGAGCTGGAGGCGGCCGGGTATACCGTGATCGGGGCCGTGGTCGGCGCCCCTTCCGGACCGAATGAGGTGATCCTTGACATCACCTCATTGGACAATTGCCGCCGCGTGATGGAAACAGTGCGGCCCGATTACGTGATCCACCTGGCTGCAATCAGCTTCGTGCAGCATGCGGACGTGGAGGCGTTTTATCACGTGAACGTGATCGGCACGCTCAATCTGATACAGGCGATCGCCGATGCCGGACTTTCACCGCAGCGCGTACTGGTGGCAAGCAGCGCCAACATCTATGGCAATGCCAAGGCGGGTGTCATCTCCGAAGATCAGTCGCCCGAGCCCGTGAATCACTACGCGACCAGCAAGCTTGCCATGGAGTACATGGTCCGGACCTGGTGCGATCGCCTGCCGATCGTCATCACGCGCCCGTTCAATTACACCGGCGTCGGACAGGCGCCGCATTTCCTGATTCCGAAGATCGTTTCGCACTTCACGCGCCGCGCCGCAATGATCGAACTCGGGAACCTGGATGTGGAACGCGATTTCTCGGATGTCCGGATGGTGGCACGCGCCTATCGCGGATTGCTCGAGCATGATTGCGCGGGACAGGTGGTGAATATCTGCAGCGGCCGCCCCTATTCCATACGCGACATTCTTGCGCTCATGCGCGAGATCGCCGGCTATGAAATCGACGTACGCGTGAACCCGGCTTTTGTGAGACATTCGGAGGTCAAGACGCTGGTGGGATCAACCGAGAAGTTGCGTGGGCTGATCGGTGAGCTCGACTATATTCCGCTGGAAGAGACGCTGCGGTGGATGGCCAGTACAAAATGAGCTCGATCCGCGTGGGCTTGAGCACGACGACGGTTGAGCCGATATTGACGAAGGGTTGTCTGGACGGGATTGGCGTCTATACCAGTGCCTTGCTGCGGGGCTTGCCCGCATTCGGTTGCAAAGTGACGGGATATTCCTTTTCCACGCTGCCCGGCAAGGGATCGAGGGGCAAGTTTCGCCTGGGCCGGGCGATGTCGCACTCCTACAGCGCACTGTCGATGCGTGATTTTTTGACGCCGGGTTCGGTGCGAAGCGATCTGCCTGTCGACGTGTACCACGCGACCGACTATCGAATCATCAGGATGCGCTGTCCCGTGATCGCAACCTTGCACGACGCGATCCCGTTGACGCATCCCGAATGGACCAGGAAGAACCTGAGAGGCATCAAGAACTGGGTGCAGAAGAATGCAGCGCACAAGGCGGATCATGTGATAGCGCTTTCGCGTTTCGCCGTCAAGGAGCTGGTGGAGTCGTACGGCATTGATGAGCGCCGGATCACAGTCGTGCATTGCGGCGTGGACCCGGCCTGGCAGGAACGTCCGGAGCAGTCCGCGATTGACGAAACATGCAGGATGTATGGCTTGCGCCCGGGATATTTTCTTTTTGTCGGCACGCTGCAGCCGCGAAAAAATGTTGAGCGCATCGTCGAAACGTACCTGAGCTTGCCGATGGACATGCAGCGTGATCGGCAACTGGTCATCGTCGGACGGGCAGGCTGGGGATGCGAGGTTTTATTGAGCAAACTCCGGGCTGCGGTCAGGGGTGGCGCCAATATCATATGGATCAACGACTTGACGCAGGAAGAACGTCTGCGGCACGTGTATGCGGAAGCGGGTGTTTTTGTCTTTCCTTCGCTCTATGAAGGTTTCGGTATTCCTGTTGTCGAGGCCTTTGCCTCGGGCGTGCCAGTCGTGACTTCCGGCACGACATCCTTGCCGGAAGTTTCCGCGGGCGCTGCGCTGGAAGTGGATCCGTTGTCCATGGACGAGATAAGGGGCGCGATGCTGAAACTGGCGACCGACGATAGCTTGCGGAGGAAGTGCATTGCCGCCGGCCGCGAACGCGGCGCGCAATTGACCTGGAATCGCGCAATGGAAGAGACGGTGGCCGTGTATCGCTCAGTGATCGGAAGCGTGTGACATGTCGGCGACAATCAAGGTACTTCACGTTTTCAAGACTTACTACCCGGACTCGATGGGTGGCGTGGAGGCGGTCATCCGTCAATTGACAGCTGCCACCGAGCCGATGGGCGTCTCGAACCGGATATTTACCCTCAGCTGGCAGGGAAATGCGAGTCCCGTGCTGCGCGAGGGCACCGTGGAGGTGTTGCGGGCGCAGACACATCTGGAAATCGCGTCAACCCCGATATCCTTCAATGCCCTGCATCTGTTCCGCGATTCGGCGGCACGCGCCGACCTGGTTCACTATCACTATCCCTGGCCATTCGGGGACGTGCTGAACCTGCTTGGCGGCCACACCAAGCCTGCAATTCTGACTTACCACTCCGACATCGTTCGCCAGCGCATGCTGATGCCGGCCTACCGGCCGCTGATGCGACGCTTTTTCGCCAACGTCGACATGATCGTGCCGACCTCACCCAACTACCTGCAGAGCAGCGAGATCCTGCAGGAATATCGGGACAAGGCGACCGTCATTCCTATCGGCATGGATGAAAACTGTTATCCGGAGCCGACGCCGGAGCGATTGCGTTACTGGCGCGAGCAGGAAGGCGAAGGATTTTTCCTGTTTGTCGGTGTGCTGCGTTATTACAAGGGCTTGCATATTCTGCTCGATGCCTGTGCCAACAACAACAGCCGGGTCGTGATCGTCGGCGCCGGTCCGGTCGAAGCGAGCCTGAGACAACAGGCCACGCGCCTGGGCCTGACGAACGTGCGCTTCGTCGGCGCCGTACCCGATGAGGACAAGGTGGCACTGCTGAAGTTGTGCAAAGCGGTTGTCTTTCCTTCGCATCTGCGCTCCGAGGCCTTCGGTGTGACACTCCTCGAAGGCGCGATGTATGGCAAGCCGCTCATCTCATCCGAAATCGGCACCGGCAGCAGTTATGTGAATATCGACGGGCTGACAGGAATTGTTGTGCCGCCCAGCGATCCGGTGGCGCTGCGAGAGGCGATGCAGCGCCTGGAGCATGACCCGGCACTGGCCGAGCAAATGGGACAACGGGCGCGTGAGCGTTTTGTCAGTCTGTTTACGGCGCAGAAAATGGCCAAGGCCTATGTTGACTTGTATGAGCGGGTTCTCGATCAGCGACAGTTGATGCGCGCGGCATAATCAGCGGCGCGTGTGGTGTCAGTCCTGATATCCGCGAGGATTCGTGTTCTGCCAGCGCCAGTGATCCGCGCACATTTCTTCCAGGCTTTTGCACGCTTTCCAGCCGAGCAGGGCTTCCGCGCGTGACGGATCGGAATAGCACGTGGCAACATCGCCGGGGCGACGTTGCGTGACCTCATAGGGGATCGGGATGCCGCTTGCCGACTCGAATGCACGCACCACATCGAGCACGCTGTAGCCGCGGCCGGTGCCCAGGTTCAGCGTAAAGCTGCCGGGAGTATTGAAGAGGCGTTCGAGCGCTGCGACATGTCCCTGCGCGAGATCGACGACGTGGATGTAGTCGCGAACCCCGGTTCCGTCCGGTGTGGGATAGTCGTCGCCGAATACCATCAGCCGCGGCATGCGTCCCACCGCCACCTGCGCGACATAAGGCATGAGGTTGTTCGGGACGCCGCGCGGATCTTCGCCGATCTGGCCGCTGGGATGCGCGCCGACCGGATTGAAGTAACGCAGCACCCCCATGGACCATGACGGATCCGATTGGCCCAGATCATGCAAAATTTGTTCGACCATCAGCTTCGATCGGCCGTAGGGGTTGGTCGGCGACAAGGGCGCCGCTTCGGTGATGGGAACGGATTGCGGCGCGCCATAGACTGTTGCGGAGGAACTGAACAGAAAGCGCTTGACCTCTGCCTGCGACAGCGCCTGCAACAGCGTGACCGTGCCGGAGACATTATTGTCCAAATATGCGAGCGGTTCCTTGACGGATTCGCCGACTGCCTTGAGTCCGGCGAAGTGGATGGCCGCATCGATTTGATGTTTGACGAGGAGAGCGTCCAGCGCGATCCTGTCGCGGACGTCGACTTGATAAAAATGGATCGGTTTGGCGGTGATTTTCTCGACGCGCGACAGCGATACGCGCGAGCTGTTGCACAGGTTGTCGACCGCGACAACCGCACAGCCTGCGGAAAGCAATTCGACGCAGGTGTGCGAGCCGATATAGCCCGCGGCGCCGGTAACCAGAACCGTTTTGTCCGTATGCATGAATTGACTGCGATTTCGTTGAAAAGCTTGCTGCCAGGAGGTATTCCGGGCTTCTATACCGTCGCCAGTACGATTTTCCCGAAAACCTGATCGGGCGAGCTTATGATCTGATGGTTTCTCCTATATTATAGAGAGTTGGCAATATTTAAATTAAATAAAGGCGGTTTCGACATTCGTAGCTCAAGGCTGCACAATGGACGCGAAACACAGATTTCGGACCTTGCAATACCGGCCAATACAGGCTGACGCATTGGGCCGAACCGGCATCTTCCGTATGCCGCCTGGCGATATGAATGCGTTTTTCAAGTCTCCAGCAAGCCGGCTTTGCCTGCATGGCTCCCGGCAACAAGATTAATTTTTCCGGTACAGGATCGACATTCAAAACGTGGAGCGGGAAATCCGCTTTTCTTCCGGTTCAAACACAGCATACATGCATTCAATCATAGTCAGTTTTTTCGTCGCATTGATGGTGGGCTTCTTCATCATCAAGCTGTCAGTCGTTAACGAAAAAACCCTGGACTACGAACTGAATGGCGCGCAAAAATTCCACTCCCACCCGGTTCCCCGTATCGGAGGATTGGCAATTTTCATTGCCGTGGCGGCGGGCGGCGGGCTTGCCTACTGGCGTGCTCCTCACATCGGCGCCTGGATATTCCTGCTACTGTTGTCTTCGACGCTTGCATTCGGTTCCGGCATACTCGAAGACTGGACCAAGAACGTGGGTGTTCTGTACCGTTTGATTTTTACGCTGCTCTCGGCGGTGGTCGGCTATTTTCTCTTGCATGCGGCGATCGTCAGGATCGACGTTTCCTTCATTGACTCCTTTCTGAGGTTTGCACCGGTATCGCTGCTTTTTACGGTGCTTTGCGTCGCCGGCATTGCCAACGGCATCAATATCATTGATGGCTTCAACGGTCTGGCCGGGGCGATCTCGATATTCATCGCGTTATCGCTGGCTTATGTCTCGATGCAGGTCGGCGATGCGCATGTCACGACGGCGGCACTGGTACTTGCCGGGGCGACCGCAGGATTCATGATCTGGAACTATCCGTTCGGCCTCATTTTCCTCGGCGACGGCGGCGCTTACTTCCTCGGTTTCATGCTGGCGGAACTGGCAGTCTTGCTGATCGCCCGCAATCCGCAAGTGTCGGCATGGTATGCGGCCCTGCTGATGATTTATCCGGCATTCGAAGTCATCTTTTCGATCTATCGAAAGAAATTTGTGCGTGGCATTTCGCCCGGCATACCGGACGGCGTTCATCTGCATATGCTTGTCTTCAAACGTCTGGTACGCTGGACGCTGGGCACGCAAGGAGCGCGCGCAAAAACGCGGCGCAATGCATTGACTTCTCCATATCTCTGGCTCTTATCCCTGACTGCCATCATCCCGGCCACTTTGTTCTGGCACAGCAAGTGGGTGCTCGTCGGATTTTCCGCATTGTTTGTGGTCGGCTATACATGGCTGTATGCGCAGATCGTGCGATTCAATGCGCCGCAGTGGATGATCCTGAGGAAGAAGAAATAGCGTTTTGCTTTTAGTTGATTTTGAGGTTTTGTTTTATGTCCGTACTTTCACCGAGCATTTTCAAGGCATACGATATCCGCGGCATCGTGGGCAAGACACTGGACATCGGCATCGCGCGCCAGATCGGCCAGGCCTTCGGCACCGCCGCCCGCATCAAGGGCGAACAAGCCGTCGTCATCGGCCGTGACGGCCGC
>NZ_DATFAF010000090.1:0-25095 GCF_035254865.1 Noviherbaspirillum sp.
CGTGTCCAAGCAGCGCTACAAAGGTCTGGGTGAAATGAATCCCGAGCAGTTGTGGGAAACCACGATGGACCCGACGGTGCGCCGTCTGCTGAAGGTGCAGATCGAGGACGCGATTGCGGCGGATCAGATTTTCACGACGCTCATGGGCGATGATGTGGAACCGAGAAGGGCGTTTATTGAATTGAATGCGCTGCAGGCGGGGAATATTGACGTGTAAGTTGACTGCCGTCCTTACTTTAAAATGGGGCTCAATATCGAGCCCTATTTTTTTGCACATCGATTCGAATTTATCATGAAGACATCGCCAGACCAGTTGAAGGCATATATCGAAGCGCCAGAGGGGCCACAGATTGAATTCAAGGAGGCGTCGCAAAACTACCACTTCGAAAAGCTGGTGGACTATTGTGTCGCGCTGGCCAATGAAGGCGGAGGCAAGATAATTTTCGGTGTGACCGATCGTCGACCGCGTCGAGTAGTGGGAACTGCTGCTTTTGTGGAGCCGGGTAGAACCGAAGGCGGTTTGTTTGAACGTTTGCGCCATCGCGTTCCAGTTGAAGAACTCTTCACACCCGATGGTGAACGCGTGGTGATAGTGCATGTGCCCAGTCGTCTGCCGGGCACTGCATGGAATCACAATGGCCGCTATCTCAAGCGTGCCGGCGAGGATTTGGTACCGTTAGGTGATGCGGAGCTGAAAGCGATGTTCGCCGAGGCTGGCCTCGATTTTTCGGCTGAAGCATGTCCCGGCGCAACACTCGCAGATTTGGCACCGGAAGCTATTGCTGATTTTCGCGCACGCTGGGCTAGGAAGGCTGCGGATCCGCGCCGGCTGCAATGGACAGATGAGGAAACGCTCATCAATGCTGAGTTGCTGGTCGATGGCCGGATCAATTACGCTGCGTTGATTTTGTTTGGTGCGCGATTTGCATTGGGAAGGCATCTGGCCCAAGCGGAAATCGTGTTCGAATACCGATCATCGGAAGCATCCGGTCCTGCGGCGGATCGCCAGGAGTATCGCGAAGGATTTTTCCTGATTCATGACGCGTTGTGGCAACGGATCAACTTGCGCAACGACAGGCAAAGTTATCAGGAAGATCTGTTTCGGATGGAAATTCCCACCTTCGATGAGATCGCGATTCGGGAAGGATTGCTTAATGCGGTTGCGCACCGGGATTACCGCTTGGGCGGCTCTGTATTTGTGCGCCAGTTCAGTCGCCGACTTGAGATCGTGAGCCCAGGTGGTTTTCCTCCTGGTATAACCGCCGACAATATCCTCGATCAGCAAAACCCACGGAACCGGCGGTTGGCCGAAGCGTTGGCGAAGTGTGGCTTGATCGAGCGTTCCGGGCAAGGCATGAATCTGATGGTGGAAAGCGCGATTCGGCAAAGCAAACCCTTGCCAAGTTTCGCGGGTACGTCAGCGCATGAAGTCAGATTGACGCTGGAAGGGATGGTCGATAACCCTGCCTTCGTACGTTATCTCGAACGCCTTGGCGACGCGCGGCTGCGATCATTCTCAACCCACGATTTTCTTGCACTCGACTACTTGCGGCGAGATGCTGTTTTACCGGAAGTATTGAAAGATCGTCTTCCTGGCTTGATAGAGGTTGGCGCCGTCGAATCCGTCGGCAGGGGGCGAGGCACACGATACATGCTGTCTCACGGCCTTTATGCCGCAATCGGTGCGAAAGGCACCTATACAAGGATGCGCGGACTTGATCATGAAACCAACAAGTCGCTCCTGGAGCAGCATTTGCGCCAACAAGGTGATAACGGAGCGCCCTTGGCGGAACTCCGGCAGGTTTTGCCCGCATTATCGGAAAATGCCGTGCAGCGACTTTTAAAAGAATTGCATGAGCAAGGACGGGTCGAGCTCAAGGGACTGCGGCGCTGGGCGCGTTGGTTCTTTGTCGAAAGGAAAGAAAAATAAAGCAAGCTTAATGATGTTTAGAAGCCTTAACAATTTAAAAACTTACATATAAATCAAAGACTTATAAAGTGCATCCAAGGCGGTTAAGATCGGCCTTGAGGTTTAAGAGCGCTTAAGACCTATTGAGCGAGCTGCACTCGCCGCCCGCGATCACAGCCCTGATCCGTACAGGTAGCGAACCGGGTTATTTGCGCAGCGGCTGGGACAAATGGATGGACTACTGCAAGACGCGTGGCACGACCAGTCATCCCTTTGGCGCAGCGAAGGCTAAGGAGGCCGTCGTCATCATCCCTGATTTTCTCCCTGTCGAGCAACGCCGCCATCGGGTGGCTTTGCAAGCTGCCCGATGGCGGCGTTGCCGAAACTGGAAATCCTGTATCAATCTGCCGAATAAATGTTGACTGGGGAGGCGCCGACGGGTTGACGAAATTTCGCTAACCAAGCCATCACCAGTGGCTGCATACTTCACATCAGTTCAATAACAGAAATCGGTTTTCCTATGTCCACACGTCTCCCGGTCGAACTCGCCAAAGCCTATCGCTTGCTGAATCATGGCCCGACCGTGCTCGTCAGCAGCGCGCACGGAGGTGCGCGCAATGTGATGGCGGCGGCATGGTCGATGCCGCTGGATTTTTCGCCGCCGAAGGTGGCCGTGGTCATCGATCGCAATACGCTCACGCGTCAACTGGTCGAGGGTTCCGGCGAATTTGCGTTGAATATTCCATCAAGGGAGATGGCGAAGGCGACGCTGGCGGTTGGCTCGGTGTCGGGACGCGAGCACGACAAGTTTCGCGAGTTCGGTTTGGCTGCGTTTGCTGGCGACACAATCGCAGCGCCTTTGCTGGAGGGCTGCCTGGGCTGGCTGGAGTGTCGCGTGATCCCCGAGCCACCTATCCAGGAGCGCTACGATCTGTTCCTCGGCGAAGTGGTGGCGGCATGGGCCGATGCGCGCGCGTTCGGCAACGGGCGCTGGTCGTTCGAGGCGGGCAGTCCGCGCAGCATTCACTACGTCGCGGGTGGCAATTTTTTCGAGACCGGCGAGGCCTTCGAGGCGGACAAGCCGTGCTGAAATTTTAAGCAACAACATTCCTGCGCTTGCCGATTCTCGGAAAGCGAACTGATCCGTCACCTGCAAAGAACTCCCGCGATCGAGGTGATCGCGGGAGAAGAACATCCTCTGGAGACATAGAGGCGGAAGTCCCGCACGGCTTGGCGCAACTCCCTCGCACTACGCAGCAAGTGTCTCATTTCAATCCTTTCATTTGCCTGTCGATTTCGGCGCGCAGTGAAACGGTATCGCTCTGTATCCAAATGACCACAAGCTTTCAATTCCCGAAAGCAAACTGACAGGTTCGCAAAGCTACTCTTGCCGCGTCATTCAATGACATCGCCGCGGCAGTGGGACGCTGTTCATGACGAACAAGGCCGGGCGCCAACAAATATTCATAGGAGAGGAAACAATGAAAAAATCACTGATTGCGCTGGCGGTCCTGAGCGCATTGGCAGGCACGTCCGCGGCACAGACGAACGTCGCCATCTATGGTGTGGTCGACGTCGGCATCAGCCGCACCGATGTCAGCAACGGCGCGGCGACCTGGGGCATGGACAGCGGCGTGCAGTCGGGCAGCCGGCTCGGCTTCAAGGGCACGGAGGATCTCGGTGGCGGCATGTCGGCCAGCTTCAATCTGGAAAACGGCTATGCCGTCGATACGGGCGCCATGAGCGGCGGCCTGCTGTTCGGCCGGCAGGCGTGGGTCGCACTGAATGGCGGCTACGGCACGGTGCGTCTCGGGCGTCAGTTCACGCCGATCTTCCAGGTGCTCGACGATATCGATCCGTTCGGCACCGGACTGTCCGGTGCGATCAACAACGTGTTCAGCACCTATGGCGTGCGCATGAACAATACGGTGAAATACCTCACGCCGCAGCTGAACGGCTTCTCCGGGCAACTGGCCTATGGTTTCGGCGAAGTCGCGGGCAACACGTCCGCCAGCCGTCATCTCGGCGCATCGGTCGGTTACGTCAACGGGCCCTTGAATGTGCAGTTCGCTTACCACGACGCCAACAATGCGACGGACACCGGCAGCACCAACACGGCGCTGCTGGCGGGCATGTACGACTTCCGCGTGGTCAAGCTGCATGCGGCCTTCGCGACGAACGGCGACGACACCACCGGCGCCGCGTCGAAAAGCCGCAGCCGCGATGTCATGCTGGGTGTGAGCGCGCCTGTGGGCAGCGTCGGCACCGTGCTCGCTTCCTGGATTCGTCATGATCAGCGCAGCGGCGCAGTCGGTGGCGTGGACCGCGACCAGTGGGCGATCGGTTATCTGCATTCGCTGTCCAAGCGCACCAATCTGTACACCTCGTATGGTCGCCTGAATCTGAAGCCTGCCGGTTCGGCGGATGTATCGGCCTTCTACGCGGGTATACGACATAAGTTCTGACAGGCTGTTGAGAAGCAACTGCGCGGGCCGGTGTTTGCGCCCGCGCAGGCCATGCACGAATTTGCGAGACGCTATGCGACTACTTCTGGCGGAAGACGAGCAGGAACTGGCGAACTGGTTGTGCCGCGCGCTCCAGCAGAACGGCTATGTCGTCGACTGGGTGGATGACGGCCGCCTGGTCGAGCATCGCATCCGGCAGGAGAAGTACGATGCGCTGATCCTGGACCTCGGCTTGCCGGGCAGGGGCGGGCATGCGGTGCTGTGCCGCCTGCGCGAGGCCGATGCGCGGATTCCGGTGTTGATCCTGACGGCGCGCGATTCGCTGATGGAGCGTGTCAGCACCTTGCGTGAAGGCGCGGACGATTTCGTCGCCAAGCCTTTTTCCATCGATGAACTGGAAGCGCGGCTGATGGCGCTGATCCGGCGTTCGCGCGGCTCCGAACATCCGCGCATGGCGTGCGGTCCGCTGGTGTTCGATACGAAGACGCGGCAGTTCCTGTTGAACGGCAATGTGCTGAGTCTCTCGAAGCGTGAATACACCTTGCTGCGCGCGCTCATCCAGAATCCCGGCGAGCCGCTGTCGAAACAGGAAATCCACGACCGCGTGTTCGCCGACGAGGTGGATGTGCTGCCGGAGGCAGTGGAGGTGCTGATTCATCGCGTTCGCAAGCGGCTGATCGGCAGCAGCGTGCATGTGGTGACGCTGCGTGGGATCGGTTATCTGCTGGAATTGAGATAGGCCTGGACAAGTCCATGACCTCGGTTCTTGCATGTCATGCAATTCGGCATAAACGTTTGTTTCTGACAGCCTGTTGACAGCTTCAGATTGCTAAAGTCCACCTACACCCGGAGCGGTCTGCGTATCCGGGAAGATGACAAAGGAGAAGACAAAATGAAAAAACTGTATTGCGCACTCGCGCTGAGCCTCTGCGTCGGAGCGGCCGTGGCCGGCCCGTTCGACAAGACCGAATGCATCGCCGGCGCCAAACCCGGCGGCGGCTTCGACCTGACCTGCCGACTCGCGCAGAGCGGCCTGTTCGACGCGCACCTGATCAAGGATCCGATGCGCATCACCTACATGCCGGGCGGCATTGGCGCCGTGGCCTACAACGCGATTGTCGGCCAGCGTTCGGCGGAGCCGAATACCATCGTCGCCTACTCCGGCGGTTCGCTGCTCAATATCGCGCAGGGCAAGTTCGGCAAGTACACCGAGAGCGACGTGCGCTGGCTGTCGATCGTCGGCGCCGATTACGGCGTGGTGGCGGTGCGCAAGGATTCGCCCTACAAGTCGCTGAAGGATCTGGCCACGGCGCTCAAGGCCGACCCGAGCAAGATCGTGTTCGGTGCAGGCGGCACGGTGGGCAGCCAGGACTGGATGAAAGCCGCCCTGACGGCCAAGATTGCCGGCGTCAGCCACAAGACGATGCGCTTCGTTGCCTTCGAAGGCGGCGGCGAGGCGATGTCCGCACTGCAGGGCGGTCATGTTCAGGTGTATTCCGGCGACGCGTCCGAACTTTCTTCGCAGATGAAGGCCGGCGCTAACGTGCGTTTGCTCGCGGTGTTTGCCGACAAGCGCCTGCCCGGCGATCTGGCCGAGGTGCCGACCGCCAAGGAGCAGGGCTATGACGTGGAATGGCCGATCGTGCGCGGCTTCTACATGGGGCCGAAGGTCAGCGATGCGGATTTCAATGCATGGACCGAAGCCTTCAACAAGATGATGCGCACGCCCGAGTTCGCCAAGCTGCGTGAAGAGCGCGGCATGTATCCGTTCTCGATGACCGGCCCCATGCTCGACACCTACATCAAGCGCTACGTGCAGCAATACCGCAAGCTGGCGGAAGAGTTCGGGCTGGTCGGAGCGAAATGATGAGCGACCGCATCCTCGGCTTGCTGGCCATCCTGGTGGCCGGCAGCATGGCGGTGGGCGCCTGGGGCTATGTCGCACCGGTGGAGTATGAACCGGTCGGCCCGCGCGCCTTTCCTCTGCTGCTTGCTTTCGCCATGGCCGCCTGCGGCGGCTGGCTCGCGCTACGGCCGGGGCTGCCGGTCGACTGGCCGCGCGGCGCGCAATTGCTGCACATCGCGATCTGCGCCGGCGCCGTCCTCGTCTACGTCGCACTGTTCCAGACGCTGGGTTTCGTGATCGCGACCGCGCTGATGGCATTGCCGGTCGGCCGCGTGTTCGGCGGCAGCTGGCGCCAGTGCGCGCTGGGCGGCATCGGCCTGGGCATCCTGCTGTACGTGCTGTTCGACCGCTTGCTCGACGTCGTGCTGCCGCTGGGCATTCTTCACTGGATTGGTTGAGGGGAATATGGAAACTTTGTCACACCTGGCCACCGGCTTCGGCGTCGCGATGCAGCCGATGAACCTGCTGCTGGCGACCCTCGGCGCATTCCTCGGCACCGTGGTCGGCCTGCTGCCCGGTCTCGGGCCGATCAACGGCGTCGCCATCCTGATGCCGCTCGCCTTCGCGCTGAAGCTGCCGCCGGAAGCATCGCTGATCCTGCTGGCCGCCGTCTACATCGGCTGCGAATATGGCGGGCGCATCTCGTCCATCCTGATCAACGTGCCCGGCGACGCCGGCGCGATCATGACCGCGCTCGACGGTTATCCGATGGCCAAGAAGGGATTGGGCGGCGTGGCGCTGTCCATCTCGGCCTGGAGTTCCTTCGTCGGTTCGATCGTGGCGACCATAGGCATTGCGATCGCGGCGCCGCTGCTGGCGCAGTGGGCGCTGGCTTTCGGCCCGGCGGAATACTTCGGACTGATGATCTTCTCCTTTGCCTGCATCGCGGGACTGATCGCGGACCAGCCGGTGAAGGCCGTGCTGGCCACCATCATCGGCTTGTCGCTGTCGACCATCGGCGTGGATGCCAACTCGGGCGTGTATCGCTTCACCTTCGACTCGGTGCACCTGGGCGACGGCATCCAGTTCATCGTGGTGGTGATCGGCCTGTTCTCGGTCAGCGAAATCCTGCTGATGCTGGAGCACGCCTTCCACGGACCGGCCACCATCCCCGATACCGGACGCAACATGTTCAACCTGCAGGAGATGGCCTACACCTGGTGGGGCACCCTGCGTTCCTCCGTAGTGGGCTTCGTGGTCGGCGTGCTGCCCGGCGCCGGCGCCACCGTGGCCAGCGCGATCACCTACTCGATGGAAAAGCGCCTGACCGACAAGGAAGGCACCTTCGGCACCGGCGACATCCGCGGCGTCGCGGCTCCGGAGGCGGCGAACAATTCGGCGGCCAACGGCTCCTTCGTACCCATGCTCACGCTCGGCATTCCGGGTTCGGGCACGACGGCGGTGATGATGGGCGCGCTCACCCTGTACAACATCACGCCCGGCCCCGCGCTGTTCCAGCAGGAGCCGAAGCTGGTGTGGGGCCTGATCGCGTCGATGTTCGTCGGTAACGTCATCCTGCTGATCATGAACATTCCGCTGGCGGGCATCTTCACCCGCATGCTGAAGGTGCCGAACTGGGCCCTGGTGCCCGGCATCATGGCGGTGAGCGCGGTTGGCGTGTACGGCGTGCACGCGACCACCTTCGACCTGGTGCTGATGGCGGCCTTCGGCATCCTTGGCTATCTGCTGCGCAAATGCCAGGTGCCGATGGCGCCGCTGATCCTTGGCTTCGTGCTGGGCGACATCATGGAGCAGAACCTGCGCCGCGCGCTGTCCATCACGAATGGTGATGTTTCGATCCTGTGGCAAAGCCCGATCTCGATCGGACTGTGGTTGTCGGCAGTGGCGATGGTGTTCGGGCCGCGCCTGTATCGCAAGCTCAGGCGGCAGCAGGCGGTGGTGGGGGCTGCAGTGTAATCGCAGTCTAGGAGCGCCGCCGGTTTGCCAGGGTCATGGCGTGTAGTCACTACTCGATCCATGAAAGACACGAAGAATCTTGCTTTGCATTTTTTCGTGTTTTTTGTGGACGATAGTAGTTCATGCAGACGAATTTAAGCGGCGCGGTGCAACGCTATGGATGTCCACGGAAAACACGGAAAGGCGCAATATTTTTTGTCTTTTGTGGACCGTCATGAATTCCCTTTCATAGAACAGAAACTGCTTTCAACAAAAGGCATGGAAGAGACTCGGCGCGTCTCGCGAAAAGTACGCAGTCCAAGGATGCATGTAACAGTCGCTTGTGGGCGCCCAGCCCGGTTCTTCGTCCGCAGCCATTACAGTAACTTGTCATCAACGTCTCCGTCACTTTAAGCAAGTGAATCAAGCTGGGGACGGTCCGCTAAGGGGGGCGAAGCCGGCTGTCACAAGAAAATAATGACGGACAGAAATCGGCCATAAGGAGTCAGTAACGGGCGATCTTGAGCGCTCAATACCGGACCTTCGACGTCTCTTGATTCCTTCTTGGAAGCAGGCGCCTAGACGCCGCCAATAGCTACCATTCTGCAATTTCTCGGCCATTAACCGTTTGATCTTCTCAGGTTCCCATTTGTTGCTAGACAATACAATGTCTCCCAACACTGGGGTCTATATATATATATATATGGGTCGGTGACAACTAGAGAGTTACTTGACGAGTTGTCTCCGTAGTCTCTTTAACAGCACGGTAGGGCGGAAACATGAATGAAAATATACAACAACAAATTTTAGCCAAAGCAAGCGAATTGAATCGCAATTCGTCCGAACATCGTGCAATAGTTCAGGAGATAGTGGGAGAACTTCGGGCGCATGTTGATGGGATACGCAAACTTGAAGAAACTCGAATCGTATCGCATGTTGCGAGGCTTACCGCTTACACTCTAGGAGTTCCCGTATCGATACCGCTAAGTTCAAATACGCTCTTTACACGAGGCGTAAAGTACTCGGAGGATGATGGCGGCGTCTTCTACAGAAAAACTTCTCGCCTTTCATATATTCCTTCAGAAATCGCACACAAGACTCGCCAGAATAGATTGAATAAAGCAGGCGAGTCTATCTTCTACGCAAGCTTAGATACCCAAAACGCTAGCGTGAGCACCGTTTTAGCAGAAATTGATGCGAACAAGGATGACGTTATTAATCTTCTCTATTCGGTAACTCGAGGGGATAAGCCGGGGGCTCTGCATATTATGCCGATTGGCATCATGGACTATTTTAGGCGTGGCATTCCGGTGCCATTTAATTTGCATCCAACGTTCAAGGAAATATATGAGCTACTTCGGAAATTCGCAAATCCGATCGCAATGGAAGCAGTCCATTTATGTGATGAGTTTATGAATTCAATTTTGACGGCAAAGGTAAGCGATAAAAAAAATGAGGAGAGTTTCGGCCTCTACGATGTAACCTGTGCCCTCGCAAAAGACTTTTTGTCTGCACCCCAGCTTGATGGAATTCTTTATCAATCGACGAAATCTTCGAGCTTCCCAAATGCCGCGTTGAAACCTGCGTCTGTGGATGAAAAGCTTCGCTACGCAGGAGCGGCCGCATATAAAATTGTAGATAAACTTGGAGAAGCGCAATTTACTCTGCGATGCCTTGGAAATGGCATAGTTGAGGACGATCAGATCATCTGGATAACCATAAATCTATGGAAGACAATTCCGCTCGCCTTTATCGGATCGTTGGTTTTGACCGACTCAAGGAAGAAATTGCCAATAAGGCGCTCGGATTTGTTACTTACGACGCATGGGAGGATCCTTCGGAGGGACCAATTCTGCGAGCGCTTGACTCTGACGAGGGTAGTAATCGTGTTCGTGACTGGCTTCTACGAAACGGACATAAGAATGCTCAAATGCTCGTCGGGATACTCTCAGATCTTCGCAAAACCGTTCACATGCAGTCGTGGTCTGCAGAGGATGAAAGCTCGTTGATGTGGGAAGCGTATGGCAAAAACGGGCGCGCTATTCGGATCGGTACGACGAGGGAAAAAGTTGGTTTACTGAAAGATGTCTCGGTCATCGACGTAGACTACAAGGAAATCAAACTATCACCCGAACTTAGTCGGGTATTTCGAGATGGTCAGATTCATCTCGGTGAAGTTTTTCGCACAAAGAAACCGATCTACAGACATGAGTGCGAGTGCAGATTGATGTCAAACATCGATACATCATGGATCGAAAAAGGAAGACTTCCTTTTTCTGCACCTCCGCAAGCGATACGCGCGAGCATTCAAAGTCTCGTCGATCAGGGCGCAATGACAATGGCTCAACTAGAAGAATCGATGGCCGCTTGGTTCAAGCAAGCGTGCGTTAAGCCGATTTCTTTCGCACATGTTCCAAACTTTATCGACTCAGTTCTTGTGGGGCCACGGGCGACAGCCGAGTTTTCTTTAGAGATTGAACAATATTGTCGCGATAACGGAATTGGTTTTGTGGGGAAATCCAAAATGCTCGAGTTTGAACTTCCTGCAGATTAAATACACAACCCAGAAACCTTAGTTTTTCCGAAATTCGGCTTGAACTGCCCCGGCTTTCGATGAAGATGGGTCAGTTCAGCTTGGTGAAAAGCGCGTTGCACCTGATTGATCGCAATGGGTTGCCAGGCACCTTTTACAGCCGGTGCAAGATCGTCGGGTAGGCGATCTATCCCAGACATTCCGGAATCTTTGCGCACCGCGTACTGCCGGCCATGACCTGTCGTTGGGCAATCTTCTAAGTCGGAGTGTTTGTGGGCGCTTTGAAGGTAAGGTGTCTCCTGACACTAACCGAAGGTACACGCAGAGATCCTGGCGACCACTATTTTCCTCACAGCCAGTCTTGAATTCTTTTCAAGGCTGGCTGTCACAGCCATACGGACAGTGCTGTTACACCGTTGTCTCAACGAAGGAGAAAACCATGCTTAAACGCCTGCTTTTCATGTTTGCCGTTCTCTGGATGTCGATTGGCTTGGCCTTCGCGGAAGTCGATGTGAACAAGGCTGACGCCTCCGCGCTAGACGGCATCAAGGGCATCGGCCCGAAGATCTCTAAAACCATCATTGACGAACGCAATAAGAACGGCAAATTCAAGGACTGGAACGACTTTGAAAGCCGGGTCAAAGGCATTGGCGACAAGAGCGCCATGAAGATGTCCGAAGCGGGCCTGACCATCGACGGCAAGTCCAAGCCGGGCACGACAACTGCGTCAAAAGACCAGAAGACGAGCACATCGGCTGCAGCAGCGACGTCGTCCTCTTCTCCCAGCCGTAACAAAGCGGATAAATCTAGCGGCGCAAGCATGAGCAGCGGGGGCACTGCTGCGAGTGGCAAGGGCAGTTCTAGAATAGACAAGAAGTCGCAGTCGGGCACGTCCGCTACGCACTAACACGCCAGACGCACGACTCCAGACTAGTCACTATCTTCTGTGTTTAGTCTGGAGGACACATACGCGTTGGACTGCCCCGAGTCCGATCGACACTTCTGGCCTACGGCCTAGCGATCACTGTAGCGCGATGCTTTTCGGAAACCAATTGTGTGCATCGCAAATTCACAACAATGCATTCTGATCCGAGATTTCCATTATGCCTGCCTTCACAAGAATCCCAGACAGAAAAGCGCGGCAATTTTTGCCTTTTTGGATTTTAGGTCACAGGCTGCAGACTGGTTCATTGATGGGTTTCAATCGATTTCTCGATATTGCTAGTAACGTCCCTATACGCGCTTCGTTGTATTCACGGGGTTGAAATCCACTCTCGGTGATCCAACCCACTCGACTAGGAAAGACTATGAACGAAATTATCCAGCGTCTGATTGAACGAACGGGACTGCCAGAAGATAAAGCAGCGGTTGCAGTGGAAACAGTGGTCGGATTTCTAAAGGAAAAGCTACCTGCGCCGGTTGCCTCTCAAATCGACAGCCTCATGACTGATGGATCTGGCATAACTGACAAGCTTGGCGGGATCGGGTCTAGTCTTGGTGGCATGTTTGGGAAGAAGGAATAGTCATCCTTCTTTCCACATATCTGCAATGCCTTGGGGAGTCGAAACATCGCAGAGGAGAAGGTCCACATACGTGCACCAGATAGTTTGGCTCAGGGAGGACCGTGCGCCGGCCATTTCACGTCATCGTTACGTCACGTCGCAGATCATTTTGAATGCTAGCCGTCGCTAGCCGCGCTACACCAGTAGAATGTTTTCATGAATGTAGAGGTAGTTGTCCTCAGTGTCTTTGAACCAAGCCGCCTTCTCCTCACCGAGCACGCGGACATGGGCTACGGTTTTCAGTTCGGCCAAATTGTAAGCCTTGAACACTGTGTCGAATGGCTGCTTCGGAGAGGCTCGTCCGGCGGGTTTGGGTCGGGCTCAGGCAAATCTCTTCGGTAGCCGGCCGACCGCTTTTGGTCTGTTATCGCGCACTCCATAAAATCGGCACAGAATGAAATTCCTTTCAAAAACGGGAGGAATTCATGGAAGCGAACATTAACGCCTCTGCAACCCATAGTCCGTGGAATAAGGGGAAGCTAGTCGGTCAAAAGGCGCCGCTGAAGCTCAGAGAAATCTGGGAAATCCGTACACGCCTACAAATGGCCCATAAGGTCCGCGATCTCGCTTTGTTTAACTTGGCCATCGACAGCAAGCTGCGCGGCTGTGATCTCGTCGGATTGCGTGTCTGCGACGTATCGCAGGGATCGAAGTCGACGATGCGCTTGAAATTGCCGAACAGATGGAAGTTTGATGTACGAGGCTGGTGACGGTTGCGGGGTCGCAAGCCGCACGATAGCGGCCACTGTGTGCGTGCGGTTCCTCAGCCAACACCGGCCACTCCATCAGCCGAGCGCACCGACTGCTTGTAGCCCGACACCGGACGTTTGGAACCAACGTATCGAAGAACAAATCCGGCGCAAAAGCGGTTAGTGATGCCATCTTTTTGGGCAGTTTCTTCCTCGGGCTCAAGTGTTGGTGTGCTCAGGAGGCACTTCCGCCGGATTTGGCAAAAGTGCCGCAGACTGTACCAAGTCTGTCTTTTTCATCGTTCCACAGCCAAGTACGAAGCTCGTCATCGTGAGTGCGCCCATGGTGCCGCCGTCCACCAATACTTCCGCCGGTTGCTTGGCCGCAATGGATAGGCCAGCTAAATAAGCCAAAGGGAGGAAATGCTCCGAAGTAGGTACTGCCATGGAATACGCGGGATGGTTCGCGATGTTCATGAGATCTTCGGGCCTCGTCGTCATCGTTTGCCTGACCGCAATGTCGAAGTCCTGTGCTCAATCGTAAGCTTGGTCTGTCAGATGCGAATCAACCCGCCGCAGGTTGTGTACCACATTACCGCTGCCAATGATGAAAATCCCCCGTTCCCTTAGTGGCGCTAACCGTGCCCCAAGCTCAAAGTGGTATCGAATGTCTTCACCTGCATGGACAGAAAGCTGTACGACTGGAACGTCAGCCTTGGGGAATACGTGGGCGAGGACTGACCAAGTGCCGTGATCCAGCGCCCAGCTATCCTGATCGAGCGCGACAAACCCCGGACGAACCACCTGCACGATTTCCTCTGCAACATCAGGTGCCCCTGGGGCAGAATAATCAAATTCGAACAACTCTCTGGGAAAACCATAGAAGTCATGAATGACGCGCGGCTTTGGCATCGCCGTCACCGCGCTGCCATTGATGAACCAGTGCGCGGAGATCGCCAACACAGCGCGGACGCGGTAACGCTTGCCCGAGTTCGCGCCAGGCTGCTGTAAAGCGGTTGTGCTCTAGCGTGTTCATGGGGCTGTCGTGGCCTATGAACGCAGTGGGCATTTTGGCGACATGGTTCATGGTTCGTCGCACTCCAAGTCGCCGTGGAACTCCAGTTCCCCGTGTTACAGAATGGCTCTTATCCTGGTGGACTTGTTCCTGGCAAGGGCGCAGCCGCTCAGGATATTGTTTACCGGCGGTTGCAGCCCATTTTGTGCTAACAGCAGTTAGCCTGCAAACAGGGCAGCGTTACTCTATTTCACCATGCCGAACGGGTCTGGCACGACATGCTGGTTCGCGTTATTCCAAAAGTTTTGCACTATAAAGCCGTATTCCGGCAAGTTCTCAACGAACGGCGCAAACATGTCATTACCGGATGGCAGTTTCCAGTCGGCCTGGAGTTCACACGCAAACGCAAATGTGGTGACCGGTTCGGCACCCGCGTTGGCCATGCGCAGCATGGCGGCCTCGACCTCGTAACGGTTCCATCCGCCACAGGCATCGATCACAGGAAACACCTTGTACCCATCCTGCAGCATTGAAAGGGTTGGAAATGCACAGCACGTTCCGATGGTCACCCCGGAGATGACAATGTGCCGCCGTCCGGTCTGGTTCACCACGTCTTCCAGCGCCTTTCGGAACGTGGGATCCTCGTAACAATTGATGATGCCGGTGCGGCGGTAGATAGGCTCTTCGGAGAAAATCTCCTTGAGTTCAGCCAGCGTGTCGCCATTCTGCCATTGTGCATTCGAGCTCGATAGCAGCACCGGAATCTTCAGCGCCTTGGCGGTACGTGCCAATCCGACTACATTGCTTTTGTATTCCGACAGCGAGGTGAAGTCCCGGATTCCGGCCATCAGTCCAATTTGATGGTCGATGAACAACATGATCGTATTGGCAGGCGTGGGTTTGTCGTAGGGAGCGCGCCCCTGGCGGCGTGCGTCCTCGACGGATGTTTTGGGGGGCAGGATTTGGGTGTTGGTCGGGCTGACAATATCCGCAGGACGCGTGGCCATCATGATCCTCCTTCATCACCGAGTGTGAAATCGATGAAAATGCTCTCATATATAGCGGGTTAATGACTATGCATCTCACTGCGCGTTGCTCCGTAGAAGTGATAAACGATGCGCTGAGAAAATACTGGATATGTAGCCTTTAATCACTTCTTGGGCAGGATGGCCGGACGCCTATACAGCATAGGACATACATCGCGAAAAGGAAGCGGAGCAGCGGCGATGCTCGAAGCGGGATAAAGTCTACTGGACCTGCCGAGCAAATCGGGATGGTGAAGCAAGCGCGTTGGCAGCGGCATTGCTTGCGGTTTGTCCACCCATGCTGCGTCTTTCAAGCGTCATTATGAATAGGGCTCATTATGTCTTCCGATCGTACCGATCCCTCCTCACAAGCACGGCCTGCCGCAGCATCCCCCGTGATGCTGCAAATCGGCGCAACTGAAATCATCGTGCAGTGGCAAGACCAAACCAGCTCGCAGGTGATGCAGGCACGTTTGCCGTTCGGCCATGCCAACCTGTTTGGAACGGACTTAAGAACGCCATCGGCATTCGAGATGGAATCTGCAATCGAAATTGTGGAAGAGCATGTCATGCCGTTGGCACGCAAAATTGAAGCCGTTACTTCACGCGAGATTCTGGTGAAGGATTTCCCGACCCCTGCCCGCTTTTCGAGCGAACCGGACTCAACCTTCAATCTTGATGCCGTTGAACGGGAATTCAGCCACATTGCTGCGGTTACCCAAGGTCGATCTTATTCCGACATAGAGCCGGTAGAAATGCGGTCGTTTTCAGCCAGCGTATTGATTCTTCGGGAGTTCATGCATCATCTTGGAATCGAAAATGGAACGGTCAATTGCCTAGTCACCTAAACTCAAATTCCTTTCAGTGAGCGCGGCGAACATCAGTGCCTCGCTGATTTCGACCATGATCTGCGCTGACAGCGGATCCCAGCAATACCTCTCAGCCTGCTCCATTGCGCGCTTGCTGGCGGCTTTCAGGTAATCCTCTTCCATAAAGCACAAAACCCGCCTTGGCGGCGGGCTTCTTATGCCCTCTGACGGGCCAAAAATCAACACCCTCTCAGAGTGGCTTGTGTCTGCGGCCGCTTTCTGTTGTTAAGCTGACTTTAGAATTATTTCGTTGAATGGCGGCAACGGGTCGGGTCCCGTCGTTTGTTACTGGCTACAATCGGCCAAGAGCGGTCTTTGGCCTTACCGCAAAACAGTAGTTTGAGCGGCTGTTCCACTTCGAAACCCGACATTTGGCGAAAACTTTTGCCGGGTGGTTGTGAGAATTTAGGCCAACTGAACCATGTGCCCAAACGCATTACTTGCGCGGACCATGAAGTTTTGTTTTCCCCCACCGCTTTTCCAGAGCACCTGTTGCCGCAGATTTCAACAACTTCTGAAAGCTAGGGCATTCAACATGGCTGGGGGCCGGACAAGCCGCCGCATGGCGGAGCCCGCTACTCATTGCTTTCAAGCGTTTGATAAGCGCATCAATTTCGTCTGCCTTCGCAGCAAGCAATTGCCTGTCGATATTTGGCGGACCATATGGCGACAGCATCGACCGAATTTCGTCGAGAGCTAGCCCAGCAGCCTGCCCAAGGGCTATCAAGGCCAGTTGGTCCAGCACGTTTGTGCCGTAGCGGCGCCGCTCCCCTTTTTCGCGAACCGAGGTGATGAGTCCCTTTTGTTCGTAGTAGCGCAGGGCCGACGAAGGTATCCCGGTCTGTTTGCTGACTTCAGAAATATCCATCCAAATACCTCTTGACTTGAAGTTGACTTCAACTTCTAGAGTGCACTCCAGAGTCTCATTCGTCAACTTTCAAAGGAGTACGTCATGACCTTAATTGAAGAAATCGTGAGGGTCATCCTAATAGGGTGCGGAGCTACATTCGTCATGGATATCTGGCTGATGTTCCTTAAGCGGTTCGGGGGGCAGGCCCTGAATTTCGCCTTCATCGGGCGTTGGGTCGGGCATTTGTTCCATGGCCGGATTGCACATGCGTCAATCGGCAAAGCGTCGCCAATAGCGAATGAAACCTCATTGGGTTGGATCACCCATTACGCAGTAGGCATTGCCTTCGCATTCCTGCTGACAAGGATAGCCGGTGTCGCTTGGGCAAGAGCGCCTTCGCTCGGCATAGCTCTTCTGGTGGGTGTTTGCACGGTGGTATTTCCGCTCTTGGTCATGCAGCCAGCAATGGGCCTGGGAGTTGCAGCCTCAAAGACACCCACACCAATCAAGAGTTGCATCAGAAGCGTGATCAACCACAGCGTTTTTGGCCTTGGTCTTTTCCTGTCCGCTTGCGCCATCGAATGGATTTTTCGATGAACGCCTATTCCCTAACCAAGAAAACCAAATTTTCTTCGGAGTCATTGAAATGAAAAAACTAGCCGTCATCTGCCACAGCGCCCATGGCCATACCGAGCATATCGCCCAGCATGTTGCCGAAGGAGCGCGGAGCATGCCCGATACCGAAGTTCATCTCGTCAAGGCTGAGGAATTAACCTCGACGCCCAACAATCTTCTTGAGTTCGATGGTTTCCTCTTTGGCTCACCCACTTACTTGGGCGGTGTTTCAGGGCCCTTCAAGAATTTCATGGATTCGACCGGCGGGCTGTGGCGCACCCAGCAACTCAAGGGAAAACTGGCCGCCGGCTTTACTGTTTCATCGCTTCCTGCCGGTGATAAACAATCGACGTTGATCTCCTTGTTCACCTTCTGCATGCAGCACGGAATGCTGTGGGTCGGCAATCCCATCCTTCCCGAGCAGCATCGCGGCGTTCCTTATGACGAAGCCGCTAACCGCCTGGGCTCGTGGTCCGGGTTGATGGCTCAGGCCGGGCACTCGGCAGCCGCTGATTCCTTTGTTGTCGGCGACATCAAGACAGCCAGGATGTTTGGCCGAAACTTTGCCGAGACAGCGCACCGCCTTTCTAACAAAACGCTTAATTGATTAGGAGAAAATCCTATGATTCCCAAAAAATATGGGGCGATGTTGTTCAGCCTCCTTCTTTCCGGACTGATGTCGCTTTTGGTCTCCGGGATCGCGACGCTTCGCGCTGCGGGATTGGCTGACGGCTTTCTGGCCCTCTGGGTGTCAGCCTGGCTCACGGCCTGGTTGATCGCATTTCCAACAGTCATGCTGGTCGCGCCATTCACGCAGAAAATAGTCGGCGCTCTGGTGACGAAAACTTGAGGTGTCTGTGTAACTTCTTGAACAGAAAGCAGCCATTGGTTGATCTGGGGAAGGTGAACGGTTTAGCGCGTTTTCTTTTTCACTGCAACCCGCCCCCGAGGCGGGTTCTTTCTGATGCCTGCCTCATAGGCCAAAACACTTTCCATGGAGGTCAACATGGCATCACGTCTCAACAAGTTGGTCCATCAAGCTACCGAAAAGACCATTACCTTAGCCAGTATTGGCGATTCACCCAGGCCATCAATGCGGAAAATTGCGGTATTTGGCAAGCCTGCAGGAGGGAAATCCACCTTGAGTAAGGCAATCGCCAGAAGAACAAATATTCCTCTTCATCCCTTAGACCTGATTGAATACGAAGTCGGCGGCTCCAAGGTGCCTGAGAGCGTCTACCTCGAAAGACATGCAGCGATTCTCAGGCAGGACTGCTGGCTGATTGAGGGATTCGGCACCCTGACGACCTTTCGCCAGCGCCTTGCTGAAGCGGACACCTTGATTTATGTGGATAGGCCGATGTGGCAGCATTGCTGGTGGGTCGCAAAGCGATTCGTACTTAGCCCGTTCAGGAAACCGGAAGGGTGGCCTGACGGAAGTCCCATGGTCCGTAGCACGGTGACGAGCTGGTGGAATCTTTATCGCGGAAAAAAAATATGGACCTGCGAATTTCGGAAAAAAATCGAATCGTATGCGCCACAGAAAAATGTGTACGTTATTTCCTCGGATAGGGACGTTGCCAGACTAATGAATGACATTGAAGACTTCATGCAAGTCGAGTAAATCCGCAGCCAAATTCGGCATCAATTCATTTAGATGACGCCCCGGTTCTTGCCACCCTTGGCATTGAATACATCAATGCCGAAATCAACCAAACTTATCGCTGGGGCCTCGTGCCGGACGCTTGTTAATTTAGCGGTAAGCTATTACAGAGATCACTATGTGCCTCGCATCGTTTCGGATCCTTACTCTGGCCTTTTTATCTACTTGGGCGTCCTCAGTGCTTGCTTCGGTAGGCATGGTGGAACTCCCTTCAAATCCGTCATCCGGCCCAGTCACGATTTTTTACCCCGCAACCGCAGAGGCCAAACTGCACCATCGTGGCGGATTTCAGTTGGAGGTTGCCTTGGATGCGCCTCCTGCATCCGGCAATCAACGCCTCATTGTAATCTCGCATGGATCACCCGCATCGCCATGGGTCTACTTCGAATTGACTCGAACATTGGTATTGGCAGGATTCACTGTCGCACTACCCGAGCACTTTGCGGATAACTACAAGGACGACAGCGAGCCCGGCCCTCCGAGTTGGAAGCGCCGGCCGATTGAAGTTTCCCGAGCCATCGACAGGGTGCGTGACGAGCCATTGTTTGGCCACGCCTTGGACTTCACACATGTTGGAATGTATGGCATGTCTGCCGGCGGCCATACGGCGTTATCGCTTGCAGGGGGACGTTGGTCTCCATCCCGACTTCGCGCGCACTGCCGACAAAATATCGCCGATGACTTCCATACCTGCGCCGGTCTGACCACATCTCTGACAGGTGGGCCTCTGGACAGAATAAAACTGGCAATCGTCCTGTCCGTCCACAACTATAGGTTCAACGACTACGCTTGGTACGAGCACGTGGATCCGCGTATCACGGCCATTGTTGCGGGTGTGCCAGTCGCGGCCGACTTTGACCCAGAATCCTTAAAACAGCCACGAGTTGCCCTCGCGCTTATTACGGCCAGACTTGACCGCTGGCTCGTTCCCAGGTTTCACGGCGACGCGGTACTTGCAATCTGTAATACCTGCGAACACCTTGCCGATCTGCCGAGCGGAGGCCATGGGGCGTTGCTAGCTCCATTGCCTGCTGAAATGTCCCAACTCGTAGCCACTTTGATCGGAGACCCGCCGGGATTTGACCGTCGCTCCGAAGTTCCGAGACTCAATGAAGCTATTACCTCCTTCTTCACACGAAAGCTGGCAGCAGGGCGCAATTGACCGCTAACAATTCGCTGAAGTGAATGCCATATGGCGCCGCTGAGCGTTGGCGTTACAGCGTCCGATTTGGGAAGTGTCAGCGACCGGTTCGGGTAGATTTGAGTCCAACGCCTTCCTTTTTCCTGCAGCCGCTTTCCCGTGTTTAGCTGACGGTGGCGAAGACCGCCGGACTGAATGCCTACCTCGCCGATCACGCTGAAAACGAACGCCGGAGTACGCAAAGGATTCATTCAGTGCCTTCCGTGTATTCCGTGGACATCCATTACGTCCTCGATTTCCCCTGATGTCAGACCGCCGCCGACGCGGCGAACAGCGCTCTCGCACCGGCTGGATAAAGCCTGTCGCATGGGCTAAGCTGACAGGATTTTCAACCCTGATCCGAACGCGATGACCACGAAGACAATCCCCGCTACCCTCATTCCCGGCGACGGCATCGGCCCCGAAGTCACCGCGGCCACCGTCAAGGCGCTGGAGGCGCTCGGCAGCCCCTTTGCGTGGGAGACCCGGTACGCCGGCATGGCCGGTGTCGAGCGCGGCGGCGATCCGCTGCCGCAGGAAACGCTGGACAGCATTCGTCGCAACGGGCTGGCCTTGAAAGGTCCGCTGACCACGCCGGTCGGCGCGGGGTTCCGTTCCGCCAACGTGCGCATGCGCGAGGCCTTCAAGTTGTTCGCCAATGTGCGTCCGGTGCGCACCATCATTCCCGGCCGCTACGAAGACATCGACATCGTGCTGATTCGCGAGAACATCGAAGGCTTGTACGTCGCGCATGAACACTTCATCCCGGTCGGCGACGATCCGCAGGCGGTGGCGGTGTCCACCGGCATCAATACGCGCGAAGGCGCGCGCCGCATCGCGCGCTATGCCTTCGAATACGCGGTCAAGCATGGCCGCAAGAAGATCACCATCGTGCACAAGGCCAATGTGCTGAAAGCCCTGACCGGCATCTTCCTCGAAGCCGGACGCGAGGTGGCCAAGGAATACGAAGGCCGGGTCGCGGTCGATGATCGCATCGTCGATGCCTGCGCGATGCAGCTGGTGCTCAATCCCTGGCAGTTTGACATGCTGCTGTGCACCAACCTGTTCGGCGACATCCTGTCGGACGAGCTGGCCGGCCTGGTCGGCGGCCTGGGACTGGCGCCCGGTGCCAACATCGGCAAGGACGCGGCGATCTTCGAGGCGGTGCATGGCTCCGCGCCGGACATCGCAGGCAAGGGCCTGGCCAATCCGATTTCGCTGTTGCTGGCCGCCGGCCTGATGCTGGATCACGTCGGGCAGAGCGATCTGGCGACACGCCTGCGCAACGGCATCCAGCAAACCCTGATGGAAGACCAGGTCCGCACCCGCGATCTCGGCGGCAGCGCATCGACCGATGAATTCACCGCGGCGCTGGTCAAGCGTCTCGCCTGAAGCGTCCTGCGGACCCGCTCAGGAAAACAAATCTTTCCGATGCTACACTGGACGCAGCTTCGCGCTGCGTCGGTGGCATCCTGAATCCGGCCGGCGCGTTTCACTCTCAGGGAAAACGTGAAAGACGCTGCGACACCATCCGGGATAGAAACCGAGCTCGAAAAATATCGTCGCCTGTTCCGCTCCATGCCGGACTATGCGACCTTCTCCATTCTGAAGACGGGCGAGTTCATCGACGTCAATCCCGGCTTCGAACGGCTGACCGGCTATCGGCGTGACGAAGTCATCGGCCGCACCTCGGCCAGCATCGACCTCTGGGTTCATCCCGAACATCGCGCAGCGATCGTCCAGCGCTTGCAGACGACGGAGACGACCTCCATCGAGACCCAGTTCCGCGACCGCTCCGGCAACATCTATGACGTGGATGCCTCCATGGCCATCTTCAACGTCAATGGCGAGGCATTGCTGGTGGCGACGGCGCGCGACGTGACCGCGCGCAAGCGCCAGGAGCAGGAGCTGGAGCAGTACCGCACGACGCTCGAAAAGCTGGTGGAACAGCGCACCATGGAGCTGGAATCGGCGATGCAAAAGCTCAAGGAGCTGGCGGCCCATGATGAGCTGACCGGCGTCGGCAACCGGCGCGATCTCAACCTGCATCTTGAGCAGGAATGCGCGGCATTCAAACGGCTTGCCGTGCCGTCGAGCGTCGCAGTGTTCGACCTCGACAACTTCAAGATGGTCAACGACTGCTACGGCCACGCGGCCGGCGACGCAGTGATCAAGGCATTTGCGCAGATCATCCGGCGCGAAATGCGGGTCGTCGATTATGTCGCGCGTTACGGCGGCGACGAGTTCGTGCTGCTGCTGAAAGGAATCACGGCGGAGGCGGCGCTCGCTCCGCTGGGCCGCATCCGCGAGGCGGTGCTGGCGCATCCATGGTCAGCGCTGATTCCGGATGTCGCGCTGACGACCTCGATCGGCGTGGCCTCCTTCCATCCTTCCGAATCGGCGGACGACACCTTCCGCCGTGCCGACAAGGCCTTGTATCAGGCCAAGCTGGAGGGGCGTAATCGGGTTGTCATCGCAGCGACCCCATAGAGCGCCTATCAAAATGCTGCTGCGCAGCCCGATCCTGAACCTGCGATGCTCACCGTACATCATGTGCGGCTGCGCTTCTCGATTCAGGCTAGGGCTGCTCGCTATGCATTTTGATAGGTACTCTTGGCAAGCCCGGAGAGTGCTCATGTCCACTCAGTTGCGCTCGACGGATTTCCTGTCCGATGCAGACGACTGCGGACGCAACGCAGCCATCACCACCATGCGTATGAGTTCCCTGTTCGTCTCCGCGTCCTCCCGGCGGGGATGGCGCGGCAGCAGGCCTGCCTCGATCGCTTTCTTGATGGCCGCCTGCAGCATTTCATCAGTGAGGTTCATGGCGTACCTCGTCCTGGAACGGTTGCTATGCTCAGAAGCTGGCGTTGGCGTTCGCAAACTGCGTCGGGCTGACATCGAGCTTGAGCGGGCCGAAGCCGGCACCGATCACGCCTACGTTGTTCAGCGCGTTGACGTTGATGTTCTGCAGCTGGACGATGTTCTGGTTCACGCCGACGTTGACGTTGGCTACCGGGCCGAGCCCGGCGAGCCAGGAATTGCCGCCGCGTACGGATGACATGGTTTTGCGGTCGAGTTCCCTGGTCTGGTCGAGGTCGTGAATCGTGATGTGCGACATGCTGTTCTCCTTGAATGCGTTGCGAACGGGCGGAGGCATTCGGCGCCTCCGCCGCAAAATGGATTAGTGGCCGAAGTTGATGGTGTTGGTGCCGGTCTGGTGTGGGTTCACGTTGGCCGTGATGTTGTCCGCGAAGGCGACGTTGTTGCCGTTGTTGACGAGCGTGTTCTGGCTCTGGCCCAGCGCTTGCGTGGCGCTGAAGTTGAAGTCGCTCTTCGAGATGTCGGTCATCGGGCCGAAGAAGGACGGCATGTAAGGCGATGCGCCGGAATATTTGCTCATGCCCGTGCCGCCATGCACGCTGGCCATGGCTTTGCGGTCGAGTTCTTCGTTGCGGACGAGGTCTTTGATGATCAAGGTTTTCATTGCGTTGCTCCTGAAAGGAATTAAAGGATTCGAGGTTGGTGTAGCGCGTTTCCTTGCGCTTGAAGGACATACAGCAGGGAGCGTGCCAGTCGTGGCTCGCGGCTCGCGGTGCGCACGCAAGCGCTTGAAAATCAAGGAGAAATTCGGATCAGGCCGGTGTGAACGAGGCGCGATGCTTGACATGCGGACAAGCATCGCTGATGGGTTGGAACCAACACATTGGGGCGGACTGTTCGTTTTGGTGCAACAGTCGATGGTGCGTGCGAGGAGGACCGGCTATGCGCTTGTCCGATTGATCATGATGACGGTCTGCCTGTGCTGTCTCAGGCTTTCGCGGCCCCGCATTCCGGATTCAGCAGATTGGCCGGGCGGCCGCCGGTGAGCGCCGCAATCAGATTGTTCGCCGCAGTGTTGGCCATCGCGCGCCGCGTCGGTTCGGATGCGCTGGCGATGTGCGGCGTCAGCACCACGTTCGACAGCGTGAGGAAATCCGGATGGAGCTTCGGTTCGTTCTCGAACACATCCAGGCCCGCCGCCGCGATCTTTCCCGATCGCAGCGCCGCGATCAATGCCACATCGTCAACGATGCCGCCGCGCGCAATGTTCACCAGCGTGGCCGTCGGTTTCATCAGCGCCAGCTCGGCGGCGGCGATGGTGTGATGCGAGGCCGCGGAGTAGGGCAGGACCAGGATCACGTGATCGGCATTGCGCAGCAGATCTTCCTTGCCGACATAGCGCGCATGGTTGGCGGCGCGTTCCAGGTCTTCGCTCAGGCGCGAACGGTTGTGATAGATCACCTGCATGCCGAAGCCGGTCGAGCGGCGCGCAATCGCCTGCCCGATGCGGCCCATGCCGATGATGCCCAGCGTGGTGCCGTGCACGTCCGCGCCGAGGAATACGTCGTAACGCCACTTCTCCCATTTCCCCGCGCGCAGCCAGTGCTCCGACTCGGTGATGCGGCGCGCGGTTGCCATCAGCAATGCCCAGCCGAAATCGGCGGTGGTTTCATTGAGCACGTCGGGCGTGTTGGTCACCATGATGCCGGCCTTCGTCGCGGCATCGAGATCGATGTTGTTGTAGCCGACCGCCATGTTGCAGATGGCCTTGAGCTTGGGGCAGGCTGCGATGGTTTGCGCTGACACGCGCTCGCTCGGCGTAGTGTAGACGCCGTCCTTGTCGCGCATTTTCTGCGCCAGCTCCTGCTCGGAAAAGATGCGGTCTTCCTGATTCGACTCGATCTCGAAATAGTGCGACAGACGCTCCAGTAAGTCGGGAAAGACGGCGCGGGTGACGAGGATGCCGGGTTTGGTCATGGCTGTATGCAAACGCTGAGTGAAGTGCTGAAATACTAACAGAGCAGCATCGTGCGCGTTTGTTCGCTAAGACCGCCAGGCAGGGCGCTTGCATGAACTCACTGCTCTGTCCACGGAA
>NZ_DATFAF010000091.1:0-42933 GCF_035254865.1 Noviherbaspirillum sp.
CTAGGTACATGCTTTGCTTTGCCAGCCAAACAGTGATGTGATCATTCCAACAACGTGGATAACTATGCGAAAAATTGCTCTCATCAGCGAACATGCGTCACCTCTTGCGCGCATCGGCAGCATCGACAGCGGCGGACAGAATGTGTATGTCGCCCAGCTCGCCAAGCAGCTTGCGCGTCTGGGTTACCTGATCGACATATTTACCCGGCGCGACTCCGATCAACTGGAACCGGTCGTCGACTGGCATCCCGGCGTGCGCGTCGTCCACGTGCCGGCCGGTCCGCCGGAGTTCATTCCCAAGGAAGCCATGCTGCCGTATATGGAACAGTTCGGGCGATTCGTGATCCGCTTTGCGCGCCGGCAAAAGATGCGCTATGACATCGTGCACGCCAATTTCTTCATGTCGGGCATGGTGGCCCAGCAGATCAAGGCGACGCTGGGCATTCCCTTCGTGATGACCTTCCACGCGCTGGGTCGCGTGCGTCGCCTGTGTCAGAAGGAAGCGGACGCCTTTCCCGATATCCGCTTCGCCATCGAAGAACGCCTGATGCATGACGCGGACCGCGTGATCGCCGAATGCCCGCAAGACCGGCGCGACATGGAACAGCATTACGGCGCGCCGAGTGCACGGATCGACGTCGTCCCCTGCGGTTTCGACCCCGACGAATTCTGGCCGACCACGCTCGACGCGCGCCAGAACCTCGGACTGGACCGCGACGAGTTCATCGTGCTGCAGCTCGGTCGCATGGTGCCCCGCAAGGGCGTGGACAACGTCATTCGCGCCGTCGCCATCCTGCACCATCAGTATCAGGTGCCGGTGCGCCTGCTGGTCGTCGGCGGCAATGGCGAAAAGCCGGATCCGATCGCCACGCCGGAACTGGGCCGCCTGATGCAACTGACCGAAGAGCTGGGCGTGGCGCAATGCGTTACCTTCACCGGCCAGCGGCAGCGCGAGCAGCTGCGCTATTACTACAGCGCCGCCAATGTCTTCGTCACTACGCCATGGTACGAGCCCTTCGGCATCACCCCGGTCGAAGCCATGGCTTGCGGCACGCCGGTGATCGGCACCGCCGTCGGCGGCATCAAGACCACCGTGGTGGACAGCGAAACCGGCTATCTGGTGCCGCCCAACGATCCTGAAGCACTGGCCGAACGGCTCTCGTGGCTGCAGCGCCATCCCCACCTGGCGCAACGCATGGGATGGGCGGGCATGCGGCGCGCCTACCAGCATTACACCTGGCGCAACGTCGCCACCAGCATTGCCGGCGTCTATGAAAGCGTGCTGGAACCGGCCACCCGCTACGCCCTGCAGCAGCGCGCAGTATCGGGCGAACTGCGGGCGAACTGAGTCTTGAGGTGTGGAAGTGAAGGCCGGCATCGATTGCATCAACAAGCGCACGCCGGAACGGCGTAGCGTAAGACCAACCAAAATCATTTTTTCATGGAGAGCGCATTGAGCAACGTGAACGTATCCAGTTATGTCGCGGATCCCGCGGAAGCCGCGCTGTTCGCCGGCAAAACCGTTCTGGTCACCGGCGGCGGCAGCGGCCTGGGAGCCGCGCTGTCCCACATGTTCTCTGCCTGCGGCGCCAATGTCGTGATCGGGGATCTCGATTTCGACAAGGCGCAGACGGTGGCCTCCCTGCTCGATGCAGCGGGATATAAAACGCATGCCATCGGCTTCAACGTCGGCGATCCGGTCGCGGCCGAACGCGCTGTCGACGAGACCATCGAACGCTTCGGAACAATCGACGTGCTGCTCAACAACGCCGGCACCGATGTCACCTGTCCGATCGAGGAGCTGAGCCATGCCGATTGGGACCGCGTGATTCGCACCAATCTCTACGGCCCCTTCCTGCTCTCGAAGTACGCTGCACGTCACATGAAAGGCAGCGGCGGACACATCATCAACATTTCCTCCACCGCCGCCAAGCGCGCCTGGCCGAACGCCTCCGCCTATCACGCGAGCAAATGGGGCCTGCTGGGCCTGTCGCATGCACTGCATGCCGAACTGCGGCCGCAAAAGATCAAGGTCACCGCGCTTATCGCAGGCGGCATGAGCACGCCCTTCCTGCTCGATCGTTTTCCGGGCATCGACGTTTCGACGCTGCAGGACCCGGCCAATGTCGCGCAGGCGGTGAAGGCCGTGCTGCGGATGCCGGCGCAGACGGTGATACCGGAGATCATGGTCATTCCAATGCAGGAAACCTCGTGGCCATGAACAGGAAATGAGGGCATAACAAGAACGATATGACGACAAGGCAAAATCATGCGAGCAATCTTCCTTGACAAGGACGGCACTCTTGTAGAGAACGTGCCGTATAACGTCAACCCCGCCCTGGTGCAGCTCACCTGGAAGGCGGCCGAGGCGCTGCAACTGCTCACGCATATGGGCTTTGCCTTGTTCGTCGTCACCAACCAGCCCGGCGTGGCCGAGGGCATCTTCACCGAATCCGCTCTCGACGGCGTGCATCGGCGCCTGGCACAGCAGCTCGCGCAATACGGCGTCGCGCTGGACGGTTTCTACTTCTGCCCGCACAGCCCGGACGGAATGGTGGAACGCTATGCCGTGCCCTGCACCTGCCGCAAGCCGATGCCCGGCATGCTGTACCGCGCGGCGCACGAGCATAACATCGACCTCGGCGCTTCATGGATGGTCGGCGACATCCTGAATGACGTGGAAGCCGGCCATCGCGCCGGCTGCCGCACCGTCCTGATCGACAACGGGAACGAAACCGAATGGAAGATCTCGGCGCATCGCATGCCCGACCTGACGGCGCCCAACCTGTATGTGGCCGCGGGCATGATCGCGTCGGCCGAACAGAGTGGGCGCGAACAGACCATGCATATTCCCGGCCTGCGGCCCGGCAGCAGCGGAGTCGCTGTCCCATGACGGTAGAACGCTGGCAGCAGGCCCGGCGCATCCTGTGCATCCGACTCGATTACCTTGGCGACGTGCTGATGAGCACGCCCGCCATGCGCGCGCTGAAGGAATCGCTGCCCGGCAGCAGCGTTACCCTGCTGAGCTCCGCCGGCGGCGCGGCGGCGGCGCGCTACGTGCCTGAAATCGACGACACGATCCAGTACTGCGCGCCATGGATGAAGAGCAGTGCCGCGCAGGAGGCCGCGGCCGACTTCGCACTGATCGAACAGCTTGCGCAGCGCCGCTTCGATGCCGCCGTGATTTTCACCGTGTACAGCCAGAGCCCGCTGCCGGCCGCGCTGATGTGCCATCTGGCCGGCATACCGCTGCGCCTGGCGCATTGCCGCGAGAATCCGTATCAGCTGCTGACCGACTGGGTGCGCGAAACTGAACCTCAGGAGCAGGTGCGGCACGAAGTCAGGCGTCAGCTCGACCTGGTGGCGGCGATCGGTGCCGAAACGCGCAATGAACGCCTGTCCTTTCGTGTGCCGCCAGCCGATCTTGCCTGGGCAAGGAATTGCTTGCGGACGCTCGATATCGACGAGGCGCGGCCATGGATCATCCTCCATCCCGGCGCCAGCGCCCCCTCGCGCCGCTATCCGTCGCAGCACTGGACGGCACTCGCGCGCGACCTGTCCGCCCGATTGGACTGTCCCCTGGTCTTCACCGGCAATGAAGATGAAGCGGCGCTGGTCGAGCAGATACGCGGCGGCGAAGCGCGGGCGCATTCGCTGGCCGGCCGTCTCGACCTCGGCCGGCTGGCGGCGCTGCTGTCGCTCGCCCCGCTGGTCATCTGCAACAATACCGGCCCCGCGCATATCGCCGCCGCCGTCGGCACGCCGATCGTCGACCTGTATGCATTGACCAATCCGCAGCACACGCCGTGGCAGGTGCCCAATCGCGTACTGTTTCAAGACGTTCCCTGCCGTAACTGCTACAAGAGCATCTGTCCGCAAGGGCATCATCGTTGCCTGGCGGAAGTCACTCCGGAGCGCGTCATTGCGGCGGCGCTGGACCTGCTGCAAGGCCACATGCCGGCGCGGCGCCTTCTCGCAAGCTGAAGTTTCCATCTGCATTTTTTACATCGCATTGCAAAAACGCCGCCCCGCCTCGTGGCTATACCGGGATGCAGTGCGCCTTTCCGGCCAGCGCAAGCATGGCATGGAGCTTGCGGAGAAGCTCCACGCCGCCCAACCATGAAAGGAAACACCATGCCACGTAATGCGACATCCAAGGGATCGTCCAAGACCTCGAAATCATCCCCCCGCGTCTCTTCCAAGGGCTCGTCCACCGACGCATTGCATGTTCTTGCGGAAGATCACAAGAAGGTGCTCGACATGTTCGAGGAATTCGAGGAAATCAAGAACGACCCGGATGAGGAAGCAAAACAGTTGTTGATCGAAACCGCTTGCGCCGAGCTGACCATACACGCTCAAGTGGAAGAAGAAATTTTCTATCCCGCCGCGCGCGAAGTTATCGAAGAAATGGATCTGCTGGACGAAGCCGAGGTGGAACATGCATCGGCACGGCAACTCATTACCGAGCTGGCCGCCATGGAACCCGACGACGACTTGTACGACGCCAAGTTCACGGTGCTGGGCGAGTATGTGAAGCATCACATCCAGGAAGAAGAGAAAGAGCTGTTCCCCAAGCTGAAGAAGGCGGAAATCGATCTCGACGAACTGGGAGAAGAGATCCGGCAACGCAAGCTTGAACTGCGCGAAGAGCTGGGCGTTCCGACCGACGACCTCGATGTCGAGGAAGACGAAGACAGCAGCGCCACGGGCAAGTCGCACCGGAACATACATTGACCCGCCCCGACGCAATCCGAAACGAAGTGGCGCGGCACGCCCCGCGCAAGCCTCTGTAACGACTGGACATGACGCGTGCGGCGAACGCGTCATGGAACGCTCTTGCAGAGAGCTCTCTCCTTTGAAGAAAGGTTTGTTGTGATTCTGCCCGACCAGGAAGTACGCGCAACCCATGCGAAATCAACTCATGCCGTGGATATCCTTGCATTCGTCGATGTGCAGGAAATTCCGTCCCTGTACTTTGAAACGCCTTATTGCCTGACACCCGCGCCGGGCGGCGAGAAGCTCTATGCCTTGCTGCGGGAGACGCTGCGCAGCACCGGCAAGATCGGCATCGCCTGCGTCGTCATCCAGTCGCGCCAGCACCTGGCGGCGCTGGTGCCGCGCGGCCAGTCGCTCGTGCTCCAGACGCTGCGCTGGGCCAGCGAGTCGCTCCATCCGCGCCTGGATGTGACACTGTCCGATCCGGCTACCGGAGAAACCAGCGAGAGCGAGCTCGCGCTGCCGCCCTCTTTCATTTCACGGGCGCAGGAAAGCTGGACCATCGCAGGCGCCGAAGACGACGCCGAGAGCCTGCGCGACGATCTCGGCACGGAGGATGTGTCGCCGTTCGGCGACCGCATGCTCACCATCGGCCAGGGAACGGAAATCGAGGTGGAGGAGCTTGACGACTGGCTCGGGGAAAATGATGCGGATGACGGCGATTCGCTATTGTTCCTCATCCCGTCCAATCCGCATACCGGCGCGCCAAGGCCCGCCAACCGGCAGCGGCATCCCGCACGAATGACCCGGGCCAGGACCCGCCGCACGCTTCACTGAACACCGTGGCCGGAAAGAGACTTTCCGGCCACGGGCGCGACGGCCGCCGCGAAGAATCATTTCTCCCGCTTGATCACGCTGATCTGTCCGTCATTCTCCATGAACGCCGACTTCACCTGCGGCAGCGAATCGACGCCCTGCTCGCGCAGCTTGCTCCACAATTCATCTTCGGTAATGAATTCCCGGCGCAGGTTGCGCTTGAGGATGACGCCGTTCTGGATCAGGTGCAGGGGGCCGGGCTCGGCCAGTTTGCGAAACGCGGGCACGTAATAGCCAAGCCAGTCCAGGAACACGTTCCAGCCGATCAGCGTCGCCACCAGTACCATGCCGTCGGAAATGCTGGTGTATTCGCCCGCCATGGCGTTTTGTGCCGCGTCGGCCACAATCACCAGCACGAGCATGTCGGCGATGCCTACCGCGCCGACTTCGCGGCGCACCACGAAGCGAAAGATCAGGAACAGGAACCAGTACATCGCCGAGCCGCGAATCAGGATCTCGGACAAGGGAACGCTCAGGCCGAACAATTCTCCCCAATCGATCGATAAGAAGTTTTCCATTATCGTGTCTCGCTAGCTGCCCACATGAAAATGGCGCCGTTCGCCGACGCCATTTCCGTCTCCGGTTGCGGCACTCGGGAAGCGCCTGATCAGGTCGGCCACTCCCGCAATGGAATCTCCTTGCGGGGAAGACCGCCCCGGTGCGCTTTCCCTGAGTCCCGTTTGTGCACTACTGCCAGTATGGCCTGCTGTTGTAGTAGGAATGGACTTCGTTGGCCCAGGTGGTGTCGGCCATGGAAGGCCAGTGGTCCTTGTCGAAGCCCGGCGCATTCTTCAGCCGGTCCTTGTCGATATCCAGCACGAAGCACTTCTGGTCGGCATCCAGTGTCAGTGCGCTCCAGGGCACGGCGAACAGCTTGTCGCCGATGCCCATCACGCCGCCGAACGACAGCACCGCATAAGCGACGCGGCCGCTCGGCACATCGAGCATGATGTCCTCGATTTCACCGAGATTTTCGCCGCGCGAGTTGATGACCTTGTCGCCTTGCAGCGTATCGGCCGCCATCACTTCAGGACCCGGTCCCGATATGTTTGCCTGTCCGCCGACCACGCGTGCACCGCCACCGCCGGTACTGGTGGAAGAAGGGTAATTGCTCATGAGTCTTTCCTTTCAATAACTACTTGCACGTTCTGCAGAGCGGCTTGTTGATGCCTTATCCGGTAAGCCGATGCCGACGCTTTTCGATTGACTCCCTGTTAGTGCCGTCATGAATCCGTGTCGGGAGCTCGGTTCTCCTTCGCGCCGGGCGATGCCCGCACGCACTCCCCACATGATTCACGACAGGTTCTACCGTGCAGGGGCGGACTTGCCGCTCGCCCCCTTGCTGCTGCTCATTCCGCTTGCGCCGCTGGCACCGGAGGCCGTGCCGCCGGGCGACAGCGTGTTGTTGCCGGCCGTGCCGCGTCCGACCCTGCGGCTCCAGAAGCGGTCGACATCGGCACTCCACTGCCGGTCCGCCATATCCGGCCATTTCCGCTTGTCAAAGCCGGGCGCATGGCCCAGCGTTTCGCGGTCCGCCTGCAGCGTGTAAAACGTGCCGTCGTCACTCGGCTGCAAGGCTTGCCACGGGATGGGGTGATATTTCTTGCCGGCGTCGGCCACGCCGCCAAAACTCACCACCGCATAAGCGATCGCGCCGCGCCGGCTGTCGAGTATGAGATCCCTGATGACACCGATCTTCTCGCTCTGCGGATTCCTGACATTGGCGCCGACGATCTTGCTGCTGCGGTACAGATGTTGCTGCCGCACCGAGTTGCCCTCCTGCTGCGCCGAAATGATTTCCGTGCTTCCGGACAAGGCGGATGGTTGCGCGGCCACGCCGCCAGCGCCGAACCCGGCAGCGGCGAGCGCGAGCAATCCGATGCGAAGTGAGGCTTTCATGCTTCCTCCTTTGCCCATATCCGATTCCCGCCAGAGACGTTCATGTGGAACCATGCAGCAAGCCGCGTGCCACCGCCCTACTCGGCGGCGAGCGCGCTTTTCTTCGGCTCAACCCACTTCACTGCCTCGGCCGCCTTCTTGCCGGCAATGAAGGCGTGATCCGAGTTGTAATACTCCCATTCGCTGTAGCGCCCGGCGAGAATGATGTCGTGCATTGCCAGCCACGACTTGATGGTGTCCACGTTCTTCGCGCGCGCATGGTCGTACACCACATAGCCGTAGGGCATGTCGATTTCGTTGGCGGCGATGATCTTGTCATCCGGACGGAACATGCCGACCTTGATGCAATCCTGGATGCAGCGATCGATCAATTCCTTGCCGCTAGCGGGCAAGGGCTTCCATGTCGGCGAATAGGTGATCTCGCAGGTGATGCCGAAGCCGCCGGGCGCATTGCATTCGGGGCTGGCGTTGCCCTGGACAAAAATGCGATGGAAGATCGTATCTTCAGGATAATAGATCCAGTGCTTGTCGGTGATGTTCTGGCGCGCCACCCCAAGATTCACGCAGCGCACCGAGATGTGCTTGAGCCCCTCGGCCGCCTGTCTGACTTCGTCGGGCGCTTCATCGCCGATCATCCTGACCAGTTCCGGCAAGGGCATGGTGCTGATCAGGTTGTCGTACTGATAGCGGCGGCCATCCGCCAGCGCGATGATGCGCTGCTTCGGCGAGATGTGCGTCACTTCCGCATTGAGTTCGATGGTGCCCTTGATATGCGGTACGAAGCCGGACATCAGCGCCTGGAAGCCGCCGCGCAAGGGATAGCCGAAGCGTGCGTTGGGACCCATCGGCTTGCCGACAGGCTGCAGTGCGCCGTCGATGATTTCTTCCAGGTTCGGCAAGGGTACGCGCCCGCCCAGCCATGAAGTTTCCATCTCGTTCAGGGGCACGGCCCACAGCTTGCGATTGTAGGGAATCGCAAAATGCTTCGCGATGCCCGCGCCCCACACCTGATAAATGAATTCCTCGAAGTTGGCCGGGTTGCGCCGCTCCAGCGCCGCCACCTTCGAATCCGGCAAGGCGACGCCGCCGTCGGCGCAGCAATCCTGTGCGCGCGCCTTTGAAGGAGCGGTGCCGGATCCGGTGCCGGACTTGCTCAGGCTGCCGAAGCGCGCCTCGATGGCGCCGGTAATGCATTCCTTGATGACGTCGGGCGGCAAGCCATACAGCGCACCCTGAAAGGGATAGCGCGTGTAGACGTTCTTGCTGTACACCCAGGCTTCACGGTCTTGCCAGTGCACGTTGGAACCGAGCAGCAGGTCGTACAACTCCAGCACATAAGGGTCGTTGGAAAACATGATGTGGCCGGCGTAATCGAAGGTGAAGCCATTGTCCTTGATCGAGCGGCACCATCCTCCGACCATCGAATTGCGCTCCAGCAGGACCGCCTCATGCCCGAGGTGATACGCCGCGCTCAGCCCAGTCGGACCGGCGCCAATGATGGCGGTGCGGGCGAACTTGAGCGCTTCATGCTGGCGCAGGCGGTTGATGTTGACCACCGGCTCATCGGGCGTCGACACCTTGAGAGCGTGCGGCTGGCGGCGCGGCGCGCTGTCGAGCAGCGCGCGCATCTTCTCGACGGTCGAATCCCAGGAAGTCGACGCCAGCACCCGGCGCATCGCCGCGATCTTCGTTTCCTGCTCCTCCGGCGAAGCCAGCAGCGCCGCTTCGCAGGCGGCGATGAAAGCCGGCGCGTCGTGCGCGATGGCGACGATATCGCTGTAGGCGTCGGCCACATCGGTGACCGGCGTGCTGACGATCGGCAGTTCCGCGGCCATGTATTCCAGCGTCTTGGTCGGACTGATGAAACGCGTCGCCTCGTTCAATGCGAAAGGCAGCAGGCAAACGTCCCAACCCGCCAGGAAATTCGGTAGCGCGTGATAGGGCTGCTGCCCGAGGTAATGAATATTCGTGCGTTGCGGCAGCGTGGCGGGATCGATCTTCACCACCGGACCGACCAGCACCACTTGCCAGGACGAGTGCGCGTCCGCCAGCCTGGCAATCAGCTCCGTGTCGAAGCGCTCATCGATGACTCCGTAGTAGCCGAGGCGCGGGCCGGGAATGTCCTTGTGCGCGGGATGCGAATTGCTTCGATCCAGCGCCTGCACGAAATGCGTCGCGTCAACACTGCTGGGAAAGCAGTGCACGTTCGGATGGCGGTCGCGCTTCGCGCGATACAGGCTCTGCCCTCCGGTGAAGACGATGTCGGCCACCTTCAGCAAGGCGCTCTCGCGTTGCAGAAGCTGCTTCGGCGCATTCTTGAAAGAGGCCAGTTCGTCCATGCAGTCGTAGACCACCAGGCGCGGCTGCATTTCCTGCAGCAGCGGCAGCGCCATCGGCGTATAGAACCAGGCGATGTGATCGTGGTAGTCGCGCACCAGCTGACGCAGCAGCTTTTGCAGATGCGGCAGCTGGTCATCATGAAAACCGGGCATGTTCACCGGCGTGTGCGGCTGGCATACCAGGACATTGGGCGCCGGCGAATAGGTGGTCAGGAAGGTCTTGCTTTCGTGGCAGACCGGTTCTTCGACGAACACGATCGGATAATGCGCGGCCAGGCGCGACAACAGGTGTTGCGGGCGCTGAAAAACGAAGTCCCAGCGCAGATGCGAAAAAACGATAATTGCAGAAGCCATGCTATCTCCTTGCCATGAAATGTCGAAAATGTCGGTCAAGCCCCTGCGCATGACGTCGTGGCGAGGCACACGGCAAGCATTGCGTGCCGCGCGCCATATCGCCGTCGATGTCCTTTCGTGAGTCGTCCGTGCCGGATCGACTCGGCATCGGCGCATGCGAATGCATGACGGACGGAAATTCCGCAGCATCATGCATCCGGCGCGCGCAAGACGGTCTGTGGGAAGCAGCAGCGATCATCATGTCGGATGCAATGTCTGGGCGTTGAAAGGAGCTTGCTGACGCACACGCACATAAACCAGTCCGCATGCGATGGCGGAATGCATTGCGGCAAAGTCTGCAGAGATCGTGCAACCACCGATTCTGTTGCTTTGCATACGCTCAATGCATTGCGACTTGCCGACGCAAGAGCTGTGCCGAGCAATCCGGCGCTGCTTCGACGAGGTAAGTGCTTGCACCGAGAGCATTTCATTTCCGTCATTTTTACAGCCGCTGGTAAAAGCTACACCGGCATATCGCCAACCTGTTCTCCGCGCGGCAAGATGAAACCGCATTGCCGCCGAAGTTTCCTCCAGCATACTTATTGAATGCCGGCAGGTGATGATCAGGCGCAAGAGCCGCCTGCGCTCGATGCGGCATTTCAACTCTCTTTTTCCCCGGAAAGAAACTTCGTCGCCAAACGCGCCGCTTTCCTTTCCGGGCATCAAGTGCGGCGAGCTCGGTACGCTTCCTGCTTGATCGGAATGCCCCGCCAAGGCGGATGCAGGCGCCGCCCTTGATGGATGGCGACAGCCCGCCGGAAAGCGGTTATCGAACACATGTAACAACATGTAAAAACGGCTAGCGAATGTAATCGTTACCCATGCATGACGTGGAGTTCGGCGAGGTGAGGCGCGATGAGGCGAACATCGCAGATGACAGCGCCTCTCGCAACCGGCAACCGGTTTGACAGATCTGCGCAGCGGATTTTTCACCGATGCGGTTTGCGTTCCGAGGCGCGGCGATTCCTTGTTCTCGCCCATTGCGCCACCTGGAGTTCGCCGCCTCCCGACTTTGATCAACCACTGTACGAAGAGAGACGACAATGACCAAGATTCGCAAAGCGGTATTTCCTGTCGCCGGTTTAGGCACGCGCTTTTTACCCGTCACCAAGGCATCGCCGAAAGAAATGCTGCCCATCGTTGACAAGCCTCTTATTCAGTACGCCGTGGAGGAAGCGGCAGCAGCAGGCATTACCGAAATGATTTTCGTGACCGGGCGCGGCAAGCGCTCCATCGAGGACCATTTCGACAAGGCATATGAGCTGGAATCGGAGCTGGCTTCGCATGGCAAGGTAAAACTGCTCAAGGAGATACAGTCGCTATTGCCAGCCAACCTGCACTATTCCTACGTGCGTCAGAGCGAAGCTCTCGGCCTCGGCCATGCGGTGCTGTGCGCACGTCCGCTGGTCGGCGACGAACCCTTTGCCGTCGTGCTGGCGGACGACCTGATCGATGCCGACGTGCCTGTGCTCAAGCAGATGATTGACCTGTACGAGCAGCACGGCAGCTCGGTGGTCGGCGTGCAGAACGTTCCGCTCGACCAGACGTCCAGCTACGGCATCGTCCGTCCGCAGTCGATGGGCGTGCGCATCCATCGCATCGCCGATATCGTCGAAAAGCCGCAGCCCGAGAACGCACCATCGACGCTCGGTGTCGTCGGGCGCTACATTTTCACGCCTGACATTTTCGACTACCTGGAGAACGTTACCCCGGGCACCGGCGGCGAGATCCAGCTGACCGACGCCATCGCCGCCATGCTCGCCGAGCACCCCGTGCTCGCCTATGAATTCAAGGGACACCGCTACGATTGCGGCTGCAAGATCGGGTATTTGGAAGCGGCAGTCATGTTTGCGTTGAAACATCCTGCCGTGGGTGAAGAGTTCAGCCGCTTTCTTGCACAGTTGAAATTGCCCGATCTGAAACAGAACATCGGCGGCAAGACTGCCTGAACGCGGGTGACGCAAGGCAGGCTGCAATACGGGCTGCATGCGAGCACGGAGCTTGCTTGCCTGACTGGACACGTTTCCCTTGCGATGTTGTCGCCGGTCAAGGAAACGTGTCGGCTTGCTTGCGGTTTCCCGGATGCATGCGATGAAACGTGCATTAGCATTATCGTGCCGTGGTCGTGGCGCAGATAGCATCATGCAGCGCCCTATGTTCCGTCCCGCGTCCACAGCGTTTGGAAAACAGGAGTGCGTTTTTACCATGGCTGTCTCAAGCAACCAGGTCTCGATTAATCTTGGCAATGAACATCACTCACATACGGAGCCAAAGGACACCTCGTCCCATGCAATGCGTACACCTCCTTCAAACGATGCGCCGCGATCCGACGAAGAGCATTATCGCCAGTTGATCGAGCGCTGCTCGGAAGGCGTACTGCTGATAAGGAATGCCTGTATCGTCGGCACCAATCGTGCCGCGCTGAAACTGCTCGGATACAACAGCCAGGACCAGGTCAACGGCCGTACGCTGGGCGATGTGCTGCAGGCACGCAGCGCGGCCGCGCACGAAACACATAATGTTTCCCTGCCGGCGGAATGCCCGGCTTCATTCGAACACAAGCTGCAGTTGCCCGACGGCAGCCTCATCGACGCCGAAATCATCATCACTCCCTGCCTCGATGCCAGCGTGCCGGATGGACGCTTGATCGTGCTGCGCGATGTCAGCGCGCGCAATCGCATTGCCGCGGCCCTGTTCGAGCAGGACCAGTACTTGCGCCTGATCACCGACATGGTGCCGGCCTTGATCGCGTACATCGATGCGGGCGAACGCTACCGCTTCGTCAATGCCGCCTACAGTTCCTGGTTCGGCCGCCCGGCCGCCGAGATCGTGGGCAAGACCCTGAACCAGGTGCTTGGTCCGCTCTATCCGCAGGCCTATCCCTACATCACGCGCGCGCTCAGCGGCGAACAGGTGACTTATGAACTCACTGTCCATAACATGCTGGGCGAACGCCACGTCATGACGACGTATACGCCCGATATCGCGCCCGACGGCCGCGTGAGCGGATTTTCCGCGATGATGACCGACATCACCGAGCGCCGCAACGCGGAACAGACGCTGCGCGAGCGCGAGAAGCAACTGCGCCTGATTACCGATGCCTTCCCGGTGCTGATCGCCCAATGCGACCCCGATTACCGCCTGCGCTTTGCCAACAAGGCGTATGTCGATCTCTTCGGCCATCAGCCGGAGTCCGTGATCGGCAAGCGCATTCCCGATCTGGTCGGCGAGGAGATGTTTGCCGGCATCCGCCAGTACCTCGACGCCGCCCTGCGCGGCGCGCCGCAGGAGCATGAAACCAGGGTACGCCTGCCGCAAGGCGAGGAACGTTACCTGCACATGATGTACATGCCGGAGCTGAACGAGCACGGCGAAGTGTGCGGCCTGTTCGCCGCGATCAGCGATACCACCCAGCTGCGCGAGGCGGAAGAACAACTCCATCGCCGCGAGCGGGAATTCAAGACCCTGGTGGAAAATTCGCCGGACATCATTTCGCGCATCGACCGCGACATGCGCCATGTGTATGTCAATCCCGCCATCGAAAAGCTGGCCGGCATCAAGCCCGAAGCCTACCTCGGCAAAACCAAGGGCGAGCTCGGCCTGCCCTTGTCGATGGTGCAGGCCTGGGAAACCGCGGCACACGCCGCTTTCGATACCGCCACGGAGCAACGGCTCGACTTCGATTATGTAATCGACGGCCACATGCGTTATTTTTCCGGCCGCATCATTCCGGAAATTGATCGCCACGGCCATATCGAATCGGTGATCGGCATCGCCTACGACGTCACCGATCGCGCCAGAATGGAGAAGGAGCGCGACGAGCTGCTGGCGCGTGAACGCACTGCGCGCATCCAGGCCGAAACCGCGGCACGCGCGCGCGACGAATTCCTTGCCATCGTCTCGCATGAGTTGCGCGCGCCCTTGAACGGCATTCAGAGCTGGGCGCATGTGCTGGAGAATTATGTCAAGGATGTCTCGAGCGCACCTCTGGCGCAGCGCGCGCTGCAGGGCATCAAGACCGGTGTCGGACAACAGGTGCGCCTGATCGAAGACCTGCTGGACGTGACCCGCATGATGAGCGGCAAGCTGCGGCTGGTGAAGCAGCCGCTTGCGCTCTTGCCTGCCCTGCAGGCTGCCGTCGAAAGCGTGCGCTCGATGGCCTCCGTCAAGCGCATCAGCATCAACTGCACCTACCGCATCACGAGCGAGCAGATCGAAGGCGACGCCGATCGCGTGCAGCAGATCTTCTGGAACCTGCTGTCGAACGCCATCAAGTTCACCCCGGACGGCGGCAACGTGTGGCTCAATGCAGAGCAACGCGACAATGAAATTGCCGTGACCGTGCGCGATGACGGCGTCGGCATCTCACCCGACTTCGTGCCGCATCTGTTCAATCGTTTCAGCCAGGAAGACACCTCCAGCACGCGCGACCATAGCGGTCTGGGGCTGGGCCTGTTCCTGGTGCGCCACCTGGCCGAATTGCATGGCGGGCATGTCCATGCGGAGAGTGAAGGCGAAGGTAAAGGCACCACCTTCCATGTTCATTTTCCGCTGCGCATGCGCTCCGAGAAATACCTCACTCTCGGCGCAGGCGAAGATGGGACTGTGAGCAGTCTGCCTCTGCCCTCTCTCAAAGACGTCCACATCCTGCTGATCGATGATCAGGAGGAAGCGCGCGAGTCCCTGACCGTCGTCCTCGCCGGCGCCGGGGCCGCGGTGTTCGCCGCCGGCTCATGCCAGGAAGCGATGGAATGGCTGCGTACCCTGGCCAGCAATGATCTTCCGGATGTATTGGTCTGCGATATCGCCATGCCCGGCGAAGACGGCTATTCAGTGCTGCGAAAAATCCGCGCGTGGCAATCGGCGGCAGGTGATACCCCCTTGCAGCGCATGCCCGCGCTGGCACTGACCGCCTTCGCCCAGCGTGAGGATCGCATCAGGGCGCTGACGGCAGGTTTCCAGATGCACGTCACCAAGCCGGTGGCACCGGAAGAACTGCTTGTCGTGATTGACGCGATGGCCGCACGGGCATGAAAGGCGGATTCATTCCCCGGTGACGGCTCACCGGGGAAGCAATGCCTTCAATGATAGGAATCGCTGCCGCCGTGCATCGAAGAAGCGCTTTCCTTCTTCTGCATTCCCTCGTACGGACCGTATTCTTCCAGCCTGTTATACAAGGTCTTGAGGCTGATCCCGAGAATGTCGGCGGCACGCTTCTTCACGCCGCCACAGAGTTCCAGCGTGGCATAAATCAGCTTGCGATCGACGTCGGCCAGCGAAGTGCCGACCGGAATGGCCAGCGTCAGTCCGACCGGCGAGTGAGTCGTGATGACCGGCGCCAGTGCTGCCGCATCGATCGTCTGATCCGACAGGATGAACGCACGCTGTATGTAATTGCGCAGTTCGCGTACGTTGCCGGGCCAGTGATAATTGCTCAGGCATGCCAGCCCGTCCGGCGCCAGCACCTTGTTCGTCCCATGCGCCGCGTTCAACTCGTCGAGGAAATGCTGGGCCAGCAGTTCGATGTCAGCGCCGCGCTCGCGAAGCGGCGGAATCTTGAGCGGGAAGACATTCAGCCGATGATACAAGTCAAGGCGCAGCCTGCCTTCCGCCACGGCCGCCTCCGGGTCGCGATTGCTTGCGGCAATGACGCGCACATCGGTTTCGATTTCCTGGTTGCTGCCGATACGCATGAACGAACCGGTTTCCAGCACGCGCAGCAATTTCACCTGCAACTCTGCCGGCATCTCGGTAATTTCGTCGAGAAAAAGCGTGCCGCCGTTCGCACGTTCGAAATAGCCTTTGTGCTGCCGGTCGGCGCCCGTAAAACTGCCCTTCTCATGGCCGAAGATTTCACTCTCAATCAACTGCGGCGAGATGGCGCCGCAATTCACCGGAAGAAAGGGACGTTTCTGCCGCAGGCTCAAGTCATGGATGGTCTGCGCGGCCAGCTCCTTGCCGGTGCCGCTTTCGCCCAGCAGCAACACGGTCGCTTCGGTCGGTGCAACCCGGGCGATATGGTTGTACAGCTTCTGCATCGCCGGCGCCGCACCCAGCATCTGGCCGAAATGCCCGAGCCTGCGCAACTCGCTGCGCAGCACGCCGATTTCTTCCTTCAGGTCGACCGTGCGCGGAATCCGCGACAGCAAGCCTTTCAGGCGGCGAAAATTGATTGGCTTGGTCAGGTAGTCGGCCGCGCCGAGACGGAGTGCTTCCACTGCCGTCTCGACACTTGCGTGCCCTGTGATCAGGACGATTTCGGTCGTGGCGCGGGATTCGATATCGTTGAACAAATCCATACCGCTCCCGTCCGGCAATTTGATGTCGATCAGCACGACATCCGGTCGCTGTCGCACGATCTGCGCCTGAGCGTCGCGTATCGTGCCCGCCACCGCGGTGGTAAATCCTTCTTCGGCAGTAATCGCCGCGAGCGCCTCGCGGGTATTTTCATCGTCATCGACGATCAATACATGGGGCATATGCACAATCTCTTTCCGGTTTTAAAAGTTGAAGGGATATCGCGCAGACAAACATGCCGCATCCTCGGACGCGGCATGTCATCGGGCCAACCTGCGGCATCGCGCCGCGGCCGGTCTTCATGCAAAAAACCCATTCAGGTTTGCAAAAAATGCTTTTTGTATTTGAGTGCTGCTTCGGATTACGTGTTCAATAAACTATTCACAGCATATGCCTCGAACTGTCATTGTCCAAGCCAGCATTTACCGTGTTATTGAGCCAAAACAGTCGGCTAGGCGCTTGTTCCGATGAACAAGAACTTGCAGCGAATAATGCGCCTTTTGCGCCTTTCCGCATTGCGCCCGTCGATGTTCAGTTACTTGCGTTGCCAGGATATTGCAGAGATGTTGGACTATTGTTTGACGGTCATTTTGTTATCGACCTTTTTGACACCCTCCACTGAGCTGGCGATCTTTACCGCCTTGTCGATCTGCGCCTTGTCGTGAACGAAGCCGCTCAGCATGACCTCGCCCATCTTCGTTTCGACACTGATGTCAGTGCCCTTGACCTGCTCGTCGGCGAGCAAGGCACTCTTGATTTTCGTGGTGATGATGCTGTCATCGATTGCAGCGCCGACGGACGAGCCGGAGCTGCCGGAAGATGGGGCGGCCGTGTTCCCCGAAGTACCGGAGGACTCGCGAGACGCTCCGGCGGTACTGCTGCCGGATGCGCTCGATGTAGTGCCGCCGGAGGCCCGGTCCGCTTCCTTGCGGCCGCATCCAGCAACTGCCACACTCAACAAGGCGCCCAGCAAAACGACTCTGGAAGTAGCGGCAATTGCTTTCATGCTGAACTCTTTATTTCGAGGTTCCGCTCGAGCCGCTGCTGCCCGAGGAACCGGACGTGCCGGAAGAACCCGAACCCATGGAGCCAGAACCACCCGAGGAACTGGAGGTACCGCTCGGCGAGCCGCTTGCGCCCGAACTCTGATCGCCGGCGCGCCGCTCACAACCGACAGCTGTCATGCTCAATGCGGCAAGAATCAACAAGATTTTCGACGTAGTCTTGAGTGATTTCATTCTTGTTCCTTTCATGAAAAGTTAACGCTGCCCTCGTACCTTGACCATGGCATGAAGGATAAGTTCTTAACTTTTTCGCAAAACGAGATGCCGCAAAGCGACATTGAATGTCGCATCGGCAATACCGTGTCATTGTTACGCGCAAGGCGCAATGCTTACATGCGGGGAGCGACGGGTTTGATGTACGGAAAGATCGGCTCCCGGAGTTTTCCTCTCGGAATGAATTGTCGATACAGGATCGCCGCAACGCACTATGCGAAGACGCGCTGCACGATATCGTGTATTGTTAGACCATGCTTCGCGCGAGTCCCTCACCTTGGTCGGTCGCGTCGCCTTCAACACATTTGACCTATCTCGAAACCCCACGCGTTTGCGTGAAGGAACTGAATTTACGCAAGCGCTACTTCAGGCATTGATGTAAAAATCATGGCATCGAATCAGACGCTCATGGCGGGGCACAACGACGCCCTGCCTCCCGCTGACCGGCTGGAACCCGAAATGAATTTCGAAAAATCACTCAACCGCCTTGGCATTCTGCAAGGCACTTCTCCAGCCATGGAGCAGCTCTACCAGCAAGTGGAAAGAGTTGCCGCAACCGACGCCACGGTGTTGCTCGTGGGCGAAAGCGGCACCGGCAAAGAGGTGATCGCCAAGGCGATCCATCAGTCGAGTGCGCGCAGCGGACAAGCCTTCGTTGCGGTGAATTGCGGCGCGATCCCGGCGCACCTGATCGAGGCGGCATTGTTCGGACATGAGAAAGGCAGTTTCACGGGTGCCGTACGCCAGCAGATCGGCTACTTCGAACATGCGTCGCATGGTACTCTGTTCCTCGACGAGATCACTGAGATGCCGGTCGACATGCAAGTCAAATTGCTGCGCGTGCTCGAGTCGGGCACCTTTCTGCGTGTCGGCGGCGACGAGGAAGTGAAGGTCGATGTGCGACTGCTGGCAGCAACCAATCGCGATCTCGACCTCGCCGTCAAGGATGGCAGCCTGCGCGCCGACCTGATGTACCGCCTGGCCGTCTTTCCGATTCGCATTCCACCCTTGCGAGAGCGCGGCACCGATATCGAATTGTTGGCGCAGCACTTCCTCGACTTGCTCAATGAAAAGGAAAATACGAAGAAAGTTTTTTCGCGCGCATCGCTGGAAGTGATTCGCTCCTATTCGTGGCCGGGTAACGTGCGGGAACTGAAGAACGTGGTGCACCGCGCCTTCATCCTGGCAACCGATACGCTGAACATCGAGGACTGCATTTCCGATCTCTCGACCAAGAAGCCCACCGAGCATGAAGGCTACCTGAACTTTTTCGTCGGCACGCCGCTGGCCGATGCGCAAAAGGAAATCATCCTTGCGACATTGAAACACTACAGCGGCAACAAGCGCCTCACCGCCGAGGCGCTCGGCATCAGCCTGAAGACCTTGTACAACCGCCTCAAGGAATATTGAGCGTCATGTGGCGGCAGGCCGCGTCATGCATTGACCACTTCGCCGCCGTTCGGATGCAAGACCTGTCCTGACATGAAGGATGCGTCCTCGCTCGCCAGGAAGACATAGGACGGCGCGATTTCATCCGGCTGCCCCGGCCTGCCCAGCGGCGCTTTCTCGCCGAAATGATCGACCGCTTTTTCCTCGAAACTCGACGGAATCAGCGGCGTCCACACCGGCCCCGGCGCCACCGCATTGACCAGGATGTCGCGCTGGATCAGCTGCTGCGACAGCGAGCGCGTGAACGCGACGATCGCTCCCTTGGTCGACGAATAATCCAGCAGGTGCGCACTGCCGCGATAAGCTGTCACCGAAGTGGTATTGATGATGCGCGCGCCAGGCTTCAGGTGCGGCAAGGCAGCCTTTACCGTTAAGAACATCGAGAACACATTGGTGCGGAAGGTCTTCAGCAATTGCTCTTCCGTGATGTCTTCGATGCTCTTCTGCGGATATTGCTGCGCGGCGTTATTCACCAAGATGTCGAGCCTGCCGAATGAGGATATCGCGGTGTCCACCATCTTGCCGCAGAACCCGGCATCGCCGACATCGCCGGCGAGAATCACGCATTCGCGCCCTTCCGCTTCGACATGGCGCTGCGTTTCCTTCGCATCTTCGTGTTCGTCGAGGTAGGCAATCACCACATTCGCGCCTTCCTTGGCAAACCCGATGGCGACGGCGCGACCGATGCCGCTGTCACCGCCGGTCACGAGCGCCACCTTACCCTTGAGCTTTCCGCTGCCCTTGTAATTGCGCATTTCCGACTCGGGGCGCGGCCGCATGGCCGCCTCCGAGCCTGGCTGATGCTCCTGATGCTGTGGTGGAATATCGGGCTTGGCTTCCTGATTAGACATGGTCATCCTTTCCAATGCACTGCGCCGAACTCAATGCTTCCGGGGCTTCTGCTGCGTCCGGCTCTTGCCGGCTTTCTTCAGCGATATCGCCACCGCCTGCTTGATTGCCTTCTTTTTCGACCTGGGATGACTGCTGCCAATCTTGCCTTCGTCTTCCCATTCATGCACAAGCGTCTTGATATTGCTCTTCACCGCATCCTGACTCTTTCCGCCTTTCAGTGGCATGGCCGTCTCTCCATGATTAGTTGATGAAAATGATCGATCGCCGGAAGACATTCATCTTCAAGGCCTTCGATCACAACAAGAAACAAAATGACGAGCGAATTCTGTGCCATTGTCGCGATGGCACAGAGCAGGATGCAGAGGGGAAAAGGATGAATCAGGCCGCGGTAGGCTGCGTGCGTGCAAGCGCTTCCAGCAGCAGGGCGGGATCGCCGGCCGCAAGCTTTTTCGAATCGGAAAGGATTTGACGGAATGCGCGCGCGCCCTGCATGCCGGCCATCAGCCCGAGCATATGACGCGTCATGCTATTGAGACGCAAGCCGCCGCCGACACGACTCTTGCCATAACGCACAAGTTGTTCGCGCATGTAGGGCAGCATCGCCTGCAGCACTTCGGCCCGTGATTTCACCGGCGTCGCATCACCGTAATAGCGCGCATCGAAGGAGGCCATCAGGTAGGGATTGTGATACGCCTCGCGCCCGATCATCACGCCGTCGACATGCAGCAAATGCGCGTCGATGTCCTCGACGGTCTTGATGCCGCCATTGATGATGATTTCGAGTTGCGGGAAATCACGCTTGAGGCGGTAGGCGTATTCGGCTTTCAACGGCGGAATCTCGCGGTTTTCCTTCGGACTCAAGCCTTTGAGAATCGCATTGCGCGCGTGTACGATGAAGGTCGTGCATCCGGCCTCCGCAATGGTGCCGACAAAGTCGCGCACGAAATCGTAAGCCTCGACCTGGTCGATGCCGATCCGATGCTTGACGGTCACATCGATACTGACCGCATCCCGCATCGCCTTCACGCAGTCGGCCACCAGTTGCGGCTTTGCCATCAGGCAGGCACCGAATGCGCCCTTTTGCACGCGCTCCGACGGGCAGCCGCAATTCAGGTTGATCTCGTCGTAACCCCACTGCTCGCCAAGCTTCGCGCCTTGCGCAAGCTCGGCAGGCTCGCTGCCGCCCAGCTGAAGCGCAACCGGATGCTCCTCGTCGTTGAAATTGAGATGACGTTCCACGTCGCCGTGCAACAAGGCGCCGGTCGTCACCATTTCGGTATAGAGCCAGGTATGACGCGTGATCTGCCGATGAAACATGCGGCAGTGGCGATCCGTCCAGTCCAGCATGGGTGCAACGGACAGGCGGCGGGGAGGCAGCGTGGCGATTTCTTGGGTGAGGATCGTCATGGGAAAGTATTTTACCGGCTTGGCTTGCGGCACGACGAGCGTGCGCAGCTCCTGGCGGCGAATGTGATTAATTCCTGGCCACGGCAACGGTCCGCATGGCCGCCAGCTCATTGAATACAAGCGCAAGCATGACAACTGCGCCACCGATCAGGGTCTCCCGCGCGGGCACTTCACCGGCACCCAGCCAGGTCCACAGCGGCCCGAGCAAGACCTCCAGCAGAGCGAGCAAGGACACTTCCGGCGCCGATAAGCGCTTGGCCGCGCGCACCATCAACATACAGGGCAGGCCCAGCTGGAAAAAGCCGAGAATCGCCAGGATGACAATGTCATGCAGCGACGCCTGCAAAGGCCACGCAAACGGCAGCATCATGGCCGCCGAAAAGACGCTTCCTAACAACACGGCCGGAATCAGATCAACGCCGTGGCCCGCCCGCTTGATCGCGATCAGGTTGACCGCCGCGGCAATCGGCACCGCCGTGGCAATCATCATCCCGACCAGATGCTGCCCCTGCACACCGCTCATGCTGCTGACGAACATCCAGAGTATGCCGATGAAGGCCGCGATGATCGCAGCCCAGGTACGCTGCGCGATCCGCTGCTTGAGAAACAGCCACGCAAGAAATGCCGTCAGCAAGGGCGAGATGCTCATCACGATCAGCGTATTCGCGACCGTTGTCTTGGTCAGCGCGATCATGAAGCACATGAACATCACGCTCCACATCAGACCGCTCAACACGCCGAGGCGCCCAACGGCCAAAACCGTTGCGACCGCCTTGCTCCATCCCAGCGTCATCATCATGGCGCCCGCGACGAAAGTGGCCGAGAAAAAACTGCGCCAGAACGTGATCTCGAATCCACGCGCCGCGTCGAGATGGCGGGTGAGTACGCCGGCCATGCTCCACATGGTCGGCGCAATAATCATCAGCAGTATCGCCCGCTGATGCGAATTCAATATTGGCATGATCAATCCACAAAAAATCAGCCCGGTAACCGCAAGGGTGACCGGGCTTGAAGATGATCCAACGTTGTCATGCGGCCGGATCAGCCGCCCGATACTTTCGGAAGGGACGCGATTATGCTGCCTCGCGCGACGCCTTCTTGCGCTCGTGCTCTTTCAGGAAGCGCTTGCGCAGACGAATACTCTTCGGCGTGATTTCCACCAGCTCGTCATCCTCGATGAATTCCACCGCATACTCCAGCGTCAGCTGGATCGGAGGCACCAGGCGCACGGCTTCATCCGTGCCGGACGCACGCACGTTGGTCAGCTGCTTGCCCTTGATCGGATTGACCACGAGATCGTTGTCGCGCGAATGGATGCCGATGATCATGCCTTCATACACCGGATCGTTGTGGCTGACGAACATGCGGCCGCGATCCTGCAGCTTCCACAGCGCATAAGCCACGGCGGCGCCGTCGTCCTGCGAGATCAGCACGCCATTGCGACGGCCCGCCAGTTCAGGCTTGGTGCTGTCAACCGGTGCGTAGTCATCGAAAATATGGCTCATCAAACCGGTGCCGCGCGTCAGCGTCATGAATTCCGACTGGAAGCCGATCAGCCCGCGTGCAGGAATTCGGTATTCGAGACGCACGCGTCCTTTGCCGTCCGGTTCCATGTTCTGCAGGTCGCCACGACGGCGGCCAAGCTCTTCCATCACTCCGCCCTGATGCGCGTCTTCCACGTCCACCGTCAACAATTCGTACGGCTCGCACTTGACGCCGTCGATATCCTTGAACACCACGCGCGGACGCGACACCGCCAGCTCGTAGCCTTCGCGGCGCATGTTTTCCAGCAAAATCGTCAGGTGCAGTTCGCCGCGACCCGAGACTTCGAACGTCGTATCGTCGCCGGTATCGGTCACACGCAATGCCACGTTCGACTTCAGCTCACGATCGAGACGATCGCGGATCTGGCGGCTGGTGACGAACTTACCTTCGCGGCCGGCCAGCGGCGAATTGTTCACGAGGAAGTTCATGGTCAGCGTCGGCTCGTCCACTTTCAGCATGGGCAATGCGTCCGGCGCATCCGTGGCGCACAGCGTGCTGCCGATGCCGATTTCTTCGATACCGTTGATCAGCACGATGTCGCCGGCCTGTGCTTCATCGACAAGCTGACGCTCCAGGCCTTTGAATTTCAGCACCTGATTGATACGCGCCTTGATCGGGGTCGAATCCGGACCGTTCAGAATGATCACATCCTGCAGCGCACGCACGCGGCCGCGCTTGATCCGGCCGATACCGATCTTGCCGACGTAAGAGGAATAATCCAGGGAAGAAATCTGCAGCTGCAAGGACCCGTCCGGATCGTCGTCGCGCACCGGAACGTGTTCCAGCACGGCGTCGAACAAAGGCTTCATCGTTCCCTCGCGCACGTTCGCGTCGAGGCTGGCATAGCCGTTCAGCGCCGATGCGTACACCACCGGGAAATCCAGCTGATCTTCGGTCGCGCCCAGCTTGTCGAACAATTCAAAGGTGGCGTTGATCACCCAGTCCGGACGCGCGCCCGGACGATCGATCTTGTTCACCACCACGATCGGCTTCAGGCCGAGGGCCAGCGCCTTGCGCGTCACGAAGCGCGTCTGCGGCATCGGGCCTTCAACCGCGTCGACCAGCAGCAGCACCGAATCCACCATCGACAGAACGCGCTCCACTTCGCCGCCGAAGTCGGCGTGGCCCGGCGTATCGATGATGTTGATATGCGTGCCTTCGTACTCGACCGCGCAATTCTTCGCCAGAATCGTGATCCCGCGCTCTCTTTCCAGATCGTTGGAGTCCATGACGCGAGTATCGACCTGCTGGTTTTCGCGGAAGGTGCCGGACTGGCGCAACAACTGGTCGACCAGCGTAGTTTTGCCGTGGTCGACGTGCGCAATGATGGCGATGTTGCGCAGAGCGCGATTGGTATTTGACATAGTGGTTTAGCGCAAGATTCGGGGAACCAAACAGTATAGCATGCCGGTCCGCCTCAACCTTAACAAAAGTGTTGAAATTTCAAAGAGTTGCGGCGCATTTACGCATTTGCCGCCATTGCGACGAGGCGTTCAGGCGCAAGCACGCCATATTCCATCAACTGCGCGGTACCGAGCAGGCAACCATCACCCTCGCGATAGACGCGCACGCGGCCGAATTCGGCAGGAAATGCGAGGTTTTCCTTCCCCAAGGCCAGACGCTGACCGTGCAGGAAACGTTGCGCCAAGGCATCCGGCAACACCACCGGCGGGAAGGACGACAACAATGCATCCACCGCCGCGAGCCGGCCGGTCCGCTCCTGTTCGGGCGTGGCGGCGAGCGTCTCAAGCGTCACGGCATGCTCAATGGACAAGTTTCCCACGCCGATCCGGCGCAATGCCTGCAGATGCGCTCCGCAACCAAGCGCTGCGCCGATATCCTCGCCCAGTACGCGTATGTAAGTCCCCTTGCTGCATCTCACATGCAGCCTCAGGAACGGCGCCTGATAGTCCAGCAACTCCAGTGCATGAATCGTCACCCGCCGTGCTTCGCGTTCCAGCGTCACGCCTGCCCGCGCGTACTCATACAAAGGCTTGCCATCACGCTTGAGCGCGGAATACATCGGAGGCACCTGATCGATTTCACCACGAAACCTGCCCAGGACGGCATCGATCTCCTCGCGCGTGACACTTACCGCCCGTTCTGCAGTGACCGCGCCTTCGGTATCGCCCGTCTCGGTGCTAACGCCAAGATGAACAAGCGCTTCGTAAGTCTTGTCCGCATCGAGCAGATCCTGCGAAAACTTCGTTGCTTCGCCAAAACACAAGGGGAGCAGGCCGGTCGCAAACGGATCGAGCGTGCCGGTATGCCCTGCCTTTTGCGCATTCAGCAGCCGCTTGGCCTTGATCAGCACGTCGTTGCTGGAATGGCCCGCGCCTTTGTCCAGTAGCAATACGCCATGCACGGGCACGCGGGGTTTCTTGGGCGATATTTGCGCCATAGTAAAAAGGAAAATGCCGCGCGATTCCGCCCGACATGAAAAACTCAGTCCGGCTCCGAGTCCTTGGAGCGGGTTGCATTCGCTTCGTCGATCAACTTCGACAATTCCATGCCGCGCACAGTCGACGTGTCATGCACGAAATGCAGTTCGGGAATGGTGTGAATCGTCAGGCGTCGTCCCAGCTGGCCGCGAATGAAACCAGCCGCCTTGCGCAGGCCGGACAGCGTGTTTTGCACCGCTTCCTCATTATCGACCAGCGTGGTGAAAAACACCTTCGCGTGCGCATAATCCGGAGTGACCTGGACTTCGGTAATGGTAATCATCCCGACGCGCGGATCCTTCAGTTCGTAGGCAATGATTTCGGCGAGATCGCGCTGAATCTGGTCCGCCACCCGCACGCCGCGGCCCGGGATGGATTTGCTGTGTTTAGCCATGATGATGCAACCTTTGAGCCTGTTATGAAGCAACCTGCACCGCGGGACCTCGCCTTGAGATCCCGGGATTGCGGTTGCGTGTCCACCGGACCGGCAAAGCTGCCGGCCGCAGCCGGCTTACAGGGTACGCGCGACTTCCTGGATCTCGAAGACTTCCAGCTGATCGCCTTCCTTGATGTCATTGAAGTTCTTCAGCGACAAGCCGCATTCGAAGCCGGACTTCACTTCCTTCACATCATCCTTGAAGCGCTTGAGCGAATCGAGCTCGCCGGTCCAGACGACTACATTGTTGCGCAACAGGCGAACCGAGGCGCCACGCTTGACCATGCCGTCGAGCACGTAGCAGCCGGCAATCGCGCCGATCTTGCTGACATGGAACACCTGGCGGATTTCCACAAGACCCAGTGTCTGTTCGCGCTTCTCCGGCGCCAGCATGCCGGACATCGCAGCCTTGATCTCGTCCACCGCATCGTAAATGATGTTGTAGTAGCGAATATCGATGCCGCTTGCTTCCGCAAGCTTGCGCGCGGCGGCATCCGCACGCGTGTTGAAGCCGATGATGACGGCCTTCGAGGCCACGGCCAGGTTGACGTCCGACTCGCTGATGCCGCCGACTGCGGCATGCACGATCTGCACGCGCACTTCGCTGGTCGACAATTTTTGCATCGAGTGAACCAGCGCTTCCTGCGAACCCTGCACGTCGGCCTTGATGATCAACGGCAGATTCTTCACCTCGCCCTCGGCCATCTGCTCGAACATGTTTTCCAGCTTGGCCGCCTGCTGCTTGGCCAGCTTCACGTCGCGGAACTTGCCTTGACGGAACAAGGCGATTTCGCGCGCCTTGCGCTCATCCGCCATGACCATCACTTCCTCGCCGGCAGCCGGCACTTCGGTCAAGCCCTGGATTTCGACAGGAATCGACGGACCTGCCTCGGAAATATTTTTTGCGTTTTCATCCAGCATCGCCCGCACGCGGCCGTATGAAGAGCCTGCCAGCACCACGTCGCCACGCTTCAAGGTACCGGACTGAACCAGTACTGTCGCCACCGGTCCACGGCCCTTGTCGAGCTTCGCTTCGATGACGAGCCCCTTGGCATTCGCGTCGATCGGCGCGGTCAGTTCCAGCACTTCCGCCTGCAGCAGAACGTTTTCCAGAAGATCGTCGATGCCCTGCCCCGTCTTGGCGGAAACCGGGATGAACGGGGCGTCGCCGCCGTAGGCTTCCGGCACGACACCTTCGGTGACCAGTTCCTGCGTCACACGTTCGGTATTGGCACCCTGCTTGTCGATCTTGTTGATCGCAACCACGATCGGAACGCCAGCCGCCTTCGCATGGGCGATCGCTTCCTTGGTCTGGGGCATCACGCCGTCGTCGGCCGCCACCACCAGAATCACAATGTCGGTCGCTTTCGCGCCGCGTGCACGCATTGCTGTAAATGCCTCGTGGCCCGGCGTATCGAGGAAGGTGATGATGCCGCGCGGTGTCTCGACGTGATACGCGCCGATATGCTGTGTAATGCCGCCTGCTTCACCCGCTGCCACTTTGGCGCGGCGGATGTAGTCGAGCAGCGAAGTCTTGCCGTGGTCGACGTGACCCATCACGGTCACCACCGGAGCGCGCGGCAATGCTTCGGCATCGGGATGCGTGGCGCCGACTTCTTCCAGCATGGCTTCGGGGTCGTCGAGCTTGGCGGCAAATGCCTTGTGGCCCATTTCTTCCACGAGGATCATCGCGGTTTCCTGGTCCAGCACCTGGTTGATCGTGACCATCTGGCCAAGCTTCATCAAGTGCTTGATTACTTCGGAAGCCTTGACTGCCATCTTGTGCGCCAGCTCGGCGACGGTAATCGTCTCCGGCACGTGCACTTCCTTCACCACGGCTTCGGTCGGGACCTGGAAATTGGATTCGCGCTGGTCGTCATGGCCATGTCCGCGACGTCCCTTCGGGCCGCTGCGCCAGCCGTCGCGGCCGCCCGGGGTCGTTGCCGCACCGTTGCCGCGTGTCTTGAGGCCGCCGCGCTTTTTCGCAGCATCATCCTGCCAGGTTGAAGAGACATTGGCCGACTTGATCGACTTCTTGTCACCGCCCGCCGGTTTCTTTTCTTCTTTTTTGTCAGTCGGCTTTTTCTCGGCCGGCTTGTGCAAGGTGCCTTCTGCCGCCTTAGCAACCGGTGCTGCCGGAGCAGGCTCAGGCGCCTTCATGACCTTGCGCGGCGCGCTCATCATCGCCTTGATCTGCGCGACTTCGTCAGCCACCATCTTGCGCGCGCGCTCGGTCGCGGCCGCTCTTTCGGCAGCCGCCTTGGATTCCTGTTCGGCCGCTTTCTTCTTGGCCTCTTCGTCGGCCTGGCGCGTCTTCTCTTCAGCCGCAGTCAATTCCGCTTTTTGCGCCTGAGCTGCCGCCGCGACCCGCTCGGCCTCTTCAGCCGCCTGGCGTTCGCGCGCGGCCCGCGCCTGCGCTTCCTTCTCGGCTTCCAGCTTGGCCAGATGCTCTTGCTTTTCACGCAGTTCCGCTTCCTGACGCGCGATCAGCTCAGCCTGTCGGCGCGCCTCTTCCGCCCGACGTGCCGTTTCGGCTTCATCGACAACCGGAGCAGGAGCTTCCACCGCTGTTGCCGGCGCTTCTTCAATCGTCGGCTCGTCGCGTTTGATAAACGTGCGCTTCTTGCGAACTTCAACCTGGATCGTGCGCGACTTGCCTGTGGCGTCGGCCTGCTTGATCTCGGTTGTTTCCTTGCGCGTCAGCGTAATCTTCTTTTTCTCGCCGTCGGGGGACGCGCCATGTGCGCGGCGCAAGTGATTCAACAGCTTATCCTTGTCGTCTTTGGACAATGGATCGGACGCCGAACTCTTGTCGACGCCTGCAGCACGCAGTTGCGTCAACAGCAGGTCTGCGGGCATCTTCAGTTCGGTGGCAAATTGGGCTACGTTGTTACTCGCCATTCAGTCCTCTTTTCTATGTGGCTCAGATGATAATGGAGCGTTGCGGATCATTTAGTCTCGGTCAGCTCCCGCGCTTTCGCCTGCAAGGCGCGCGCCCGGTCATCGTACTTGGCGTCGATGAGCCGCATTTCATCATCCGTCACATCCTCAAATTCATTTTCAATCAATTGACGCGAACGCTCGATCGGCAATGCCAGAATCGCGCCGAATTCGTCATAAGCTAAACCGGCAAACGCTTCCAGCGTCTTGATCCCGGCCAAGCCCAATTTGCCGGCCGTGACACGGTCGATGCCGTCCAGGTTGACCAGCTCGTCCGTCATGCCTTCCAGGCCCTCTTCCGATGCAATCGCTTCGGTCACCAGCGCGTCGCGTGCGCGATTGCGCAGCTCGTTCACGGTGTCTTCATCGAATGCTTCGATATCCAGCATTTCGGTAATCGGCACGTAGGCAATTTCCTCCAGGCTGGAAAAACCTTCTTCCACCAGAATGTCGGCAACTTCCTGGTCGACATCGAGTTTCTCCATGAACACGGCGCGAATCGCGGCGGCTTCCGCAGCGGATTTGTCCGCGGACTCTTCAGCCGTCATGATATTGATCTGCCAGCCGGTCAACTCGGATGCAAGCCGTACATTCTGCCCGCCGCGCCCAATGGCAATTGCCAGGTTTTCCTCGTCAACGACAACATCCATTGCATGTTTTTCTTCGTCGACGACGATCGACGAAACATTCGCCGGCGCCAGCGCACCGATCACAAACTGCGCCGGATCTTCCGACCACAGCACGATGTCCACGCGCTCGCCGCCCAATTCACCGGTCACCGCCTGCACGCGCGAGCCGCGCATGCCGACGCAGGTACCGATCGGATCGATGCGCTTGTCGCTGGTAAATACTGCGATCTTCGCGCGCACACCCGGGTCGCGCGCCGCCGATTTAATCTCCAGCAAGCCTTGTTCGATTTCCGGCACTTCCAGCTCGAACAGCTTCATGATGAATTCCGGCGCCGTGCGGGACAGGATCACCTGCGGACCGCGCGCATTGCGATCAATACGCAGGATGTAGGCACGAACACGATCACCGATACGCAGGTTCTCTTTCGGAATCATCTGGTCGCGCGGAAGGCGGGCTTCGATCTTTCCGGATTCAACGATGGCATCGCCACGTTCCATGCGCTTGATGGTGCCGGTAACAAGCGAGTCGCCGCGCTGCAGGAAGTCCGCAAGGATCTGCTCGCGTTCGGCGTCACGAATACGTTGCAGCACAACCTGCTTGGTATCCTGCGCAAAGCGGCGACCGAAATCGACGGATTCGATCGGCTCTTCGATGTAATCATCGACTTCGATATCCGGAATCTGTTCCTTGGCCTCGAAGTGCAGCACTTCTTGGTCGGGCAACTGCAAGCCAGCCTCGTCGGGCACGACATGCCAGCGGCGGAAGGACTCGAACTCGCCGGTTTCGCGATCGATAGAAACGCGCACATCGACGTCGCCCTCGTAACGTTTCTTGGTCGCTTGCGCGAGCGCATGCTCGAGCGCTCCGAAGACGATTTCCTTATCGACGTTTTTCTCTCGTGCCAGCGCATCGACCAACAACAATACTTCACGACTCATGCTTTGCGACTCCTAAAGTCCACTTTCGGCACCAGGCGTGCCTTGTCCACATCGGCGAGCGTAAAATCGAGCATCGCCGGCCCATCTTTTCCTTCAAATTCCAGCTTCAGCGTTTCGCCGTCCGGCATATGCAAAACGCCTTGAAACGACTTGCGATTTGCCGCACCCGGCATCGGCATCCGCAACTTCACGATCGCTTCCTGTCCGGCAAAACGCGCATAGTCGGCCAGCTTCTTCAGCGGGCGATCCAGACCCGGCGACGAAATCTCGAGCCGCTCGTAATTCGCGTTTTCCACCGTCAGCACATGGGATAACTGATGACTGACCTTCTCGCAGTCCTCCACCGTAATGTTGCCCTTGTCCGCATCTTCAGGCGGGAAGTCGATGAATACGCGCAGCAGTCCATGAGCCGCCTGTTCGAATTCGACCAGTTCATAGCCCATGCCAACGACTGTTCTTTCAATTAAATCCAACAACCGCAAAACCATTCTCCGTAGCGATCCAAGCCGGGGCAAACACACGCAGAATCCGTTGAAGAAAAAAAAAATGGGCATCTGCCCATCTTTTTTATCGCTCCAGCCCATGCGGGTGTAGTTCCCGACAAGCACTCTTGCGGGCCGACTTTTGTTAACTCTCTAATTATAAACAATTATTTGGTGCATCGCAATGGCAATAAGGTCCCTCCGCAGAACAGAGGGTCAAATAATTTCAAATCAGAAATTTTCACGCCGGACCAACCGTCCGGCGCCACTTAACCGCGTGTTCGCCGGCGCACGATGGCGTGCATTCCTATCCCCGCACGTGCCTGTCCGCCGCCTGCACGCGCTTGCCCGCCGCCGCGGCGAGGTTGTCCGGCATCAGGGAAACCAAGCGCAGTTTGCAGCGGATCCGGCTGACGGCTGCGTTGCGCCCCCTGTCCGCGACTGTTGCCGCGAGCCGGGCCACGCTTTTGCCCCTGATTCTTGTCAAAACCGTTGCCGTTGCCGTTGCCGTTGCGATCGACCGCCTGACGTTCGGGGCGGGCCTTGCCCGAAGTCGAACCAGCAGCCTTTTCAAGGCCGCTTAGCGCCATCAAATTGCGTACGGCTTGCTCGTCGAGCTCCTCCCACCGGCCACGCTTCAGATTACTCGGCAAGGTCAATGCACCATATCGAGTCCGGATCAGACGCGATACCGTCAGACCCACGGCCTCAAACATTCGGCGCACTTCGCGGTTGCGTCCTTCGCCAATAATCACGCGATACCAGCGGTTCGCTCCTTCCCCGCCACCATCCGAGATCTTTGAAAATTGCGCGACGCCATCTTCCAGCTCAACGCCACTGAGCAGCTTCTGGCGCATACCCTCTTCGAGTTCGCCAAGCGTACGCACCGCATACTCGCGCTCGATGCCATAACGCGGATGCATGAGGCGATTCGCAAGATCGCCCGAGGTCGTAAAGAGCAGCAAGCCCTCGGTATTGAAGTCGAGTCGACCGACGGCAAGCCATTTTCCCGCTTTCATCGTGGGCAAGTGCTCGAATACGGACGGGCGCCCTTCAGGGTCGCTATGACTCACGATTTCGCCTGCCGACTTGTGATAAACAAGAACCCGCGGCGGACGCTTGCTGATCTTGCGCTGAATGAGCTTGCCGTTGATGCGCACCTGATCGGTCGGCAGAATCCGCTGACCGATGTGTGCCGGCTCGCCATTGACGGACACCCGTCCGGCGATGATCAATTCTTCCATGTCGCGACGCGAACCGAGGCCGGCATCAGCCAGCACCTTATGCAATTTCGGCGCATCGTCCTCGGCCGTCAGGTCGCGCCGAACAGTCTTCACTGCCGCCTGGCCGCGACGCGCTCCTTTTACATCCTCGTCCGCAACGGAGCTGTCGAATGCATCGGAAGTAACAAAGGAAAATATATCGTCGTTAGGGCCGCCCTTGGCGCGCGGCTGCTGCGTCTTGTTGACGGGACCAGCCTGCTTTCCCCGTTGCTTCTGGGCCGGCTTTCCTTTTTGACGCTCGTCTCGCTTGCGTCCATCCACGGCTTTCCGCTGGGTCTTGCCCGCATCCGGCGCCACATCAACTATAGGAGCCTGTTCGCCTGCACCTTCCGATGCAACTTCCTGGCTGGAGGAGCCTTCCACATCGGATTGGCGCGGCGATCTTGCACGCCTCAGGCTGCGCGGACCACGCACGCCACGTTTGGCGGGTTTCGTTTTGCCTTCCTCCGCTTGAGCGGAGCCGGAGGACGTGCTATCTGGCGTCAAATTGTCGCTCTTGCCGGAGTCCGCGTTTGCGGAAGAATCGGTGGTTTTGGCCACTGGCGTCTCATCGTGGGTAGGCAGATTCATCGTTCGGTTCTTGATCATGCTGGCTTCTTGTTGCGATGTCATCTTGCGCCTCTTCTACGGGCGCGACATCAACGGAAGGAACCTCTTCCGCTTCGGATTCCGAAGAAACAAGCGGTATAGAGTCGGCATCGCCAGGAGAATTCGATTCTTCTGCGACGGTTGACACAGATGCCTCAAGGCCGGCATTGATCGCCTCAACTGCCTCGGGATTCTGTGCGGTTTCGGTTTGCGCGTCTTCTGCGCATGGCTGCCCTGGAAATTCCATAGCAGCCTGGTCGACGCTGGATTGCATCCCGCTTTCCAGCGCCTGCATTTCCGGCAACATACCTCCCTGGACCTCTTCTTTCGCGACGTCCTGCAAAGGCGGCAGTTGATCGAGCGAGGTCAGTCCGAGGTCATCAAGGAAATGTTTAGTGGTTGCAAACAGCGCGGGGCGCCCCGGCACATCCCGATGCCCGATTGCCTCGATCCAGCCCCGGTCTTCGAGCATCTTGATGGTCTGCGAATTAACAGTCACGCCGCGAATTTCTTCGATATCGCCGCGCGTCACAGGTTGCCGGTATGCGATGATGGCGAGCGTTTCAAGGGTGGCACGCGAATACTTCGGGGGTTTTTCCGGATTCAGGCGCTCGAGATACTTCTTCATTTCGGGGCGGCTCTGAAACCGCCAACCGGTCGACAGACTGACAATCTCGATACCCTTGTCGGCCCAGTCATTGCGCAATTCTTCGAGCATCGACTTGATGGTGTCAGCGCCGATCACTTCTTCACCGGCGTCGACGTTTTCCGCGTAGAGCTTCTTCATGTCGTTGATCGACAGGGGCTCATGGGCGCAAAGCAATGCCGTTTCGAGGACTTTCTTCGCCTCAATAGTATTCATTTTTATGCGTCTTGTTTTTTACTAACAATGTGCAGAATTTTCGTCAACGACAGGCATCTGACGATGTCGTCCGGTTAGAGAACCAGTTGATACTATTCCGACGCCCAGATTTATTGGAGGTTTAATGGCGGGCGGGAATTTATAAGACTTAAAGACTTGGTTGCGGGGGCAGGATTTGAACCTGCGACCTTCGGGTTATGAGCCCGACGAGCTGCCAGACTGCTCCACCCCGCGTCTGAAGGGATGAAGTATATCCGGTATCGACGATCAACGCAAATGCAATATTGATTGCCATGCGCGATGATACACTTGCGATGCGGCTTCTCGAGGGCCGTGCACACTCACAACAGGCCACGACCAACACTTTATTCGCACACTCCTTTATGAAATTCTGCTCAGAATGCGCGCATCCTGTCTCGCTGCTGATTCCGCCCGACGACAATCGTCCGCGTTATGTATGCGAACAATGCGGCACGATTCACTACCAGAATCCGAAGATGGTGATCGGCTCCATTCCGGTTTGGGAACAGAACGATGAAACGCGAGTCCTGCTATGCAAGCGCGCTATCGAGCCGCGCCATGGCTACTGGACACTGCCGGCGGGTTTCATGGAAAACGATGAAACCACGGGTGAGGCGGCCATGCGCGAAACGCTTGAGGAGGCCGGCGCGCGCATCGAACTGCACGAACTGTTCTCACTGCTCAACGTGCCGCACGTGCACCAGGTGCATATGTTCTATCGTGCCACTCTCCTTGACCTGGACTATCAGGCGGGCATCGAAAGTCTCGAAGTCGAATTGTTTTCGGAAGCACAGATTCCATGGGACGACATCGCCTTCCCCACAGTGGCGCACACACTGAAGTTCTTCTTTGCAGACCTCGCGCGTATTCGCAGCGAAGGCGGCGCATATTCCTTGCATACGCGAGACATTCTGAAACCGATGCGGCGAAGCGACTAGGACTATCTCGCTCTGACACACCGACAATCAAAAAAGGAAGGGCAGCGTCTTGCTGCCCTTTTTCATTTCCGCAAACTGCCAATGGCGCACGCCTACCAGCTTGTCTCGCGCTCCGCAGTCGCACTGATCTTATGAATCGACAGGTCTGCTCCGTCGAATTCCTGTTCCGGATCAAGTCGAATGCCGACAACTTTCTTCAAGACGATGTAAATAATTGCCGATCCGATCAAGGCGATGCTCACTCCCATGACCGTACCAATCAACTGGGACATGAAGGAAACGCCGCCGACACCCGCGAACACCTTCTGCCCGAAAATACCCGCCGCGATGCCGCCCCAGACACCGCACAGGCCATGCAATGGCCAGACGCCAAGCACGTCGTCAATTTTCCATTTGTTCTGTGTGCGCGTAAACATCCAGACAAAGATTGCACCCGCAACCCCGCCGGTGATCAAGGCGCCGAGTGGATGCATCAGGTCCGATCCGGCACAAATCGCGACCAGACCTGCAAGCGGTCCGTTGTAGGCAAACCCCGGATCGTTCTTGCCCATCAGGACTGCGATCAGTGTTCCGCCCACCATGGCCATCAGCGAATTCAGCGCCACCAAACCGTTCATTTTGTCCAGCGTCTGCGCACTCATCACGTTGAAGCCGAACCATCCCACCGTCAGGATCCATGCACCAAGCGCAAGGAACGGGATGTTTGAAGGCGGATGTGCGGCGACCGCTCCATCCTTTGAATAGCGGCCGCGCCGCGCCCCCAACAGCAATACCGCCGGCAAGGCGGCCCAGCCGCCCACCGCGTGCACCACCACCGAACCGGCAAAATCATGAAACTCTTCGGAAAACGCTGCCTTGAGCCACGCCTGGATGCCGAGTTGATGGTTCCAGGCGATGCCTTCGAAAAACGGATACACAAGGCCGACCAGGAGCGCGGTCGCAAACAATTGTGGATAAAACTTCGCGCGCTCGGCAATGCCGCCGGAAATAATGGCGGGAATCGCAGCCGCGAACGTCAACAGGAAGAAAAACTTCACTAGCTCGAAACCATTCTTTGCCGACAATGTGTTTGCATCCGTGAAGAAGCCGATGCCGTAGGCGACCGTGTAACCGACGAAAAAATAGGCGATCGTGGATACCGCAAAATCGACTAATATTTTGACCAAGGCATTGACCTGGTTTTTCTTGCGCACAGTACCGAGTTCCAAAAATGCAAACCCGGCATGCATGGCAAGAATCATGATGGCGCCGAGCAATATGAATAATGCGTCGGTACCGGTTTTAAGCGCGCCCATGCAGAAGATCTCCCTATAAGTGTGCAAAATAATGACGATCGACAACACCTAAGCAAAAACTATTCCGTTGCGGTGCGAAAATATAAGTTATTGAATTACAAGAATTAATTTTCAATAAATGCAAAAAACACGAGTTTTTGCACTGATAGTGTGCGGAACCATGGTCCAGTTTGGGGAGGTCCAATGATTCCTTGGCTGGATGCACGCTCTCCTTTTCCCGACGTTTCCAAGGCACTGACCGAAGCCGACGGGGCCCCGGGTTTGCTCGCCGCCGGTGGAGATTTGTCGCCACGACGCTTGCTGGAAGCCTATCGTCATGGGATTTTTCCCTGGTTTTCGGAAGGCCAGCCGATCCTTTGGTGGAGCACCGATCCCCGCATGGTCTTGCTGACCGAACGTTTTGTCATCTCCCATAGTCTGAAAAAGACACTGAAGAAAGTCGACAACAGTATGCGCACCGACCGGCGCTGGGAAATTCGCTTCGACAGCGCATTCGAGCAGGTGATGCGTGCATGCGCAGAACCGCGCAAGGATAGTGCCGGTACGTGGATATCACCGGACATCATTCGCGGCTATGGCGCGCTGCACCGCCAAGGCTATGCACACTCTTCGGAGCTGTGGCTCGATGGCGAACTGGTCGGAGGTGCGTACGGCGTCTGTATCGGAAAAATGTTTTATGGCGAGTCAATGTTTGCGCGCGTGTCTGACGCTTCCAAAATCGCTCTCGCCTATCTGGTGCATTTTCTTCACGCTCATGGGGTGACCCTGATCGACTGCCAGCAGGAGACGTCCCATCTTGCCTCACTGGGCGCTTCGCCGATACCGCGAGCGGAATTCATCGCGCATCTGCGCGAGGCCGTCGATCTTGCGCCGATAGAAGAATGGCAACCGCTACCATTATTTCGAGCAAGCGGAAAAAATCCCTTATGTCCTCCATGACATAAGGTGTAAATTATGACTATCGCAGTCCGGCTATCTGCATATGACGCATCTTAAAGACCTGCCCTTTGCCACCTTGCAGTTCTACGCAACGGCTCCGTATCCCTGCAGTTACCTCGATGGCCGGCAGGCGCGCTCTCAAGTCGCGACGCCCTCGCACCTCATCAACGCGGATGTCTACTCCGAACTGGTCAAGAATGGATTCCGTCGTAGCGGCATCTTTACTTACCGCCCCTATTGCGACGGATGCCAGGCGTGCATTCCGGTGCGGGTCAAGGTGAAGGAGTTTTTCGCCAATCGCAGTCAGCGCCGCGCATGGAAACGTCATCAGGATCTGACGACCTGGGTCACCAACCTTGCCTATGTTCCCGAACATTATGAGTTGTACCTTCGCTACCAGGCGGCACGCCATGCAGGCGGCGGCATGGACCAGGACAGCCGCGACCAATATGCGCAGTTTCTGCTTCAGAGCAAGGTCAACACGCGCCTGGTCGAATTCCGAGAAAGCGACGGCACGCTTCGCATGGTCAGCATCATCGACATCCTCAGCGACGGACTTTCATCGGTGTACACCTTTTACGACCCGGATGTGGAGGGCGCGTCGTACGGGACCTTCAACGTGCTGTGGCAAATTGAACAAGCCAGACATCTGGACATGTCCTATGTGTATCTCGGCTACTGGATCAGGGACAGTCAGAAAATGGCTTACAAGGTCAATTTCAAGCCGCTGGAAGCGCTCCAACGAGGCCGATGGGCAGAATGGCGCGCCGACCATCTGTCCGGCAGCGGTCGTTAACAAGTTGCAAGAGTAAAATAGCGCCTTCCGCGGCGGCGCATGAATGGCGCCCCGCACGCCATTGCCTAACTCTTGAGTGTCATGTCCAACAAGCTCCTCTACGCGCTCGCCCGCCCTTTCCTCTTCTCGCTTGATCCCGAAACCGCGCATAACTTCACCTTGCCGGCGCTGAAGCGCGCCGCCAGTCTCGGCCTGACTCAGCTTATCGCACGCCCCGCACCCGATCCGCGAACGGTCATGGGCATTAACTTTCCCAACCCCGTTGGACTGGCTGCCGGATTGGACAAGGATGGCGGCTATATCGATGGCCTGGCGGCACTTGGTTTCGGTTTCATCGAAGTGGGCACCGTGACGCCACGCGCCCAACCCGGCAATCCGCAGCCGCGCATCTTCCGCCTGCCCAAAGCGCGTGCGGTGATTAATCGCATGGGATTCAACAACGGCGGCGTCGATGCGTTCGTCGCCAATGTGCAGGCATCGAAGTTTTACCAGAACAAGGAAGGCATCCTCGGCCTCAATATCGGCAAGAACGCGGATACGCCCATCGAACGCGCCGCCGACGATTATTTGCATTGCCTGGAAAAGGTCTACCCGTATGCGAGTTACGTGACCGTCAATATCTCGTCCCCCAATACGAAAAACCTCCGACAGTTGCAGGGCGGCTCCGAGCTGGATGCCTTGTTGTCGCAACTCAAGAACGCACAGCATCGCCTTGCTGACCACCACATGCGCTACGTGCCGATTGCACTCAAGATCGCACCTGATATCGACAGCGAGCAAATCAAGACTATCGCTTCCGCCCTGCTTCGCCACAAGATGGATGCGGTCATTGCCACCAATACCACGATCTCGCGCGATGCCGTCAAAGGGCTGCCGCACGCGGAGGAGACCGGCGGTCTGTCCGGTGCGCCGGTATTGGAAGCATCGAACAAGGTGATTCGTGGCCTGAAAGCGGAATTGGGCGACGCACTTCCGATTATCGGTGTCGGCGGAATCCTCTCAGGACAAGATGCGCAGGCCAAGATCGATGCCGGCGCATCGCTGGTCCAGCTCTATACCGGGCTGATCTACCGCGGTCCGGCCTTGGTCACGGAGTGCGCAGCAGCCTTGCGCAAATCGCGTTAAAGTTCTGTCATGTCCGCCGAACCAGGCGAATGACCTCCCGAACTTAACCGATACCCGTACATGGAAAAGATTACTCTCGGTACCAGCGATCTGAACGTTTCCAGGATTTGTCTTGGCACCATGACCTTCGGTGAGCAGAACACCGAAGCCGACGCGCACAGTCAACTCGATTATGCGATCGAGCGCGGCATCAACTTCATCGATACTGCGGAAATGTACCCGGTGATGCCGCGCGCCGAAACGCAAGGGCGTACCGAAGCATACATCGGCACCTGGCTGAAGAAATCCGGCAAGCGGCGCGATGTCGTTCTGGCGACCAAGGCCGCCGGCCCTTCACGCGGAATAACATGGATACGCAACGGCGAAAGTGATTTCGACGCTGTCAATCTGCGGGCCGCCGTTGACAGCAGTCTGAAACGCCTGCAGACGGATTACATCGATCTCTACCAATTGCACTGGCCCAGCCGCAATGCGCCGATTTTTGGCCAGATCGCGTTCAATCCCCAAAAGGAACGCCCTCATGCAGCAATTGAAAATACCTTGGAAGCACTCGCGGATCTGGTCAAGGCCGGAAAAATCCGCCACATCGGCGTATCAAACGAAACGCCATGGGGCGTATGCGAATTCGTCAAGCATTCCGAGTCCAGCGGCTTGCCGCGCATCGTATCCATTCAAAATGCGTACAACCTGTTGAATCGCAGCTTCGAATCGGGGCTCGACGAGGCCTGCTTCCGCGAAAATGTCGGCCTGCTCGCGTACAGCCCACTCGGTTTCGGCCAGTTGTCGGGCAAGTATCTCGATCATCCGAAAGCACATGGTCGCCTGACTATTTTCCCGCCAAGCTGGAGCCCTCGCTACCTGCGTGACTCGGTAGCGAAAGCCGTGAAACTTTACGCCGCCCTCGCGCGACAAAATGGCATGACGCCGGCGCAGCTTGCGCTGGCATGGTGCCATTCGCGCTGGTTTGTCGCATCGACCATCATTGGCGCCACCACCATGCAGCAATTGCAGGAGGATATTGATGCGTTCTCCGTCAACTTATCTGATGAAGTGATCAGCAACATCAACGCCATTCATTCCGAAATCGCGAATCCGGCCCAATAAGTCCGGCTCGCCGCAACACCCCCGGCATATAAAAAAGCCCGAATCCACTTGAATGGATTCGGGCTCGTTTGAAGCCAGACCAGCTTATTCGACTTCCAGCGTTTCTTCAGGTGCCGGCGGAGGCGATGCATCGCCTTCCGCGAAATCGAGCTTGATCTGCTCGTTTTCGTCCAGATCGACCGTGACACGCCCACCCGATACCAGGCGGCCGAACAACAACTCGTCCGCCAGCGCCTTGCGGATCATGTCCTGGATCAGGCGTGACATCGGTCGTGCGCCCATCAGCGGATCGAAACCCTTGCGCGCGAGGAACTTGCGCAAGTTCTCCGTGAAGATCGCCTCGACCTTCTTCTCGTGCAGTTGCTCCTCGAGCTGCATCAGGAACTTGTCCACCACACGCAGGATGATTTCCTCGTCCAGTGCCTTGAAGCTGATGGTGGCATCCAGCCGATTGCGGAATTCCGGCGTGAACATGCGCTTGATGTCCGCCATTTCGTCGCCGGCTTCCTTCTTGTCGGTGAAGCCAATCGAACGCTTCTGGAGGCTTTCGGCGCCCGCATTTGTGGTCATGATGATGATCACATTACGGAAGTCCGCCTTGCGACCGTTATTGTCGGTCAGCGTGCCATGGTCCATCACCTGCAGCAGGATATTGAAGATATCCGGATGCGCCTTCTCGATCTCGTCGAGCAGCAGCACCGCATGCGGCTTCTTGGTGACTGCCTCGGTCAGGAGACCGCCCTGGTCGAAACCGACGTAGCCCGGAGGCGCGCCAATCAAACGGCTCACGGCGTGACGCTCCATGTACTCGGACATGTCGAAGCGGATCAGCTCGATGCCGAGGATGAACGCCAACTGCTTCGCCACCTCGGTCTTGCCGACGCCGGTCGGTCCGGAGAACAGGAAAGAGCCGATGGGCTTGTCCATCTTGCCCAAGCCGGCGCGTGCCATCTTGATCGCCGAACCCAAGGCCTCGATGGCCGGATCCTGCCCGAATACGACATTCTTCAGATCGCGCTCGATCGTCTGCAGCTTGGTGCGGTCGTCCTGATTGACGCTCTGCGGCGGAATGCGCGCGATCTTGGAGATGATGTCCTCGATTTCCGACTTGCCAATCGTCTTCTTCTGCTTTGACTTCGGCAAAATGCGTTGTGCGGCGCCCGCCTCGTCGATCACATCGATCGCCTTGTCCGGCAAATGACGGTCGTTGATGAATCGCGCAGCAAGCTCCGCCGCCGATGTCAGGGCCGATGCCGAATATTTCACGCCATGATGCTCTTCGAAACGCGACTTCAGGCCACGCAGGATTTGCACCGTCTGCTCGACGGTTGGCTCGTTCACGTCGATCTTCTGGAAGCGACGCGACAGCGCATGGTCTTTCTCGAACACTCCGCGGAACTCGGTGTAGGTTGTTGCGCCAATGCACTTTAGCTGGCCGCTCGAGAGCGCGGGCTTCAGCAGATTGGATGCGTCCAGCGTGCCGCCGGATGCGGATCCCGCACCGATAATGGTATGGATCTCGTCGATGAACAGGATGCCGTGCGGGTTGTCACGCAGCTGCTTGAGCACCGCCTTCAAACGTTGCTCGAAGTCGCCGCGATATTTGGTACCCGCCAGCAGCGCACCCATGTCCAGCGAATAGACGACCGCGTTCTGCAACACTTCAGGCACGTCGCCCTGCGTGACGCGCCATGCCAGCCCTTCCGCAATCGCGGTCTTGCCAACGCCAGCCTCACCAACCAGCAAAGGGTTGTTCTTGCGACGACGGCACAAGGTCTGGATCACGCGCTCAACTTCGGCTTCGCGGCCAATCAACGGATCGATCTTGCCTTCGGCAGCCAGCTTGTTCAGATTCTGCGTGAACTGATCGAGCGGACTTTCCTTCTGCTGACCTTCAGCCTGCGCATCTTCCGTACCTTCCGGCGCTTTCTGCGAATCGAGCTGCTGATCCTTGCGCACGCCGTGGGAGATGAAATTCACCACATCAAGCCGTGTGACGCCTTGCTGATGCAGGTAATACACGGCGTGTGAATCTTTTTCACCAAAGATCGCGACAAGCACGTTGGCACCGGTCACTTCCTTCTTGCCGTTGGACGCGGATTGCACGTGCATGATCGCACGCTGAATCACGCGCTGGAAACCGAGTGTCGGCTGAGTGTCGACCTCGCTGGTTCCAGGTACTGTCGGCGTATTGTCGCTGATGAAATTCGTCAGCGTTTTGCGCAGGTCTTCAATATTGACGGCGCATGCGCGCAATACTTCCGCAGCTGATGGGTTATCGAGCAACGCGAGCAGCAAATGCTCGACTGTAATGAACTCGTGTCGCGCCTGGCGGGCTTCGACAAAAGCCATGTGCAAACTAACTTCAAGTTCCTGCGCAATCATGCTTCCTCCATCACGCATTGCAAGGGATGTCCTGCTTTTCGAGCGTGGGTTAAAACTAATTCTACTTTAGTGGACGCTATGTCTTTTGGATAGATGCCACACATACCTTTTCCATCGCGATGAACCTTAAGCATGATCTGCGTCGCGGTTTCACGATCCTTGTTAAAGTACTCCTGAATGATCGCAACGACAAATTCCATGGGCGTATAGTCATCATTTAAAAGCAGGACCTGGTACATCGGCGGCGGCTTCAGCTTCTGCTCTTGCCTAGCAAGGACCGTACCGTTTTCATGCTGAGTTGCCATACGTCTGATTCTAATGGGTTCAACTTTGCCGAATTCGCAAAAGTAAGGGTATTCCAACTAGATATTGATATTACGCTTTTTCCGCGCAATTCGCAGATGATGCTTCGACCGCTGAATTCAAGGACGACGAGCTGAAGATTCCTTGTAATATGTCAAAAATGACCAGAAAACCGCCTTGACTTTTATAATTTTTGCAGGAACAATGGTACTTATTGACAATGATAGCGTTATGGGATTGTCAATAGAAGTGAGCAGGTTTTAGGAGGGGGCGGCAGCGTGACGCGAGGCTTCTTGCTTATACGGCTCGTGTGATTAGCTATTAATGAAAGACGCTTTTATGGCAACAGGTACCGTCAAGTGGTTCAACGATTCCAA
>NZ_DATFAF010000092.1:0-108042 GCF_035254865.1 Noviherbaspirillum sp.
TGGTGGCCGTCGTGGCCGCCACGGTCATCATCGCGCCGTGGTCGTGTTCATGTCCATGATTATGCGAATCGGCGGCGAACGCGGGGGAGGCGAAGGCGAGTGCACATGCGGACAGCAAGGCAAGTTGAGATAGTTGTTTCATGAGAATTTCCTTTCTGTTATTTCCCGTTGTAGTGATGATAGGTTGAGTAGCTGCCGTCCGTCTTCACCAGAAGGACGTCATAGGGATCGCTGCGATTGCCTTCCATGCCCGGCGACCCGAGCGGCATGGAGGGGACGGCGAGTCCTTTCACTTTTCTGTGTTCCGCCAGCAGTCGCTTGATATCGCTTGCCGGCACATGGCCTTCGATCGCGTAGCCCTGCACGATGGCGGTATGGCAGGAGCCGAGCGTGTTGGGGATGCCGAATTTTGCCCGATAGTCGGACGGATTCGCAACTTCTTGAACTTTCACGGTGAATCCGTTTTGTTCGAGATGCTTGACCCATCCGGTGCAGCATCCGCAGGAAGGGTTCTTGTATACCTCGACCACGGGCAGGGCTGCCGCGGCATACAGATGGACGCCGAGGGTGCCTGCAAGGATGGCCTGTAAAAGAATGCGACGTTTCATGATTTACCTTTCGACGACAGAAATCTTTCCGGACATGCCGGCTTCGAAATGACCAGGAATCAGGCAAGCGAATTCGAATTCGCCGGGCCGGTTGAAGGTCCACACCAGGTCTTCGCTTTTGCCCGCCTTGACGTGCGCCATATGCGCTTCGTCATGCTCCATGTCGGGGAATTTTTTCATCAGCGCTGCATGCTCCTGAATTTCTTCCGGCGTACCGATGACCAGCTCGTGCAGCATCTTGCCCTTGTTCGTGACGACAAATCTGACTGTCTCGCCACGCCTGACCTTGATGCGGTTCGGCGTAAAACGCATGGCGTCGCTCATGGTCAGCTTGATGGTCCTTGTCGCTTTTGCGGGATCGCCTGCAATGCCGAAATCCTTTTGCTCTGCGCTCGCCGCGTCGAATGCCTTTTTCGCATGATGATTGTCGCCGTGCGCATGCGCCAGCGGGGCTGCGAGTGACAGGGCGAGGGTAGCGGCGAATGAGGCTGCTGCGACTAGTTTCATTTGTGTTCCTTTACTTGAGTTCATAGGCATTGGTTCCGGCCGGATGTTGGTACCAGCCCGGATCCTTGTAATCGCCCGGTTGCTGATTCTTGCGTATCTTGACTGTGGTGAACATGCCGCCCATCTCGATCGCGCCGAACGGGCCGGTGCCGGTCATCATCGGCAAGGTGTTGTCCGGCAGCGGCATTTCCATCGCGCCCATGTCGGCCATGCCGCGATCGCCCATCGTCATGTAGTCGGGAATGAGCCTGATGATCTTCTCGGCTGCCTTGCGCTGGTCGACGCCGATCATGGTCGGCACGTTGTGCCCCATCGCGTTCATGGTGTGGTGCGCCTTGTGGCAGTGAAACGCCCAGTCACCGGGTTCGGTCGCGTCGAATTCGATCGCGCGCATCTGGCCGACGCCGATATCGGTCGTGACCTCGGGCCAGCGCGCCGCTTTCGGTATCCAGCCGCCGTCGGTTCCGGTCACCTCGAACTCATGGCCGTGCAAATGCATGGGATGGTTTGTCATGGTGAGATTGCCGATGCGGATGCGCACCCGATCGCCCTGGCGACATACGAGCGGATCGATGCCGGGAAAGGCGCGGCTGTTCCATGTCCACAGATTGAAATCGAGCATGGTATTGACCTTCGGCGTGGAGCTGCCGGGGTCGATGTCGTAGGCATTGAGCAGGAAAGCGAAGTCGCGGTCCACGCGATGCTGGGCCGGATTCTTCGGATGCGTGATCCACAGGCCCATCATGCCCATTGCCATTTGCGTCATCTCATCCGCATGCGGGTGATACATGAAGGTGCCGGCGCGGCGCGCTTCAAATTCGTAGACATAGGTCTTTCCGACCGGGATCTGCGGCTGCGTCAGTCCGCCTACGCCGTCCATGCCGTTCGGCAGGCGCTGGCCGTGCCAATGGATGGTGGTGTGCTCCGGCAGTTTGTTGGTGACGAAGATGCGCACCTTGTCGCCTTCGACCACTTCGATCGTCGGGCCGGGGCTGGAGCCGTTGTAGCCCCATAAGGTGGCTTTCATGCCGGGCGCGATTTCGCGGATCACCGGTTCTGCGATCAGGTGGAATTCCTTCCAGCCGTCTTTCATGCGCCAGGGCGCGCTCCAGCCGTTCAGTGTCACGACGGGATGGAAAGGGCGGCCATTGGGCGGCGCGGCAGGCGGGAGCGTCTGCGCATTCCGCACGACCGCTGCTTCCGGAATGGACGCCGCGCCGGCCCTGCTGACCAGCCCGGTGCCCAGCATGGTGGCGGCGCCTGCCAGAAATCCTCTGCGGGATACCATCGATGTTTCCTTTCACATGATCTTTTTATTCAGTCGGGCCTGTCGACCCGCGCAACTCGCGGCTCGCTCCGCTGCTGCCATGTATCGCCTGCTGCAAGTCGGTGTCGGCCAGCCAGAAATCGCGCTGCGCTTCGATCGCTGCATTGACGCTGCCGATCTGCGCACGGGCATCGGCAAGCAGGTCGAATACGCTGACCAGCATGCCGTTGTAGCGCAACTGCATTTCCTCGGAAATCTTTTTGCGCAGGGGCACGACTTCATCCCGATAGTGCCTGGCGAGATCGTAGCTGGTGCGGTAGGCGGAATACGCTTCGCGCGCCTCGGAACGCGCGCGGACAGCGATGTCGGCGGTGCGATGCACGGCTTGCATGTACACGGCTTCCGCCCCGGCTGTTTTCGCGCCGCTCCAGTCGAACAGCGGCAATTCCAGTTCGATCTGGTAGCCATTGCTGCGCGGCGCGCCGGTCTGACTCTTGGTCCGGTATCCGGCGTCAAAGACATTGATGAAGCCGGTGGTCCTGGTCAAGCCAAGCGCGCTGGCGGTGGCCTCCGCGTCACGTCTTGCCATTTGCACATCGAGCCGCTGCTGCAAGGCTTGCGCCTCGATGTTGCCGACTTCGGCGGGCGCGGACGGCAAGTCGGGCAGGCGGCCCGGCAATTTGTACGCGGTGTGCTTGGCCGACAGTCCCATGGCGCGTGTCAATCGTTCACGCGCGGCGACGGCGTTTTGCCGGGCGCGGGCGAGCTGCGCGGTCGCGTCGGCATGAAAGGCCTGCTCCCGTGCCTGATCGAGCTTGCTCCAGTTGCCGGCCTTCGCCATTCCCTGCGCGAGTTCGGCGCCGGCTTCCGCCGCATCCTTGACTTGCTCCATGTACTGCGCGGTTTGTTGCGCGGCGACCGCATTGAAATAGGCGCGGCGTGTATCTGCCGCCAGTTTCACCGCGTGCTCGGCGGCTTGCAGTTTGGCTTGCTCGAAGCGTCGGCTCTCGATGTCGCGCCGCAGCGGCAGGGTGAGCAGACCGGCAAGATCGAACATGATGCTGCGCTCGATTTCGATATCGTCGCCGCCCCGCAGGCGGCCGAAGGAAACGGACGGATTGCGCAGGCGTCCGGCCTGCACGAAGTCCGCTTCCACCACGCCCAGTTCGGACAGGGACGCCTGCAAGCCGCGGTTGTTGGTCAGCGCGATCCGGACTGCCGTATCGGCGCTCAAGGGTTGCACGAGCAGCACGTCGATACTTGCATCCAGCGCAGCGGCATCGCTTGCAGCCGGAATACGTTCAACGGCCTGGCCGGTCCGCTCGCGGGTCATCGCGGACACGGCATCCATTCCGCCATGCGGGGAAAAGCTGGCGCAACCGGTCAGCAGCATCGCGGAAACGGCAAGTGCAACGGATTTCGGTGTCGGAAGGCGCGGCGCACTGCGTGCGATTCCGAATCGATAAAAAAAAGACATGACTTCCTCGTATTCCTAATACGCACGTGTGGCTGCGGTGCAGGACATGCGTGCCAAGACCTGAGCCGAAAGGGCGCAAACACCCGAAGCTAGCGGATGTGCGCCATTGCGGCGAGACGAATCAGGCGAAGAAGTATTTTGGAGGTCGTTTCATGCGCTCCGGGAAATAGCCGGAGTAGGGAGGTGATGAAGGTGCCACGAGGGCAATGCTGCTCGCATGCACCGGCGCCCAGTTCAACGCGGCAGGCAGTATGAAAGCACCCGCGCAGCAGGCAGTGCAGTCGCTGCATGTCGACGCCGAAAGCCGATGGTCGAGAGGGCTGGAATCGGTGCCCGAGGATGCCTGTGTGGCGTGTTCGTGCTGAAGCTGCTGTTGGTGGTCGCCTTGCTGCTGGTGATCGCCGAATACGGACGGATGCGAATGTGCGTGATGCACCGCGAGCGCAGCAAAGCCATGATGATGCGTCGTGCCGCACGATTGTCTGACGGTCGCGGCGAATCCCTGCACAAGGAGGGCGAGCACAAGCAGCCACAACAGAAAAATACGGATCGCGCGGTTCATGGGGCGAGTTTATCACGGGTGCGGCACACGGTTCCGGCGGGTCGGGAAAGCTTTATCTGAATCAATCGCAAGGATCCTTGGAACCAATTAACAGCTTGTCAATGCTTGTTCTTGATGGCATCTGTCCATGTCACCGTCTCTTGTTCCGTCATGTGGCCGTGCGGGACAAGGCGTGCGTCGCGATAGCCCCATCGTGCGATATCGGGCAGGAATTGTTCGCGTGACAGCAAGGTGCCAAAGCAGATACGGGATTCGTTGGCTGCCGTGTGCGTGTCAATGCGCAGGCGGGCAAGCAGTTCGTCCACCACCCATGCAGGAATCAGTTCCCGCTCATCCGGATAAATGAAGCCGAAGAGGATCACGTGGCATAGCAGAATGCGCCAGTGCGTATCGAAGCGGCCGAGCATGCGCTGCCAATCCAGGTGTTCGGCACGCGTCCTCAGCAGATGGGCAATATCCGCGCCGTCAAAGCGTTCGCGTTCCATGATGAAGGACTTGGACCAGATCATTTCTTCCGCCGGCGACAGCCGGACCGGCACGCCCAGCATGTCGACCTGTGGCGCAAACTCGAACCAGGCGTCGTCCACTTCGGCGACGCCGTTGCCGGAGCTGAAAATCAGATCGATGAAGTCACCGTTGAAGAACAATTTTCCCAGCCAGTGCGGGTACGTCAGTTCGGTGCGGTAACCGGACTTCTGCAAGGCGGCGCTGATCAGGTCGAAGTCCCGCCGCCGGATAAAGAGATCGAGATCCTTGGTATCGCGAATGATGCCCGTGTAGTGGTGAAATGCATAAGCACCGCCGACAAGATACGGCACGCCCGCACTGTTCAATGTCTTCAGAACATGCTGGTAAAACATCGCCGTGCCATGTTCGATTTCATTTGTTGTCGATATGGATGTGGATATTTGCATTCTGAAAATCCGGACAATGGCAACAATGCACTCCGGCTGCATCGCCTGAGCAAGACAATGATCCGCCATAGCCGTCTGCAAAACATGTGCCACACGACGACAGTCTCGATCGGTACAACTTTTGCACGCAAAGCACTGTCAGTAAATCGGATACCCGGTCAATGAAAGCGAGGATGCATGGTGATGTTACAGGAAACAATACGCTTGGCAGCAGTCGGCGATCTTCATTGCACCCAAACATCGACAAGTGAATTGCGGTCGTTTTTTTTGCAGGCTGCCGACAATGCGGACATTCTCTTGCTGTGCGGCGATCTGACGGATTACGGCTTGCCTGAAGAAGCGCACGTACTGGCGGAAGCGCTGTCACCGGCAAGGATTCCGGTCGTGGCGGTGCTTGGCAACCATGATTTCGAGTCCGGCAAGGAGAATGAGGTGCGCCGGATTCTGACAGGAGCGGGCGTGCACATGCTGGACGGCGAGGCATGCGAAATCCATGGCATCGGCATTGCGGGCGTGAAAGGCTTTGCCGGCGGCTACGGCCGGCGATCACTTGGACCGTGGGGCGAGAGTGCGATCAAGCATTTCGTCAACGAAGCGATCCAGGAAACCTTGAAGTTCGAGTCGGCACTTGCCAAGTTGCGAACCAGCCAGCGCATCGGTTTGTTGCACTATTCGCCTATTCAGGCAACAGTGGAAGGAGAGCCGCCGGAAATCTTTGCTTTCCTCGGAACGAGCCGCCTGGAAGAACCCTTGATCCGCTATCCGGTGAACGCGGTTTTTCACGGCCATGCCCATCGTGGACAACCCGAAGGAAAAACAGCGAATAACATTCCGGTCTACAACGTTGCGAAGCCGCTGCTGGAGCGGACCTTTCCGGGCCGCCCCCCATTTCGCATTGTCGAAATTCCAAAATCGGAAACTGTCGCCATGTAATATTGACAGAGGCTACGACCAGGGCGCAGGTCGTTCGAGCTTGCCGTAGATTTCCGCTGCCGCCATCCCGAAGACCAGGTGTGCCGCGAGCGTCGGCCAGCCGCGCATCTCGGCGAACCAGGGAAAGGCACGCTCAAGTCCATAGAAATTAAACAGATAAATGACCAGCCCGTATACCGCTCCCACGAGCAATGCCATGCCGGGGCTGGAATCGAAATGAAACGGGGCAATGATTGCGCCGAGAATCAGGCCCAGCACGATGCCTAGCAGATAATGAATCGCCAGCGCGGTGGCCACGATGCCGGTGCTGAATTCCATCGATCGCAAGGCATCAGGGCCCATGACGATGGCAGCAATCATGTGCGAGGTCGTCCAGGGACCGCCTCCCATGGCCGTTGCCGACCATAACAATTCGAGGACCATCAGAATCGCGCCTGCCGCGAAGCCGGCAACGCCGGCCGCGAGCCAATCCGGCGCACGTTGCTCCCAACGATGGGAGTGCATGTGAAGTTCCATGACAACCTCCGATAAGGTGCAAGGCATCGTTACGCGCAGTTGCGCAACGCGCAATCGAAGCTGCATGCGTGGATATGGACAACAGGAGCCGGCAACGGTTCGGACCGGCATCAACGATTGGATCAAGAAGGATGCGCCCGGAGTTGCCAGCCCGAGAGTTACCAGCGATCGAGCGCGCGTTTCTTCCGCTCTATCATGCGCCAGATGAAGGGCGTGAAAATGAGCTGCATCGCGAGCTCCATCTTCCCGCCGGGAACAACGATGGTGTTGGCGCGCGACATGAAGGAATCGGCAATCATCGCCAGCAGGTACTGGAAGTCGATGCCTTTCGGATTGGCGAAACGTATGACGACAAAGCTTTCATCCGCCGAGGGAATCTCGCGTGCAATGAAGGGATTGGATGTGTCCACGCATGGCACACGCTGGAAATTCACATGCGTGCGCGAGAACTGTGGACAAATGTAATTCACGTAATCCGGCATGCGGCGCAGGATGGTATCGGTCACCGCTTCGGTCGAATAGCCGCGCATCGACTTGTCGCGCCACAGCTTTTGGATCCATTCCAGGTTGATGACCGGTACCACGCCGATCAGCAGGTCGGGATACTGCGCGATGTTGATGTTCTTGTGTACGACGCCACCGTGCAAGCCTTCATAGAACAGCAGGTCGGTGTCGGTCGGAATGTCTTCCCAGGCGGTAAATGTTCCGGGCGGCTGACGATAGGGAGCGGCTTCTTCTTCATCGTGCAGGTATTTGCGCCGCCGCCCGCAAGCCTCCTTGCTGTAATTGCGAAACAGCGATTCGAGTTCCTCGAACAAATTGTTGTCGGGGCCAAAATGGCTGAAATGCTGATCGCCTTGCCGCGCAGCGTCTGCCATTTTTTCTTTCATCTCTTCGCGGTTGTAGCGGTGAAAACTGTCGCCCTCGATGATGACGGAACGCACGCCTTCACGCCGGAATATGTTCTCGAAAGTGCGGGTGACGGAAGTCGTCCCGGCCCCGGATGAGCCGGTAATCGCAATGATCGGATGGCGTTCAGACATGGCAGGCGTCCTGACAGTAAAGGTCGGGCGGAGTGTTATCAATCCGCTATTCGCTTCACTATAAGGGCCTGATTGACATAAGATCAAATGAGTAAATATATGGATAGCATAAGTTAATGCTTATGTATTTCCGCGACGACCCGAAATGCTCTCCGCAAGGAAATGGGAACCGTGCGAGATCTTCTGTTCAGGAGTGCAGGGGAGACAAACAAGCCGCGGATGCGGCAGCGGATGGCGAGAACAGAGTGGAAGACATGCGAATACTTCTTACGCAAGCAAGCGGACCTGTGATTCAATCCTGTTTGCCGCGCAGACAGGATAATCGGTCATTGGAAGGAGGAGGGAGCGAACAATGCGTGGCCGTACGGACCACGCATTCAACTGACAAGGACCACGCGTTTATCTGCGGCCGAATCTGCCGTATCTGTCCAGTCGTTCCTGCTCGGCGCGTTGCAGCTTGAATGGGCTGCGGGCTTGCGGGCGAAGCGCATTGTGTGCGCCACTACCAGCTTTTCCGGCGGCTTGAGAAACCGACCGATTCGCGAAATGCGTTAGTGTTTTTTCAGGCATCGCCAAGCTCCCTTGAAAATCAGAAATCCGATGAATTTGCTACCCGCCAGGACCCGATAAATGAGTGGCGGCAGGAAATCTTGGCACAGTAAACTTAGGCCACGCTTAAAGTGCTCGACGATGTGAAATTCATGCCGCAAAAGGTGCTGGAACAACACAGATTTGCCTCATAGCATCAATGATCCGTTTTTATTCATCTAAATCAAAAGACTCTTTTCAAAAACGGGAAAAGAGTGCAGAATCCACCCGCAGTGTAAAAAAATCCATCTCGGAGAAGGTGGGAAGAGACAATCAAGTGAGCCCGCGCCCGAAAGGCGCGGGCTTTCTTATTTGTGCTGCCGGCATCGCCGCAGAGCCGGCACTCGAGCACTTGCCTGCTGCGTGCGTCGAGCGCCCGAGGCGCTGCATCCATGTCCGTGAGTCTCGCTTCAGGTTCCGTCAACTCCGTCAACAAGTACTGCCGCGTCGGCGGCCGTTTTCTCCAGCGCTTGCGAGGTCCCGCCTGGCGCGCCTACAATCCCTGAGCTTCGCTCGATCGTGAAGTGACCTTTTTTGCATTGCCCGCGCGCGTGAGCCAAAGATGAAAGTACTGCTGGTGGAAGACGATTTGATGATTGGCGAGAACGTCCAGATTGCACTGGACGGCGAGGGCATTGCGGTCGACTGGGTGAAGGACGGCGCGGCGGCAGAGGCCGCGCTTGCTACCTACGGCTACGATGCGCTGCTGCTCGATCTCGGCCTGCCGCAGAAAGACGGCATCGACGTCCTGCGCGGCTTGCGGGCCAGGGGAAGCAACATGCCGGTCCTCGTGGTCACCGCGAGGGATACGGTGGAGCAGCGCGTGCAGGGACTGAACACCGGCGCTGACGATTACCTGGTCAAGCCCTTCGACCTGGAAGAACTAATCGCGCGCCTGCATGCCTTGATCCGGCGTGCCAGGGGCGGCGGCGATCCGGTCTACCGGAAAGGCGAGGTCGAGATCAATCCGTCGACGCGGCAGGTCATGGTCGCCGACAAGCAACTGGTGCTCTCCTCGCGCGAGTGGGCGATACTCGATACGCTGGTGGCGCGGCCCGGCGCGATCTTCTCGCGCGCCCAACTGGAAGAGCGCCTGTACGGCTGGTCCGGCGAGGTGGAGAGCAACGCGGTGGAGGTCTACATCCACGGCTTGCGCAAGAAACTCGGCCAGCAGTTCATCATCAATGTCCGCGGCCTCGGATACATGGTAGAGAAAGTCTGATGCAGTCGCTTCGCATACGTTTGATCCTGCTGCTGGGCGCCGCGATCCTGATCGCGGCCGGGGTGCAGTTCGCCGCATCTTTCCGGGAAGCGATGCAGAAGGCAAACAGCCTGTTCGACTATCACATGGAACAGATGGCGCTTGCCTTGCAGGACAGCGCGGTGCAGCAGTCCGATTGGTACAAGGCGCCTACCGACGACAACGATTTCGATTTCGTGATCCAGATCTGGACCGACGACGGCGTGCGCGTCTACCAGTCGCGCGCCTATCGCAGTCTGCCCGAGCGGGGCACGCTCGGTTATTCGACGGTCACGCTGGATAACGGCGACTGGCGCATCTACACGGTGCATCGCGAGACGCGGGTGATCCAGGTCGCGCAGAAAATGGATTCGCGCCGCGACCGCTCCATCGCGCTGGCCTGGAATTCCGTATGGCCGGTGCTGCCCGTTTCGCTGCTCCTGTTTGCGGCTGCGTGGTGGGTCGTCACCTCGGCGCTGGCGCCGCTCAATCGCATCGGGCTCGATCTGGCGCACCGCCATGCGGGCTCGCTTGCGCCCGTATCCGACAAGGGGGTGCCGAAGGAAGTGTCGCTGCTGATCGCGGAACTCAATTCCCTGCTGTCGCGCATGGCGCGTGCGATCGATGCGCAGCAGCGCTTCGTGGCGGATGCGGCGCATGAACTCCGTTCGCCCCTGACCGCCTTGAAGCTTCAGGTGCAGACCCTGGCGCGGGCCAAGGACGAAACCGCGCGCAACCAGGCCATTACCCGTCTTCTTGGCGGTGTCGATCGCGCATCGCGCCTGGTCGAGCAGTTGCTGGTGCTGGCGCGGCAGGATCCCTCATCGGAAGCGGAGGAGCTGACGCCGGTTTCGCTGACCGGGTGCATTGCGAATGCGGCCAGCGACGTGGCGCCGCTTGCGCAGTCGCGGCATGTCGAAGTGCGCTACGCCGAACTGCCCGACGTGGAGCTCCTCGGCGATGCGGACAGCTTGCGCATACTCGTGCGCAACCTGCTCGACAATGCGGTGCGTTACACGCCGGAACAGGGCCAGGTGCGCATCGATCTGATAGTGGATGCCACAAGCGCCAGGCTCAGGATCCAGGACTCCGGCGCCGGCATTCTGGAGGAAAACCGGGCGCGCGTGTTCGATCGCTTTTATCGTGTCCCCGGCACCGCGCCCAACGGTAGCGGACTCGGCCTGGCCATTGTCAAGACCATTGCCGACCGGCATGGCGCCAGCGTCGAGCTGGGCACCTCGGAACTCGGCGGGCTTGCGGTTACGGTCGCCTTTCCCCTCATGGACGAGGCGCCGCCGGCAAGCGCGCCCGCCGCTGCGGCATAAACCGGTATCCGAACCTCATTCCGGCGCTTTTTTCGCCGTGTTTAAGTTTCCCCTAAGTTTTGTAATGCATCATTACAAACATTGATTCACAACTTGATCCCCTTGGGCCCGCGCGTTTTCTGACGGGCTGTCTTTTTCCCTGTTCCCGAGTCATGCAGGCATGATTTCCGGGAATCGAGGGCAGGCGTTGATCGTGACGCCTTCGACAAATGAGCAACAGCAGTGGAAAGGTAATTACCGGCCTTTTCTTCGTCCCCCCTTAACCGGGGGGACATTTTTCGTGCGGACCTGATGAAGTGACCTGGCGTTTCGACGCCTTCATGTCGCATGGGTCTGGCACGTGTGAGTGGTGCAGGGAGACTATGAATCGGGAACAGATCCCGGACGAGGTAAGGCGCTTTATTCTCGCGAGTGTTCCATCCGTTCCCTTCCTGGAGGCGATGCTGCTGCTGCGAAGAAATGCGGCTCAGGACTGGGACAGCAAATTGCTGGCGACACGCTTGTATCTCAGCGAAAGATCCGCAAGCGAATTGCTGGGCGCGCTGCATGCCGCTGGCGTTCTTGCGATGGCCGAGGACAACGCGGTGTTCCGTTACCATCCGGTGCCGGACAGCTTGCGGCAAATGATCGACCTCCTCGCCGATAGCTATGCGTACCATCTCGTGGAGATCAGCAGCCTGATCCATTCGAAGACCGGGAAGCGGACGCATCAGTTCGAGGACGTGTTCAAGCGCCGCAAGGATTCATGACAGGGCCGGGCTCATCTGACGCCGGGGAACGTGGATTTGCGGCCGGATTCCATGCCGGAGTTTGTCATAGGCAACCACGGCCACGAAGGTGTGCCGGATCGGGAAGGCCGGACGGGCCTATATCAAATCGTGTGCGCGGAGCGGGAGCGGCAATTGGCGGATTGCGCGATCATTGCTCCGGGAATCTGCATTGAAAACAAGGGCAGTTCATTGACCTGGACGACGTTCACCGGCCGGTTCACGGCCGGTGCGTCGATTTGCATTCGAATCGGGCTGCTTTGCACGCCAGTTCGTGACTCGGGAGAAAAAGGGATATGCCGGAGTTTATTCCAATGTCGTACCAGCTCGCGTGGCCATTCGCCATTGCGATCGCATGGGTCGCCGGAGAGTTCGGATATCGACTGACCGGCTTGCCGCGCATCAGCGTTTACGGGCTGGTCGGTTTTCTGTTCGGCAATCTGCTGGCAGGCGTGTTGCCGCAATCCGAAGTTGATACCTTCATGCTGCTGGCGAACATCGCTTTCGGACTGATGCTGTTCGAAATGGGTTATCGCATCAACCTGCACTGGCTGCGCGCCAATCCCTGGATTGGCGTGATGGGCGTGGTCGAGGCGGTCGCCACCTTTGTGGTTGTGTATTTCGTCGCGCAATGGTTCGGCATGGCGCCGCTGGCGGCATTGCTGCTCGGATCGCTGGCGATGTCGACGTCACCAGCGGGCGTCCTGCGCGTGCTGAACGAGGAGCGGAGTTCCGGCCAGGTCAGCGAACGCATCCTGCATCTGTCCGCGCTCAATTGCGTACTGGCTGTGTTTACCTTCAAGGTGATCGTTGGTATCGGTGTGTTCCAGACTTCCGGCAGTCTGCTGGACGCGGTGTGGAGCAGTCTGGTTGTGCTCGCGGTATCCGCCGGTCTCGGCGCCCTGGTGGGCGTGTCGGTGCCCGCGCTGTTGCGGCGCCTTGGCAATCTGTCGCGCGATGCGACGCTGGCGTTTGCCATCGCCGTGATTCTGCTGGTCGCGGTGACGCATGCCTTCAAGTTCTCGCCGGTGCTGGCAGCCCTGACTTTCGGCCTGGTTGCACGTCACCGTCGCGTGACGCTCAACCAGACGCAGCGCAATTTCGGCGTGATGGGGGATCTTCTGAGCGTCGTGCTGTTCTTCTTCGTTGCCGCCACGCTGGATTGGCGTCAGGTGATTGATGGGATGTCGCTCGGGCTGATCCTGCTTGTCGCCCGGTTCGCGGCGAAGATGATCGGTGTCGGGGTCTTTGCGCGGGTGAGCGGCGTCTCGTGGCGCAAGGGCCTGTTGACCGGGCTGGCGCTGGCGCCGCTGTCGGTATTTGTCATTTTGATGCTGGAGCAGACGCGGCGCGCGGGAGTGGATCTCGTTGACAGCCTGATGCCGCTGGCGGCGATGGCGCTGCTGCTGGAAGTGATCGGGCCGATCATTACGCAGCGTGCGCTGATATGGGCGCAGGAAACACCGGAAACCCCGGACAAGCCGCACAAGCCGGACACGATCAAGGAGTAAGCATGCCGCTCGAACCATTCAAGCAATCGGACCCGCTGACGGTCGGCGTCGAGCTGGAACTGCAGCTCGTCAGCCTGAGCGATTTCGATCTGACCGACGCCAGCCCGGACATGCTGGCCTTGCTGGGCCGCAAGCCGTTCCCTGGCAACGTCACGCCCGAGATCACGGAGAGCATGATCGAGATCAATTCCGACGTGCACACTCGGCACGGCGAACTGCTGGAACAATTGCGGCGCATTCGCGATACGCTGGTACACGCGGGCGACATGCTCAATGTCGGCGTGTGCGGCGGCGGCACGCATCCTTTCCAGAAATGGTCGGAGCGCAAGATTTTTTCCAAGCCGCGCTTCAAGCAGGTGTCCGCGCTGTACGGCTACCTGGCGAAGCAATTCACGGTGTTCGGGCAGCATGTACATGTCGGCTGCGAGTCGGGCGACGATGCGCTCATGTTGCTGCATTCGCTCAATCGCTATGTGCCGCATTTCATTGCCTTGTCGGCGTCGTCGCCGTATTTCCAGGGCAGCGACACGCTGTTCAATTCCGCGCGGCTGAATTCAGTGTTTGCCTTTCCGCTGAGCGGACGTGCGCCTTTCCTGTTGCGCTGGGAGGATTTCGAGCGCGATTATTTCGCGCGCATGGAGCACACCGGGATCGTCAAGAGCATGAAGGACTTTTACTGGGACATCCGCCCCAAGCCCGAATACGGCACCATCGAATTGCGGGTATGCGATACGCCGTTGAACGTGGAGCGGGCTGCGGCGCTTGCGGGCTATCTGCAGGCCCTGTGCAGCTATTTGCTGGAAGGGCATGAACCGGCACCCGCCGAGGACGATTACCTGGTCTACAACTACAACCGCTTCCAGGCGTGCCGCTTCGGACTGGACGGCACCATCGTGCATCCCAAGAGCCATGAATCGCTGTCAGTGCGCGAGGACATTCTGACGACCTTGCGAAGGATCGAATCGCATGCGGTGGAATTGGGCGGCGAGATGGCGCTGGAGCATCTCTACCATGCCGCCCACGCGGGTAGCGACGCCAGTTTTTTGCGCGACCAGTATGTCAGCAGCGGCAGCGTCGAGGGCATGGTGGATGCCGCGATTCAGCGCTTCAGGAGCGACGAAGCAAATCGGAGGATGTGAATCAGGTCGCGAGCGGCGGCCGGTCGATGACATAGTCGGTGAGGGCGGCAGCAATCCAGATGCCGCATAAGGTGACCCACGCCGTCAGGGCGAATACGGCGGCGCCAGACACGCCGGCGCCCACCGCGCAACCGCCGGCAAGGGTACCGCCGAAGCCCATGCAGGTTGCGCCGATGATGTAGCGGCGCATGCTCAGGCCGTCCTTGAAACCCTCCAGCTTGACTTCGCGCCCGATGTAGGCCGACAGGAATGAGCCGATGAAGACACCGGGGACGAGCCCGATATCGAAATTCCACGGGTGCCCCGGCGGCGACAGGACCAGCATGAGGACGTCGGCGGCCGGGCCGGTGAAGCTCAGGCTTTTCACCGCCGTGACTTCGAAGGCCTCGGAGGCAATCTGGTAGGTGAACAGCCAGGCGGCAGCCACCATGGCGCCGACGCCAAAGCCGGTGACCGCGGAGCTCAGGCTGATCCGGCTTCGAACCGCGAAAAACAGTCCGCCGACCAGCCAGATGAGGCCGAACACCAGGCCGCTGGCGTTCCCGACATGGAAAATGTCGAGCACGTTGCGCGCGGTCCCGCCATCGATGGTCCACCAGTTGCTCATGGCAATGCGCAGCGGAGAAAGAATACCGCCCAGCGAGGCCTGCGCGACCACGGCGAACACCAGTCCGGAGAGGAGGGAGCGCAGATTGCCGGTGCCGGCGAGGATCAGGAGGCGGCTTGAACAGCCGCGCGCCAGGATCATGCCGGCGCCGAACAGCAGACCGCCGATAAAGGCGCCCGACAGCGTACCGCGCGCGGCCAGTTGGCGTGCGTTGCTGACGTCGAGGATGCCGCTCAGGATGAAGGATTGCGTCAGGACGATGGCGCCGGAAAAGGCCAGCAGCCAGATGGCCAGTTTGGCACCCAGTTCGCCATGGCAGGTTTCGATCACGGCAGAACGCAGGCAGAAGCGCGATCGCTGTGCGCAAATGCCGAACAACAGTCCGATTGCCAGTCCACCAAGTGCGAGGACTTCGCCTTCGCCAATCGCTTCCATCGGGCCAGCCAGAGTCATTTTCCCATCCCAATCACGCCCATTTCGGACAGCACCCGCGTCCCCAACGCGGCAACGCCGGAACTCGGCTTGTCGAAAATGCAGATCTTTTGCGCTTCTGCATCGCTTGTTTGAAGGTATTTAAGCATATATTCGTCGATCGGCATATACTCATGTGGTGTTATAGTTGTTTGATCGCCGCTCTGTCGTGAAGCGGCAAACGATTGGATGCGCAGGAGTGAAAAACGCGATGTGTCGAAAGTTTGGAGTAGGGCTGGCGCAGCTGCTCGGCATTGCCGGAGCGGCGGCTTCCGGCGTCGCGAAGGCGGCCGGCGAGGAGATTCGGCTGGAGCCGATCAAGGTGTCGCCGCATGTGTATTACTTCCATGGCGGTTCCGGCATGGCCAGCGCGGAAAACAAGGGTTTCATGTCCAACGCCGGCTTCGTCGTCACCGATGAAGGCGTGGTGGTCTTCGATGCCCTCGCCACGCCCGCGCTCGGCGAAGCAATGGTAAAGGCCATCCGCACGATCACGCCCAAGCCCATCCGTTACGTGATCATCAGCCATTACCACGCCGACCATTTCTACGGCCTGCAGGCGCTGAAGGCGGAAGGCGCGGAAATCTGGGCGCACGAGCACGGCAAGATCTACCTGCATTCCGACCTCGCGAAGGTGCGACTGGCCCAGCGGCGGGAAGCCCTCAGTCCCTGGGTCGATGAACGGACCCGGCTGGTGCCAGCCGATCGCTGGCTCAATTTCAAGCAGGCCAGGATCATCCCCTTCGAACTCGGCGGCATCCATTTCCGCGTCATCGACACCAGCGGCGCGCACTCGGACGAAGACATCATGCTGTCGGTCGATGAAGACCGGATGCTGTTCGCCGGCGACCTGTTCTTCACAGGACGCATTCCCTTCGTCGGCAATGCTGACAGCAAGGTCTGGCTGGCGGCGCTCGACCGCATGCTGGAAATCAAGCCGGCGGTGGTCGTGCCCGGTCATGGCGAATCGTCCACCCGCACGCTCGAAGACATGCAGTTCACCCGCGAATACCTGCTTTACCTGCGCAAGCATATCGGCGAAGCGGTGGCGGACATGGTTCCCTTCGAGGAAGCCTATGAAAAGATCGACTGGTCGCGGTTCAAGGACTACCCGGCCTTCGATGCGGCGAACCGCCTGAATGCCTACGGGACCTACATCCTGATGGAAAAGGAAAGCTTGCAGCAAAAATAGCAGCGGAACACTCAATTCAAAAACAGGAGACAACGATGAAGACATTACGTAATGCGGTGGCCGTGCTTTTCCTGGCCTTCCTCGGGCTTGCAGCGGCGGTCGCCGCCGATCGCGAGGAAAAAGTGGTCTATCACATGAATGACGGCACCAATCCCATGGCCGCGCTCAACAATATCCGCAATCACCTGAATGCCAGCCCCAATGCAAAAATCGTCGTCGTCGCCCACGGGCCGGGAATCGATTTCCTGCTCGATGGCGCGAAGGACAAGAACGGCAATCCCTACGATGCGGTGGTGCAGGAGCTGAGTAATCGCAACGTCCAGTTCCGCGTCTGCAACAACACGCTGCAGACGCGCAAGATCGACAAGAGCCGCGTGATTCCGGAGGCGACCATCGTGCCGTCCGGTGTAGCTGAAGTCGCGCGACTGCAGACGCAGGAAGGGTATGCGTACATGAAGCCCTAGCATCGATCTGCAGGCGGCACAGCCGGTTGCCGGCGCGTCGCCTGCATATGTCTTTTTCCGCTCGCCCTGGCCGTGTTCACGGCCAGGGTATCCCGGACATCAGGTCAGATCATCCGCACAATCGGCCTGGCATCATTCCGAAAGCCAAATTGACGACCTGACAGCACGGCCTGCCGATTCACCATACAATCTAGGCCACCTTTATTTGCCATCGTGAGTCAAGATGCAGGCCATCGTTTCAGTTAATCGCCTTACCAAAACCTATGCGTCGGGCCACCTTGCGCTCAAGGCAGTTGACCTCGAGATCCGCCCCGGCGAAATTTTTGCGCTGCTGGGCCCAAACGGCGCCGGCAAGACCACGCTGATCAATATCATCTGCGGCATCGTCCAGCCGACGCAGGGAGTGGTGCTGGCCGGCGGCCACGATGTCGTCCTCGACTACCGTGCTGCGCGGTCGAAGATTGGGCTTGTTCCTCAGGAATTGTCCACCGATGCGTTTGAAAGTGTCTGGGCGACGGTGAATTTCAGCCGCGGAATTTTTGGGAAACCGCGCAATCCGGCTTATGTCGAGAAGGTACTGCGCGACCTTTCGCTTTGGGATAAAAAGGATGCCAAGATCAGAACGCTGTCGGGCGGCATGAAACGCCGGGTGATGATCGCCAAGGCTCTGTCGCACGAACCAGAGATCTTGTTTCTCGACGAGCCTACCGCCGGTGTCGACGTCGAATTGCGGCGTGACATGTGGCAGATGGTGCGTGGTCTGCGCGAAAGCGGCGTGACGATCATCCTGACCACGCACTATATCGAGGAAGCCGAGGAAATGGCGGACCGGATTGGCGTCATCCGAAGCGGGGAAATCATCCTGGTGGAAGACAAAGTCGCCTTGATGGAAAAGCTCGGGAAGAAGCAATTGAGATTGCACCTGCAGCATCCGCTCGCACGAATCCCGGAAGAAGTGGCAGGGCGTCAGCTTGAACTGAGCGAAGACGGCATGACGCTGACCTACACCTTTGACGCCCAGAGCCAGGAAACCGGCATTGCCGACCTGCTGCGACGTCTCGGCGAGCATGGGATAGATTTCAAGGACCTGCAGTCCAGCGAAAGCTCTTTGGAAGAAATTTTCGTGAACCTGGTGAGGGCGCAGCCATGAACATCTATGCCATTCGCGCGATTTACCTATTCGAATTGGCGCGCACCTGGCGCACGCTGATGCAAAGTATCGCGTCGCCGGTCATATCGACCTCGCTCTATTTCGTGGTATTCGGTGCCGCGATCGGATCGCACATGGTCAAGATTGACGGTACCAGTTACGGGGCATTCATCGTCCCAGGACTGATCATGCTGTCGCTGATGACGGAAAGCATCTCCAACGCGTCGTTCGGAATCTACATGCCGAAATTTACCGGCACCATCTACGAAATTCTTTCGGCTCCCATCTCCTACGTTGAAATTGTGATCGGCTATGTCGGCGCGGCCGCAACCAAGTCGGTCATCCTCGGCTTGCTGATCATGGCGACGGCCCGTCTGTTCGTCCCGTTTACCATCGTGCATCCGGCCTGGATGATCGCGTTCCTGATACTGACTGCGGTGACGTTCAGCTTGTTCGGATTTTTAATCGGGATATGGGCGGACGGCTTCGAAAAACTCCAGATTATTCCGATGATGATCGTCACTCCGCTAGCCTTCCTGGGCGGCAGCTTTTATTCGATCAGCATGTTGCCGCCGGTTTGGCAAAAAATTGCGTTATTCAACCCGGTGGTCTACTTGATCAGCGGATTTCGCTGGAGCTTCTACGGTGTGGCTGATGTTCGGGTCGACATCAGCATAGGCATGACCTTGATGTTCCTGGGGCTCTGTCTGGCGGCGGTTTGGTGGATGTTCAAGACTGGCTACAAGCTCAAGAGCTGAGCAGGGTTCGGCGAATTGCCAATTCATGGAGAGGCTGGCACTTGGCCGGTGTGGTGGCATGATTCAGTGATGACTATTGCGCCTTGCGTTGACTGCTTTCGGCCAGAAGCGGACACAACGGATTACCCAGTCGTGAGCGCAACGAACGCTATGCCTGCCGGCGGCTCAGATACTCCCCCGGCGTGACCCCCATTTGGTTTCGGAAGGCCGCAATGAATGACGACATGCTGTCATACCCACATGCAATGGCTACATCTGTTACCCGATCTCCTTGTTCCAACAGCGGTAACGCGCCGAGAAGGCGCAATCGTTGTCGCCAGAGGCGAAACGTAAGCCCCGTCTGCTGAAGAAACAGACGACTGATCGTGCGCTCGGATAGGCCAAGCAATTGCGCACACTCGGTTAGATTCAACCGGCTTTCGAGGTTCGCCTGCATTTCTTCGCAAATTGCGCGCAGGCGTTGATCTTCCGGCCACGGCAGCATGAGTGCCACGTTTGGGGCGCATACCAGCTGATCCAGCAGGACCTTCACCAATCGGCCAGTCGGTCCGTTCTCATCGTATTCAACCGGAGCCTTGCTGAACTCACTGATGAGCTCGCGCAGAAGAGGCGTTACCTCGAGAACCCGGCAATCCGACGGCGGTAGCGGGAGTGCGACGGGATCGACATAGAGGCTGCGCAGGGTCGTATTACCAGAACAGCGTACGCCGTGGAGCGTTCCGGCCGGAATCCAGACGGCAAAAGCCGGAGGCGCCACGTAGTGGGCATCGGGCGCCGAGACTTCGATGACGCCCTCGATTGCGTAAGAAAGCTGTCCCCACACATGGCTGTGACTCTTGCTGATTGGGCGGTTTGGTAATGTGGATGCATGCCCGAACACAGGGCGCGGCAGCGCTTTGAATGCCTGCAATTCCCCTTCAATTGCAAGGGTCATGTCCGGCTGGCGATACTTCATATCCAATTAGCGTTAAACGACATAACCATAGTGCCGTATTGTAGTGCCAATCGCTCGAAAGAGCACGCTCACTTGGAGGAGCTATGGCAGCGGTACGAAAGTTCGAATTGACGCACGGTAACGTAGAGCAAGAGCCGGCGGCGATGCATCATCGATCCCCGGCAGTGAACGACGGTTGCCTGAGCCCTTTGCAGACGGGATCACAGCTCGCAGTGCCTGACGGTGGATTCACTCCTGTCGCATCGGAATGGATTGCGACGAATGGGCGAGGCATCATCGGCAGCATCCTGGCGCGTTCTTCGGTTGCAAGACGCATACAGGAGGCGAACCATCCCCTCATGCTTGCCAGGTCGAAGCCGAAGAACTGTTACTTGCGCATTCTCGTTCCCGTCGACTTTTCTCGCGCCTCAGTCAGTGCCGCGAAAGCTGTTCTCCGTGCCGGCGCAGGGACACAATTGGTCTTCCTTACTTCATTCAGCATGTTTGGCGACACCGCACTGCACGCACGCCCACGTCATACGACGGCTGCGCCGCTGTTGAGCGATGCCTGTCGCGCGGCACACACCCGACTCGCGCGCTTTGTAGAACAGTTGGGCGTCCAGACCAGTCTCGTCTCCGTCGTCGCGCGACATGGAGAGCTTGACGCCGTCACCCGTTCATACGCCGATCTTATGCGAGCCGACCTTGTTGTGATCGGACGCCGTTCGGTGCCACAATCAGAAGCAGTGCTTCTTGGTAGACCGGAATGGCGCCTGAGCCAGGAGATTGAAGGCGATATTCAAGTTGTTCCAAAATAGTCGGCCTCTAATGTCGCACCAATGTCCGCTCACGGAAAAGCTGATCGTCTTCTTCGGATCGTAGGACTAAACCGCTCGCGCGGTAGGGGCGCTCCGGGCCAGCGCCGGCGGATGACCGATTCCAGGTCACTCCAGACCTAGAAAGCCCTCTCCGCCAGTTTCTCCCTGGACCCTGGAGACCGACTGGCCCATGCAGCAACTGTGGCGGCTTGCGTTCAAGCTGGCCGCGCCTCGACTCCTAGGCATGACTGGGCAAGGCAAGGCGGTCTCGATGGGTGTGCCAAGCAGGGGGGACAACGTTCCGCTGCACCTACCTCAGCAAGCCAACGCCGCGGCAACATATCCATGCCACATATCAAGCTGCGCAGTATCAACCGCGCCGCGCAGTGGGCGGCAGCCGCCGAAGTGCGTGCAATGCGAATCGGGCTCGCCCAGATCGGACAGGATGGCAAACGCGTCGCTGAAGTCTTCGCGCGCGGTGTAGACCGTTGGGGTGACGATGGTGCGCAGCCCGGCACCGCTGCTTGCCCGCAAGCCGTTCGCGGAATCCTCGAAGGCGAAGCAGGCGGCGGGCGGGAGGTCGAGCTTTTGCAGGACGTAGCGGTAGATGTCGGGCGACGGTTTCTTGTTCGGCACCGCGTCGCCGGCGCCGATGACCTCGAACCACTTGTGCGCTCCTTCGCCCAGCGTGGCGTGCAGCAGCGCGACCACGTTGGCGTAGGTGGTGGTGGTTGCAATCGCGAGGCGGAAGCCGGCGTTGCGCGCTTCGCGGATCAGGCGCTCGACGCCGGGACGGAGCGCGATTTCGCCTTCGTGCAACAGTTCCAGGTAGAACTCCGTCTTCAGCGCGTGCAGTTCGCGCGTGAGCGCCTCCGGGTTTGGTGGCGCCTGCTGCGGGACGCAGGTGTGTATGTAATGGAGGATGCGTTCCTTGCCGCCTGCCACTTTCAGCAGGCGACCGTAGGTGGCCACGTCCCAGGTCCAGTCGAGACCGGCCTGGCGGAACGCGCTATTGAATGCGACACGGTGAAGGTCGCGCTCGGTGTCGGCCAGCGTGCCGTCGACATCGAAGATCAGGGCCTGCAGCAGGCCCTCGTCAAAGTACGGATCGGCGAGGCTTTTCATTCGACACTCCAATGAGCATGATGCACCACAGTCAGGGCGGCAATGCCTGCTTGCCGCACCGAACGCCACCTGCATTACTTCACGATTGCCTTCAGCTCGCCCTGTTCATAGCGGGTCGCCATGGTATCGAGCGGCACAGCGCGGATCTTGGATGCCTGTCCCGCGCTGCCGAATGCTTCGAAACGCGTCTTGCAGATTCCGCGCGCCGCCTTGGTTGCTTCGGCAAGGAACTTGCGCGGATCGAATTCTTCCGGCTTCTCCGCCATCAGCTTGCGCATCGCGCCCGTCATCGCGAGGCGGATATCGGTGTCGATGTTGACCTTGCGCACGCCGTATTTGATGCCTTGCTGGATTTCTTCCACCGGCACGCCGTAGGTTTCCTTGATGTTGCCGCCGTACTTGCGGATGATCTCCAGCCATTCCTGCGGCACCGAGCTGGAGCCGTGCATGACCAGGTGCGTGTTCGGAATGCGGGCATTGATTTCGCGGATGCGGGCGATGGCGAGGATGTCGCCGGTCGGCTTGCGGCTGAACTTGTAGGCGCCGTGCGAGGTGCCGATGGCGATGGCGAGTGCATCGACGCCGGACTGCGCGACGAAGTCGGCGGCCTGCGCAGGGTCGGTCAGCATCTGTTCGTGCGACAGCATGCCTTCCGCGCCGGAGCCGTCTTCCTCGCCGGCCATGCCGGATTCGAGCGAGCCGAGGCAACCGAGTTCGCCTTCGACGGACACGCCGACCGCATGCGCCATGTCCACCACGTGGCGCGTAACCTCGACGTTGTACTGGAAGGAGGAGGGCGTTTTCATGTCTTCCATCAGCGAGCCGTCCATCATCACCGACGAGAATCCGGAGCGGATCGAGCGCTGGCATACGGCGGGGCTGGCGCCATGGTCCTGGTGCATCACGACCGGGATGTGCGGATATGTCTCGACTGCGGCTTCCACCAGCTTGCGCAGGAAGGCCTCGCCGGCGTACTTGCGCGCGCCGGCCGAGCCTTGCAGGATCACCGGGCTGTCGCAGGCATCGGCGGCCTGCATGATGGCCTGGATCTGCTCCATGTTGTTGACGTTGAAGGCCGGCAGGCCGTAGCCGTGTTCGGCCGCGTGGTCGAGCAATTGTCGAAGTGATACCAGTGCCATTGTTGTCTCCTTGTGTCTGCGTGAGGTTGGGGATCAGCGTGCTTGCATCAGCGCGACGGTGGTGTCGAGCATGCGGTTGGAGAATCCCCATTCGTTGTCATACCAGCTGCTGGCCTTGACCAGGTTGCCGATGACCTTGGTCAGGCTGGCGTCGAAATTCGATGAGGCGGGATGATGGTTGAAATCGACGGATACCAGCGGCTGGTCGCTGTATTCGAGGATGCCCTTGAGGTCGCCGGCGGCAGCGTCGCGCATGATGGCATTCACTTCCTCGACGCTCGTCTCGCGCGCTGCGGTAAAGGTCAGGTCGACCAGCGAAACGTTGATGGTCGGCACGCGCACCGCAAAGCCGTCGAGCTTGCCGTTCAATTCCGGCAGCACCAGGCCGACCGCTGCGGCGGCGCCGGTCTTGGTCGGAATTTGCGACATGGTTGCCGAACGCGCGCGGCGCAAGTCGCTGTGATAGACATCGGTCAGCACCTGGTCGTTGGTATAGGAGTGGATCGTGGTCATCAGGCCTTGCACCACGCCGAGAGAGCGGTGCAGCGGCAGCACCATCGGCGCAAGGCAGTTGGTGGTGCAGGAGGCGTTCGAGATGACGGTGTCCGATGCCTTGAGCACCTGGTGGTTGACGCCGTACACGATGGTCGCATCGACATCCTTGCCGCCGGGAGCGGAAATGATTACCTTCTTCGCGCCGGCAGCGAGGTGCATGCCTGCCTTCTCCTTGGACGTGAAGAATCCGGTGCACTCCAGCACCACATCCACGTCGAGGCGTTTCCACGGCAGCTCGGCAGGATGGCGCGTGGCCGCAACCAGAATCGGGTCGCCGTTGACGGTCATAGTGTCGCCGTCAACCTCAGCCTTGCCGTTGAAGCGGCCGTGGGCGGTGTCGTAGCGCGTCAGATGCGCATTGGTGTTGGCGTCGCCGAGGTCGTTGATGGCAACGATCTCGATATCGTGCTTCTTCCCGCCTTCGTAGTGGGCGCGCAGGATGTTGCGCCCGATGCGGCCGTAGCCATTGATTGCAACGCGTATCGTCATGTTGGTCTCCAGAGAATGTGAAATGCGTGTTATGCGCTTTTCTGCTCGCGCCTGGCGCCGTGGCGGCCGGTGATCATGGTCGGAATGTCGGCCAGCGATTCGATGAATCCGTCGCAGGCGAGCGCCGATAGCGCCTGGCCTTCGCGATAGCCATAGGGCACGCAGAAGACCGGGATGCCGGCGGCTTTCGCCGCTTCCACGTCGATCGGGGAATCACCGATATACAAGGCCTGCGTGACCGGTACGCCGAGGCTGTCGCAGGTGTGCAGGATGGGCAGGGGATTGGGCTTGCGCGCCTCCAGCGTGTCGCCGCCGACGACCAGGTCGAACAGGGACGCCATATGGAACTGGCGCAGCAGACGGATCGCGAAGCGGTGGTACTTGTTGGTCACGACCGCGAGCTTCAGGTCCATGTCGCGCAGACGCTCCAGTGCGTCCACCACGCCGGGATAGGGACGGGCGCAGGTGCCGACGATCTCCTCATAGAACTGCTGGAACAGCTGCAGGGCATCCAGCCGCTCGCCGGGCGACAAGGGCACGTCGTGTACATCGAACACGCGGTCGATCAGGGCCGGGCTGCCGCGCCCGATCAGGTTGGTCACCAGCGCCTCGGGCAGGACGGGCAGGTTGCGGCTCTTGAGCATCATGTTGACCGCGGCCGTGATGTCGGGAGCGGTATGCAGCAGCGTGCCGTCGAGGTCGAACAGCACTGCATTGACGGGGCGGGTCCAGGAGGTGATTGTCATTGCTTATTTCCCCAGCATGTCCTTGACCGCTTCGCACAGGGCTGCGGCGGTCAGTCCGAAATGTTTGTAGAGTTGCGGCGCCGGTGCGGATTCACCGAAACTGTTGATGCCGAGCACGCGGCCCTTGTCGCCGACATACTTGTGCCAAAGATCGGTGACGCCCGCTTCCATCGCAATCTTGGGCACATCCGGCGGCAGCACGCTGCGGCGATAGGTGTCGCCCTGCATGTCGAATTCCGTGGTGGAGGGCATGGAGACCACGCGCACGAAGATGCCTTCCTCGGCCAGATCGCGCTGCGCGTCCATGGCAAACATGACTTCCGAGCCGGTCGCAATCAGGATAGCGGCCGGTTTGCCGCCGGCTGCTTCCGACAGGATGTAGCCGCCGCGGCGAATCGCGATCACTTGTTCCGGCGTGCGTATCTGGAAGGGCAGGTTCTGGCGCGACAGGATCAGCGCGGTCGGGCCGTTCCTGCGCTCGATCGCGGCACTCCAGGCGGCCATGGTTTCGCTGCTGTCGCACGGGCGCCAGACGCTCATGTTGGGAATGATGCGCAGGCTCGTCACATGCTCGACGGGCTGATGCGTAGGGCCGTCTTCGCCGAGGCCGATGGAGTCGTGGGTGAACACGAAGATCGAGCGGATCCGCATCAGTGCGGCCATGCGCAAGGCATTGCGGCTGTAATCCGAGAAGGTGAGGAAAGTGCCTCCGTAGGGAATGTAGCCGCCGTGCAGCGCGATGCCGTTCATGATGGCGCTCATGCCGAATTCGCGCACGCCGTAGTTGATGTGGTTGCCGCGCTTGTCGGCGCGCACCGCGACCGATCCGCTCCAGTTGGTCAGGTTGGAGCTGGTCAGGTCGGCGGAACCGCCCAGCAGTTCCGGCAGTCTGGGCGCGAGGGCTTCGATGGCGTTCTGCGATGCCTTGCGGGTGGCCACGGTCTCGCCCTTGCGGCAGGTCTCATGCTGCGCTTCCAGCGCATGCACCGGCCATCCTTCCGGCAGATGGCCGGCCATGCGGCGCATGAGTTCGATGGCTTCCTGCGGATATTGCGCGGCATAGGCGACGTAACGTTCGTTCCACGCGCGCTCGATCATGGCGCCGCGCTCGCGGTTGTCCCATTCGGCGCGGATGCGGTCGGGAATCTCGAAGGGCGCGTAGGGCCAGTCGAGGGCCGCGCGTGTCGCCGCGATTTCCTTTTCGCCCAGTGCCGCGCCGTGCACGTCGTTCGTGCCGGCCTTGTTGGGGCTGCCCTTGCCGATCACGGTCCTGCAGCAGATCAGCGTCGGCTTGCCGGACTCGTTGCGTGCCTGCTGGATTGCCTTGTCGATCGCCTCATGGTCGTGTCCGTCGACGTTCGGAATCACCTGCCATCCATAGGCTGCGAAGCGTCGCGGCGTGTCGTCGGCAAACCAGTGCTCGACATGGCCGTCGATGGAAATGCCATTGTCGTCATAGAAGCAGATCAGCTTGCCGAGCTTGAGCGTGCCGGCCAGCGAGCAGGCTTCGTGCGAAATGCCTTCCATCAGACAGCCGTCGCCGAGGAAGACGTAGGTGAAGTGATCGACGACGACATGTCCGGGGCGATTGAACTCATCCGCCAGCAGCCGCTCGGCCAGTGCCATGCCAACGGCGTTCGTGATCCCTTGGCCGAGCGGACCGGTGGTGGTTTCGACGCCGGGCGTGATGCCGTATTCCGGGTGTCCGGGCGTCTTCGAATGCAGCTGGCGGAATCGTTTCAATTCCTCCATCGGCAGATCGTAGCCGCTCAGGTGGAGCAGGGCATACAGCAGCATCGAACCGTGGCCGTTGGAGACGACGAAGCGGTCGCGGTCGATCCAGCGCCGGTTCGACGGATTGTGGCGCAGATGGCGTCGCCACAGCACCTCGGCGATGTCGGCCATGCCCATGGGCATGCCGGGGTGGCCGGAATTGGCGGCCTGCACGGCGTCGATGGCAAGAAAGCGCAGGGCATTGGACAGTTGCTGGCTGGTGATGGTCATGTGTTTTCCTGTTAAGTCGGATATTGCAGGCGAAAGCGAGCCCCACGGGCACGACGTCGTGCCCGCTCAGCGTTGGCGCTTTCCCGGCCTTACTTTTTCTTCATCTCCGTCAGCCGCAGAATCATCGGCGTGAAGATCAACTGCATCGCCAGACTCATCTTTCCGCCGGGGACGACGATGATGTTGGGCCGTGACATCCATGAGTCGTGCAGCATGGACAGCAGGTAGGGGAAGTCGATGCCCTTCGGATTGGCGAAGCGGATCACGACCATGCTCTCATCCGCGGTCGGGATGTCGCGCGTGATGAACGGATTGGAGGTGTCCACCATCGGCACGCGCTGGAAATTGACGTGCGTGCGCGAGAATTGCGGGCAGATGTATTTCACGTAATCCGGCATGCGGCGCAGGATGGTGTCGACCACCGCTTCCTGCGAGTAGCCGCGCTGGCTCTTGTCGCGAATCAGCTTTTGCGTCCATTCGAGGTTGATGGTCGGGACCACGCCGACCAGCAGATCCGCGTGGCGGCCCACATCGATGTTGCCGTCGACCGCTGCGCCATGCAGCCCTTCGTAGAACAGCAGGTCGGTGCCGGTCGGGATTTCTTCCCACGGCGTGAAGGTGCCGGGTTCCTGATGGTAGGGTGCGGCTTCCTCTTCGTTGTGCAGGTACTTGCGCACCATGCCGCTGCCGGTTTCGCCATAGCGGCGGAACAGGTTTTCGAGTTCTTCGAACAGGTTGGCCTGCGGGCCGAAGTGGCTGAAGTGCTGGTTGCCGGCGGCGAGCTCTTCCGCCATGCGGACTTTCATCGTCTGTCGATCGAAACGATGGAAGGAGTCGCCCTCGACGAGGGCGGCGGTCAGGCCTTCGCGACGGAAGATGTGTTCGAAGGTCTTGGTGACCGTCGATGTGCCGGCGCCGGAGGAACCGGTGATGGCGATGATGGGATGTTTCTTTGACATGGCGAAATCCAGTGATTGGCTTAGACGGGCTGCATGAACAGGCTGCGTGTATTGAACAGCGGCGATTCGAACGGTTTGTCCGTACCCGCCGCGTGATCGGCGTGATATTGATCGAGACGCCGGACTTCATTGCACGAACCCAGGATCACTGGAATGCGCTGATGCAGATTGGATGGTTGGACTTCGAGTATGCGTTCGTAGCCGGTGGAGGCGAGCCCGCCTGCCTGTTCGACGATCATGCTCATCGGATTGGCTTCGTACAGCAGGCGCAGGCGGCCGGCCTTGACCGGATCCTTGCTGTCGCGCGGGTACATGAACAGGCCGCCGCGCATCAGGATGCGATGGATTTCGGCCACCATCGATGCGATCCAGCGCATGTTGAAGTCGGCTTCGCGCGGGCCGGTCCGCCCTGCCACGCATTCCTCCACGTAGCGGCGCACCGGCGGTTCCCAGAAGCGCGCATTGGAAGTGTTGATCGCGAACTCGCAGGTGTCCGACGGAATGCGCAGGTTCGGATGTGTGAGGATGAAGGCGCCGATCTCGCGGTCGAGCGTGAAGCCGTTCACGCCGTCGCCCATGGTCAGCACGATCATCGACACCGGGCCATAGATTGCGTAGCCGGCCGCGACCTGCTGCGTGCCTGGCTGGAGAAAGTCGTCGGCGGCGACGGTCGCCTTGCCCTCGGGAGCGCGCAGGATGGAGAAGATCGAGCCGACGGACACGTTGACGTCGATATTGGAGGAACCGTCGAGCGGATCGAACAACAGCAGGAAGCGCCCGCGCTTGGACGGATTGGTCACCGGATAGACATCCTCCATTTCCTCCGACGCCATGCCCGCGAGCTGGCCGCCGAGCGCGCAGCTTTCGATGAAGATTTCATTCGAAACGATATCGAGTTCCTTCTGCGTCTCGCCCTGAACATTGAGCTGGGCGGTGCTGCCCAGCCTGCCGTTCAGTGCGCCGCGCGAGATGGCTGATGCGATGTACTTGCATGCAGTCTGTACATCGTTGAGCAATGCCGTCAGGTCGGTATCGGCGGTCTCGAGCCGGTTCTGCTGCTCGATGATGAACTTGCTGAAGGTGGTGCGTCCGTTGGGCATGGTGTCTCCAATTATTATGCTATCTATCTCAATATAACTAATTAGGTAATTAATATACAGTCAGATGTTTTTAAGGTGAATATAAATTCCGCTTATCGAACGCCAGCCTTGTCGGTGCCGGAGTCACATTCCTTGCCATAGCAAAAAGGCAGCTCATTTTGTTAACGCCGCATAGAGCGCCGGCAACTTTTCGGGCAGGCGCGCGATGTTATCCAGAACCATCGCATGGCTTCTGCCGAAAATCCGCTCGACATAATCGTCCGCCTGCGGATCGAGACTCAGGCAGAAGGTCGTGACGCCCGCGCGCCGCGCTTCCTCGACGGCCTTCTTCGCGTCCTGGCGCAAGTACTGCGGATCGCGTTCGTCCACATCCGCCGGCGCGCCATCGGTCAGCACCAGGATCAGCTTCTGCCCTTGTGGCTGCTTGTGCATCAGGTGCGTCGCATGCCGCAAGGCTGCTCCCATGCGCGTGGACAGCTCGGCGCGCATGCCGCACAGGCGGCCTTTCGCCTGCGCGTCATAGGCATGCTTGAAATCCTTGAAACGACGGTAGTGCACCGCGTGCCTGCCGTCCGACTGGAAACCATGGATCGCAAACGGATCGCCGATGCGTTCGAGCGTGTCCGCAGTCAGGACGGCCGCCTCCAGCGCGAGGTCGATGATGCGTTGCTCCGAGCCGGCAAGCTTCTCGTTCGCCGATTCCGACAGGTCCAGCAGGATCAGCACCGCGATATCGCGCACCGAACGCTTGTGACGCAGCATGAAGCGGCTGTCGGGCATCTGGCCGCGTCGCAGGTCGGTCCATGCATCGAGTACCGCGTTCAGGTCAATCTCGTCGCCGTCCTCCTGCTTGCGCAGGCGCTGCACGCCTTGCGGCTGCAGGGCTTCGATCAGGCGATGCAGTCGCCCGGTCAAGGGTTTGTGACGTGCAAGAATGGCATCGATGCGCGCGGCATCGCCCTGAGCGGGAAGCGACTCGATGATCTGCGCCCAGGCGGGGCGCTGCATCTGGATGCGGTAGTCCCACTCGGGATAGGGCAGCGGAGCCGCCTGCGCCTGCGCGCCTTCGACGGCGTTATACGAAACGCCGCCATCTTCATAGGGAAAGAGTTCGCTCTTCAGTACCCAGACTTCTTGCGCGTCGTCGCCGGCCGTTTCGGTGTCGATCTCGTTGACGAACTCCATCAGGTTCACATGCCGGCGCTGCTGGTGCGAGAAGCGGTAGCGCTCCTCCAGCGCCGCCCGCGTGTCATAGCCACGGTATTCCCAGGTGTGACGGTTGTCATCGCGATAAGGCGCGGACCGAACGGCATCGGCCGCACGGGCGGTGATGGGGAGGGCGGAGAGTCGTTCGGCCAGCGCGAGTCCGATGTCGTGCGAGACGAGATTGCTGCGCAAGTCCCGGTGCGCTCGTGCAAAGTGTGACCGCGCATCTGCGACGATCGCATCGTCATCGACATACGCCGGATCGAGCAGTGCACGCGCCACACGGTCAAGGTAGTCGCCGAGGGCGGCGCATTGCGCCGGGCTTGCCATGTGCAGTCGCGACCATAGCTGGCGCAGCTTGGGAAAGTGCTGCATGGCGAGTGCTTCGATGCGCGCATCTTCCACCACATTGACGGCCGCAATCTGCAATGGGCTCAGACCTTCCGAAGAAAGCCGGTCGGTGGTGTAGACGACATGCGCCGCAGCATGCACCGACGCAGCACGATAGATGTCGAGTCCGCCGACATTGCCGACGTCATCGTAGGCGTCGGGCAAGTGAATCAGGTATTCATCGATGGAAGGCCGATAGCCGTTGCGCGACTCGAAATCGCCGGCGGTCGGGCGTATGATGAAGTCTCGGCCGAACAGGGCGCGCAGGTACATGCCGATGCGCCGGTGCACATCGACAAACAGTGTGCCGCGCCGCTCCTGCTGCACGATGGCGAGCGATTCCGCGCTGTCGAGGCCGAAGTAGCGCACCTGATCGTCGAAATGCGTGCGGTGCGCATGAATGCCCCATTGTGCCCAGCGCCGCAGTCCGCCGAGCGTGAGTTGGCCGAGCAGGGTATCCAGCTTGTCGAGCATCGGGCGCAGCGCGCGCGGGGCGTTGGCCGCGATGTGATGGATCAGCGACAGATAGCCATGGAACACTTCAGCGTCGCCGAGCCGGGAGGCGGCAAGGGGTGCCGTTTCCAGCAGTCTTTCGATCACGGCTCCGCTGGTTTTTGACGCCAGCCGCAGCGCTTCCTGCACCAGTTCATCGAGCACATCCTCGCCCAGTTCGCGCGCAATCGACGGTGCCGCATTGACGAAGGCGAGAGCAAGGCCGTCTCCACGACCGAGCCGGCACAGCGCGGCAATGCCGGCGTGATACGACAGCAGGCCGTGCGGCGTGAACGCCTTCGCTGCCTGCGCGGCAGACGCATCGATCGCGTCCTGGACCTTGCCCGGTAGCTCGCTGATGTCGGTTTGCGCGGCCAGCATGGTTCGTTGTCAGAAATAGGTGGTGACAGCGGCGTCGAGTGCGTCGCGCATGTCGGGATCGTCAGTCAGGGGGCGCACCAGTGCCATGCGGCAGGCATCGAGCGGCTTGATGCCCTTGGCGATCAGCGAACCGGCGTACACCAGCATGCGGGTGGAAATGCCTTCGTCCAGTCCGTGGCCTTTCAGATTGCGGCCGCGCTCGGCGATGCCGACCAGGCGGTTCGCGATGTCCTCGTCCACGCCGGTTTCATGCACGATCACTTCCAGTTCGACCTGCTTCGTGGGATAGCCGAAATCGAGCGCGCAGAAGCGTTGCTTTGTCGATTGCTTGAGATCCTTCATCAGGCTCTGATAACCCGGGTTGTAGGAAATCACGATCTGGAAATCGGCATGGGCGCGCAACAGTTCGCCCTTCTTGTCGAGCGGCAGCACGCGCCGGCTGTCGGTCAGCGGATGAATGACGACCGTCGTGTCCTGGCGCGCTTCCACCACTTCGTCGAGATAGCAGATCGCGCCATGACGCGCAGCCAATGCCAGCGGGCCATCCTGCCAGTACGTACCTTCGGCACCGAGCAGGAAGCGCCCGACCAGATCGGATGCCGTCATGTCTTCATTGCAGGCGACGGTGATCAGCGGCCGATCCAGGCGCCATGCCATATATTCGACAAAGCGGGTCTTGCCGCAGCCGGTCGGCCCCTTGAGCATCATCGGCATGCGGGCCGAATAGGCGGCCTCGTACAAGGCGATCTCGTCGCCGGTGGCGCGGTAATACGGCTCTTCCTGAAAACGGTATTGTGCGATCGGATCAGTCATGATGCGGTGTCAAAAAAGCTGCGACGGAACGGCATGCCCCGCCGCCCAAAAGAGGCCTGCTGCGACAGAAAAAAGGGACGCAGCGGCCTCGCCCGAAAATGTTGACGTTATCGGTCAGACAGTCTTGCCGCGGTAAACCACCATCGACGCGCCCTGGCTCTGCTTGAAGTTGTCGTAGCCGATCAGGCGCACGTGATGATTCGGATTGGCGCGGTGGCAGGCTTCGGCCTCGGCCAGGATGGCACTGACATCGGTTTCGCCGAACATCGGCAGCTTCCACATGTACCAGTAATGGTCGAAGGCGTTTTCCGGCTCGCTGTGCTCGATGGCCGGATTCCAGCCCTTGCTCACCAGGTAGGCGACCTGCTTGCGGATGCGGTCGTCATCCATCTCCGGCAGGTAGGAAAAGGTTTCGAACTTGCGGCTGGCCGGGTCGGACAGGCGCGATTTGTAGTCTTGCATTTCACTCATTTGATGTCTCCGATGCTGTTTCTCTGCGAGCGATGGCTGCGCTTGCTTGTGCCTACTTGTGCACCACGTCCAGCTTATCCACCGTGTCGAACTCGAACTTGATTTCCTTCCATGTTTCCATCGCCGCTCTCAGTTCGGGAGAATGCTTGGCGGCAGCGATCAGGATGTCCTTGCCTTCCTTCTCGACGTCGCGGCCCTGGTTGCGCGCTTCCACGCAGGCTTCCAGTGCCACGCGATTGGCCGCCGCGCCGGCCGCATTGCCCCATGGATGGCCGAGCGTTCCGCCGCCGAACTGCAGCACCGAGTCGTCGCCGAAGATGGAAACCAGGGCCGGCATGTGCCAGACATGGATGCCGCCGGACGCCACCGGGAAGATGCCCGGCATCGAACCCCAGTCCTGGTCGAAGAAGATGCCGCGGCTGCGGTCTTCTTCCACGAAGCGTTCGCGCATCAGGTCGATCCAGCCCAGCGTCGCCTGGCGGTCGCCTTCGAGCTTGCCGACCACGGTGCCGGAGTGCAGGTGGTCGCCGCCCGACAGACGCAGGATCTTGGTCAGCACGCGGAAGTGGATGCCGTGGTGCGGATTGCGGTCGAGCACGGCGTGCATCGCGCGATGAATGTGCAGCAGCATGCCGTTGTCGCGGCACCAGTTGGCCAGACCCGTGTTGGCGCAGAAGCCGCCGGTGATGTAGTCGTGCATGATGATCGGTGCGCCGAGCGATTTGGCGTACTCGGCGCGCTTGTACATCTCTTCCGGCGTCGGCGCGGTCACGTTCAGGTAGTGGCCCTTGCGTTCGCCGGTTTCCTTCTCGGCCTTGTGGATCGCTTCCATCACGAAGTCGAAACGGTCTCGCCAGCGCATGAAGGGTTGGCTGTTGACGTTCTCGTCATCCTTGGTGAAGTCGAGGCCGCCGCGCAGGCATTCATAGACGGCGCGTCCGTAGTTCTTGGCGGACAGGCCGAGCTTGGGCTTGATGGTGCAGCCGAGCAGCGGACGGCCGTACTTGTTCATCTTGTCGCGTTCCACCTGGATGCCGTTCGGCGGGCCGCCGCAGGTTTTCACATAAGCGATGGGGAAGCGCACGTCTTCCAGGCGCAGCGCACGGATTGCCTTGAAACCGAACACGTTGCCAACCAGCGAGGTAAAGACGTTGACCACCGAACCTTCTTCGAACAGGTCCATCGGGTAAGCAATGAATGCGTAGAAGCAAGTGTCGTCGCCGGGCACATCCTCGATGCGATAGGCGCGCCCCTTGTAGTAGTCGAGGTCGGTCAACAGGTCGGTCCACACCGTGGTCCAGGTGCCGGTCGAGGATTCGGCCGCGACGGCGGCTGCGGCTTCCTCGCGGTCCACGCCGGGCTGCGGGGTGATCTTGAAGCAGGCAAGGATGTCGGTGTCCTTGACGGTGTAGAAAGGCTCCCAATAGGTGCTGCGATATTCCTTCACACCCGCGCTGTACTTCTTGACAGTCATCTGCCACTCCTTGATTGATGGGTTATCGTGAACTGCTGCGATGACTGAAGTGTATGCAGGTGGATGAATAAAGAACATTCAATAATAATTAGGGTATAAATAAGGTTTTATTTAAGTAACGCCACGCGAAACTTTTCCGGAGTGATGATGAGAAATCTGACGATGCGCCAGCTGCAGATTTTCAGTGTTGCGGCAAGGCACCTGAGTTTTGTGCGGGCGTCCGAGGAGCTTTTCCTGACGCAGCCGGCGGTATCGATGCAGATACGCCAGCTGGAAGAATCGGTCGGCATGCCTTTATTCGACAAGATCGGCAAAAAGATGTACCTGACCGAAGCGGGCAGGCAGCTGGAGCGCACCGCGCATGAAGTGCTGGGTGCGATCAAGAACGCGCAGGACAGTCTCGCTGCGCTGACCGGATTGCGCGCCGGCCTGGTGACGGTGGCGCTGGTCAGCACGGCGAAATACTTTGTGCCGAAGCTGATCGCGCTGTTCAGGCAAAGCCATCCCGAGATCGAATTGCGCATCACCGTCAGCAATCGCGAAAACCTGATCCAGCTCCTGCACAACAACGAGATCGATCTCGCGATCATGGGGCGGCCGCCGCAAGAGATGGACGTATTGTCGTTTCCCCTGGCGCGGCATCCGCACGTGATCATTGCATCGCCCGATCATCCCTTGGCCGCGCGGCGCCGGATCAAGGCGGCGGATCTGAGCGAGGAGACATTCCTGATTCGGGAAGAGGGATCGGGTACCCGGCTGGCGATGGAGAGCTTTTTCAGCGAGCAGCAGATACAGCCGAGGCGCGGCATGGTCATGGGCAGCAATGAAACCATCAAGCAGGCGGTGATCGCCGGCCTCGGCCTTGGCTTCATTTCGCTGCATACGCTGGCGCTGGAACTGAAGGCGGGCGAGCTGGCCGTGCTCGACGTGAAGGGTATGCCGATGATGCGTACCTGGTTCGCAGCGCATCTGCGCAACAAGCACCTGTCGCCGGCCACGGCTGCGTTCAAGGAATTCATCATCGCGCAGGCGGGACCTTATCTCGATTCCGCCTTTGCCGAGACCTCGGTCCAGGTGCGCAACAAGCTGACGCGCGTGGAGCGGCAGATGCAAGGCGGAGAAGCGGTGAAGGCGGGGGAGTAGATCGGCGCGGTCCAGGATCGTTTCAGGCTCCGTTGGTGCATCGCACAATAAAAAGGATTTGCAAAGATTCGTAGAATTTGTTTATATGCGCACTTACACATATAAAGAAATTTCTGCGAACATGGACAAGAAACTTGAAAAAGGACAGATGCAGGAGTTGTTTGAGGAGGTCTCGAATTACTTCTTTCTGCTCTCCGAGCCGACGCGGCTCAAGATTCTCCATGCGCTGTGCGGGGGCGAGCGCCCGGTCGGCGAGATCGTCTCGGAAATCGAGTCGACCCAGGCCAACGTATCGCGCCAGCTGAACATGCTGTATCGCTCGAAGATCCTGGCGCGCCGCAAGGACGGCACCCAGGTCTATTACCGCATCGACGATCAGAACACGGTTGACGTGTGCCGCACGGTCTGCGGGAAGATGTCGGCCAAGCTGGCGAACAACAAGACCCTGGACAAGGACGCCGTCGACAGCTTCATGGCCGGCGGCGACTAAGCACCCGATCCGGAATTACTTTCCGGATTTATTTTTGCCTTAAATATTAAGATGTAGTTATATAGTTTTATACAAGATTAAAAGAGCCAACAATTCTACGAGGATGACGCTGCATGTCTCATGAAATCAAAAAAACGGGCCGGATACTTCGAGCGCCCGAAAATTTCGTCGACAGCCGGCTTGCGGAGGAGATCAGCAAGGACGGCATGAACAAGGAACGGCGCGGCTTCTTGCGCCGCAGCTTTCTGGCCGCCAGCGCCGCGATGGCGAGCGGCACGGCTCTGGCCCAGGCCGCGGCGAGCAGTTTCGAAGGGGACAGCAATATCCTGACCTTGCCCGAGCATGCGAAGACTCTCGGCAAGCCGGTCGCGACCAATGCCTACGGCATGCCTTCGAAGTTTGAAACCAATCTCCTGCGTCGCGAATCGCCGGGCCTGACCCGCGTGTCGGCAGCCTCGGTGGCATTCACTCCGCTGCAGGGCCTGTTCGGCATCATCACGCCGAGCGGACTGCATTTCGAGCGTCATCATCAAGGCTGGTATGACGTCGACCCGAGCAAGCATCGCTTCATGATCAACGGCATGGTGAAGAACCCCAAGGTCTACACCATGGACGACCTGATGCGCATGCCTTCCGTGTCGCGCATGCACTTCATCGAATGCGGCGCCAATACCGCGATGGAGTGGGGCAACGTCGCGGTGCCGACGGTGCAGTATTCGCACGGCATGCTGAGCTGCAGCGAGTTCACCGGCGTGCCGCTGTCCTATCTGCTGGAAGACTGCGGTTACGACAAGAAGAACGCCAGGGTAGTGCTGGCCGAAGGTTCGGACGGCTCGGCCATGACACGCACCATCTCGATCGACCGCGCGCTGGATGACGTGCTGGTCGTGTGGGGAATGAACGGCGAAATGCTGCGCCCTGAAAACGGCTATCCCTTGCGCCTCGTCGTGCCCGGCGTGCAGGGCGTGTCCTGGGTGAAGTGGTTGCGCCGCATCGAAGTCGGCGACAAGCCTTATGCCACCAAGGACGAAGCGATCCATTACATCGACGCGATGCCCGACGGGACCTTCCGCCAGTACACCTCGATCCAGGAAACGAAATCCGTCATCACCACGCCCTCCGCGGGGCAGACGCTGCTCGACAAGGGTTTCTACAACATCACCGGCCTCGCATGGTCGGGCCGCGGCAAGATCAAGCGCGTCGATGTGTCGGTCGACGGCGGCCGCAACTGGCGCACCGCGCGCCTGGAGACGCCTGTGCTGTCGAAGTGCCTCACGCGTTTCAACATCGACTGGGTATGGGACGGCTCGCCGGCCGTGCTGCAGTCGCGTGCAATCGACGAAACCGGCTATGTGCAGCCGAAGATCAACGAGCTGCGCGCGGTTCGCGGAACGAAATCCATCTATCACAACAATGCGATCCAGTCGTGGAAAGTCGCCGAATCCGGAGAGGTGTCGAATGTCCAGGTTTATTAAGGCTATGCTGAATAAGTTTCGCGATGGCGCGGGCCTGAGTTCGGGATGGGCCGCAAGGCGCAAACCGCAGACATGGCGGGACCATGGCGAGGATTTGCAACGCCGCGGACCGCCCGAAATCAGGATGCGGGGCACGCGAAGACTTGTTCAGCATAGCCTGACATTCATCGCCGCCGTGGCGCTGGCGGTAACGAGCGGCCTGGCGTTCGCCGAGAAGTTCCCCAATATCGGCCGCAGCGCGACCGAGAAGGAAATCGCGGCATGGGATATCGACGTGCGTCCCGACTTCAAGGGCCTGCCGAAAGGATCGGGCACGGTCGCGAAAGGCCAGCAGATATGGGAAGGCAAGTGCGCCAGCTGCCACGGCACCTTCGGCGAATCCAATGAAGTCTTCACGCCCATCATCGGCGGCACCACGCCAGACGACATCAAGACCGGGCGCGTCGCCTCGCTGACCAACGGCCGCCAGCCGCAGAAGACCACGATCATGAAGGTCGCAACCGTCTCGACCCTGTGGGACTACATCAACCGTGCCATGCCCTGGACCGCACCGAAATCGCTGTCGACGGAAGAGGTCTATTCGGTGCTCGCCTACATTCTCAACATGGCGGAAATCGTTCCCGATGATTTCACGCTGTCGAACGAGAACATCGCCGACGTGCAGAAGCGCATGCCGAACCGCAACGGCATGACGACCAATCACGGCATGTGGGACATCCATGGCAAGCCGGACGTCAAGAGCGTCGCCTGCATGAAGAATTGCCCGGTCGACGAGAAGATTCATTCGACTTTGCCCGACGTATCGCGCAATGCGCATGGCAACGTGGCGCAGCAGAACCGCGCCTTCGGTCCGGTTCGCGGCGTCGACACGACCAAGCCGGCGCCGACCGGACCGTTGTCGGCTGCAAAGGCCGCGACCGCGAGCGCCGCCGGCGCAAGCACTGCTGCCGAACCGGAAGGCCTTGCGATGGCGAAGAAGAACGCGTGCGTCGCCTGCCACGGCGTGGAGAACAAGATCGTCGGGCCCGGTTTCAACGAAATTGCCGCGAAATACAAAGGCAATGCAACGGCCGAGTCCGCCTTGATCGGCAAGGTCAAGAGCGGCACCAGCGGCGTGTGGGGAGCGGTTCCCATGCCGTCGCAGGCGCATGTCAAGGAAGACGAAATCAAGACCATCGTGTCCTGGATTCTCGCGGGCGCGAAGTAAGACAGAAAAAGTTGAGCGCCGTACGGAATGCGGCACGGCATTCCGGCGAACGCTTTTTGCATCAGGGCTAACTAGACACGCCTTGTTATTTGATAGGAGAGAGAGATGAATCAAAATCGACGCGACATGTTGCGGATTTCCGCCGTTCTCGGCATGGCGTTCACCGCGGGCCTGCTCAAGGCAAGCGATGTATTTGCAGCGGACTGGAACCAGACGGCATTCGACGCGAAAAGCATCGATGACGTGGTCAAGGCGCTCGGCGGCGACAAGTTCGCGGTCAGCGGCGACGTCGCCATCACCGGCCCGGATATTGCCGAAAACGGCGCCGTGGTCCCGGTATCCGTGAGCAGCAAGGTTCCCAACACGGAATACATGGCCATCCTGGTGGAGAAGAACCCGAGCGCGATGTCGGCCGGCTTCAACATTCCCGCAGGCACCGAAGCTGTCATCAGTACCCGCGTCAAGATGGGCGCCACGTCGAACGTGCATGCGCTGGTCAAGGCCGACGGCAAATGGCTGGTCGCCAGCAAGGAAATCAAGGTCACGCTCGGCGGCTGCGGCGGCTGATCGACACCCGACATCGAATCCATTTTTACGAATTTTCGAAGGAAATCATCATGGCAGATCCAATGCGTATTCGCGCCAGTGCAAACGGCGATGTAGTCGAAGTCAAGATTCTCATGCGTCACGACATGGAAACAGGTCAGCGCAAGGATGCGGCGGGCAAGGTCATCCCGGCGCATTACATCAAGACGCTGACCGCCAAGTGCAAGGACAAGCTTGTGCTGGACGCGCAGTTCGGCCCGTCCGTCTCGAAGGACCCGTTCCTGTCGTTCAAGTTCAAGGGCGGCGCCAAGGGCGACAAGGTCGCCGTGACCTGGGTCGATACCAAGGGCGACACGCGCACCGACGAAGGCACGATTTCCTGATTGGATATAGCTGCTGTTCGCACGTCATACCACCGGCAAGAGTGGTTTCTAATCAATTTGTACCAAGGAGACAGCATGAACTGGAAAGGCCTCATTTTGGTCGCCATCGCGACATCCGCGACGGCGGCGTCCGCATCGGCCCAGACTTCCGCAACGGACGAAATCGCGAAATATCGCCAGATGCTCGCCGATGGCAATCCCGCCGAGTTGTGGGAAATGCGCGGCGAGGAATTGTGGAAAAAGAATGCGGGCCCGAAGAACGTCTCGCTTGAGCAATGCGATCTGGGCAAGGGGCCGGGCGTCGTCAAGGGCGCCTACGTCGAATTGCCGCGCTACTTCAAGGATGCCGGCAAGGTGATGGACCTGGAGCAGCGGCTGATCCATTGCCGCATGAACCTGCAGGGACTGAGCCGAGAAGAAGCGACGAAGCAGCCGTTCGCCGCGCAAGGCAAGCCGTCCGACATCGAGGCGATCGTGTCGTATATCACGGCCGAATCGCGCGGCATGAAGATGGCGACCCCGACCGATCATCCGGCGGAAAAGGCAGCCTACGAGGCGGGCAAGAAGATCTTCTTCTACCGTGCCGGTGCACATGACTTTTCCTGCGCCACCTGCCACGGCACCGACGGCCAACGCATCCGTCTGCAGGAACTGCCCAACATCCTAAACAAGGCCAACGCACAGGCCGCCTACACCACCTGGCCGGCCTACCGCGTTTCGCAGGGCGAAGTCCGTACCATGCAACATCGTCTGAACGATTGTTTCCGCCAGCAGCGTTTCCCCGAGCCGGGCTATGCATCGGACGCCATCACGGCGCTAACGATGTTCCTGGCAAAGAATGCGGAAGGCGGCGTGTATAACGCCCCGGCGCTCAAGCGATAAGGAGAAACGACATGAAACGTATGAGCATCATGATGGCAGGCGTGCTGGCGATCGCGGGCTGCGCCACGGTGGCGACGGACACCGATTACGGCAAGGCAGCGCTGGCGTTGCTGAAGAACGACTTCAAGTCGAAGGGGCCGGCGACGATGGAGCGCATGCTGAACCAGGACGAGGCGCAGCGCCTGTGCAGCGAATATCCGTCCGAGCGCCCGAAGGACGTGGCCGCGCAGATCGAGGCGAACCAGATGAAGACGATCAAGTATCCGTCCGACGGCAAGTATCTCGGCAAGTGGCAGGACGGTGAAAAGATCGCGCAGAATGGCCGTGGCATGCAATCGTCCGACAAGGTCGGCGATGCCAACGGCGGCAACTGCTATGCCTGCCACCAGATCACGAAGGAAGAAATCTCCTTCGGCAACATCGGACCTTCGCTGTACAACTACGGCAAGCTGCGCGGAAACAGCGACGAGATCATGAAGTACACCTGGGGCAAGATCTACAACTCGCAGGCGTACTCCGCATGTTCCAACATGCCGCGCTTCGGTCACTCCGGCATCTTGACGGAGGCGCAGATCAAGGACGTCATGGCCTTGCTGCTGGACCCCGCCTCGCCCGCCAACAAATAAACGACAGTCAAACGGGCAGGGCAGCGGGTGCCCGCGCTCGGATCAACCAATTCAGAATTTCGAGGAACAGCAATGGGAATGAATCGGCGTGAATTCATGCATGTCATGGGGATAGCCGCGGCCGGCGGAATGACGCTGAACGCGGGCAGCGCGTTCGCCGCGCCATCCGCTGGAAAGATGTATGACGTGCCGCGCTTCGGCAACGTCCACTTTCTGCATTTTACCGACTGCCATGCGCAGCTCCTGCCGATCTATTTCCGCGAGCCGAACGTCAACCTCGGCATCGGCGAAGCGATCGGACGCATGCCGCATCTCGTCGGCGAGAAACTGCTCAAGCAGGTCGGAGCGCGACCGAATACGGCGGAGGCTTATGCTTTCTCCTATCTCGATTTCGAAAAGGCCGCGCAATCCTACGGCAAGGTCGGCGGCTTTGCGCATCTTGCCACGCTGGTCAAGCGCATGAAGGCGTCGCGTCCGGGCGCATTGCTGCTCGACGGCGGCGACACCTGGCAAGGTTCCGGCACGGCGCTCTGGACGAACGGGCAGGACATGGTCGATGCCTGTCTCGCACTCGGCGTCGATGTGATGACGGCGCACTGGGAAATGACCCTGGGCGACAAGCGCGTCAAGGAAATCGTCGAGAAGGATTTCAAGGGCAAGGTCGACTTCGTTGCGCAGAACATCAAGACCACCGACTTCGGCGACCAGGTGTTCGAGCCCTATGTGATGAAGGAAATGAACGGCGTGCAGGTCGCCATCATCGGCCAGGCATTCCCGTACACGCCGATCGCCAATCCGCGCTACATGGTGCCGGAATGGAGCTTCGGCATCCAGGACGAGAACATGCAGAAGATGGTCGACGAGGCGCGCGGCAAGGGTGCCAAGGTGGTCGTCGTTCTGTCGCACAACGGCATGGACGTGGATATCAAGATGGCCTCGCGCATGCGCGGCATCGACGCCATCCTCGGCGGCCATACGCATGACGGCATGCCGCAACCGGTAGTTGTCAGCAATGCCGGCGGCAAGACGCTGGTCACCAATGCGGGCAGCAACAGCAAATTCCTCGGCGTGCTCGACTTCGATGTGCGCGGCGGAAAAATCCAGGACTTCCGTTATCGCCTGATGCCGGTATTCTCCAATTTCCTGCCGGCCGACAAGGAGATGGATGCGCTGATCAAGAAGATTCGCGCGCCGTACGAATCGAAGCTGAACGAAAAGCTCGCGATGACCGAAGGGACGCTCTACCGTCGCGGCAATTTCAACGGCACCTTCGACCAGCTGATCGTCGATGCATTGATCGACATGAAGGGCGCCGATCTCGCCTTCTCGCCGGGATTCCGCTGGGGCACCTCGCTGCTGCCCAACAGCCCGATCCTGATGGAGCATCTGATGGACCAGACCGCAACGACCTATTCGTACAGCACGCTGACCGAGATGACGGGCGCGACCATCAAGAACGTGATGGAAGACGTCGCCGACAATCTGTTCAATCCGGATCCGTACTATCAGCAGGGCGGCGACATGGTGCGCGTGGGCGGCATGAGCTACGCCATCGATCCGCGCGCGAAGATGGGTTCACGCATTCAGGACATGCGGCTGAACGGCAATCCGATCGACGCCGGCAAGACCTACAAGGTGGCGGGCTGGGCGCCTGTCGCGGAAGGTGCAAGCGGCGAGCCTGTGTGGGAAGTCGTGGCGACATGGCTGCGCGACAAGAAGACCGTCGCGCCGCGCAAGCTCAACACCCCGCGCATCATCGGCATGGAAGGCAATCCGGGCATTGCGATCTGAAATCTGGAGAAAAATCATGAGAACAAAACGCGTTGCAGGCGCACTGATCTTTCTGACGGTCTTTTCATTGGGCGGGGCGAATGCATGGGCCGCAGACGCTGCGCAAGTGCCCGAGGTCAAGCGCACCAAACAAGCCTTGTATCTTGATGCGCCGGAAGCCTACGCGCTCAAGCAGAAGCTCGGCGACAAGGCGTTCCTGGTGGACGTCCGCACGCGGGCGGAAGTGTCCTACCTCGGCATGCCGACCGTGGCCGATGCCAACATCCCCTACGTCGAGCATCCCGACGATGCACCCTGGGACGACAAGGCGGGGCGATTCAAGCTGGAGCCGAACAATGATTTCGCGCCGGAGCTGGGACGCCGTCTCGCGGACAAGGGCCTCGGCAGGAACGACACCATCATTCTCCTGTGTCGCTCGGGAGACCGCAGCGCCCGTGCGGCGAATCTGCTCAACGATCTCGGCTATCGCAAGGTCTACACCGTCGTCGATGGTTATGAGGGCGATCTCGCGAAGGATGGCGCGAAGGCTGGACAGCGGGTCGTGAACGGCTGGAAGAATGTCGGCCTTCCGTGGAGCTACAAGCTGGACAAGAACAAGCTGTATTTTCCGAAGTTCTGAAGCGTGAAGCCGAGTCTGCGGAAATTCATGGTGGGCGCTTGCCTGTGCTTTCTTGCCGGCGCGCTCAACGCGGCCGAGCTGCACGTCGGCGACACGCCCGTATTGCCGGCGGTTCGTTCCATCGACGGCAAGACCATCGATGCCGCCGCATTGCGTGGCAAGGTGCTGGTGGTCAGCTATTTTTCATCCGGCTGCCCGTTCTGCATGAATGAAGCGCCCAAGCTGCAGAAACTCTACCGCGAAAACCGGGACAAGCTGACCGTCATCGGCGTCAACATCGAGCGCAACGATCCTGAGCAGCGGGCGAAGACGGAGCGCTGGATCGCGAAGTACAAGCTTTCCTATCCGGTAACCACCGACTTCAGCGCATTCGAAAATGCCTTTGGCAGGCTGAAAGGCTTGCCGGTCAACCAGGTATTCGACAAGAACGGCAAGGCGCTCAGAATCGACATTGGTGAGATTTTTGACGAAGACTTCGATGATATCGCGCGCCTGGCTCGTTAGATTAGGCATGGGCGCGGCCATCCTGCCGGCGCTTTCCGCACTGCTTTTCCTGTTGTTCAGCGCACATGCAGCGACGGCATCCGACGCTTCCGCCGAACTTCCGGCGCCGACCGACTTGAGTCAGGACGGCCGCGTGGCAAAGCTGCGCGCCAAGCCGGTGGTGATCCTGTTCTCGCTCCCGGGATGCTCCTTCTGTAACGTCGTGCGGCACAACTATCTCGCGCCGCTGCTGCGCGATCTGCCGGAGCAACAGCGCCCCGTCATCCGCGAAGTGCAGGTCAATGGCCACGGTACGCTCATCGGCTTTCACCAGGAGCGGATCAGCCAGCGCGCGCTGGCGAGCAGCTACGGAATTCGATTCGCACCGACCGTGCTGATGCTCGATGCCGACGGTAGGCTTCTGACAGCGCCGATCGTCGGTGGCGACACGGTGGGACTCTACGGCGGATATCTGGACAATGCCTTCGCCGAAGCCGCACGCAAGCTGGCGCAAGCCGGATACACCGCAACAACGGGAGGAAGACCATGAAAGACCAGCACAAGCTCGCCATTGCGCTCGCAATTTTCGCAAGCGCCGGTGTTCACGCAGCGGAAGCTACCTACGCGATCAAATTGATGACGCCGGAAACGGCGCTCAAGGCAGCGCAGGCCGGCTTGAAAAAATGCCGCGACGGCGGCTATCAGGTGGCGATCGCGGTGGTCGATCGGGCAGGGCAGACGCAGGTCGTCCTGCGCGATCGCTTCGCCGGCATGCATACGCCGGAAGCCGCCGTCAACAAGGCGTGGACCGCGGTCAGTTTCAAGTCCAACACCAGCCAGTTCGCGGAATCGACGCAGAGCGGCAAGGAATCCAGCGGTATCCGCAGCATCCCGCGCGTGCTTGCCATCGGTGGCGGCCTGATGATCGAAGCAGGCGGCACCTTGTATGGAGGCATCGGCGTGTCCGGCGCGCCGAACGGCAGTGCGGATGACGCATGCGCCAAGGCCGGCATCGACGCGATCGCGGAAGAGCTGGAGTTCTAGCCGGGCGTTATGCGCTTTTTCAGCGGCCGCGTGCCGGTCCGCACGAATTCGGACTGGATGCCTCGTCAGCTGTTCACATCGACGCGGAATGCGCTCCCGCTTCATACCAGGTCTTGCTGCCATTGACCACCTTCACGACCAGCAGCATCACCGGCACTTCGATCAGCACGCCGACCACCGTCGCGAGCGCAGCGCCGGACTCGAATCCGAACAGGCTGATCGCTGCGGCAACCGCCAGCTCGAAGAAGTTCGACGCGCCGATCAAGGCGGAAGGGCATGCCACCGAATGCTTTTCGCCGAGCTTGCGATTCAGCCAGTACGCAAGCGCCGAGTTGAAGAAGACCTGGATCAGGATCGGCACAGCCAGCAACGCGATCACGAGCGGCTGCTTGATGATGGCGTCACCCTGAAACGCGAACAGCAGCACCAGCGTCAGCAGCAGCGCGCCAATCGACCACGGCTGGATTCTCGCCATCACCGCATCGAACACCGCTTGCCCCCTGGCCAGCAGCATGCGGCGCAGCGCCTGCGCGATCAGCACGGGAATGACGATGTACAGGATGACCGAGGTGATCAGCGTATCCCACGGCACCGTAATGCTCGACACGCCCAGCAGCAGGCCGACCACCGGGGCAAATGCAAACACCATGATGAGGTCGTTGACCGCCACCTGCGACAGGGTGAAATACGGATCGCCGTCGGTCAGGCGGCTCCAGACGAAAACCATCGCGGTGCAGGGCGCGGCCGCCAGCAGGATCAGGCCGGCGATATAGCTGTCGATCTGCGCGGCAGGCAGCAGCGGCGCGAACAGAACGCGGATGAAGAGCCAGCCCAGCAGCGCCATCGAAAACGGCTTGACCAGCCAGTTGACGAAGAGTGTCACGCCTATCCCTTTGACATGCGCGCGCACCTGGTTCAGGGCGCCGAAGTCAATTTTCAGGAGCATCGGGATGATCATCACCCAGATCAGCAAGCCCACCGGTATGTTCACCTTCGCGACTTCCATCGCGCCGACAGCCTTGAAGATGTCGGGCAAACCTTGCCCGAGGAGGATGCCGGTGACGATGCACAAGGCTACCCACGCAGTCAGATAGCGTTCGAAAAAACTAAGCGGCGCCTTGGCGGCGCGCTTGCCGGTGACTTCACATTGTGCGGACATGATGCTCTCGTTCAGGAGTGGGCGGAAATATCGCTTGCGTGGCGCGCCAGCATGCGCAGACGGTCGACGCCGACCGGTTCCTGCGCCTGCAAGGGGACGATCGCCCAGCGCTGCGCATGGCGCAAAGCAACGGCTTCGATCTGCGCCATTTCATTGGCGGCGCGCTCGCGCAACAAGGGCGATCGCGGGTTGGCGTAAGCGAGGCTGTTGTTGATGATCCATGCCCAGGGCTCAATCCCGGCCCGGCGCAAGTCATCCTGCAGATTCGCCGCCTCCAGCACGGGCGTGGTTTCTGCCAGGGTCACGATCATGATTTTGGTTTGCTTCGGGTCCTGCAGTTGCATCATCGGCGTGGTGAAATGCATGCCGGTCTGCCCCATCTGACGCACGATTTCGCGATGGTGGGCGCCGGTCGCATCGAGCAGGAGCAAGGTGTGGCCGGTCGGCGCGGTGTCCATCACAACGAATTTCTTGCCGGCTTCACGAATCACCCGCGAAAACGCCTGGAAGACGGCGATTTCCTCGGTGCAGGGCGAGCGCAGGTCTTCTTCCAGCAGCGCGCGTCCCTGTGCATCCAGGTCCTTGCCTTTCGTGTCCAGCACATGCTGTCGGTAGCGTTCGGTTTCCGCGTGCGGATCGATGCGACTGACGGTCAGATTCTCAAGCGAGCCGGCCAAAGTCTCGGAAAGATGCGCCGCCGGGTCGGAGGTCGTTAGATGAACCGGGTAGCCCCGGCTCGCTAGTTCGACCGCAATGGCTGCGGCCACCGTGGTCTTGCCGACACCGCCTTTGCCCATCAGCATGAGCAGACCATGACCGTCGCCGCACATGGCATCGACCAGCGATGCGAGGTCCGGCGCTGCGGGCGGTCGGGAAGAAGATGTACCTGACGTCGATGCTGCTGTCTCGTCGCTCAGAAGCTTCTTCAATGCCGGCAAGCCGACGAGATTGAAAGGCTTCAAGGCAACGTAGTCCACGGGTAGTGCGGAAAGCGCTGCCGGCAACTCGGCCAGCGCTGCCTGCTCGCGCGCGTAAATGGCATTGGCCAGCGGATCGCTTGCGGTTTCAGCAGCGGGCAGCACGCCGTTGATGACAAGGTAATGCTGCGCCAAGCCGATTGCGGTCAGTTCCTCATGCGTGCGCGCCACTTCCAGCAGTGCCGAGCGCTGTGCCCGCGCGACCAGGATGAGCCGGGTGCGCCGCGCATCGGACAGCGCGTCGACAGCGGCCTTGTATTGGCTGCGCTGCTTCTCCAGCCCGGCGAGCGGCCCGAGACAGGACGCGTCGCCCTTGCCGGCGTCCAGGAAACCGGTCCAGGCGCCGGGCAATTGCAGCATGCGAATGGTATGCCCGGTGGGCGCGGTGTCGAACACGATGGTGTCGTACTGCTGCAGCAGAGCCGGGTCGGTCAGGAGCGCGGTGAACTCGTCGAATGCCGCGATTTCCGTCGTGCATGCGCCGGACAATTGTTCCTCGATGCTCTTGACGATGGCCTCGGGGAGCACGCCGCGCACCGGCCCGACAATCCGGTCGCGGTATTGCTGCGCCGCCGCTTGCGGGTCAATCTCCAGTGCAGCCAGGCGCGGTACCGCATCGATCGTCGTCACCTTGTTGCCGATTGCAATTCCGAAAACTTGCCCGACGTTCGATGCAGGGTCGGTGCTGACCAGCAGGACACGCTTGCCCTGGTCCGCGAGCCGGATCGCCGAGGCGCAGGCGAGGGAGGTTTTCCCGACACCGCCCTTGCCGGTAAAGAAGAGGAAGGTGGGCGGGGTATCGAGGAATCGCATGGCAGGACCTTTCTTAACAGCAGTTCGATCCGCTGCAGCATCCGCCCGCCGCCTTGACCTCGATGGCCGGTTTGGCAAGGCCTGCCCAGCGCTCGAGTTCGGCGCGGCGCGGATAACGGCCGGTCAAGGCGATCTGGCCATCGACCAGGATCAAGGGCAGGCCCTCTTGGCCCGAGCGCTCCAGGAATCCCCTGACGGTCGCGTTTTCTGCGAAGGCCATCGGCTGCTGCGCGAGATTGAAGCGTTCCACTTGAATACCTTGCTCCTTGAGCCAGCTGACGTCGGCCGCGAAGGTCACGAGTTGCTGGTCGACGTCGACGCCGCAGACGCCGCTGCTGCAGCACAATGCCGGGTCGAATACCTGAATGCTTGCCATGATGGATGCTCCTTAAATCAGTTGGCCGATCTTGTCGAGTTCAAGCTTGAGTGCGGCCTTGTCGCGTTCAAGCGTTTCCAGCGGCAAGGCGAGAAACGCCTCGATGCGCGTGCGCAGGATGCGATACGCCTTGCGGAAGGCGGCATCGATCTCTTCATCGGTGCCCGTCGCGTGTGCCGGATCTTCCACGCCCCAGTGCGTTCGCAACACGGGACCAAGATACGCCGGGCAGGTTTCACCGGCGGCGCTGGCACAGACGGTAATCACGATGTCGGGTGTGGCCGGCAAGTTATCCCACGACTTGCTGCAATAACCGTCGGTGGCGATGCCTTCCCTGGACAGCAGCGCGAGCGAGCGTGGATGCACCTGGCCGGTCGGCTTGCTGCCGGCGCTCATGGCGCGCCAGCCTGGCGGGGCGAGATGGTTAAAGGTCGCTTCGCCCAGGATCGAGCGGCAGGAATTGCCGGTGCATAGAAAGAGAACGTTCATGTGCTGGTCGCGTTGGTCGGAAAGAGGGGTCTCAATCTGCGGAGGATATGTCTGCGGCCTTTTGGCAGTCGGGTGTGCACTGCGGGACCGGCATGCATGGATTGCCGCCGCAGCAGTTGTCACTCAGGAATGCCATCAATGCGTTCATCGTCGGGAACGCGGCGGCATAGATGATGTAGCGACCGTCCTGGCGCGGGGTGATCAGGCGAGCGTGTGTCAGCTCTTTCAGATGGAAAGACAGCGAGGAGGGCGGAATGTCGAGCTTCTCGCCGATCTTGCTGGCGGCCATGCCTTCCGGACCGGCCTGCACCAGCAGTCGGAATACCGACAGGCGGGACTCATGGGCGAGTGCGGAAAGGGCGGAGACGGCGGCGGGAGTGTCCATGTTGGGAGCCGGTCGGCTAGCGTTATTCGATATTTCAAGGATAGTCGAAATATGAAGATGGCGCAATGCGAAATGCACGAAGGATGCCTCGCAACCCGTGCAGCCGTGAATACGGATCGGACAGAAAAGCTGACGATCATGCTTGACAAGAATTCTCCATGCGCCATCCTGCAAATCCACAGGGAGCTATTTCAAACCCGGGAACAAGAAACAGCGCGACGCACGCGAAGCGCAGCCGTACTCAACCAAATTGGAGAAACACATGGATCCAGTCGTTCACTTCGAAATGCCGTACGAGAACCAGGACCGGATGGCGTCGTTTTACGAGTCGGCCTTCGGCTGGCAAACGAAAAACCTCGGCCAGGAGATGGGCAATTACGTCATCGCCACAACGACCGAGACGGACGAAGCAGGACCGAAGCGCCCCGGCGCGATCAACGGCGGTTTCTATCCGAAGAATCCGGAGTGGCCGGCGCAGCATCCCTCCGTCGTCATCGCTGTAACCGACATCAAGGAATCCTCGAGGAAAGTAAGCGAATCCGGCGGCCAGGTGCTCGGCGAGCCGATGGAAATACCCGGGGTCGGGCAGTACGTTTCATTCATCGACACCGAAGGCAATCGCGTAAGCATGCTGCAACCGGTGCCGCAAAACTGGCATGCGCCGGACGCGAAATAAGACAAATCTTGCAGTCGGCCACGCCGCTTTCATACTCAAATAGCGGTCGCTGCGTTGCTGCAGATGAAGAAGATCGAAATTGAAGATTGGCGGCGCGCGTTCATCGAATCGTATCCGTGCGGAATCGAGAGTGAAAAGGCGTCGGCGGCGATGCACGGGATTGTCGCCGGACGCCTCGCTCTCAATCGCTTAATGCCGCTTTCGCCGCTTCCTCGGGTGACAATCCGTCGTAGAACATATCAGTGAACCATTCGACCTGTTCCTCGATATGTTCCTGCGCCTGGGCCAGCGTCGCTCCGCCCGCGACCAGGAATCCTTCCACCTCCGTGCACCACTGAATCAGCGCGGCGGTTTCCGGATCAAGTTTCTCTTTCTTTGCCATCACATTCACCTTGGTATCAGCCGCGTTTGCCGCCGTCAGACCGGAGCATAAACACATTTGCCCGATGCTGCCAGTAACCGGCTTCCGGCAATGTCCGAAGACTCGTTGTGGCCTGCATCGAATGGGGAGCAAATACCGAGAGGAAAGCCGATTTTTTTCTTATGCGATCGGCAATTGATGCCACTCAAGCATATGCAAATCCGCAACTCGTAGACTCGTGGATGTTTCAATGCGGAGAACAACAATGAAAACATCCGGAAGCGTCGCATTCGTGCTCGCCATGCTGCTCATGATCGGACTGAGCGGATGTGGCGGCAATCCAGACGTCTCCGCAGGAGGACAACAATCCAGCGCGACATCCAAGCTGCTCGCCGATACCTATATCGAGACCTGGACAAAATGCGCGGATGAGAACGGTACCTGCGTGTTCTCCGGCACCACGCAAGTGCGCTATGGCGCCAACAGCACTTATGCGACGCTCACGGCAAGTTCCGCGATTGCCTGCAACAACGATGTCTTTGGCGATCCGGTGCCCGGCGCGGACAAGACCTGCGAGTACCGGACGGTCACCGTCGTACCGGACCCCACGCCAGACCCGACCACCTGGACAAAATGCGCCGACGAGAACGGCACCTGTTCCTTCTCCGGCACCGCACAGGTGCGTTATGGACTGAACGGGACCTACGCGACGCTTACCGCCGCCAGCACCATCGGCTGCAACAATGAAGTCTTCGGTGATCCGCTGCCGGGTGCCAACAAAATTTGCGAATACAGTTCATCCGGGTCCACGCCTCCGCCGCCTCCGCCGCCCCCAGATCCCGATCCGACGCCAGGATGGACAAAGTGCGCGGACGAAAACGGGACGTGCTCCTTCACCGGCACCACGCAGGTCCGTTACGGCCTGAACGGCACCTATGCGACGCTCACCGCCACGAATACGATCGGCTGCAACAACGAAGTGTTTGGCGATCCGCTGCCCGGCGCGAACAAGATCTGTGAATACGCTTCGACGTCCACCGATCCCAATCCCACCCCGACACCGGGACTGCCCGTGCCTGTGCCGGAGGGCGTGCAGATGACCATGTCCTGCGTCGAGGGCGCGAATACGCAGTGCAGCGGCCGAAGCATCATCCGCACCGAGAACGGCGTCACCCTGACGAGCTCCGGCGTGCAGGCCTACGGCAAATCCACCAACGACCTGGCGACACCCATTGTCGATGCCACCGCGGCCTGGGGCCTTGCGCCTGCCAGCGGCGGGCTGGCCGAGGTGCGCGTGTTCAAGGCGAGCGACGGACTGGTGTCGAACCCGGTGCTGCTGCTGTCCAATCTGGGCATTTCGTGGGATGGCAAGGTCGAGCGTCCGATCATCGTCGAGACCTTCCGCACCACGCAAGGCCGCGTCCAGATCGATTCCTCTGGCATGATCAGTTCAGGCGCGCTGCCGCCGAGTTCCAACCTGGCCTTCTATGACGTCGCCAGCAAGGGGACCTCGGCCACGCAGCTCAACTACGCGAACAACAGCTACTTCCCGCGCAGCGATCCCTCGCGCTGTCCGCCCGAGATGGTGCCTTGCCCGACGATTGAGTCATCCGGTATCCAGCATCACACGGGCGACTGGCAGAGCGGCGGCATCATGCCGGATACGACGAGTGCCAGCCGCCTGCACGGCGACGGCGATGTGCATGCCGGAAATGGTTTGCCGGATGCGAACGGCAACCCGACCATTCTGCCAGGCGGGAATGGCTTCGGCGTGCCGTTCCCCGGCTCGAAGGGCTATCGCCAGTTGAGCAACTGGAGCTACCAGTATGCGAACCTCGGTGCCTGGCTCACGCAGGACACCGTCCGCATCGTCGAATGGACCGCCGGCGCCGGCTCCGATGAGCATAATCAGGCACGCACCGGCATGGTCGCCTTCGGGCAGGTATCCGATCCGGCCAGCGTACCGGCAGCAGGCAAGGCGACCTATTCCGGCATCGTATTCGGCTGGTACGCTGCCTCGGCTACCAAAGATGCAGCATTCTTCCGAGGTTCGGCGCTCATTACCGTCGACTTTGCCACCCGTTCGGTCAGCGTCGCGATCCAGAACACGCATACCGACGACGATGCCGCGTTGGCTGTGCCTGTTACCATGAACGCCTCCACCGCGATGGGCGCCGCGGGCAGCAATGTCGCCAACTACCTGACCGGTGCGGTCAACAATGGCACGCTGAATGGCGGATTGAGCGGCCGGTTCTTCGGCCCGGTGCTTGCAGGAGGCAGCGGCGCAGGACCTGCAGAAATCGGCGGCAGCTTCTCGCTGTCGAACGCAACGACAGGGGCTGCTTCGGTAGGCGGTTTCATCGCACGCAAGCAGTAAAGGTGAAGGGCGGATATCCGCCCTTCACCGTGTCACTTCTTAACCGAAGTTGATCTTGTTGGTGCCGGTCTGGCTCGGATTTACCGTGGAGGTAATCCCCGACACAAAGGCAGCGTTGTTGCCGTTGTTCACCAGCGTGTCCTGCTTCTGGCCGAGCATTTGCGTAGCATCGAACGAGAAGTCGTTCTTGTCGATGCTCACGCTCGGACCCCAGTAGTAGGGCGTCAATCCTTTGCTGGTGCCGCCGCGTACTGCGCCCATGGCTTTGCGGTCGAGTTCTTCGGTGGCAGCGATGTCTTTGATGATCAGTGTGGTCATGTCGGTTCTCCAATAGGTTTTCAATTTGATTACAGAAAGTCGATCTTGTTGGTGCCGGTCTGCGTCGGTTTGACGTTGGCAGTGATGTTGCTTGCGAAGGCGACGTTGTTGCCGTTGTTGACTTCGGTGTTCTGGCTTTGCGACATCAGCTGGCTGGCGTCGAAGGAAAAGTCGTTCTTGTTGAGGCTGAACGACGGGCCGCCGAAGTAAGAGGGCATCATGCCTTTGCCCATGCCGGTGCCGCCGTGTACGGCAGCCATGGCATCGCGGTCGAGTTCTTCGGTGCGGGACAGGTCTTTGATGGTCAGGGTTTTCATGGTCATGTTCCTTTAAAAAATGAATGATTTGGGTTTGCTTGGTGAGCGTTTTGTTGCACTCGAGGGGGATATCGCAGGGACTGTGCCAGCTCTCGCCGCAGCTCGCGAATCATCTTTCAAGTCATTGAATTAAAAGGAAAAATCCTTTATTCGTGATACGTCTTGCTACTGCTTTTCACAAGATGCTGATCGAAGGCATGGTGGTTGCCGCCAGACAGATTGGCGCACTTCTGTTCGTTCACATCAGACACCTGCGAAAGCGCCCCACGGTCTGCTTGCGCCGGTTCAAGGTCCTCCATGCAGGAAACGCAAAAGCCGGAACTTCCCCTTGCATGCTCACTCGCAGTCTTAACAGTCCGTCACACGCCGACGCCTGGACAAATGGCAGAGCGCAAAAGTGCTCGCCGACAAGAAAAATCTTCCGGAGAGGACGGCCACGCCACAGCGCGCGATGCCCGTCCGCAGAGACATGACAGCTTTCGATATAGAGCCGAATTTCGCGGCCGAGGCCGATATTGTTGTGCATGAAGATGAGGTGCCGCCCGATGTCGGGCCGGAACTGGATCGACTGTACGGAAGCTTGTATTCCTCGCTGACTTACTTTCAGACCTGTGCGAGCCTGGCGGGTGTCAGCACTTATATCGCGCGACGGAATGGCATCCCGACCGCGGTCTTTCTTTTCCGGCGCGAAGGGACAAGGCTGTACGTGGTCAACGAGGGAATGCGACTTGCGGCGGCGGAGGTGGAACGCTTCGCGCGGCACATGTTTGCCGGCTCCGATCCGGTTGACATGATCATCTTGCATGCAGTGCAAATGGACTCGTGCGGCATCCCGCTCCCGCAGCAGCGTTTTTTTTGCGCCGAAGACTTCATTGTGGCGCTGCCGTCGACATCGCAAGATTATCTTGCGCGCCTGGGTTCCTCCACGCGCAAGAATCTCAAGCGTCACCGCAACCGCGTGGAACGCGATTTCCCCTCATTCAGCTATCGCATCATCGAGCGCGGCGACGTGGACGAACGACTCATCCGCGAGATCATCGAACTGAGCCGCGAGCGCATTGCAAGCAAGGGCGTCTCCTTCGGCATCGACGAAGATGAAACGCGCAACATCATCAAGCTGGTTCAGCGCAGCGGCGCCGTGCTGCTTGCCACCATCGATGGGCGCGTGTGTGGCGGCGCGATCATGTACCGCATCGGGACGAGCTGGATATCGCGGGTGAACGCGCATGATCCGGCCTACGACGATTACCGCCTCGGCATGCTGTGCTGCTACCTGGCGATATGCCATGCCATTGAATCGGGCGCGGAACATTTTCATCTCGGCCACAGTTGGTACGAGTACAAGACGGCTTTGCTCGGCGAATTTCGGCAGTTCGACCACATCACCTTGTACCGCTCCCGGGGCGCGCTTCTGCGGCATGCCGGAACAGCGATGAGAACCGCGTGCAAAGGATATGCGCTGCAGGCCAATCGATGGGCCGTTCACCATGCGGAAACGGACAAGCGGCTTCAGTGGCGAATGGTCGGAAAAATGCTGGCGGCATGGCGAGCGGCAAAAAGCCAGCGCGCGAGCGCGTTGCGCATTCCTTGATTGAACTGCGAACTTCTGTGCAGGCATTGAATCCGAAGTCGGACCAAGCCGTTACGAGTCGAAATTGCGGGTGCATGCAGCACGAATCATTCTGCAGCACCGTGCGTCACTCCTGCCAGAACGGGGCATTTCCAGCACCGATTAAACCGGTTACTCGTATGCCGGAAGGCGCATCTGTTCCTGCGGGTCAAAGCGGCTGTTGCGCAACTGCTGGATCGCCGCCTGTCGGTCCGCATCTGCCATGCTGGCGTTAAGCAGACTGCTGCGCTGGGCCAGATAGTCGGCAATGCGACTTTTCCAGGCGGCCTCGTCGCGGTCCAATTCGCTCAGGCGCGCCGCCGCTTCCGGGTTGAGCGTGGCAGCGCGCATGCGATACACCTCGTCATCGCTGGCGCCGCTTGTCCGCATTTTCTGCACCGACTCTTCCAGTTTGACGACGGCAAGCGGCGCCTCCTGGTCCTTGCGCAATTCGGGCGGCATCGCCGCATCCAGCGCCGCCAGTTTTTCCTCCTTTTGCGCGTCCGTCAGGGCTTTATCCTGGGCAATCTCATACCGCTCAACGTTATACCGGTCGTACGCATCCTCCAGGCCGAACATAGCCTGTACTTCTGCGGGACTGAAAAATTGCAGGCGCGATTGCCGGATGGCGTCGAGGCGCGCCTTGATCGCTTCGATCCCGTTGCCGGTGGCCCCGGCCTGCAAGTTCTTTTCCACTGTGACCAAGTCGCGTTTGTAATCCAGGTAGGCGGCCAGCAGGCGCTTGGCTTGCGCGGCTGCGTTCGGCTTCAGGCGCTGGTCCAGTTGACGCTCGATTTCGGCGCGAATCTGATCCAGCGATTTTTCGCCGACCGCAGCCAGGTAGTAATCGAACATGCGCGGCAGCTCCGCATCGACGACCAGCTGGTCGTCGGAGGAGGTGGTGACATTGCCATCCGGCCGGGTGCCGTCCATCGATCTGACGAAGGAAAACAAATTGCCGTCGCCGCGTGGTTTGAGCGCTACCCTAGGTTCAGGCTGCGTCGGCCAGGCAGCGTAACAAATGGCGGCGGCCAAAGCCGCCGCCACGCCAAGATATCGTTTCCTTATTTGCATGAGGAATCTCTATCGGGAATTACAGGCCAAGACTTTGCAGGCGATTCGCATGCTGGCGATAGATCGTCTTGGGATTGGTTTCGAAAAGATTCACGATGCCCGCCGTCTGGTTCACCTCGTCCAGGTGATTCATTCCATAGTTGTCACGAATGACCTTGCCCAGGTGGCTGGAGCAGCTCGAGACCAGTCCATCGTTCTGGGCGCCGGCGAACGCAGCCGACGTCAACAGCAGCCATGGGTCGACGACGTCCAGGACATTGGTGTAAGAACTACCGCCGCTCCAGGAGAAGTAGCGCACGCCGTTGACCTGATACGCGCCTTCGCCGCAGGCGGTGGTCGGCACGCCTTCAGGATGGGCTGCGTTGAACTTTGCCGAACCGGCAGTGCTGAGCGACATGGCGGCTGCCCATGAGTTCTGTGGCAGATTCGGGTTGCCCGACAGCCAGTTGATCAGGCTGGACAGGGCATTGGTGACCGAGGTCAGCACGGCATTGGACAGGGAGCCCGGCGGAGCCACGTGGACCAGGATGTCGGCCACCGCGGAACCCTTGTTGACGCCGCCGACGGAGGTGACCGAGGCCACCAGGTCCGGCCGCACAGACGCCACATAGCGCGCGGTCGGGCCGCCGTGGCTGTGGCCGATCAGGTTGACTTTGCCGGCGCCGGTGGCTGCCAGGATTTGCTTCACCTGGGTCAGCAATTGTTCGCCGCGCACTTCCGTACTGTTGGATGCCGACACCTGTGTCACATAAACCTTGGCGCCGTCGGCTGTCAGGGCCGAGGGAATGCCGTACCAGTAACCGAACGGGCCGATATTATCGAAGCCGAACAGGCCATGCACGAGCACGATCGGGTATTTGGTCTGGGTATAGCCGACTGCCCAGGACTGGGCCGGCAGAATACAAATTGCAATAAGGGCTGCAGACAGCCATTTCCGTAGCTGGGTTTTCATCGTTGTCTCCATGAATTGGTGTTTAAGTTTTTACGACCTTTGCTGCCTTTTCGGCAGTCTGTTTTGTCGTTCCGCCTCCCTGCGGGCGGTGTTCCAAGCCGTCGAGGTGGTTTTTACCACTCTTGCTCTACGCCTGATTACGATCACCCCTTGAGCAGGCACATGATCGACTTGGTACCAAGCGATTGTCTGTCTGGATTTGTATAAAAACAATACGCTTTCTAATATATTTGTTGACTTCAGAGGCCACAGCTGGGCCGCACGACCACGAAATGAGGCTCAAGGGCTTGGCCGACCCATTTCCGACATGTTTTGATGCCCGAGATCACCGTGCGGAGCGCGCCATCGCACTTCTTTCATTCAACAACGGGTTTCCATCGGCGATTTCTCCGGCCCCGCGGTAAAGTACCAGCATCTGCGACTTTGCTCGCGCCTGGCCGGGACTTCCGATGGAACACAGCCTGCTATTCAATTCCCTGATTTACCTTGCCGCCACAGTCATTGCGGTGCCCATCGCCAAGCGCCTCGGCCTGGGCGCCGTGCTCGGCTATCTGCTGGCCGGCATGGCGATCGGCCCGTGGGGATTGCGCCTGATCGAAGGCGTTGATGTCATCCTGCATTTTTCCGAATTCGGCGTGGTCCTGCTGCTGTTTCTGATCGGGCTGGAGCTGGATCCGAAGCACTTGTGGGCTTTGCGCCGTCCGATATTTGGCTGGGGTGCGCTGCAGGTTGGCGCCGGCACTCTCGTGCTGTTCGGTGCCGGGCTTGCGCTCAGGCTCGACTGGAAGACCGCGCTGATCGCGGCGCTCGGCTTGTCCTTGTCGTCGACCGCGATCGCGCTCGCGACGCTGGAAGAGCGCAACCTCAAGGCAACACCGGCCGGCGCGGCGGGATTTTCCATCCTGCTGTTCCAGGACATGGCGGCGATTCCGATGATCGCGCTGATTCCGTTTCTGGGAGCAATGCCGCGCGACGATACCGAAGGCGGATGGATGGCCGCGGCGAAAGTGGCCGCGGTGATGATCGCGCTGATTTTCAGCGGGCGCTATCTGATCCGCCCCTTGCTGCGCTTCATCGCGAAGACGCAATTGCGGGAAATCTTCACTTCCTTCGCGCTGCTGCTGGTGATTGCCATCGGCTGGCTGATGCAGTCGGTCGGGATGTCGATGGCGCTCGGCACCTTTATCGCGGGCGTGCTGCTCGCAGACTCCGAATACCGGCACGCTCTGGAAAGCGACCTGGAACCGTTCAAGGGCCTGCTGCTGGGGCTGTTCTTCACTGCGGTCGGCATGTCGGTCGACTTCGGGGTGCTCCTCGCGCAGCCCCTACTGGTGCTCGGCCTGGTGGCGGGTTTTCTGCTCCTCAAGACGGGTGTGCTCTATGGGCTGAGCAAACGTTTCGGTATTCCGCGCGGCGAACAGGCCTTGTTCGCATTCGTGTTGTCGCAGGGCGGCGAGTTTGCCTTCGTGGTGTTCGGCGCGGCGGCCACGGCTCGGGTCTTTTCCGCGCAGATCGCATCGCTGCTGGTGGTCGTTGTTGCGTTATCGATGGTGACGACGCCTTTGCTGCTGGTGCTCTATGACAAATGGATCGCGCCGCGCTTCAGGGAGGAAGGGCTGCGGCCGGCAGACAAGATCGAGCCGCAGGAGGCGCCGGTCATCATCGCCGGCTTCGGCCGCTTTGGCCAGATCATCGGCCGTTTGCTGTTGACCAACCGGATTCGCGCAACGGTGCTGGACCATGACCCGGATCAGGTCGATCTGCTGCGCAAGTTCGGCTTCAAGGTGTTCTTTGGCGATGCCTCGCGCGCCGACTTGTTGCGTGCCGCCGGCGCGGAGAACGCCAGATTGCTGGTGGTGGCGATTGACGACATTGAAGACAGCCTTGCGCTGGTTGATATGGTCAGGCGCAACTTTCCGCATTTGAAGATTCTGGCGCGCGCGCGCAACGTCACCCATTACTACGACCTCATGGATCGCGGCGTGTCCATCCTCGAACGCGAGACTTTCGAGGCCTCGCTGCAGCTTGGCGGGAAAGTGCTGCAGGAGCTCGGCTATGCGCCGGAACGGGCGGAGGACGTCGTGCGAAAATTCCGCGCGCATAACATCAAGATGCTGCAAGCGGCCTATCCGTATTACAAGGATCAGCCGCAAATGATCTCGATGGCCAAGCAAGGCCGGAAGGAGCTGGAAGACATGTTTGCGCGCGATGCGGCGGCGTGGGAGGCGGAGAGCCGCGGGGCGGAAGAGGGATGAATTCCTTGGCGCTGTTGACGGATCTTGCCATTCGGACATGCTGCGAAAAACATGGTGAGAAGGGCGTTTGACACGGGTTTCGATGAGGGGTAATATCGTTGACATGTCAATGATTGTGATATCAAGCGATTCCCGTGAATAAGCCTGTCGATAGCATTGAAACAACAAATTCCGACGCCGGAGCAGTCGCCGCACCGGCCCGCGAAGGCATGCAAGCAAGGACCTTCCGCGAATCCTTGCTGGCGATGCTGGGCCTGTTTTTCGTCGTCATGATGGTGGCGCTCGACCAGACGGTGGTCGGCACGGCGCTGCCAACCGTGGTTGCGGAACTCAAGGGCTTCGACCTGTATGCCTGGGTCGCCACCTCCTATCTCCTGGCATCGGTCATCACGGTGCCGATCTTCGGCCGGCTGGGCGATCACTTCGGACGCAAGTATTTCGTCGTCGCATCGATCGTGATCTTCACACTTGCTTCCGCCCTGTGCGGCATGGCAAGCAGCATGCTCTTCCTGGTACTGGCGCGCGGCCTGCAGGGCATCGGTGGCGGCATGCTGGTCGGCACTGCATTCGCTTCCGTTCCGGATCTTTTTCCCGAACCTCGCGTGCGGCTGCGCTGGCAGGTCCTGATCAGCACGGCATTCGGCATTGCGAACGCGGTAGGGCCGTCGCTCGGCGGCTTTCTGACCGAATACGCCGGCTGGCGTTCGGTGTTCTATGTCAATCTTCCGGTGGGACTCCTCAGCGTGTACTTCGTCTGGCGCCATATGCCGCTAATTCGCCACCACAAGCACGACGGTCCGATGAAGCTGGACTGGATCGGCGCATTGCTGATCGCAAGCTCGCTCGGCAGCCTGCAGTTGTTCGTCGAACTGCTGCCGAAACACGGGCTGAGCATCGCCATGGCACTGCTGGCGGCCGGCAGCGTGGCGTCTTTTGTCGGCTTGTATTTCTGCGAAAAGCGGGCGAGCAATCCCATCCTGCCTTTCGACATGTTCCGCAATCCGGCGCTCGCCTCGCTGTTCATCCTGTCGGTGATGATGGGCTTCATGATGTTCGCGCTGCTGTTCTACATGCCCTTGCTGCTACAGGGCGGCTTCGGACTGTCGCCGAATGCGGCCGGCATGCTGATCACGCCGCTGGTGGTGTGCATCACGATCGGTTCGATTTCCAACAGCCGGCTGTTGCCGCATGTGCCCAATCCCGCCTGGATCATGTTCACCGGCTTCGCCTTGCTGGGCCTGTCGGGCGTCGGCATCACGACCTTGAAGCAGACGACGCCGCATGCGCTGGTGGCGCTCTATCTGCTCGGCAGCGGACTTGGTCTTGGATTCATCCTGCCGAACCTGACCATCTTCACCCAGGAAACCGCCGGCCGCGCCCACCTGGGTATTGCGACCGCGATGATCCAGTCCCTGCGCATGGTGGGCGGCATGCTCGGCACCGCGCTTGTCGGCACCCTGGTCAATCACCTGTACATCAGCCGCGTGAGCGATGCGCTGCAGTCCATGCATGCTTCGCAATGGCTGGTGCCGCTGCAAGATCCGCAGATCCTGATCAACAAGGTGGAGCAGGGGCACCTGCTGGCGCAAGTGCATGCGGCCGGACAAAACGGCCTTGACCTGATTGAAATGGCACGCGTGTCGCTGGTATCGTCCATCCACATCGGTCAGATGTTGTCGGTTGCCGTCGCCGTGCTTGCGATATTGCAATTGCGCCGCGTGCCGCGTCTCCAGTTACGCCGCTGACAGGACGAAAAGCCGGCAGAATCGGGGATAATGCGAGCCATGGGCGCAAGGGGAGTGGAAATGCTTGATCCGGTGGAACAATTGAAAGTGCTTCAACAGCTTGGACGCACCTATCGGGCGTTCATGAGCGCATACGAAAAGGAAGTCGGACATTTCCTGCCGCGCTGGCGGGTCATGCTGTACCTGTACACCGAAGAGCGTCCCTGTCCGCAAAAGCAGCTGGGCGACGCCTCCCACATCGACCCCGGCGCGCTTTCCCGGCAGCTCAGCGCGCTCGAGACGCTGGGCTGGATCGAGCGCCACACCGATCAGCACGACAAGCGCATCACCAATGTCACCCTGACCGAAGCAGGCAAGCAGCAGGTCGAGCACAGCCTTCCGAAACGCGCCTCCTTCGTCAAGCGCACGCTGGGCAGCATCCCCGACCATCAGTTGCGCCAGTTGATGGACTCCCTGTTGTTGCTCGAAGGCCGTTTCAATGCCAGCAACAAGCAGCAGGAGACCTCGGAAGACGCGCTGGCCTGACTCCAATAGCGGCCGAGGCTTTTCGTTCTGGAAAGCTGCGATAATGCCCGCTCCACATCGTCCTGCACGTTCTCGACACGAAGGGAAGTCAGCCGCCCACATGAAAGATCTTTCCAGGCAAAACCTTGATGTCACCACAGGCGCGGCGCTGGGAAGCAAGCTCCATCCGCCGACCCTGACAGCGGGCATGCTGCCACGGCACAAGCTGCTCGAGGCGCTGAACAAGGTACCCGATTGGCGCGTCCTGCTGCTGCGCGCTCCCGCCGGATACGGCAAGACCACCCTGATGAGCCAGCTGTTCGCGCGCCTCACGCACAACGGCGCGCATTGCCGCTGGCTCACGCTGGATCCGCGCGACGATGACCTCAACCATCTTCTGACGCATTTGCAGGCCGTCATCGGACAACCGTATCCCGGTCAGTCGCAGGAATCGCTGGCGATGCCGCACATGCCCGATCTCGGTTTCTGGCTCAACAATGTCGAGCGTCTGCCCGAAGCGCAGGTGTTGTTCCTCGACGAGCTTGAATCGGTGCAGGAACCCGCGGCGCTGGCCTTGCTCAACCGCCTGTTGCGCTTCGCCCCCGACAATCTGCGCATTGTGATCGGCACCCGGCCGGAATCGGGTCTTGCGCTTGGCCGCATGAAGGCCAGCGGACTGGTGCTGGAATGGTCGGCCCGCCAGTTGCGCTTCGATTCGAACGAGACCAGCGCCTTCCTGCATGGATCCGGCGGGAGCAATGCCGTTCCCGCAGCATGGCACGCGTTGCTGAGCGAGCGTTGCGAAGGCTGGCCGGCAATGCTGCGCCTCAGCTCGCTGGCATTGAATCGCAGCGAAGCGCCGCAGGGTTTTCTGGAAGTCTTGCAGGACGGCGCATCGGATCTTGCCGAATATCTCGCCGGGGAGATTTTCGATCGCCAGCCTGCGGAGCAGCAATCCTTCCTGCTGCATACCAGCGTGCTGCGTTACCTGGAGCCCGGCTTGTGCGACGCCCTGTGCGCCATCCGCGACAGCGCGCAGCTGCTGCACGAAATGGGACGGCGCAACCAGTTCGTGATCCCGCTCGATAATGCGCGCAACGGCGCCTACCGCTATCACCCCTTGCTGGCCGATTTCCTGCGCACCCGCCTCGACCGGCTGCACCCCGGCATGGCGCAGCAATTGCATCGCAAGGCAGCGCTCTGGCTGGAACAGCACGGCCAATTGATCGAGGCGATCGGTCATGCGATGGAGGCGGACGATCCAGGCTTCGCCGCCGGTATGATGGAGCGCGCAGCCAAGCAACTGGTCAAGGCAGGCAATCTCGCGACCCTGCTGCAGTGGGTGCGGCGCCTGCCTTCGCACATCGCGGACGATCATCCGGACATCGTGTGGGCGGCAGCCCGCGCGCACACCTATTTCCACCAGATCGATGAAGCGGAAGCACGCCTGCGCCAGTTGTTTTCCCTGGCCGAGAGCCGGCCCTTCGCACCGCTGGTGTGGGAGGACTGCCTTGCGCTCGAAGCCCTGATTCCCGCCGTCGCGGAAGACGTGGGCCAGGTGATGGAAGTCACGACGCGCAACCTGAGCAAGGTTTCCGGCGACTATGCGCTCGGCATCATGACCAACGTGCGCGCCTTTGGCGAAATCGCGATGAGCCATTTCGACGCCGCGCTCGAACTGCTTGACCGCGCCGACCACCACAATCGCAAGGCATCCAACCTGTTCGGCATGTCGGCCACGGTCGGCTTGCGCGCCGCGGCGTGGGCGACGAGGGGCGAGCTGCATCGCGCCATGGCGTGCTACACCGGTATCGACGTGCGCACGCCGCCGGCCGATCACGCGCAAATCGAGTACGCCAGCATCGGCTCCGGCCTGCACAACGAGATCCTGTACGAGGCCGACCGGCTGGACGAAGCGGCGGCGGTGCTTGCCATTCACACGCCTGCCGAGGAAGGCTATCTCGCGATGGGGCTGCTGCTGGGCGGCTACCTGACCGCGGCGCGTCTGCGTTTCGTGCAAGGCGAGGTCAACGAAGCGATGGCGATGCTGGACGAGGCACTGGGTCGTGCAATGGTCAGGCGTTTTCATCGCCTGGCGTTCGCCTGCCGCTGGGAGAAGGTGCGCTTCGCGACCTTGTCGAACCAGTTGCGGGTAGCAACCACACTGGCCGCCGCCGCGCAGCATGAGCCGCAGGATGCGCATTTCTATTTCACTACCGATGTCGAGGCGCGCGACATCACATGGATACGGCTGCAGATCCGCCTCGGCAACCCGCAGACCATGCTGCCGCTCATCGAGCGTCTGCTGAAAGAGGCGCGCGCGCTGGATCGTGGCTGGCGCGCCCTGAAACTGTCGATTATGCGCGTCTGCGCGCTCGACGCCATCGGTCAGTCGCTTGCGGCGAACGAAGAACTGGCAGCGGCCATGGCGGTCGGCAGCCGGCAAGGTTTCATTCGCAGTTTCGCGGATGAAGGCGATGCGGTCCTGGCGCGCATCGGGCATTGGCTTTCCGGCAGGGACGCGTTGCCGCAAGGTGTAGTGCGCGACCATGCCGAACGGGTACTGCAAGCGGGCGGACAGTCGGTCCCGACAGGCATCGATAGCCCGCAGGAAACGAGCCCGGAGCCGTTCAATCCGCGCGAACGCGAGATGCTGCGCGCGCTCGCCCAGGGCGAACAGAACCGCGAACTGGCGGTGCGTTTCCAGATTTCCGAAAACACCGTCAAGTGGTATCTCAAGAATCTGTATGCCAAGCTCGACGCGCATAACCGCGCGCAAGCGATTGCCAGGGCGCGCTGCATGCGCCTGATTGAATAGCGGAAATTTCCATGCTGCGCCGCAGCGACGTTCACCACCCGAACAGGTGGTGAATCGAACGCTCGTTCCTTTTAGAATCCCGCTGGTCAAAACAACAATGGAGACAGCGTCACGCCCGTCCGGGCCAGCGCGGTCGCCGGCCGTGTTTGCCAGCCGGACGTATTCGCCGCCCGGAAGGGCAAGCGGCCGCGCCGGCCGCAAGGGTCCGCCGTGTCCGCACGCAGCGCGCTATGAATGCACCTTTCCCTTTGACGGCCCGTCTCGACATCACGCTCGACGACAAATATGCGCTCAATGACGGCTGGGCATTCATGTCCGGCACCCAGGCGCTGGTGCGGCTGCCCATGCAACAGCGCATGCGTGATCAGGCCGCCGGGCGCAACACTGCCGGTTTCATCAGCGGCTATCGCGGGTCGCCGCTGGGGCGCTATGACATGGAATTGTGGCGCAATACCGAATGGCTGAAGAAGAACCATATCCATTTTCAGCCTGGCGTCAATGAAGACCTGGCCGCGACCGCGGTGTGGGGCTCACAGTACATCGGTATTTTTCCCGGTGCAAAATACGACGGCGTGTTCAGCATCTGGTACGGCAAGACGCCGGGCGTCGATCGCAGCGCCGACGTGCTGCGCCACGCCAACGGCGCGGGGACCTCGCCATGGGGCGGAGCGCTTGCGCTGTGCGGCGACGATCACGCGGCGAAGTCATCGACCCAGGCCGCGCAATCCGATTACATCCTGATCGCCACCGGCATTCCCGTGCTGTATCCCGCCAATGTGCAGGACATCCTCGATTTCGGCCTGCATGGCCTGGCGATGAGCCGTCATGCGGGTTGCTGGGTCGGACTGAAGCTGGTCACCGATGTGGTCGAATCCTCCGGCAGCGTCTACGTCGGTCCCGAGTATCCGCGATCGGTGGCGCCCGGTGTGCCATTGCCTGCCGACGGCCTCGGCATCCGCCGCTTCGACCGCCCCTTGGATCAGGAGGCGCGCCTTTACAACCACAAGCTGCACGCCGCGCTCGACTATGCGCGCGCCAATGACCTCAACCGTATCGTGCTGGACAGTGCCAGTCCCCGGCTGGGCATCGTCGCGGCCGGCAAGGGTTATACCGATGTGCGTCAGGCCCTGCTGGAACTGGGCCTGAGCGAAGAGGAGGTCGCCGCGCAGGGCATCCGCCTGCTGAAGATCGGCATGGTATGGCCGCTCGATCCGCAGATCATCGAACAATTCGCGCAAGGGCTCGACACGATCCTTGTCGTGGAAGAAAAGCGCCCCGTCCTTGAAAACCAGATCAAGACCATCCTGTTCGATTCCGCGATACGCGCACGCGTTGTCGGCAAATTCCACAGCGCCAATGAATGGTCGCCGGCACGCGGTGCAGCCGGCCTGCCTTCGGTCGGCGAACTGGCTCCGCCGCAGGTCGCAGCACTGATCGCAAAGCTGCTTGGCCTGAGCTGGGGAAGCAATGCCCAGGACGCAACCCGTCGCCCCGGCCCGGTCCGGATGCCGAACTTCTGCTCCGGCTGCCCGCACAACACCTCGACCCAGGTTCCGGACGGCAGTCGTGCGCTGGCAGGCATCGGCTGCCATGCGATCGCCGCGCTGCAGCGTCCCGAGCATACCGGCACCATGTGCCACATGGGCGGCGAGGGCGCGATGTGGGTCGGCCAGGCGCCATTCACCGAGGAAAAGCATGTGTTCGCCAATCTCGGTGACGGCACCTATTTTCATTCCGGCTTTCTTGCGATTCGCCAGGCGGTCGCGGCCAAGGTGCCGATTACCTACAAGCTGCTGGTCAACGGCTTCGTGTCGATGACCGGTGGCCAACCGGTGGACGGCGAGCTGAGCGTTCCGCAGATGGCCGCCGAGCTGCTGGCCGAAGGCGTCGGCAAGGTGGTGGTGGTCACGGAAGACCCGGAACGCTATGCCGGCGTGCAGTTGCCCGCGGGCGTCAAGGTCGAACACCGGCGTGAACTGGACAACGTGCAACGCGACCTGCGTCACTTCCCGACGGTTTCCGTGCTGATCTACGATCAGATGTGCGCCACCGAACGCCGCCGCCTGCGCAAGCGCGGCAAGTATCCCGATCCGGATAAACGCACCTTCATCAACACCGCGGTATGCGAAGGCTGCGGCGATTGCAGCCAGAAATCCAACTGCATGTCGATCGAGCCGGTTGCCACCGAACTCGGACGCAAGCGCCGCATCAATCAGTCCTCCTGCAACAAGGACTATTCCTGCGTCGAAGGATTCTGTCCGAGTTTTGTGACGGTGCATGGCGGCAGTCTCAAGCGCGGCAAGACGCGCACGCTGAAGGATGCCGATTTCCCGGCCTTGCCCGAGCCCGTCGTGCCGCAGCTGGATGGGCATCCTTACGGCGTGCTGGTCACCGGCATTGGCGGCACCGGCGTGGTCACCATCGGCGCGATACTCGGCATGGCGGCGCATATTGACGGCAAGGCCGCCACCACGCTCGACGTCACCGGCCTTGCGCAGAAATACGGCGCCGTGATGTCGCATGTCCGCATCGGCAACGATCCGGCGATGCTGCAGTCCTCGCGCCTCGCCGCGCGCGAAGCCGATCTCCTGGTCGGATGCGACCTGGTGGTGAGCGCCGGCGATGAAGCCCTGTCGCGGCTGGCGGCAGGACGCACGCGCGCCGCTGTCAACACCGAACTGACGCCGACCAGCGATTTCACCAAGAATCCCGACTGGCAGCTCGACCCGCAGGACTTGCAGCAGCGCATCCGCACCGCCGCCGGCGGCGATGATCGCGTCGCCTGCCTGCCCGCATCGCGCCTGGCGATGGACCTGATGGGTGATGCCATTGCCGCCAACATGTTCATGCTCGGCTATGCATGGCAGCGCGGCTGGGTGCCGGTGTCGCGCGGGGCCATCGAACGCGCCATCGAACTGAACGACGTCAGCGTCGAATTCAACCTCAAGAGTTTCCTTTGGGGGCGGCGCATGGCGCATGATCCTGCTTCCGTCGAGGCCTTGGTCAAGCCGGCCGCCGTGATCAGTATCGTGCCGACCAGCCTGAACCGCCTGGCCGACATTGTCGCCGACCGGTCCGCGCGCCTGACCGCTTACCAGAATGCCGCCTATGCCGACCGCTATCGCCGCCTGGTCACGCGCGTGGCGGAGGTGGAGCGCATCTTCGACGGCGGCGAACGCCTGGCGCGCGCCGTGGCACGCAACTACTACAAGCTGCTGGCGACCAAGGATGAGTTCGAGGTCGCGCGCCTGCACAGTTCGCCGGAATTCCGCGCCGAGTTGGAACAGACATTCGAAGGCGATTACAAGCTGCATTTCCATCTCGGCGCATGGCCGCTCGCCCAGCGCGACCCGGTCACCGGCGCGCCGCGCAAGCGCGAGCTCGGTCCATGGGTGCTGCCGGTGTTCGGCGTGCTGGCGCGGCTGCGCGGCTTGCGCGGCACCTTCCTCGATCCCTTCCGCGGGAGCCCTGAGCGCAAGCTGGCGCAGCGCCTGCTTGCGGAGTACGAGCAGGACATCGCGCAACTGCTGGACGGGCTGGATGCGACGCATCTCGACCTGGCAGTCGAGATCGCCGGATGGCCGGAGCAGGTACGCGGCTACGGCCACGTACGCGAAGCCAGCGCGCAGAAGCTGGCAAGCGTGCGGGCAAATTTGCTGCAACGCTGGAGCGGCGCAAAGAAGGAGGTGGCCGCCTGAAACCTCAAGCGCGGCGAACACAAACGCCGCATCAACACTAAAACAATCCAAAAGGAGCGAGACATGACATACAGATTTGCATTGAAGCGATTGGCGCTGGCGGCGACGCTGGCGTTTGGCCCTGCGCTCGCGTTCGCGCAGGCGGACAAGCCGGTCAAGATCGGCGTGACTACGGCGATCCAGTTGCAGATCGGGCGCGATACGCGCGACGGCGCGCAGCTTGCCATCGACGAGATCAATGCGAAAGGCGGCGTGCTCGGACGCAAGCTGTCGATGGTGGTGGCGGACGAAACAGAAGATCCGGAAAAAGGCATCAGCGCCATCAAGAAACTGACCGGCGATGAAAAGGTCGACGTCCTGGTCGGCGGCTATACTTCCGGCGTGGTGCTGGCGCAAGTGCCGCATATCGCCGCTTCCAAGACGATCTACCTGAATGTCGGTGCGGCGTCGCCCGCCATCAATGCCAAGGTCAAGCAGGATTACGAGACCAACAAGTACATCTTCCGCGTCGGGCCGATCAACTCACTGCATCTGGCGCGCAGCCAGGTCGGCTACATGACCGGATTCCTGAAGGGCGAACTCGGCCTGAAGAAGATCGCCGTCGTGGGCGAAAGCGCGAAGTGGGTGCAGGATCTGCTGCCGGTGCTGAAGAAGGGCGCAACGGAGGGCGGGCTGGAAGTCGTGATGGCGGAAACCTTCGATACCGGCACCACCAACTTCTCGCCCTTGCTGTCCAAGATCAAGAACAGCGGCGCGGAATACCTGCTCGTGATTCTGTCGCATGCGTCCAGCGATGTATTTGCCAAGCAGTGGTATGACGCGCGCATCCCGGTTCCCTACGGCGGCATCGACGTCAAGAGCCAGGACGCCGACTTCTTCCAGCGCGTGGGCGGCAAATCGATCGGCGAGGTGGCGACCAATTTCATCGTCCGCGCGCCGCTGTCGCCGCGCACCATTCCCTTCCTCGACGCATTCAAGCAGCACTACAACCGCGAACCGGTCTACACCGGCAATGGCGCCTACGATGCGGTCTACACCTATGCGGAGGCCGTCACGCGCGCCAAGAGCTTCGATACCAATGCAGTGATCAAGGAACTCGAAAAGACCGACATGCCGGTCACCGTCGGCCGCCTGCAATTCGACGAAAACCATGACGTCAAGGCCGGACCGGGCCTGGTCAATGTGCTGTTCGCGCAATGGCAGGAAGGCGGAAAGCGCGTGATCGTGTGGCCGAAGGAATTGCGTACCGGCTCGTACATTCTGCCGCCCTGGCTCAAGTAAGGCTGCCAGAGCATGATGGAAATCCTGGTACACGGCGCTGTCACGAGCGCCATCTACGCCATGCTGGCGGTGGGCTTCACACTGGTATTCGGGGTGGCGCGCATCCTTAACCTGGCGCATGGCGCGTTCTACGCGATGGGCGCCTATCTCACCTACCTGTTCGCCGTCGTGCTGAAGCTGCCGCTGCTGGCCGCGGCAGTGCTGGCGATCGGCATCACCGCGCTGTTCGGGCTGCTGGTGGAGCGCGTGCTGATCCGGCCGCAACGCAGTTCGGCCATGGCGGTGATGATGGTGACCCTGGCGCTGTCGCTGGTAGTCGAGCAGGGACTGCTCGTCACTTTCGGTTCCGAAGTGATCAACGTGCCGGCCTTCGTCGACACCAAGCTGGCGGTGTTCGGCGCCGATATCGGCGGGCAGCAAATGCTCGCGCTGGTGGTCGCGGTGGTGGCGCTGGCCGTGCTGTGGCTGCTGGTGCAGCACACCCGTGCCGGCGCGGCGGTGCTGGCCATCTCGCAGGATCCGCTGGCCGCGCAGTACATGGGCATCCCCATCGACCGGGTGTATGGCCGCGTGGTGGCGGTCGCGGCTGCGCTGGCTGCACTGGCCGGAGTGATGGCAGGTCCGTTCCTGTCCACCTCGCCGCACATGGCGCTGCCGGCGCTGACCAAGGCTTTCGCCATCGTGATCGTCGGTGGGTTGGGTTCGCTTCCGGGCAGCATCATGGCTGCCATTCTGCTCGGCTTTGCCGAAACGGCGGTGGCCTACCTGGTGTCGTCATCGTGGACCGAAGTGGTCTCGCTGACGGCGGTGCTCCTGACACTTTTGTTGCGTCCGGCCGGTCTGCGCGGCAAACAGGCTGCTTTCTGAGGAGCATGAAATTGACCATGCAATTGAGCGTGAAGCAGGTCGCGCTGGCCGCGATCTGCTTGCTGCTGCTCGTGGCCGCGCCGTGGCTTGGCGGCAGCAGCTACCTGACGGGCGTTCTCACCGTCTGCCTGATCTATGCGATCTGGTCGATGAGCTGGGATTTCTTTTCCGGACTGACCGGGCGCGAGAACTTCGGCTATCCACTGTTCATCGGCATCGGCGCCTATGCCATCGGTTATCTCAATGTCAATCATGGCGTTTCGCCCTGGCTCGGCATGGCGGCGGCGATGGGATGCGCGGCGCTGGTCGGCGTCGTGATCGGATTTCCGACGCTGCGCCTGAAAGGCCCGTACTTCGCGCTGGCGACGCTGGCCGCGGCGTCCATCGCGCAACGGATGGTGCTGATCTTCTGGGAGGTGAGCGGCGGCGAGGAGGGCATCCAGGGCCTCACACCGCTGGTGAGCAATCCGGTCGCCTTTTATTACTTCGTGCTGGCGATGACGCTGATCAGCGGCGCGGTGCTGGTCGGCCTGGCACGCTCGCGCTGGGGCATACTGCTGCGCGCGATTCGCGGGGATGAGGCGAGTTGCCAGGCGGCCGGCATTAATATCACCTTCTACAAGATCGCCGCGCTGGTGATCAGCGCAGCCTTCGCCGGCATGGGCGGTGCCTTGTATGCCAGCTACCAGATGCAGGTCAGTCCGCAGATCCTGTCGGTCATGATGCTGGTCGCGGTGGTGACCATGGTCTATGTCGGCGGCATTGGCACGGTGTACGGCGCGGCCGGCGGCGCGATCCTGCTGTCGCTGATGGGGGAACTGCTGCGCAGCGTCGGCGAGTATCGCCTGCTGGTCTATGCACTGGTGCTGATCCTGGTGATCTTCTTCCTGCGCAATGGACTGATCGCCCCGATCTGGAAGCGACTCGGCGCGGCGGCGTCGAAGGGGGCGGCGAAATGAAACCGATCCTTGAAGTATGCGACCTGACCAAGCGCTTCGGCGGCCTGGTCGCTGTGCGCAACGTGTCCTTTTCGGTGCGGCGCGGCGAAATCGTCGGCATCCTCGGGCCGAACGGTGCCGGAAAAACCACCTTGTTCAACCTGCTGACCGGCTTCATGGCGCCGGACCAGGGCAGCGTCGAATTCAACGGCAAGCCGCTGCAAAAGCAGCCGCCGTACCGCGTCGTGAACATGGGACTGGCACGCACCTTCCAGCTCTGCCGGCCATTCGTCGGCATGTCGGTGCTGGAAAACGTGATGGTCGCCTGTTATTCGCCGCGCGGCGCGAGGCACGGCACAACCCACGGCGAATCCCCGGAAAACTGCTCGCGCAAGATCCTGGGGGATGTCGGCCTCGGGCACAAGATCGACATGCCGGCTGAATTGCTGTCCTACGGCGATCAGCGCCGCCTCGAGATCGCCCGCGCACTGGCCACCGAGCCGGAACTGTTGCTGCTGGACGAGCCCTTCGCCGGACTAGGATCGAGCGAGATCGAACCCTTGTCGGAACTGATCCGCCATCTGCATCGCGAACGCGGCCTGACCATCTTGATCATCGAGCACAAGCTGCGGGAGTTCATGCAACTGGTGCAAAGCGTGATCGCGATCGATTTCGGCGAAGTGATCGCGACCGGCAGTCCGGAAGACATCGTGCGCCACCCGAAGGTGGTGGAAGCCTATATCGGAAAGACGGAGGCCGACCTTGGCATTGCTTGACATTCAACAGCTTGCCGCGCGTTACGGCAAGGCGCTTGCGCTGGAGTCCGTCAGCCTCGACGTGCAGCCGGGCGAACTGGTCGGTGTGCTGGGGCCGAACGGCGCCGGCAAGAGCACCTTGCTGAAGGCGATATCGCGCACGCTGCCGTCATCCGGCACACTGCAATTCAATGGCGCGTCGCTGCATCAGCATGCGCCGCATCAGGTCGTTGGCCTCGGCATCTGCCATTGCCCCGAAGGCCGCCGCTTGTTCGCCGAGCTGACCGTGCGCAAGAACCTGGAGCTGGGCGCCTACCTGCGGCGCGACCGCGAGGACATCGAAGCGGATATGCAGAAAGTATTCGCGCTGTTTCCCGTGCTCCGGGAAAGGTGCGATCAGCAGGCCGCCACCCTGTCGGGCGGGCAGCAGCAGATGGTCGCGATCGGCCGCGCGCTGATGGGCCGGCCGAAGCTGTTGCTGCTCGACGAGCCATCGGTCGGTATCGCGCATCGTCTGAAGATCGAGATCTTCGATGCCATTCGTGCCATCAGCGCATCAGGCGTCGCCGTGCTGATGGCGGAGCAGGACGCGCTGAATACCTTGCGCGTGGCGAATCGCGTGTTCGTGCTGGAGAACGGCAAGGTCGCGCGCAGCGGGAGAAGTGCGGAGATGAAGGACGACGATCATATCCGGCGGATCTACCTCGGCGTCTGATGTGCCGACCCGCGCCAACCTGTGTCGACCACTCGTCGAAGGAGTGAGCTTGAAAACTACCATTGCCGTCATTCGTCCGATGCCGAGCGACATCATCGCCTTGCTGCGCCAGCACGGCACGGTTCTCTACAACCCGGACGCCGGCGTGCTCGAAGGCGAGGCACTGGCGCAACACATGGCGCAGGCGGACGCGGCGCTGGTGAGCGCGCTCGACCACATCGATGCCGCCCTGATCGCGCGTTGCCCCAAATTGCGCGTGATCGCGAATATCGGCGTGGGCTACAACAATATCGATGTCGATGCCTGCACGGCACGCGGCATCATGGTGACCAATACGCCCGGCTCGGTGGATGACGCGACTGCCGACCTGGCCTTCGGACTGATGCTGGCGGCTGCGCGCAGGCTGGTGGAAGTCGACCGCTTCGTGCGCGAACGCAAATGGGGCGCCTCGGCGCCGCCGATGGGACTCGACATCCACCACCGGGTGCTGGGCATCGTCGGCTTCGGCCGCATCGGCAAGACCATTGCGCGCCGGGCGCGCGGCTTTGAGATGGACGTGCGCTATTTCAAGCGCAGGCCATTGCCGGCAAGGGAAGAGGGCGCGCTCGGCGTGCGTTACCAGCCGCTGGCGGACCTGCTGCGCGAATCCGACTTCGTGCTGCTGCAAATGCCCTATGGCCCCGAATCGCATCACATGATCGGTGCGGTGGAACTGGCCATGATGAAGAAAACCGCGGTGCTGATCAATACGGCAAGAGGCGGCGTGGTCGATGACGCCGCGCTCGTCGATGCATTGAAGAATCGCACCATCGCCGCCGCCGGGCTGGATGTATTCGAGAACGAACCGCATCCGCATCCGGGTTTCCTGTCGCTCGATAATGTCGTGCTCGCGCCGCACATCGGCAGCGCCACCATGGCAACGCGCCACGCCATGGCGATGCAGGCCACGCGCAACCTGATCGCAGCGCTGCACGGCACGCCACTGGACCTGGTGAATCCTTAGGAGACCCAATGCCGAACTACCGCTCACGCACCACCACCCACGGACGCAACAAGGCCGCCGCGCGCGGATTGTGGCGCGCCACCGGCATGAAGGATGAGGATTTCGGCAAGCCCATCATCGCCATTGCCAATTCCTTCACGCAGTTCGTGCCGGGCCATGTGCACCTGAAAGACCTGGGGCAGATGGTGGCGCGCGAGATCGAGGCGGTCGGCGGCGTGGCCAAGGAATTCAACACGATTGCCGTGGATGATGGCATCGCGATGGGTCACGAAGGCATGCTGTACTCGCTGCCCTCGCGCGACCTGATCGCCGATGCAGTCGAGTACATGGTCAATGCGCATTGCGCCGACGCGCTGGTCTGCATTTCCAACTGCGACAAGATCACGCCCGGCATGCTGATGGCGGCGCTGCGGCTGAACATTCCGGTGGTCTTCGTCTCCGGCGGGCCGATGGAAGCGGGCAAGCTGACGCGCAACGGCAACGTCATTCCGATCGACGCGGTCGATACCATGATCGCGGCCGCCAATCCCGGATGCTCCGACGCCGACGTCGATGAAGTCGAGCACAACGCCTGCCCGACTTGCGGATCGTGCGCCGGCATGTTCACCGCCAATTCCATGAACTGCCTGACCGAAGCGCTCGGCCTTTCCCTGCCTGGCAACGGCTCGCTGGTCGCGACGCATGCCGAACGCCGCGAACTCTTCCTGCAGGCGGGCCGCACCGTCGTGGAGCTGGCACGGCGCTGGTACGAACAAGACGACGCGAGCGCGCTGCCGCGCGGCATCGCCGGTTTCGCGGCTTTCGAAAATGCGATGCGCGTCGATGTCGCGATGGGCGGTTCCACCAACACCGTGCTGCACCTGCTGGCCGCAGCACATGAAGCCGGTGTGCCGTTCACCATGGCCGACATTGATCGCATATCGCGTTCGACGCCGCACCTGTGCAAGGTCGCGCCCTCGATCCAGCAATATCACATGGAGGATGTGCACCGCGCCGGCGGCGTGACGGGCATCCTCGGCGAGCTCGACCGTCTCGGCCTGATCGAACGGCGCGTGCCGACCGTGCATTCCGCCACCATGGGAGAGGCGATCGATCGATGGGACGTGCGCCGCACGCGCGACGAGCGCGTCCTCGATTTCTTCCGTGCCGCGCCGGGGAACCGGCCGAACCTGCAGGCGTTTTCGCAAGATGCGCGCTATCCGCAACTCGACCTGGACCGCAGCGGCGGCTGCGTCCGCGACGGCGCGCATCCGTACAGCACTGACGGCGGCCTGGCGGTCCTGTATGGCAACCTGGCGCCGGATGGCTGTATCGTCAAGACTGCCGGGGTCGACCCGTCCGCGCTCGTGTTTTCTGGCCCGGCCATCGTATTCGAAAGCGAGAACGACGCCGGGCAGGGCATACAGAGTGGAAAAGTGAAGGCGGGCGATGTGGTCGTGGTCCGCCACGAAGGACCGAAGGGCGGTCCGGGCATGCAGGAAATGCTGAAGCCGACCGGCATGCTCAAGGCGCGCGGCCTCGGTGCGTCCTGCGCACTGATTACCGACGGCCGCTTCTCCGGGGCGACTTCCGGCCTGTCGGTCGGCCATATCTCGCCGGAGGCGGCGTCGGGCGGACTGCTGGGCCTGGTGGAAGACGGCGACATGATCGAGATCGACATACCGGCACGCCGCATCCGGCTGGCGGTATCCGATGACGAGATCGCGGCGCGACGCGAGGCCATGCAGGCGCGCGGAAAGCAGGCATGGAAGCCGGTGTCGCGCAAGCGCACGGTGTCGACCGCGCTGAAGGCCTATGGCGCGCTGGTGACCTCGGCCGCGTTCGGCGCGGTGCGCGACGTCAGCAAATTGGAGTGATGCGTTGACACCGCGGTGTCGGGAGAACAATGATGAATGAAGAACTGATCGCGCAGTTGCGTTCCATCGTCGGCGCCGAAGGCATCCTGCCTGCGGAAGAACTCCGGCGGCGTCCTGCGGGTTTCATGCGCGCGGACACCTTGCAAGCCAGCCTGTTGATCAGGCCGAAGACGACGGCGGAAGTGTCGTCGGTGCTCAGGCTGTGCAATCGCGAGAAGATCCCGGTCGTGCCCCAGGGCGGCCTGACCGGTCTGGTACACGGCGCCGACACCGCGCCGGAGCATATCGTTCTGTCGCTCGAACGCATGCATGCCATCGAGGAAATCGACCCAGTGCAGCGCATCGCAGTGGCGCAGGCCGGCGTCACGCTGCAAACCATGCAGGAAGCACTGGAACCGCACGGCCTGTCTTTTCCGCTCGACCTCGGCTCACGCGGTTCGGCCACCCTCGGGGGAAATGCTGCGACCAATGCCGGCGGCAATCGCGTCATTCGCTACGGCATGATGCGCGCGATGGTGCTCGGCCTGGAAGCGGTGCTGGCGGACGGCACGGTGATTTCATCGCTCAACCGCATGATCAAGAACAACGCCGGCTACGACCTCAAGCAATTGTTCATCGGCTCGGAAGGGACGCTCGGCGTCATCACGCGTTTGGTGCTGCGCCTGTCGGAACGCCCGCGCAGCCAGGATGTGGCGTTCGTTTCCCTGAACAGCTTCGATGCGGTGACGGCCTTTCTCAAGCACATGGATCGCGCGCTGGGCGGCAGCTTGTCGGCATTCGAAGTCATGTGGCGCGAATTCTATGAACTGGTGACGACGGCACCGGCGAAATCGGCGCCGCCGCTGCCGCATGGACGGCCTTTTTACGTGCTGGTGGAATCGCTCGGCGCGGAGCAGGAGAAGGACTCCGCGCGCTTTATCGCCGCGCTGGAAAGCGCCAGTGATGCCGGCCTGATCGCCGATGCCGTGGTCGCTAGCTCGGAGCGCGAACGGGCCGGACTCTGGGCGATGCGCGACGACGTGATGCAGGTCGCGCGCTACGGCTGGCCATTCACTTTCGACGTGTCGCTGCCGGTCGCCGCCATGGAGGGCTATATCCTTGGCGTACGGCGGACGCTGGCAGAGCGCTGGCCGGCGCATCACTGCTGGGTATTCGGCCATCTCGGCGACGGCAACCTGCATCTCGTGATCCATACCGGCAATGACGCGGATCGCGCACAGGTGGAGCGCATCGTGTACGAGCCGCTCGCACTCGTCGGCGGCTCCGTCTCCGCCGAGCACGGGATCGGGCTGGAGAAGAAACTCTATCTGTCGTTTTCAAGAACATCCGAGGAGATCGCGCTGATGCGCGCCCTGAAAACGACGCTGGACCCGAACGGCATCCTGAACCCAGGAAAGGTGGTCTAGGATCCTCTCTGTGCGATCGCGGCTTGCCGTTTCGGCAATGAAATGCGGTCGCGCCGATTCGCCATATTTATTGCGGGCAACGCAATGCTGCGGTACAGTTTATCTGCAGAAACTGACCGGTTCAGGTCTGCAGTCTGCATCGGAAAAGAAGACGGAAGACGGCAAGGCCCTTCGTCCGACAGCTCCACCTCGCTGTACTTGACCGGTCGTTTCGCCGCAGTGGGGCTCTCCCGTGGCGCCCCACACACGCGCGGCAATGCCGTCGCTACGCTCGTCGAGCAAGCGTTTGTGAAAGGCTGAGGATGAGACCACGCTTCACGCTGCAGTTCCAGCGCCTTTTCAACGCCGTACGACTTCTTCTGCCCGCCTCCGAATTGCATAGCCCATCGGAGATGACGCGCGCGGAAAACCTGCTTACCGCGGCGCTGCTGGCGCTGGTGATCATGCCGACCTACGGTTTTTTCTACCAGGCGCTCGGCGATCAGGTCAATGCCAGTTCGTGTTTCATTGCGATGGCGGGTGCGCTGAGTACGATAGGCGTGCTCAAGTGGGTCGGCAACGCGGTGCTGGCCCGCGAAATCCTCATCGTCTCCATGTTCATCCCGCTCGCCATCCTCAGCTCGCGGCTCGGCGGCGTGACGGCGCCGACGGTCGTCTGGTTCGCCGTTTGTCCGCTGGTCGCGACCGCCGGCGGCGGCCTGCGCCCCGGCCTGATCTGGTCCGCACTCAGCCTGCTTGCCGTCATCGCGCTGTATATCGGAAACATTCTCGACGTGCTGCCCGCCACGGTTGTGCGCGACATGCGGCTGCTCACGTTCGCGTCGACGGGCACGTTCGTCATGACGGTCGCGATCTTTCTGCTGCTTTACGAAAGGATCAATGCCGCTGCCTTCGTCCGACTGGACCAGGCGTTGAGCATCATTCGCGATCTCGCCATCAGGGATGAACTGACCGGCGTGTTCAACCGGCGCGAACTGATACGCGTCGCGGAGCAGGAAAGAAACCGCGTGGAGCGCAACGGCGCACCGTTCTGCCTGTGCCTGATCGATATCGACCATATCAAGGACGTCAACGACCGGTACGGCCACGCGGCAGGCGACCAGGTGCTGGTGACCCTGGCCGCCAAGATCCAGGGCGACATCCGGAAGACGGATTGGTTCGGGCGCTATGGCGGCGAGGAATTCCTGTTGCTCCTGACCGGCACCGGCGTCGATTCGGCGGCCGCATTCGTCGAACGCGTCCGGCAGGGCGTGGAAGAACTGCAATTTCCGGGAATACCGCGAGAAGCACGCGTCACGATTTCAATCGGCGTCGCGGAATACGAAGGTAGCGAAACCATCGGACAAACCTTGTCCCGCGCCGACCAGGCGCTCTATCGCGCCAAACACCAAGGAAGAAACCGCGTGGTGATCGCTGCCGACGCGCTGGCCGTCGGATGACGGTACGGACTCCCGGTCGTGCCGGATGGAAAGACCGCGGCCATATGCGCTGAAGGCAAGCGACACGAACCGCGCTTGACCGGGTCGAGGTCGATGAAACCACTCGCCCTGATGTCGAGTCTACAGATCAAGGGAGACACTTGTCCCGGACGATCTCACATCTCACTACACGACGCGAAAGGATGAGTAATGGAAACCGGACCTGACTTTGAACTGCTCAAGGATGCTTACGCCATCATCGATGGCATCCCTGAAACCGCCATTGCTCTCGGCCAGTTGCAAACCGCTCGGGGCGCGTCCCTCGAACACGGAACAATCTGCTCGCCGGCCGGCTGGCTGGCACAGCATCCGAAGTTCACGGCGCTGGGCTTGTCTCTCGAGGGCGAGCAACTGTCGCTGCAGGGCGAGCCGCCGGAAACCGGGTCGCCGGCGCAGATTCTGGCAAGAGTATTCGCACTCGAGGAGCCCGATGCGGAGCGACTGTTCAGCGACAGGAACACCTACACCCTAGGGGACGATTCCGGCCTGAGCGACAAGCGCCTGTGGCTGCATGAGGTGCGTGAATTCCTGAAAGAGCACGGTCAGATCGACGAAGACTTCGAAGAGCGGCTTGAAACCAGGGGGCCCTTCGCCGAGCCGGTGAACTCATCGGAAATCCGCGCCATTTGAATGGATTGTTTGCGCTGTTTGGATACAGCGCAAACCGCCTTCGGCGATAGCATTTCCATGTGGCAGCCGATTTTTATCAAACCGCCTGCATTTTCCTTCCGCAATCGTCACGCGTTCCGCGCCAGGTCCTATTGACGCACGACTTTGTGTGTCACCATTTCCTGCCACCGGCGGAGCGAGTTCCGCTTGGATGACAATGAATGGGAGGAAGGATTTTGGCGGTAACACGAAAGAGCGCATCCACTACCGCGCAAAGCAGCAGGCCACGCGCCGGCGCGAGCCGCAAACCGCAAGCGGCCGCGAATGTCCCGGCCGTGCGTGCATCGCAGGGCACGCCGGTAATGCGCCTGGCTCGACAGCTAAGGAGCTGGACCGGTTCTCTGCTCAACATCACGGTTGCGGCGACCGATATCACGATCACCATCGCGCGCCAGGGTTTCACAAGTCCGGAGCAGAAGGAAATACTGAGGAAGACCGGAAGCCTGCTGCGCGGCGCGCGCAAGACCGCTGGGCTGAGCATCGAAGAGTTGGGGAAGGCTGTCAATTTGAAGGATCCGGTTCTGCTGGAACTCGCGGAGAACGGCAAGACCGCGTTGCCGTTTGAAATCATCCTGAGACTGACGGCGGTCCTGGGCCGCAAGGATCCTGTGGTCTTTCTTCTGAATCTGGCGCGCAGCCACAATCCGGGACTCTGGAAGACCCTCGAAGACCTTGGCCTCGGCAGGCTGCTGGTACAGGCAGGGCGCGAGCGCGAGTTCGCCAATATCTATCGCGCATGCGACCAGGCGCGCGCGCTGAGCGATGCGGAGTTCGCCAGGCTGCTCGCCTTCATGCAGGCATCCTTCGACATGGCAATAAACTTCCACGCAAAGAGCGCAGACGCCAGGCTCACCGCCTGAGCGCGAACAGGGTCGGACGCCGCCTCTCCCGTCTGCGCGCCATTATTTGCATGCCGCTTGCTGCAAGGCGAAAAACGCCTTGAACTTGCCCAATCCCGCAAGGACAAAGTAACAAGGCAGGACGCAAATCCGTGTCCCGGCGACCCGGACGCGCCCGTTTTCCCACCAGCATCCCGCGTCCATGACGCAGCTGGTCGCTTCGATTACTGCAGGAAAGCATCATGATTTTTCTTGACGTGTTCTTCATGCTCATGACCCTCGATCTTGCGTACCAGGCATGGAAGGTCGGCATGCGGCAGTTGGGCAAGCTTCTTGCTCTGTGTTCGGTACTCGGATTTGGCGGCGCAGTCTTCAGCAATTCTCCGCTCCTGCTGATACCGCTGTTCGGCGTGCTGGTGCTGGGAACGACGGCCAATTACCAGATGCGGAAATATCGCGTAGGACGCTACAAGAATCTGCGTTGAAGAATTTTCCGCAGCCGACATCCACAGGATCGTCCTGAGACCCGCGAGAGTGACATGCAATGAGACGCCCACCCATCTACAGCAGATCCGCGCGGAAACGCAGGGCGGAGCCGCCGGCGGACGCGGCGTCTGCTGCTTCATACGAAACGGCAGAAGCTGCGCCCGAGGCGCGCCCGCACAAGCAGAACCAGGTTTATGTCCGCATGCGGGCATTGGCCGCGCGACATGAGCGCGTGCTGCTGGTCGCCTCGTCCGTGCTGCTGAGCGCGCTGCTGTTCTTTGCTTACACGCTCTCGCTGCCCTCCGTGCACAAGCTGACGCAGCGCGATATCGATGCCGCCGTACTGCATACGCTGGAGAAAAACACCTTGCCTTCGCCCGAGTCCCGGGCGTTCGAGCGCATCCGGCGCTCCGTGGTGCGCGTGGTCCAGGTCCATGATGAAGGCAACGGCAAGAAGACGCCCAGCGGTGTCGGCACCGGCGTGGTGATCATCGACAAGGGCGCCATCCTGACGAGCCTGCACGTCGTCGACGGCGATGAGAAGACGCGCATCAAGGTGCAGTTCGCCAATGGCGTGGAATCGGATGCGATCGTGCTGCGCCGCATGCCGGACCAGGACCTGGCGGTGATCGAGGCGATGACGATCCCGGACGACCTGGTTCCCGCGACCTTGCGTTCCACGCAGAATCTCGCGGTCGGCGACAAGGTGGTCGCGGTCGGCTATCCGTTCAATATCGGCCCCTCCGCATCGGCCGGCATCGTGTCCGGCCTGAGGCGAACCTATTCCGCGCCGGACGGCAGCGAAGTCCTGCACAACCTGATCCAGTTCGATGCGGCGGCCAACCCGGGCAATTCCGGCGGGCCGCTGGTCACCATGGACGGGGAAGTGGTCGGCGTGGTGACCGCCATCCTGAGCCCGCACGAGCAGGGCACCTTCATCGGCATCGGCTTCGCGGTACCGATTGAAGTCGCGGCGGCCGCAGCAGGCGAGTCGCCATTCTGACAACACTGACCGGACACCACACAATGGAAAACATGGACAACAGCAAGCCGGACGTTTCGCTGCGCATGGAGCGCGTTCTGTATGAAGTCAAACGGGTTGTCGTCGGGCAGGATCATTTTCTGGAACGCGTGCTGGTGGCGATTCTGGCCGGTGGCCATCTGCTGGCGGAGGGCGTACCGGGACTCGCCAAGACGCTCACCGTCAAAACGCTTGCCCGCACCATCCGCGGCAGTTTTCATCGCATCCAGTTCACGCCCGACTTGGTTCCCGCCGACCTGATCGGCACTCGCATCTACAATCAGAAGACAGGCGAGTTCAGCACCTCGCTCGGACCGGTCTTCTCGAATCTCTTGCTGGCCGATGAAATCAACCGTGCGCCGGCGAAAGTCCAAAGCGCGCTGCTGGAAGTCATGCAGGAATGCCAGGTGACGATTGCCGGCACCACCCATCGCGTCCCTGAACCCTTTCTTGTGATGGCGACTCAAAATCCGATCGAGACCGAAGGCACGTATCCGCTGCCGGAAGCGCAGGTCGATCGTTTCATGATGAAGGTGCTGATCGATTATCCGACCGAGGAAGAGGAGTTCGTGATCGTCAACCGGGTCACGAGCGAGGACCAGGAGGTGGCCTCCGTCACCACGACCGAGGAACTTGCCAACCTGCAGCGCCAATGCCGTGCCTGCTATATCGACCCGTCTCTGGTGCGCTATGCCGTGCGCCTGGTCGCCGCCACCCGCAATCCGGACCGTTACCAGGTGCAGAACCTGGCGCATTACCTGAGCTGCGGCGCCAGCCCGCGCGCATCGATTCATCTGGTGGAAGGCGCGCGGGCGCTGGCCCTGCTGCGCGGGCGCAATCACGTTCTTCCCGAGGATGTGGTCGATCTCGTGCCCGACGTACTGCGCCATCGCCTGTCCTTGTCCTATGAAGCGCTGGCCGATGCGGTGAGCGCCGACCAGATCATCCATCGCATCCTGAAACACTTGCGGCCTCCCGAAAGAGTGCTTGAAAGCCATGTCCGAGTTGATGCCAGCGCCTGAGGCGATACTGCGCCGCCTTGAAATGACGGTGCTTCGCCGTCTCGACGGATTACTGCACGGCGACTACCGAACCCTGTTCCGCGGCATCGGCGTCGATCTCGCCGACCTGCGCGAATACCAGTACCAGGACGATGTCCGGCATATCGACTGGAATGTCACCGCACGCCTGCAAACCCCTTACGTCAAGGAGTACTACGAGGAACGCGAACTGACCGCCTGGTTCTTGCTCGATCTCAGTCCGTCCGAGAATTTTGGGTCGCAATCAGTCACCAAGCGTACGCAGGCGATGGACCTGACAACCATTCTCGCCAGCCTGCTGAGTCGGCACGGCAATCGCGTCGGCGCGCTGTTCTACGGCACCAATGTGGACACTGTCGTGCCAGCCGGCAGCGGCCGGCGCCAGGTCTTGCAGCTGCTGCACAGGATGCTCAAGCGGCCACGGGGTGCCAAGGCGCCGTCTTCGACCCGGCTGCTGGACCTGTTGCAGACCGCCGCGCACGTAATGCACAGACGCTCGCTGGTCTTCGTACTATCCGATTTCATTACCCAGCCCGGATGGGAAAAGGCGATGGCCATGCTGGCGCAACGGCATGAACTGGTCGTGATCCGCCTCTATGATCCATTGGAAATGGCCTTGCCCGACCTCGGACTGCTGACGATCCAGGATGCGGAAACGGCCGAGCAATTGCTTGTCGATACGCACGACAAGGCATTCCGCAGCCGTTTTGCGGCTGCGGTGACCGAACGCGAGGAAGCCTTGCACGACGCGTTTTCCTACGCCGGGGTCGATGCGCTCGAACTCTCGACCGAAGACGACATTGTCGACGCGCTGTACCGCTTCTCGGAGTTGCGCAAGAACAGCAGCCGCCTGGCGACAGGCGGCACATCGCAATTCGGCAGGAGGCAGTAATGAGTTTCATCTGGCCTGACATGCTGTGGCTGTTGCTGGTCCTGCCACTGCTGGTGCTCGCGTACTGGGTCATGATGCGGCGCCGGAAGAAATACGCCATGCAATACGCCGGCCTGGCAACCGTCCGGCAGGCGATGGACGGCACCCAGCAGATCCGCCGCCACATTCCGCCGGCATTGTTCCTGGTGGCGCTGGCATTGATGCTGCTGGCAGCGGCGCGACCTACCGCGATCATGATGCTGCCTTCCGACCAGAAGACCGTGATCCTTGCCGTGGACGTTTCCGGCAGCATGCGCGCCAATGATGTCGTGCCAAGCCGCCTGGCGGCGGCGATTTCTGCTGTGAAGGCCTTTGTGCGGGACATGCCGCGCAATTCCCGCGTCGGGCTGGTGGCTTTTGCCGGTACGGCAGCCATTGTGCAAGCGCCGACGTCGAATCGCGACGACCTGCTGGAGGCGCTTGACCGCCTGCAACTGCAGCGCGCCACGGCGGTAGGTAGCGGCATCCTTGTGTCGTTGAAGGCGATCTTTCCGGATATCGAGTTCAATCTGGATTCGCTCGATCCGCGGCCCCTTGAGTCACAGGACAAGCTGACGGCGCAGGAACTGGGCAAGGAACCGAAGTCGAAGCCGACGGGGCAATTTGTTCCGGTGCCCCCCGGTTCCTACAATTCCGCCGCCATCATTCTGCTGACCGACGGTCAGACCACGACCGGTCCGGATCCGGTCGAAGCTTCCTTGATGGCGGCCGAGCGCGGTGTGCGGGTCTATACCGTCGGCATCGGCACCGAGGCCGGCAAAATCCTCACGGGCGACGGATGGGCCATGCACGTGCGGCTGGACGAAGAACCGCTGAAGAAGATCGCCGAAGTCACAAAGGGGCAATATTTTCACGCAGGCACGGCACACGACCTGGCCAATGTGTACAAAACGCTCAGTTCGCATCTCACCCTCGAGCGGCGCGAGCGCGAGGTATCCGGCCTGTTTGCCGCCGGCGCAGCCGTATTTGCGATCTTGTCCGCCTTCCTCTCGATGCTCTGGTTCAACCGGGTCTTGTAGAACGCGTGTCCATTTTCGCGTCGACATGAATTGCGTTCGACGCCCCTCAATTGGTTTTGGGACAGACTTGGTATCATGCTAAATCCTGTCATGAACCGTTCCGGGGGCAACAAAACAGTTCATGACAGGATTTAGCCGCCGGAATGGTTCTCACGACCGTCAAGGAACACGAGATGCAGGAATCGCTTCACCTAATCGGCGGCAACAGTGAAACCGCTCGCCTGGTCGGCACGATGGACTGGGATACCACGCCGCTCGGCCCGATGAGCGAATGGCCGCAAAGCCTGAAGACCTCTCTGAGCATCTGCCTGGCCTGCCGTTTTCCCATCATCCTGTGGTGGGGGCCGGAGATGGTCATTCTCTACAACGACGACTACATTCCGGCCCTCGGCAAAAAGCACCCGGCGGCGATGGGCGGCTTCGGGCGCGAGGTGTGGGCCGACGTGTGGCCTGTGGTCGGCCCGATGCTGGAGGAGGTGGTCAGTACCGGCAAGGCGGTCAAGGCGGAAGACTTGCTGTTGGTGATGAACCGCAACGGCTACGAAGAGGAAACCTATTTTTCCTTCAGTTACTCGCCCATCATGGACGAATCGGGTGGCGTGGGCGGCATCTTCACACCGGTCATCGAAACCACCGAAAAGGTGATCGGGCACCGCCGCATCGAGATGCTTCGCCTGCTCGGCAACCAGCCGCGCGCATCCGATCTGTCCGGCGCCTGCCGCGCCGCCGCGAACGTGCTCGCCGGCGCGAAGGCGGATATGCCCTTCGGTCTGTTTTACCTGCTCGACGAAAAATCGGGCACGGCGCATCTCGCCGCATCTTTCGGCGTCGAGAATTTTCCCGAGATTGCTCCCCGGGAGATTGCGCTGCACGACAAGACATCTTCCTGGCCGCTGGCCGACGCGCTGGCTTCGGCTGGCGTGCATGTGGCGGGCGAGCTGCACAAGCGCTTCGCACGCTTGCCGGCCGGCGCCTGGTCGTCCAGCGTGCGCGAGGCCGTTCTCGCTCCCATCGCCATGCCGGGCGACGACCGCCCGATCGCGATACTGGTCGCCGGCGTCAATCCGCACCGCGCGCTCGACGATGCCTATTTGTCCTTCTACAACCTGCTGGCCGACCAGCTGCAAGGCTTGATCAGCGAAGCGCTGGCCTATGAAGCGGAGCGCAAGCGCGTCGAGGCACTGGCCGAAATCGACCGCGCCAAGACCGTTTTCTTCAGCAACGTCAGCCACGAGTTCCGCACGCCGCTGACGCTCATGCTCGGTCCGCTGGAAGAACTGTTGGCGGACGACAGCATGCCGCCCGCAGCCCGCGGCCAACTCAGGCTCCTGCATCGCAATGGCATGCGCCTTCTGAAGCTGGTCAATGCCTTGCTCGATTTCTCCCGCATCGAAGCCGGACGCATGAGCGCCGCCTTTGAACCGGTCGACCTCGCGCAGACCACGGCGGAGTTGGCCGGCGTGTTCCGCTCCGCCATCGAAAAGGCCGGCATGGCGCTGCATGTCAATTGCGTAGCGCTGCCGGAGCCGGTGTACGTCGACCGCACGATGTGGGAAAAGATCATTCTCAATCTGCTGTCGAATGCCTTCAAGTTCACCTTCGAAGGCGCGATCACGGTCACGCTCCATGCGCTGGACGAGCGCGTTGTGCTGATGGTTTCCGATACGGGCGTCGGCATCGCCCAGGACCAGCTGCCGCGCGTCTTCGAGCGCTTCCATCGCATCGAAGGTACCCGTGCCAGAACGCACGAGGGATCGGGAATAGGCCTGGCGCTGGTCCGCGATCTGGTCGGCCTGCACGGCGGCGAAATTGCCATCCGCAGCACGCCGGGGCAGGGCACATCGCTGATCATCACGCTGCCCTTCGGCAAATCGCACCTGCCGCAGGATCAGGTCAGGGAATCGCGGACGGACCGGCCGAGCACGGCACAGGCCGACGCCTTCATGAAGGAAGCCGAACTCTGGCTGGCCTCCGGCAGCGCGCCGAAGGCGACATCCATGCGAGCACCCGATAGCGCGCAGGCCGATGCTGGCGCGCAGCAATGCATTTTCGTCGTGGACGACAATGCCGACATGCGCGACTACGTCACGCGCTTGCTGCAGCCGAGATGGAATGTGCACGCATTCGCGGATGGCCGGCAGGCATTGGCTGCGGCGCAAGCTCATCCTCCGGCGCTCGTCATTGCCGATGTCATGATGCCGATGATGGATGGTTTTCAGATGCTCGCCGCGTTGCGTAGCGAGCCGGCGATCAAGGATGTGCCGGTGATCCTGCTCTCCGCCCGCGCGGGCGAAGAGGCGCGCGTCAGCGGACTGCAGGCGGGCGCGGATGATTACCTTGTCAAACCATTTTCAAGCAGGGAGCTGATCGCTCGGGTCGAAGCCTTGTTGCTGCGCTCCAGTCTGCACGCCATCGAAACCGCCCAGGCGCGACGGATGGAGGCGGTCTTCGCACAGGCGCCGGCCGCCATCGCCATCCTGCGCGGCCCGGAGCATGTCTACGAACTGGCGAATCCCTCTTATCTGGAGCTCGTCGGGCGACGGAAAATCATCGGCAAGCCGATCCGCGCGGCCTTGCCCGAGCTGGAAGGGCAGGATATCTACGAACTGCTGGACCGCGTCTATCGCACCGGCACGCCGTATGTGGGCCGCTCGCTGCGCGCCGAAGTCGCCAAGGGCGACCCACCGGCGCGGCAGGAGTGTTTTTTCGATTTCGTTTATCAGCCGATGTTTGCGGGCGACGGCAGCATTGACGGCATTGCCGTGGTCGCCTTCGACGTGACCGAACTGAGCATGGCGCGACGGGCCGCCGAGCGGGCAAGCCGCGCCAAGGATGAATTCCTCGCCATGCTGGGCCATGAGTTGCGCAACCCGCTGGCGCCCATCATGACCGCGCTGCAGCTGATGAAACTGCGCGGAATCCAGGTGGCGGAAAAGGAGCGCGGCATCATTGAGCGGCAGGCGGAGCATCTCGTCGGCCTGGTGGATGATCTGATGGATGTGGCCCGCGTGGCACAGGGAAAGATCCATTTACGCAAGGAACTCGTCGAGCTGCACTCCATTGTCGCGAAGGCGATCGAAACCGCGAGCCCCTTGCTGGAAGAAAAACGTCACAAGCTCCGCAGCGATATCCCATCGCACGGCATGCAAGTCCATGTCGATCCGAATCGCTTCGCGCAGATCCTGGCCAACCTTCTGATGAATGCCGCGAAATATACCGACAGTGACGGCACGATCGGCATTCACGCGGCGCAGGAGGCATCCGACATCGTGATCGAGATTGCCGACAATGGAAACGGCATTTCGCCGGAGATGCTGCCGCATATTTTCGACATGTTCGTGCAGGACCGGCAGAACCTCGCCCGGTCGCGCGGCGGGCTTGGACTCGGACTGACCATCGTGCGCAGCCTGATCGAACTGCATGGCGGCTGGATCAGTGCATCCAGCGCGGGACCGGGAAAGGGGAGTGTCTTCACCTTGCGCTTCCCGGCGGCCAATATGCAGGATGCCGAACCCCAACGTGCGAAGCATGCGCCTGGCGCCGCTTATCCCGATGTTGACGGCAGTACCTCCATCCTCATTGTCGACGACAACGCGGATGCCGCTCGCACACTCGGAGATTTGCTCATGGCCCGCGGCTATCGCACCCTGGTCGCATTCGACGGGCCTTCGGCGCTGGGAAGATTGCAGTCGGAAACGCCGGACATTGCCATTCTCGACATCGGCTTGCCCGGCATGGATGGTTACGAACTTGCAAGCAGCATTCGTGCGATGCCAGGCAAGGAGCACATCCGTCTGATCGCGTTGACCGGTTACGGCCAGGACAGCGATCGCAAACGGATCGCCGAAGCGGGCTTCGAGCGGCACATCGTGAAGCCGGTAAATTTTGCCGACCTGGAGAAAATGCTGCATGACCCCGCCGCGCGGCTGGGCTGATTTCATTCCGCGTTGCAAGCCGCGGACTTATTCCGAAAAAACTTCGCGCCGGATCAAATCACCTCTTAAAAATCTAACAAACGCCGCGGATCATTGTCTACAGCCTGGTAGGCACCTATGACATCAACCCGGGAAGCAATCAATGGTCCGGCCCGACAGGGTCAGGCACGTTGTTTGCACCTCACCATCTTTCACGAATGGAAGGAGTACCGCTATGAACAATAAACTCACCGTCCTCGCAGCATCGCTCGCCTTTGTTTTTGCATCAAGCGCCTATGCCCAGCAGACCTCAGGCAGCTCTGCCACTTCCGGCATGCAAAGCTCGAAGCAGACCATTGAACAGCAACACAAGGCGGCAATCGAGAAATGCAACGGCATGAGCGGCAACGCCAAGGATATCTGCAAGGCCGAAGCCGATGGCCAGAAGAAGATTGCCGAGGCGCAGGCCAAGCTCGATCAGCGCGACACGCCAAAGAATCGCCTCGCGCTGAACGAGGCAAAAGCCGACGCCGACTACAAGGTCGCCAAGGAACGCTGCGACGACCAGGTCGGCGATGCAAAAAGTGCCTGCCAGAAGGAAGCCAAGGCCAAGCACAACATGGCGCTGGCGGAAGCCAAGACACAGTCGCAGAAGCAAACGGCAACGGGCAGCAGCGCCACCGGAACTTCCTCCAGCGGGCAGGGCGCGATGACCGGTAGCAGCAGCACGGACACATCGGGCACTTCATCGACGGGACAAAGCTCTTCTTCGGGAAGCACGCCTTCCAGTTCGTCCTCGTCCACGCCATCCACGTCGCCGGGCTCGGAGCAATCGGGCACGCAGCCGAAGTAATTCCGGCCTGAACCCATTTGCCGAAGAAATCCGCAGGACGCGTCAGGATTTGTCCTGCGGACCTGGTTGTCCATCCGGCACACCGGCATCGGCTCCGCCAAGCTCCGCTGCACGCTTCAGGAGCAGTTCACGTTCGCGGCCATTGCCTGCCAGCTGCGCTGCGCGTGCGAACTCCGTCCGCGCCTCTTCGTTGCGCCCGAGTTTCGCAAGCAGGTCGCCACGCACGCTCGGCAGCCATTGATACCCCTGCAGGGCGCGTTCGTCGCGCAGGCTGTCAACCATCTCGAGCCCGGCCGCTGGACCGAAAGCCATGCCGACGGCCACCGCGCGATTGAGTTCAATCACCGGCGACGGAGACACTCGCGCCAGCGCCGCGTAAAGTGCTGCAATCCGTTCCCAGTCCGTGTCGGACGCCGTGACTGCACGCGCGTGACAGGCTGCAATCGCCGCCTGGAGCGCGTAGGGCCCAGGCGAAACCATCAAGCCCTCGGCGCGCTGGAGCGCCGCAAGCCCCCGGCGGATGAGCAGATGATCCCAGCGCGAACGATCCTGGTCGAGCAGCAGGACCGGACGTCCCGATGCGTCGACGCGTGCCTTGGCGCGGGATGCCTGCAATTCCATGAGCGCGGCAAGTCCGTGCACCTCGGGCTCATCCGGAGCGAGCTCGGCCAGCATGCGCCCGAGGCGAAGCGCCTCGTCGATGAGCGCAGGACGCATCCAGTCGTCGCCGGCGGTCGCGGTATAGCCCTCGTTGAAAACCAGGTAGACCACTTCCAGCACCGACGATAGCCGCTCTTGCAGCGCATCGCCGCGCGGCACCTCGAACGGCACGCGCGCCTCGCGCAAGCTGCGTTTGGCACGCACGATGCGTTGCGCAATCGTCGGCTCCGGCACGAGAAAAGCACGCGCGATCTCATGCGTGGTCAGCCCGCACAGCAGCTTCAAGGTCAGCGCCAGACGCGCTTCCGTCGGCAGCACAGGGTGACAGGCGGTGAAGATCAGACGCAGGAGATCGTCTCCTATTTCATCCGCCCGGGCGGCATCGAGTCCATCCACAAAATCCGGCACGATCATGGCCTCCTGCGCATCAAGCTCATGGCCCAGTTGTTCCAGCTTGCCCTTCGCCAGCTTGTGATGCCGCAGGCGGTCGAGCGCCCGGTTTTTTGCCGTCGCCATGAGCCAGGCGCCGGGGTTGTCCGGCACGCCGGCGGCCGGCCAGTGTTCGAGTGCGGCCACCAGCGCATCCTGAGCCAGCTCTTCAGCCAGCCCGATGTCGCGCACCAGGCGTGCGACGCCGGCAACGATCCTGGCCGATTCGATGCGCCAGACCGCGTCGATCGCCTGATGCACGGCCGAATGCATCAGGCATTTCCCGCTGCGGAGGTATCCATGTGGACCAGTTCCCATATATGTCCGTCCAGGTCCTCGAACCCATGGCCATACATGAAGCCGTGGTCTTGCGGTGCGCGCGGCGCCTTGCCGCCGGCGGCGAGCGCCTTGGCGACCAGCTGATCGACTTCCTCGCGGCTGTCGCAGGACAGGCACACTAGCACTTCAGTGAGCTTGCTGGCATCCGCAATCGGCTTGTGCGTGAAGGTCTGGAAGAAGCTCTCCGCCAGCAACATCACATAAATGTTGTCGGAGACGATCATGCAGGCGCCTTGCTCGTTCGTGAACTGGGCGTTGAAGCCGAATCCGAGGTTCGTGAAAAAGGCTTTCGCGCTGTCGAGATTCTTGACCGGGAGGTTGACGTAGATTTGCTTGTTCATGCTTGTCCTTGGCTGTCGATAAGGTGGAATAAGGAGGCTAGTGGATGCTCAGCGTACCGACTCGCCGCGAATGTCCAGTTCGCGGAATTGTTCGACTGCCGGGCTGGGGGCGAAGTCTTCCAGTTCGTACATCTGCCTGACCTCGATCTCGGCCTCGACATCCTCGCCATGCGGTGCGGGGAAGCGGCGCGTCCACTCCAGTGCCTCCTCGCGCGAGCGCACGTCGATGATGGTGTAACCGGCCACCAGCTCCTTGGTTTCCGCGAACGGGCCGTCGATCACCATACGTTTTCCGGCCGAATAGCGGATACGCCAGCCTTTTGCGCTCGGCTGCAAACCGGAGGCGTCGAGCAGGACACCCGCCTTGGCGAGCTGTTCGTGATAATCCGCCATCTCGGCCATGAGTTTTTCTTCCGGCATGACGCCGGTTTCGGATTGCCGGCTTGCTTTCACGATAATCATGTAGCGCATGATCGTTTCTCCTTCGAATTGTTCACGGATGCCTGCCCGGGCGCGGATTGCTCCCGCTTGGCGGCATCCTGATGACACGACGAATGAAGTGCGGCGAAATCGACAAGCCGGCGCAGATAAATGAAAACTTTTTCAGGATTCGTAACAGGGGGCGAGGTTACGTACCTCGACGGTGCACCATTCGGCTGCGGGGCATTTGCTTGCAATGGCGACAGCTTCTTCCCGGGTTGCGCAGTCGATCAAAAAGAAACCCCCGATCATTTCTTTCGCCTCGGAAAACGGCCCGTCTAGCACGCGCGGCTTGCCGCCATGCACCTGAACCCGCGCGGCATTGGCAAGTGGACCGAGCGATTCCGCGCCAAGGAGCAGGCCGCGTTCCTTCAGGTCGCCCGCGAAGTGCAGCATCCGTTCGTAGACTTCACGGCCTTCAGCCTCCGTCCGGGTTTGTCTCTGGCCGGTGGGTTCGATAATGAGCAGCATATAAGGCATGGCATTTTCCAGTGAATGAGCAAGAGTGAAGCCCGATCGCGGTGATGATGGGCTTCAATGGGCACGGAAAATGGATTTTTACACAATATGCGCCGAGCGGTCTTGTTCGACCTGGGTAAGCATGCTTTGCCGGGTTAGTTGAAGCCGCGGCCTTCACCCGCCTCTTCATGGGTCACACCGTCGCGGATGTGGTAAATGCGCTTAAAGGTGGGAATGATTTTCTCGTCATGGGTGACGACGATGACGGCGGTTTCGAACTTGCGGGCCATGTCGTTGAGGATACGGATGACACCCATCGCCCGCTCGCTGTCGAGCGGAGCGGTGGGCTCGTCGGCGAGGATGACCGGCGGGCGGTTTACCAGGCCACGCGCGATCGCCACACGCTGCTGTTCGCCTCCGGAAAGCTGCGATGGCATGGCTTGCGCCCGGTGCTGCACATCCAGCGCGGCGAGCAGTTCCAGTGCCTTCGCGCGGGCTTGGCCATTCGCGACGCCGGCGAGCATCGGAAGCAAGGCAACGTTGTCAGTGACATCAAGAAACGGAATCAGGTAGGGCGCCTGGAACACAAATCCAATCTTGTCGCGGCGCAGCGCGCGCAAGTCGCGCACATTCCAGCGATCGTCATAGATCACTTCGTCGCCGAGCGTCATCCGTCCCCCGGTCGGATCGATGACCGCGCCCAGGCATTTGAGCAAGGTGCTCTTGCCCGAGCCGGAAGGACCGATCAGGCCTACCACCTCTCCGGGTTCGACGTGCATATCAACGCCTTTCAAGGCATCGACCGCGGTGTCACCCGTGCCATAGCGCTTTCTCAGACCTTCGATGCGAATACCTTTGCTGCTCATGTCAGCCTCCAATTGCTTCGGCGGGATCGACCTTGAGCGCCATACGGATGGCGACCACACTGGCGACAACGCAGATCGCAAGCACGGCGAAGAAGCCAAGCACCGAATCGAGCGGCATCAGCAGCACATATTTGGGGAAGAGCGGCGCGGAAAAGGTCGCGGCGATCTTGCCGACCACGAAGCCGATCACGCCCAGCGCGATTGCCTGTTGCATGATCATTGCGGCGATGGTGCGATTACGCGTGCCAATGAGTTTCAGCACGGCGATCTCCCGGATCTTGTCCATGGTCAGTGTATAGATGATGAAAGCGACGATGGCCGCGCTGACGACGGCGAGGATCACCAGGAACATGCCGATTTGTTTTGCCGAGGTGGAGATGAGCTTGCCAACGAGGATACCTTCCATCTGCGTGCGCGTGTAGACCGTCAAGCGCTTCCAGCGCCGGATGGATTCCGCGACTTCCTCCGGCGCGTGGGCCGGTTGCAACGTTACCAGCACCGCATTGACGAACGCATTGGTGCTTTGCGAGGCGATGACCGCGTCCAGGAGGCCGGGAACGCCGGGGCGGTTGAAGGCAGGATTGGCCTCGCTGCGGCGCCGGCTTTGCCAGATGGCGTCGTTGTCCTTGAGGAATTGCGCTTCCTGCGCGTCCTTGAGCGGAATGAATACCATCGGATCGCCGCTGGACGACACCATGCGCCGCGTCAGGCCTACCACGGTATATCGATTGCGGCGGATGACAATACGGTCCCCCAAGGCGAAGCCGGTGGCGCCGTCGGCTACCGCTTCAAAATGACCGCGCGTGATGTGACGCCCGGCCGTCAGGTAGAGCGGCCAGCCCGGCGTCCTTCCCGGTTCGCCGGGCGCAATGCCCACCACCATGGTGCGCACGTCGCTCTCGCCCCTGCGCACCTGCATCGTCAGGTAAGTCACATTCGCCGCATGGGCGACGCCCGGCATCGCCCGGATGGTGCGAACCACATCGTCGTTGAGACTGGAAGATTCCGCATAAGGGCCGAGCGTATCCTTTTGCACAACCCAGAGGTCGGCGCCGCTGTTGTCAAGCAAGGCTTTGCCATCGTCCACCATTCCCCGGTATACCCCGGCCATGACCAGCGTCACGCCGATCAGCAGACCGAGGCCGACGCCGGTGAAAACAAATTTTCCCCAGGCGTGCAAAATGTCGCGGCCGGCCAGGCTGATCATCGCGGTACTCCCGGCATGCGGTCGAGCACGTGAATACGGCTGCGCGCGGTCAGCGCCTTTTCGCTGTAGGCGACCACACGATCATTGACCTGAAGACCGTCGCGCACCTGCACGTAGCCGTCCAGGTCGGAAGCGCCCAGCTTGAGAGGGGAAAAGCGCAGGTCGCCATCGACGACCCGCCAGACGCCGGTCCTGTTGCCGTCTCTCCGTACTGCAGCATTGGGAATCGCGGCGGCGGCAGGAAGTGCCGGCAAATCGACGGTGACCTCAGCCAGTTCGCCAATGGGCGGCAATGGCTGGGGCAGGGCATCGAAGACCACTTTCGCAAGCATTTCTTCAGTGATCGCATCGGCCTTGGGTTCAATGCGCAGCACACGGCCTTTCAAGGTCAGACCGTCGCGCGAGCGCAGGGTGATTCGGGCCGGCAATCCGGCCGCGAGCCCCGCCGCTCCGATCTGATCGAAGCGCAGGTTGATCCACAGACTCTTGGGGTCGATGATCTCGACGACCGACTGGCCGGCGACAGCGGTGGTGCCCGGATCGGCGTCCCGCAACGCGACCACGCCATCGACCGGAGCAATCAGGCGCACGTTGCTTCTCTGCGCGGTCAGCGCGTCGCGGTCGGAACGTGTTCGCGCAAATTCTTCCCGGGCTGCCGACAGCGCGGCTTCCGCAATCTGCAATTCTTGCCGCTTCGTCGTGACGATTTCCTCGCTGACAAAGCGCACCTTGAACAACTGTTCATAGCGGCGCACCTGCGCCTGCGCATAGTCCTGCCGTGCTTCCGCTTCGCGCAAGACGGCCTGCGCGTGCCTGGAGGCAGATTCCTGCGAGCGAACCCGATCATCGAGATCGACGGGATCCATCTCACCCAGCACCTGGCCGGCTTTGACCTGGTCGCCCACATGGACGTCCAGCCGTTTGACGCGGCCGGCAAAGGTTGGGCCGATCTTGTAGGTGTAGCGCGCCTCCACCGTTCCGATACCGAACAGTGCCGGCGTAACGGCCCGTGACTCCACGGTAACGACTGTCACGGCGATCGGTGCGAGCGGGCCGGATCGCAAGCCGACGTAGATAAACAGGACAAGCAGTGGAACAAGCACTGCCAGCAGCGCCAGTGTGCGCTTCTGCATGGGTAGGCGTTTCATTGTGCGCTCCCGATCCCGCGGCGATAAATCGCAAATACGCGCGGCGCATCGCGTCTCATGCGCTGCACGTCTCCGGCCAGCAATGATTGCATGACCAGCCCCTGAATCGTGCCGATGAACAGGATCGCCGCGGCATCGCTATCGAGGGAGGCCGACAGTTCGCCACGTGCTTTTCCTTTTTCAATAAGCCGATTAAGGCGTTCGCCATAACGCTGAATCAAGGTCTGCACCATCTGCTTTGCCGGCGTTGAATCGGCGCGCTGGAGCTCTCCGAAGATCATCCGGGGTGCGCCCGGATGATCGACCACGAAATCGATGTGCGCCATAAACATCGCCTCCATGGCCGCCAGGGGGGATTCGATCCCCCGGGCCGATTGATCGATGCGCGCCAGGAGCCGCTCGGCGACCCACTCCATGACGGCCTGCCAGATCGAATCCTTGGTCGGGAAGTGCCGGAATAGCGCGCCCTGCGTCAGTTTCATGTGCTTTGCGATGGCAGCAGTGGTGATTTCACTGGGGTTTTGCGAACCGGCCAACTCGACCACGGCTTCGACTGTCACGGCGCGCCGCTCATCGGCGGGCAGCTTGGGACGTGGGTCCATGTGCGCTCCATTTAGGCAAGTAATTGATTACTATCTTAAATCAAAGCCAAAAAATGGCAAGGCGTAAACATCATTCACAACCATGAGCATGGCGAAACCCATCACACAGTTTGAATCATGCGGCCCAGCTTTAATAACATTAACATAACGAAATTCTTCAAAGAAAAGTCTTATGTCTTATAGAAGACTTGGCGGAACGGAAGTATAATTCGGGTAAGCCTCATTTCATTTGTCTGTACCCCGGGCATATGAAACAAGGACATGAGCCGCTTTTTCCAACAAACCAACTTATCGGAACCCCATGTTAGAAGCCTACCGTCAACACGTCGCCGAACGCGCCGCGCTCGGCATTCCTCCGCTGCCGCTGTCCGCAAAACAGACAGAAGAGCTGGTGGCATTGCTGAAGAACCCGCCGGCCGGCGAGGAAAAGTTCCTGGTCGACCTGATCACCCACCGCGTTCCCGCTGGTGTGGATGACGCTGCGAAGATCAAGGCGGCGTTCCTGGAAAAAGTCGCCAAGGGCACGGAAACCTGCGCGCTGATTTCGCGCAAGACAGCAACCCAGTTGCTGGGCACGATGCTCGGCGGCTTCAACATCAAGCCGATGATCGATCTGCTCAACGATGCCGAAGTGGGCGCCGTTGCTGCCGAGGGCCTGAAGAAGACCCTGCTGATGTTCGACTATTTCCACGACGTGAAGGAACTGGCCGACAAGGGCAGCGCCAACGCCAAGGCCGTGGTGCAATCCTGGGCCGATGCGGAGTGGTTCACCTCCCGTCCTGAAGTCCCGCAAAGCCTGACTCTGACCGTGTTCAAGGTCACCGGCGAAACCAACACCGACGATCTGTCGCCCGCACCCGATGCGACGACCCGTCCCGACATCCCGATGCACGCGCTGGCCATGCTGAAGAACCCGCGTCCGGGCATCAACGCCGACGAGCCGGGCAAGGTTGGCCCGATCAAGCAGATCGACGCGCTGAAAGCCAAGGGCAACCTGGTCGCCTACGTCGGCGACGTGGTCGGCACCGGCTCTTCCCGCAAGTCCGCAACCAACTCCGTGCTGTGGTTCACCGGCGAAGACATTCCCTTCATCCCGAACAAGCGTTTCGGCGGCGTCTGCCTCGGCAACAAGATCGCTCCGATTTTCTACAACACGATGGAAGATGCCGGCGCATTGCCGATCGAACTCGACGTGTCCAAGATGGACATGGGCGACGTGATCGAACTGCGTCCGTTCGAAGGCAAGGCACTGAAGAACGGCGAAGTCATCTCCGAATTCAAGGTCAAGTCCGACGTGCTGTTCGACGAAGTGCGCGCCGGCGGCCGCATTCCGCTGATCATCGGCCGCGGCCTGACCGCCAAGGCGCGCGAAGCACTCGGCCTGCCGCCGTCCACGCTGTTCCGCCTGCCGCAGAATCCGTCCGATTCGGGCAAGGGCTACTCGCTGGCGCAGAAGATGGTTGGCCGTGCATGCGGTCTGCCGGAACGCAAGGGCATTCGCCCGGGCACTTACTGCGAACCGAAGATGACCACCGTCGGCTCGCAAGACACCACCGGCCCGATGACCCGCGACGAGTTGAAGGACCTGGCTTGCCTCGGCTTCTCCGCCGACCTCGTCATGCAATCCTTCTGCCACACCGCCGCTTATCCGAAGCTGGTCGACGTGAAGATGCATCACGAACTGCCGACCTTCATCTCCAACCGCGGCGGTGTGTCGCTGCGCCCGGGCGACGGCGTGATCCACTCCTGGCTGAACCGCCTGCTGCTGCCGGATACCGTCGGCACCGGCGGCGACTCGCACACCCGTTTCCCGATCGGTATCTCGTTCCCGGCAGGCTCCGGCCTGGTCGCGTTCGCTGCAGCTACCGGCGTCATGCCGCTCGACATGCCGGAATCGGTACTGGTCCGCTTCAAGGGCGAAATGAAGCCCGGCGTGACCTTGCGTGACCTGGTCAACGCGATCCCGCTGTACGCGATCCGCCAGGGCATGCTGACGGTCGAGAAGAAGGGCAAGAAGAACATCTTCTCCGGCCGCATTCTCGAAATCGAAGGCTTGCCGAAGCTGAAGGTCGAGCAGGCATTCGAGCTGTCCGACGCGTCCGCCGAGCGTTCCGCCGCAGGTTGCACGGTGCACCTCGACAAAGAGCCGATCATGGAATACATGAATTCCAACATCACGCTGATGAAGTGGATGATTGCGAACGGCTACCAGGACAAGCGCACGCTGGAACGCCGCATCAAGGCAATGGAAGCATGGCTGGCCAAGCCGGAACTGCTGAAGGCCGACGCCGATGCCGAGTACGCCGCCGTGATCGAAATCGATCTGGCCGATATCAGCGAGCCGATCGTCGCCTGCCCGAACGATCCGGACGATGTGAAGACCCTGTCCGAAGTCTCCGGCGAAAAGATCGACGAAGTGTTCGTCGGTTCCTGCATGACCAACATCGGCCACTTCCGCGCAGCGTCCAAGCTCCTCGAAGGCAAGACCGATATTCCGGTTCGCCTGTGGATCGCTCCGCCGACCAAGATGGACCAGCAGGTGCTGACCAACGAAGGCCATTACGGCACGCTCGGCCGCACCGGCGCCCGCATGGAAATGCCGGGCTGCTCGCTGTGCATGGGTAACCAGGCGCAGATCCGCAAGGGTTCGACCGCGATGTCGACCTCGACCCGCAACTTCCCGAACCGTCTCGGTCTGGATACGCGCGTCTTCCTCGGCTCGGCTGAACTGGCGGCTGTCTGCGCAATGCTCGGGAAGATTCCGACGAAGGAAGAGTACATGGCAAATATCGGCATCATCGACAAGAATGCCGCCGATATCTACAAGTACATGAACTTCGACAAGATCGAGGAATTCCGCGAAGTTGCGGATACCGTCAAGGTCTGAATCTGACGACTGACCTGCGCATGACAACATGCGCAGGCGGGCACGGATGCAAGGCAAGACTCGTGATGCGGGTCTTGCCTTTTTTTCGTCCACTCCCAATAATCTTGCGAAATTCCGCCTGTACGTGTACGAGCTGACGTTCCGGGTTCTGATCGAAGCTGCGGATACTGGCCTAACCGATGCGATGACCCTGCAAGACGCCACCTGTGCCGCAGCGACTCGGCGCACCGAATCGATCGTTATGCTTGGTGACCGAACGATTCGTTGTGTAAAAGGGGGCGCTGCGAACCATTGCGGAAGCGGCAGGACTCGACGCAGGCGCCATCACGGAACTGGAAGGGCACGCCAACATAGAAGCGCAGAACGGAGTGCGCGTGATGGCTGTCGCGCGCGCCGATGACGAAGGTTCGCTTAACGTTGCTTACAGAGCGCGCTTTGAGGCGCAAGCAGTGATCGCCTAGCTTAGCCTAGAGCGCCTGGTTCGACAGACCTAGCCCTTGTCCACGGAAAACACGGAGATCAACAAAGCATGTTCGATGCTTTCCGCGCATTCCATGGACATCCATAATGTTCCGGCCACGACGGCAATGCATCAGGACACGCTCATTCGCTTTACCCCGGATGCTTTACTGCCGCTGCGTGGCAGGTCGCTGGACCAGCTTGCTTACCGATTCCAGTTCGGCTTCATCCAGGCTGCCTGCCAGCGCGGCAAGGTGCAAGCGGTCCGTCACGAGCGCGACTCGCGCCTGCAGCAGCGCCAGTTCGGCAGCCGTCGCCTCATTCTCTGCATTGAGCAGATCGAGTGTGGTGCGGTCGCCGACCTCGCGGCCGAGGCGGGTGGCGTCAAGCCGCGCGAGGCTGGCCTTGCGCGCCTGTTCCAGCGCCGCCACACGGCTGGCTCCGGTCGTGATGCCGAGCCATGCGGAACGTGTCTGCAGTGCGATCTGTTGGCGCAACCGGTCGCCGTCGGCGCGTGCCTTGTCGACCATGTGCAGCGCTTCTTCATGCTTTGCGCTGCGATAGCCGCCGGTGAATAAGGGAATGTTGAGCTGCACGCCGATCATGCGGTTGCTGCTCGTGTTTTCGGCGCTGCCATAGTCGCCGCTGCCATGCAGCCGGTCGCGGCCCATCTGCGCCACGAGATCGAGCGAGGGCGCGCCTGCGGCGCTGTGCTTTGCCGCTTCTTCTTCCGCGGCCTCCAGGCCCTTGGCCTGCATGCGCAGCGCAGGATTGTTCTGGTCCGCCGCCTTGAGCCAATGGTCGAACGGCAGCAAGCCTTGCGGCGCGGAGTCCGCATTCGGCTGCATCAGGGCCATGTCGTTCGGCCCGATGCCGGTCAGGTCGGTGAACGCGAGCTGCTTGATCTGCAGGTCGGTCTCGGCCATCAGGACCTGCGCCTTGACCGTCTCGGCGCGCGCCTGCGCTTCGTGCGTGTCGGTGATCGGCGAAGTGCCGAGCTTGTAGCGGTCCCTGGCTTCATTCAGCATGCGTTCCACGGCCATGTCCTGCTGGCGCAGCAGGCGCAGGGTGTCCGATGCGAGCACCACGTCGAAATAGCGCTCAGACACGCGCAGCATGAGGGACTGGCGCGCGTTCTGCCATTCCGCTTCCGCCACGTCCGCAGACAGGGAAAGCTGGCGGCTTTGCGCGAGCCGTTCGCGACTGATCAGCGGCTGCTTCGCGGACAGGGTATAGCGTTCCATCGTGCCGTTGTCGATGGAGGTGTCGAAGCTTACCCCGGAGGACTGGCCGAACCCCGGCGCGGAAAACTGTGCGCCCGCAGCATGGCTGTCATTGCTCATCCGGCCGGCGGCCGCGCTCAGCATCACGGAGGGACGCCACAAGGCACGCGCCTGCTCGCGCCGTGTATTGCCGGCTTCATACGCGGCCCGCGCCGCGGCATATTCACGGTCGTGCTGTTGTGCCCGTTCCCATGCCTCGCGCAGCGTCGTGCCATGCGAGGCTTGCACGGCCAGCGCCAGCAGCACGGACAACAGGGCGGAACTTGCGCGCTTCATGATCAGCCTTTCTCAAAGTGGCTTCGTACCCAGGTGATGAGTTCCTGCGCAGGAACCGCGCCCGACAGGCGGTCGATCTCGCGCCCGCCGCTGAACAGGATCAGGGTAGGGATACTGCGTATTCCGTAGCTCATGCTGGCGCGCGGGCAGGCTTCGGTGTCAACCTTGGCGAAGCGCACGCGGGGCATCTGGCGCGCGGCGGCGGCAAACTGCGGCGCCATCATCTTGCACGGGCCGCACCAGTCCGCCCAGAAGTCAACCAGGACCGGAAGTTCTGTTTTCGCTACGAATATCGGCAGGGTCGCGTCGCTGAGGGCGACCGGCTCGGCAGCCATCAGGGCGGTGCCACATTTGCCGCACACCGGGTTGTCCTGCAATCGCTCCTCGGGAACGCGGTTCACGGCTGCGCACGCCGGGCAGACGAGATGCATGATCGTCTCCCTTTAGCAGCCCCGGCGCGCACCCAGCTTGCGCAGGATGGTCTCCATCATGCACCAGTTGGTGAACCCGCTTTGCAGCAGGTTGGCGCCGACGAATGCCGTAAACGCAAGCCACCACTGGCTGACGAAGATCGGGCTGCCGGGAATGCCCAGCGCCAGCGAGAGCAGGATGAATGTGCCGGCGACGACACGAACGATTTGCCAGGAAGTCATGATCAATCTCCTTGTTGAGTAATGAAAGTCAAACGATTGCGATAAGCGACGAAGTACAGCAGGGGAATCACCACCAGCGTCAGCATGGTGGACACCAGGATGCCGAAAATCAGCGAGATCGCCAGCCCGTTGAAGATCGGATCGTCCAGGATGAAGAACGCGCCCAGCATCGCAGCCAGACCGGTCAGCATGATGGGCTGCGCACGCGTGATGGCCGAGTTGACCACCGCGTCCTTGAACGGCATGCCGGCGCGCACCTGCAGGTTGATGAAGTCCACCAGCAGGATCGAATTGCGCACGATGATGCCGGCCAGCGCGATCATGCCGATCATGCTGGTGGCGGTGTACTGCGCGCCGAGCAGGGCGTGCCCCGGCATCACGCCGATGATGGTCAGCGGAATCGGCGCCATGATGATCAGCGGCGTCAGGTAGGAGCCGAACTGCGCGACGACCAGCAGATAAATCAGGATCAGCCCGACCGCATAGGCGGCGCCCATGTCGCGGAAGGTCTCATACGTGATCTGCCATTCGCCGTCCCATTTGATCGCATAGTCGCGGTATGGGTCCTCCGGTTGCCTGATGAAGTACTCCATCAGTCCGCCGCCGCTCGGCGAGGAAAGCGCGGACAGCTCCTTGCGCATCGAGAACATGCCATACAGCGGGCTGTCGATCTTGCCGGCCATGTCGGCCACCGCGTAATTCACTGGCAGCAGATCCTTGTGATACACCGGCTGTTCACGAAGGGTATCGCTGGCGTTCACCAGTTCGCGGATCGGCACCAGCTTGCCGGAGGCGGAGCGCACCGAAAGCTGGAGCAGCGCGTCGAGGTCGCCGTGGCGATCGGCCGGGAGCTGCAGGATCGCGGCCGCGGGATACTTGCTGTCGTCATGCAGATAGGTCGCGCTTTCGCCCGCCAGTCCGGCGCGCAACGTGCTCACGATCGCCTGCTGCGGCACGCCGAGCAATGCGGCCTTGCGGCGATCGACCAGCAGCACGGTCTTCGGCGCCATGGCGATGCTGCTGTCGTCGACATCCACCACGCCGGCTGTCTTGTTGAATACCGCACGCACCGCCTTGGCCATCTGCCGGCGGCCTTCCGCTTCCGGGCCGTAGATTTCCGCCACGATCGGGGCCAGGACCGGCGGACCGGGCGGCACCTCCACCACTTTTACATTCGCGCCAAAGCGCTGGCCGATCTTCTGCAGGGCGGGGCGCAGTCGTGTCGCAATCGCATGGCTTTGCTCGTCGCGGTGATGCTTGTCCACCAGGTTGACCTGGATGTCGCCGATGTCGCCGCCGGAGCGCAGGTAATACTGGCGCACCAGCCCGTTGAAATTGATCGGCGCGGCCGTCCCGGCGTAGGCCTGGTAGTCGGTGACTTCAGGCACGGTGGCCAGATAGACGCCGAGTTCATGCAAGGCAGCCGCTGTCTGTTCCAGCGGCGTTCCGGCCGGCATGTCGACCACGACCTGGAACTCCGACTTGTTGTCGAAGGGGAGCATCTTCAGCAGCACAAGTCCGGCTGCCGGCAATAGCATGGACAGCGCGATCAGGCCCGCGATACCGAGCCCCAGCAGGCGCCGGTTGCGCTTGCCGCGCGTGTCGTCGAGAAAGGGGCGGAAGATGCGCTGGAACAGCGGCGCCAGCCGTGCGGACAGACCGTGCGGCGCTTCATCGTGGGAAGTTCCGTGCGTCGTCTTCATCCAGATCCGCGCCAGCCACGGCGTGACCACGAAGGCAATCGCGAGCGAAAGCAGCATGCCCATGCTCGCGTTGATCGGAATCGGGCTCATGTACGGCCCCATCAGCCCAGTCACGAAAGCCATCGGAAGGAGCGCGGCGATCACGGTCAGCGTTGCGAGTATGGTCGGGCCACCCACTTCATCGACCGCGTGCGGAATGATTTCCGCCAGCGGCCGGCCGGGCGCTAGTTGCTGATGACGGTGGATGTTCTCCACCACCACGATGGCGTCATCGACCAGGATGCCGATCGAGAAGATCAGGGCGAACAGGGACACGCGATTCAGCGTGAATCCCCAGGCCCAGGACGCGAACAGCGTCACGGTCAGAGTCAGGATCACGGCGCTGCCGACAATGGCCGCCTCGCGTTTTCCCAGCGCAATGAAAACCAGTGCGACCACCGACAAAGTGGCGAACAGCAGCTTCTGGATCAGCTTCTGCGCCTTGTCGTTGGCGGTAGCGCCGTAATTGCGTGTTTCCGCGACCTGCACGTCGGCCGGAATCACGGTGTTCTTCAACACGTCGACACGGCGCATCAAGGCATTGGCTACGTCGATGGCGTTCTCGCCCGGTTTCTTTGTAATGGCGATGCTCACGGCCGGATATTCGCCGCCATCCTTTCCGGCGACACCGTGCCAGACATAGCGCGCAGGCGGCAAGGGGCCATCGCGCACGGCAGCCACGTCCTGCAGGAATACCGGCTTGCCGTCGCGTGCCGCGACCACCAGTTCGCCAACCTCACGGGCATCCTTCAGGAACGGTCCGGATTCGACCTCGACGGCGCGATTGCCGGACAGCAGTTCGCCCACCGGCAAGCCGAGATTGGCCGACTGCAGCGCCATGCGCAGGTCCGACACGGTGACGCCGGAGCCGGCCATGCGGGCCGGGTCCAGTTCGACCAGGATTGCGCGGCCCGGTCCACCGATCGTTGTCACTTCCCGTGTGCCGGGGACGCGCTTGAGATCGGCCTCGATGCTGTGCGCGATGCGTTCAAGATCGTAAGCACCGGTGTCGGCCTTCTTGCTGAACAAGGTGAAGGTGACAATCGGCACGTCGTCGATGCCCTTGGGCTTGATGATCGGATCGAGCACGCCCAAGCCCCTGGGCAGCCAGTCGGCGTTCGAGTGAACCGTATCGTACAGGCGCACCAGCGCTTCGGTGCGCGGCACGCCGACCTTGTATTGCACGGTGAGGATCGCAACGCCGGGTCGCGAGACCGACATCACGTGTTCAATGCCGGCAATCTGCGACAGGACCTGTTCGGCCGGCGTGGCGACCATCTGCTCCACGTCGCGCGCCGAAGCACCGGGGAAGGGGATCAGCACGTTTGCCATCGTCACGTTGATCTGGGGTTCCTCCTCGCGCGGCGTGACGATCACGGCGAAGGCGCCGAGCAGGAGTGCCGCCAGCGCCAGCAAGGGCGTGATCCTTGCGCTCTGAAAAAATGCCGCGATGCGGCCGGAAATACCAAGCTGTACGTTCATCGTCGGTCCTTAGCGCACGCGTGCGGCTGCCTGCGGATCGATCACCACGCGTTCTCCGTGTGCGACGCCAGACAGGATTTCGACCCGATCATTTTCCACGCGCCCGAGCCGCACCTGGCGCAAGACCGGCCGCCCATTGGAATCGATGACATAGAGGCCGGTCATTTCGGCGCGCCGTACGATCGCCGCGCTTGGCACATACAAGCGTCCGGAAGCTGCGGCTTGCGAGGGCAGCCACACGCGGGCAAACATGCCGGGAGTGACGCCTTTCACATCTGCGGGAAGATCGACTCGCACCTGCGCCGAATGCGTCCCGGCGTCGATGGTCGGCAGCACCTGCACCTGCGGCCGTGTCAGCCACTGCCGGTCCGCGGGAAGGCTTGGCAACTCAATCTTGGCCGCTTGGCCTGCGGCGACGCGTCCCAGCGCCGTCTGAGGCACGGCTGCCGTCACACGCAGCGCGCCCGGGTCGTACAGGGTCAGAAGCGGGCGTCCCGGCATGGCCATGTCACCCAAGGTAATCGGCACATCCGCGACCACGCCTGCGTATGGCGCCTTGACCGCATAGAAGCCGGACTGGATATTCGCGGCGCTCGCCTGGGCGATTTGCGCCTTCAATTGGGCTGAGGTCGCGCGATACTGTGCTTCGGCGCGTTCGAGCGCGGCCTGGCTGATGTATTGCTTCTGGAAGAGCTGCTGCTGGCGTTGATAGTCCTTGGTCGCCACTTCCAGTGCGGAGCGCGCTGCCTGCACCTGTGCTTCGCTGGCGGCACTGTTTTGCGTTGCGGCGCGTGCATCAATGCGCACCAGCACCTGGCCTTCCTTGACCACGTCGCCGGCCTTGACGGAAAGGGCGACGACAGCGCCGGGCACTTGTGCCGCCAGGACGGTCTGACGCACCGCCTCGACAACGCCGTCGTAAGGGGATGCCTCTGCGCCCCCGGTCGACTGGACGGTCACCGTCGCCAAGCCGTCCTGCGCCGGCGCTGCGCCGGATGCATGGACCACAAGGGCGGCGATCAACAGACCGAACAGGGTTTTCTTCAACATATCCTTCTCCAGATGCATGTGGTGCAAATGCCGCTCGGATGATTGGCATTTGAATTTTTCTCTGTTATTATGTAACCAGTTAATTAAATACGCAAGCACCTTAATAGACAAACGTGTGTACAGGGCCGAATTGCTGAGGCAGAATGAAACCCTTTAATTGTTCATCGGTATCCAATATGCAAGATTTACCTCTGGAAGCGCTGGATCAGGTAGCGTCCTATTTCCAGGCGCTCTCCGAGCCCACGCGTTTGCGCATTCTCACGCTCCTGCGAAGCGGGGAACGCAACGTGGGAGAGCTGGCCGAGTTGTGTGAATACACATCGGCAAATATCTCCCGGCATCTGGCGATCCTCAGCAAGCACGGCTTGGTTGCGCGTGAGAACCGAGGCACCAGTGTCTATTACCGTATCGCCGACGAATCGGTCTATGCGTTGTGCGACCTGGTCTGCGGCAGCATCGCCCGCCAGTTCGAGCAGCACGCCCGCGAACGGCAGCCGTTCATTCAGACGGCCGCGCGTACCAAGCGTCGGTAGATATCCCGGCGCATGTCAGGCAAAGGCATGCACTTGTTGAACTTCCGTGTATTCGGGGTATGTCCTGTTTGATTTTTTACCTGATGGAGAGATGACATGAAGTCGAATGTAGGCGGTATCGACCGCGTTTTGCGCGTCGTGTTTGGCCTGGCCTTGATCGCTGCCAGTTTGTTGGGCGCCATCGGGGCGTGGGGCTGGCTCGGCCTGATCCCTCTCGCAACCGGCGTATTCGGCTTCTGCCCGGCCTACATGCCGTTCGGGCTGCGCACCTGCAGCGTCAAGAATGATGCAAAACCGTAATCGGCAAAGGAACGAACAGGCATGAGCACATTTCCTCCCAATTACCGCGAGCTGACGCAGTCGGTCTCGAAAAATCTCGCCACCTTGCGCACTGACCTTCCGGATGTGATGAAGGGATTCAGCGACCTGGCGCGCGCCGCATCCCGCGATGGCGCTCTCGACAAGAAAACCAAAGAGCTGATCGCACTGGCGCTCGGCATCGCGGCGCATTGCGATGCCTGCATCGGATTCCACATGCAGGCGCTGGTGAAACTCGGCGCGACCAAGGCCGAGGTGGAAGAAGCCCTGGGCATGGCCGTCTACATGGGAGGCGGACCGTCGCTCATGTATTCCGCCAACGCGATAGCCGCTTTCGACGAATTTTCCGCCGCGGCAGCATAGCGATTCCGCCGAGAAGCACCGTGTCAGGCGTGAAGAAACAAGCCTGGCACGGCGCGATACATCGTCAGGGAGTCGGCTCTTTATCCGAGGAAAAGAGATCCCACGCGGCGATGAACAAGGCGGCGATCACCGGCCCGATCACGAAACCGTGCAGGCCGAAGAGTGCCATCCCCCCGAGGGTCGAGACCAGCACCACGTAATCCGGCATCTGTGTGTCCTTGCCGACGAGGATAGGGCGCAGGACGTTGTCGACCAGGCCGATCACGAGTACGCCGAAGGCAGTCAGGGTGACGCCTTGCCAGATCGATCCGGTGAGAAGGAAATAGACCGCAACCGGCGCCCAGACCATGGCCGTGCCCACCGCAGGCAGCAGTGAAAGAAAGGCCATCACCACGCCCCACACGAGCGGCCCCTGAACGCCGAGAAACCAGAAAATCAATCCGCCCAGCGCGCCTTGCACGATGGCGACAACGATGTTTCCCTTGACCGTGGCGCGGATGACGGTGGTGAATTTGAGGAAGAAATAGCGCTTGTGTTCCGTGCTCAGCGGAATCGCCTGCTTTATGCGCGCCGTCAGGGTCCGGCCATCACGCAGAAAAAAGAACATCAGGTAAAGCATGATGCCGACGCCGACGATGAATCCGAAGGTGTTCTGCCCGACATTCAGCGCCTGCGACGCGATGAACTGGCTGCCTTCTACGGCGGCCGCCGACAGCTTCTTCTGGATGGACGCCAGGTCGCCGAGATCGAAGCGTTCCAGCAATCCGATCAGCCAGGATGGCAAGGCGTTGATCACCTGCTGAAGGTACGCCCCGAAATCCAGCGAACCGGAACGCATCTGCTGATAGATGGCCGTCGCCTCCTTGCCCAAAGCCGCGGTAATCAGCGCAAGCGGAAAAATCACGATGATCAGAAACAGCAACAGGGTCGTGATTGCCGCCAGATTCCTTCTCTGCCGCATGGCAACCAGCAGCTTCCGATAGATCGGCTCGAACAGGATCGCCACCACGGCACCCCAGAACAGCGCGCCATAGAAGGGCAAGAGAATCCATCCGAACGCCAGCGTGACCACGACCAGCAACAAGAGGAAAGTCTTTTCGTGCAGTTCCGGGTGCGTCATTGATTTCTCCAGGGCGGACAGGGCATTGGTGCATTGGTGCATCGCTGCGTCTTCGATGTCAGCGACGACTGCTTTCATATGCTGGCGATCACCATAAGTTAAACACCACCGTTAATCAACAGCATCCCGTGCGGTGCCTTGTGTTGAGTTCCTTGTTGTTCTCGGCGTTCCATTTCGCCATCCGCGCATCAAGAGGGACTTTCTTTTCTTACTCATACGACATATTCGCAAGCGAAATGTCACGTATTTGAAATCGAAATTTCCAAATTCCTGGCTTTACCCACATAGTGCATATGGGTATATAACTATATGCGTAATGAGGGATTAAATCGCAACCCTCATGGCATCGACGCGCAGTTTGGCTTCTTTAAGGGGGAAAGTCATGCGTTTTCGAGCATTCACCGCTGCGGCCTGCATCTGCCTCGCCGCCTCTCTGGTCCAGGCCGCAACCGGCCAGCCGCCGGCCAGACTCTTCAAGTCCACCGCCGATCACGGCAAGTTCACCGCCTTGCAGCAGGACTTCAAGTCCGGCCCGGAGGTTACCAAG